>JAFIGS010000017.1 GCA_017849615.1 Pseudolabrys sp. | reverse complement strand
GGTAGCCGTCCGGGCCCACTACGGGGCTCTGCCTTCAATGGCTGGACGGGGGTTCGGTGAAGGCGGGCGAAAGCCTGCCGGAGGTCGATGTCCGCTCACAAGGCGGCTCGATCGCTGACCGGCCGCCGGAAGTTACGGCCCCGCAGACAGAAATCGCCACCATGGAGCGCCGCGGGGCGCAGGCCTCTCCCATCGCAAGGAGGGCCGGCACCGCAAGGTGCATCTGCTTGGGCGCCTCGCGGCGCTCCATTCCCTCGGCATGTCCGAGGGGCGGAAGGGGAAGGCAGGCCGCCCCGGGCCTTTAAAGAACAGGGGCGGCGGAGCGTTGGCTGCAAGTCTCCGGGCTGTTTGACATCGTAACCCGTTAGCGCTGCACCAGCGCCAGCCGCACGCCCAGCGCGACGAACATCGCGCCGACAGCGCCGTCGACCAGGCGCCGGAAGCGCCGCGTCGCTTTCAGGCGCGACGTCGCGTGCGCGGTGATGGCGGCGAGGATCAGGCTCCACACCGTGCCGCCGATGATGAAGACGACGCCGAGGAACAGGAAGGCCAGCGCCTTCGACGGCGCGCCGTTGTCGACGAACTGCGGCAGGAAGGCGAGAAAGAAGATCGCCACCTTCGGATTGAGCGCGTTGCTGAAGAAGCCCTGCCAGAACACGGCGCGCAGCGGCAGCGCCGCTTGCGCCGCCGCGCCATCGCCCGGAGCGGCGGCCGGCCGGCTCAGGATCATGCGCAGGCCGATATAGATGAGATAGGCGGCGCCGATATATTTGACGATGCTGAAGGCGGTGGCAGACGCCGCAATCAGCGCCGACAGGCCGATCGCCGCCGCCGCGATGTGCACGACGATGCCGCCGGCTATGCCGAACGACGCCGCAACGCCGCCGCGCAGCCCCATCTGCGTCGAGCGTGCGACAACGAGCGCGGTGTCGGGCCCCGGCGTGATGTTGAGCAGCAGGGCCGACAGGATGAACAGCCAGAGATCGTGGGTGCCGAACATGCCCCATTGTCATTCCGGGACGCTTGCGAAGCAAGCGGGCCCGGAATCCATATTCGCGGCGCTGGGGTTATGGATTCCGGGTTCGCGCCTTTCCGGCGCGCCCCGGAATGACAGAACTAGCCGAACCGCCCCCGGTCATGCTTCGCCGCAAAATCGAGCTGCGGCCCCACCGGCACGATGCCGGTCGGGTTCACCGTGCGCTGGCTGAAGTAATAATGCCGCTTGATCTGCCCAAGGTCCACCGTCTGCGCGACGCCGGGCACCTGATAGAGTTCGCGGGCATAATTCGACAGGTTCGGATATTCGTAGCTGTGCCGCCGGTTGCACTTGAAGTGCGCGTAGTAGACCGCGTCGAAGCGCACCAGGGTCGTGAACAGCCGCCAGTCCGCCTCCGTGATCGCACTGCCGGCGAGATAGCGCTGCCGCGACAGGATCTCTTCCACCTTGTCGAGCGTATCGAACAGGTTGCCGAAGGCTTCTTCATAAGCCTCCTGCGTGGTGGCAAAACCGGCGCGATAGACGCCGTTGTTGATGTTCGGATAGACGAGGTCGTTGATGCGGTCGATCTCGGCGCGCAGCGCCTGCGGGTAGAAGTCGGCGGTGTTGCCGGTCAGGCCGTCGAAGGCCGAATTGAACATGCGGATGATCTCGGACGATTCGTTGTTGACGATCGTCTTCGTCTTCTTGTCCCACAGCACCGGCACGGTGACGCGGCCGGTGAATTTCGGATCGGTCAGCAGATAGATCTCGTAGAGCCTGTCCTTGCCGTTGATGGCGTCGCCGGTCGAGCCTTCGCCGGTATGGAAGGTCCAGCCTTCCTTGAGCATGTCGGGCGAGACGATGGACATCGAGATCAGTTGCTCGAGGCCCTTGAGCTGGCGGAAGATGATGGTGCGATGCGCCCACGGGCAGGCCAGCGAGACGTAGAGGTGGTAGCGGCCGGCCTCGGCCTTGAAGCCGCCGGTCCCGGTCGGCCCGGCGCTGCCGTCGGCGGTCACCCAGTTGCGGAACGGCGAGTCCTGCCGGACGAAGCGGCCGTTCTTGTTTTGGTACCATTCGTCGTGCCAGACGCCGTCCACCAGAAGTCCCAAGATGCATTCCTTTTTCTATTGCCCGCTCCGGTCCTATCTAGGGTCTTGGGGAGGCCATCGCCACCGCCGATGGACGTTCCGGGAGCGGGGTGCTAATCGCATGGTTTCATGAGCGAACTCGACCTCACCATTGTCCCTGAATCGCCGAGCGACGCGCTTGCCGTCGAGCGCCTGAACGAGCGCACGTTCGGCCCGGGGCGCTACGCGCGCAGCGCCTACCGCATCCGCGAGGGGCGAGGCCACCTGCTCGAATTGTCGTTCATCGCCCGTATCGGCACCCTGATGGTCGGCTCGATCCGGCTGACGCCGATCTGCATCGGCGAGACGCCGGCGCTGCTGCTCGGTCCTCTGACGGTCGAGCCGCCGTTCCGCTCGCGCGGCGTGGGCGCGGCGCTGATGGCGCGGGCGCTCAAGGATGCGAAGGCCAAGGGCTACAAACTGGTGGTGCTGGTCGGTGACGAGCCTTATTACGGCCGCAGCGGCTTCAAGCGCATCCCCAAGGGCCAGGTGAAGATGCCGGGGCCGGTCAATCCGGCCCGGCTCCTCGTCCACGAACTCGTCCCCGGCGCCTTCGAGGGCGTGACCGGCCTGATCCGTCCGGACTGGATCGAGCCGGCGTGATCTGAAATAGCGCGCGCGTAAATTCAGAATAATATCAGCGCCGTCGCGTCGTCCCGTTCTTGCCGCCGTCATCGGCTGCGGCAAGACTGAAGCCACAGGACTTCAAGGGGGCGCATCATGAAAAAGCTTTCGATGTTACTGGTCGCGGCGGCCATGCTGGCGCCGCTGCCGCTCAAGGCGCAACAGCTCGATCTGTCGACCGTGAGCTGCAAGGACTTCGTCACCAGCGACAAGGAGACCATCGGCCTCATCCTGATGTGGATCGAGGGCTTCTACGCCAGCCAGGACGCCAAGCCGATCGTCGACTTCGACAAGATGAAAGCGAACGGCGGCAAGCTCGGCGAATATTGCGGCAAGAACCCGTCGCACAGCCTGATCACAGCCGCCGACGACGTGGTGAAGTAGGAGCGCTACCGCGTCTGGAACGAGCGCCCGGCGTCCACCAGCGACTTCAACCCGAACAGCACGAAGGTCACGCCGATGATGCGCGTGACCACGACGCCGTGCAGCAGGAAGAAGCGCCGCACGATCGGCAGCCCGGCCCAGAACAAGGTCGCGACATAGCCGAGCACGAGGCCGATCCAGGCCGACAGCCCCATCAGCGGCAGCGACGACCACGACAGGTCCATCGTGTAGCGCGCGATCAGCGCGGTGAAGACCGCGACCGCCACCGGATAGGCTTTCGGATTGGTGAGCCCGAACAGGAAGCCGGCGCGATAGGGCATGTGGCCGCGCAGCACCGGCGCGTCGCCGATCGACCGGGCGCGGATCGCCTTGATGCCGAGATAGATCAGATAAAGACCGCAGCCGGCGCCGAGGATGTCGAACAGCAGCGGCCCCATCTTGCTGACGCCGACGATGGAGGCGAAAGCCAGAGCGCTCCAGGTGATGTCGCCGACCATATGGCCGATCAGGAATCGGGCGCCCATGGCGCGGCCGTGCTGGGCGGCAAGCGAGAACACCAGCAGCACCGCCGGACCGGGGATCACCGAATAAAGAAACCCGGCGAACATGGTGGCGAAGAAAAGGGAGAGGGTCATGCCCCATTGTCATTCCGGGACGCTTGCGAAGCAAGCGGGCCCGGAATCCATATTCACAGGACCGGGAATATGGATTCCGGGCTCGCCGTTTCACGGCGCCCCGGAATGACAGAATCTAGCGGCCTTCCCGCGCCCATGTCAGCGCCAGCGAGCCGACCAGCAGCAGGAGGCCGATCAGCCCGGAGAAGATCGGCAGCACGCCGATGCCGCGCACCACGGAGACGTCGCGCATCTTCATGCCGATCCAGTCCTCGCCCTTGTAGGTCGAGGCGGTGCGCACCGGTACGACGCGCGGCACTTCAAGGCCGCCGGCGTTCTCGGCAAGACGGCGCACGCTGCCGCCGGTGCTGTCCGCGAGCGACGCCAGCGTCTGGGTGGTCGAGGTCACTTCCTGGAATTCGCGCGGATTGGCCGGGCCGACATTCACCAGCGCGGTGAGCTTGCCGTCGGTGGCGCGCCACAGGCCGAGTTCGTTGGCCGGCACCTGCGAGCGCCACAGGCCGGGCTCCGCCGCCGACAGCTTGAGCGTCTGGGTTTTGCCGGACGGCGAGGTGAGGGTGATGTCCGCCACCGCGTCCGCCATGGTCTGGCGCTGCACGGTCATGTCGCGGCCGCGCACGATCAGGCGCAGCGCTTCCTCTTCGAGGTCGGGCTGCTTCATCAGCCAGTGCGACAGCCGGCGCAAAAGATCGAGATGCGGGCCGCCGCCTTCATAGCCGCGCGCCCACAGCCAGATGTGATCGGACAGCATCAGCGCGACGCGGCCTTCGCCTTCGCGCGCCAGCACCAGCAGCGGCTTGCCGTCCGGGCCTTCCATCACGGGCGTGCCCATGGTGCGCTTGGTGTTGACCAGCCGGAACCAGTTGCTCCACTGCGGCGGATCGACGTCGGAGCCTTCGAGCGCACGGGTGACCGGATGGCGTTTGCCGGCATCGGAGATGCGGGCCTTGAAGCTCTGCTCGGTGACGTCGCCGGACGGCTCGGCCGGCAGGATGACATCGAGCGGCGTGCGCCAGATCGAACTCGTCGACGCATAATCGGGGCCGGCCGCGATCATCACCGCGCCGCCGTTGCGGACATAGCGCGCGATGTTGTCGAAATAGATCATCGGCAGCACGCCCTGCCGGGCATACCGGTCGAAGATGATGAGCTGGAATTCGCCGATCTTCTGCTGGAACAGCTCGCGCGTCGGGAAGGCGATCAGCGACAGTTCGTTGATCGGCGTGCCGTCCTGCTTTTCCGGCGGCCGCAGAATGGTGAAGTGGACGAGATCGACCGAGGCGTCGGACTTGAGCAGGTTGCGCCAGGTGCGCTCGCCGGCATGCGGTTCGCCCGAGACGAGCAGCACGCGCAGCTTGTCGCGCACGCCGTCGATGGAGATGACGGCGCGGTTGTTGACCAAAGTCAGTTCGTTGGCGAGCGGCGCCGCCTCGACCTCGACGATGTTGGGCCCGCCATGCGGGATCTGCACCTGCATGCGGACTTCGTCGCCGCTGTTGACGGTGCGCTGTTCGAGCAGTTCGCCGTCGCGCCGCACGGTCACCTGCACGGGACCGGCCGGGACGCCCTGGTCCTCGATCTTGAAGCCGATGGTCTGCATCTGGCCGACAATGCCGAAGCGCGGCGTCTGCGTGAGAACGACGCGGCGGTCGATCTCGTTGGCGTGGCCGGTGATCAGCGCATGCAGCGGCGCGGCAAAGCCGAGCGCCGCTGCGTTCGCCGGAATGTCGTGAACGCGGCCGTCGGTGATCATCACCGCGCCGGCGATGCGATCCGGCGGCACGTCGGCGAGCGTCGAGGACAGCGCGGTGAACAGCCGCGTGCCGTCGGTCTCGCCGTCGGCGGCGCCGGCCTCGGCGACACGCACTTCGAGACCGGGAATGCCCTTCAGGCGGTTGAGCAAAGTCTCGCGCGCCTGTTCGGTCTGGGCATCGCGGTCGCCGAATTCCTGGCTCGGGCTCTTGTCGACGATGACGGCGGCGACCGACGGGATCGGGTCGCGGTCCTCGCGCGTCATCGACGGGTTGGCGAGCGCGAGCACCAGCAGCGCCATGGCGACGGTGCGCATGACCGCGCCGCGGCTGCGCGCGACCAGCAGCAGGATCGACAGCAGCACGGCGACGCCGAATGCCGTCCAGACGACGTATTGCGGAACCAGCGGTGCGAAGGCGACGCCGAGATTCATGTCACTGCCCCAACCGTTCGAGCAAAGCGGGGATGTGCACCTGGTCTGCCTTGTAGTTGCCGGTCAGCGCGTACATCACGATGTTGACGCCGGCGCGGAAGGCGAATTCGCGCTGGCGCGGCTCGCCCGGCACCAGCGGCAGCATGGCCTGGCCGTCGGGCCGCAGCGCCCAGGCGCCGGCCAGATCGTTCGACGTGATCATGATGGACGATACGCCGTCGCCGGCGCGCGCCGGGCGGCTCGGATCTTCCTCGACGTCTTCGGGCAGCGCCTCGACCCAGAGCCGGCCTGTTGTGAAGCGGCCGGGGAAGTCCTTCATCAGGAAGAACGTCTTGTTGAGCACATGGTCGGCGCGAATCGGCTCGAGTTCCGGCACATCGAGCGAAGACAGGATGGCGCGCAGCGCCACCATGCCCGGCGAGCGCGTCTCGCCGTCGGGGCCGGGCGGCGCGTCGATGGCATCGCGCGTATCGAACAGCACGGTGCCGCCTTGCTTCATGTAGGTGTCGATGCGGTCGAGCGTCGCACGCGACGGCTTGGCGGCGCGCTCGGAAATCGGCCAGTAGATCACCGGAAAGAACGACAGTTCGTCGCGCGAGGGATCGAGGCCGACGGGCTCGCCCGGTTCGAGCGCCGTGCGTTGCGCCAGGAACAGCGTCAGGCCGGAGAGGCCGGCGCGGCTGATCTCGTCCACGTCGGCGTCGCCGGTGACGATGTAAGCCAGATGCGTCTGCTGCGTCGCCTTGATGGCGAAGTCCTGCTGCTGCGGCGACAGCGGCGTGCGCTGCGGCAGGCTCTGCGGCGGCATCAGGGTCGATTGCGCCTGCGCGGTGCGCGGCGTCGCCAGCGCGCCGGCGAGGGCGACGATCAGGATCGCGGCGGTCGCGGCGCTGCGGCGGCGGGCAAAGGCGGCGAGGCCGCCGGCGAGCACGAACACCACGAGCGCATCGAGCGCGATCAGGCCGAACGCGGCCATGAACACCGGGCCGCGCAGATCGACCGGCTCGCCGAAGCGGTAGACGTCCTGCCGCGCGTTCAGCGCCGTGACGTCGAGCGGAAGCGGGCGGTCCTCCGGCAGCAGCGTATTGACGGCGACCAGGCCCTCCGGCGGGCCGTAGAATCCGGGCGGATGGTCGCTGCTGGCGCGGCCGGCGAAGCCGGACGGCACCGGCCGCACGGTCGCCGCGGGCACCGTGAACGCGCCGAAGCCGTCAAGCACCCGCGTCGCCGCCACCGCCTGCCCGCGGCCGCCCGCGGCGGCGTCACCGTCGGCGGCCGGCGTCGCGCCGGCGAGCGACACGGTCTGGCGCAGCATGTCGACGAAAGCGCCGGACAGCGGCAAATCGGACCAGCGCGTATCCGCTGTTACGTGAAACAGCACGATCAGACCCTTGCCGCGCTTTTGCGCAGTGACGAGCGGCGTGCCGTCCGCCAGCGTCGCCCAGGTGCGATCGGGGAGCGTCGCATCGGGCTCGGCCAGCACCTGACGGGTGACGGTGACATCGTTCGGCACCGCCGTCGAAGCAAAGGGGCCGTCGCGTGAGAAAGCGGCAAGCTGCTGCGGCTTCTCCCAGCTCAGCGCGCCGCCGAGAATGCGGCCGCCGCGGCGCAGCCGCACCGGCACGAGGTCGTCGCTGCCGGCGGCGAGATGCGGCCCGGCAAAGCGCACCAGCACGCCGCCATTCTCGATCCAGGTGTCGAGCCGGCCGCGCGCCTCGGCGACATTGCCGACATCGGCCAGCACCAGCATCGGCAGGCGCTGATCGAGGAAGCGGCCGATCGCTTCGGCCGGCGCGACGCTTTCGGCGAGCCGGACGTCGGCGAAGGGATTGAGTGCGCGCGACAGATAGTATGAGGCGCCGAGCAGCGGCTGCGAGCGGTCGGCCGCCGAACCCGAGACGACGCCGATGGTGCGCCGCCGCCAGCGATTGTCGAGCAGTTGCACCGCGCCGGCCGAGCGCTCGCCGGCGATTTCGAGGCGCGCCACGTCGTTGCGGATTTCCACCGGAAGGGTGATGCGTGCTTCAGCCTCGCGGTCGCCGGCGCCGAAAGCAAACGGCGCATCGCCGAGCGGCAGGCCCTTGAGGTCGATGGCGTGAATGAGACCGTTTTCGGCAACGCCGGTCTGTGCGCGCAACACCTTCACCGTGAGCGCACCGGCGGCATTGTCCGCGGCGGCGAGCGCGTGCGGGATGGTCGTGCCGCCCGACACCACGGTCATCGGCCGCGAGCCGGCGATCTGCTTGAGGCCGTCGATGAAGCCCGTACCCTTGCCCATGTCGACGCCATCGGACAGCCAGACGATCTCGGCTTCCGGTGTCGTTTTCAGGAAACGATCGATCACCGGCAGCGCCTCGACGCGATCGACCGAATACGGCTTCGGCTTGAGCTGCTTCGCCTGCACGCGCAGCGCGCCGGCGACCTGCAGCGAAATATCGCGCGCCGTTTCCGACAGCGGCAGCAGGGCGACGCCGCGGCTGTCGGCTTCGGCGCGCGCCATCAGTTCGTCGGCGGTGCGCAGGCGAACGTCCCAGGCCGCCGCGGCGGCCCAGCCGTCGTCGACGAGAATGAGCAGCGGCGCGTTCTTCGCCCCGGTCGCGACCGGCGGATTCCACAACGGGCCGGCTGCGGCGAAAATCACGAGCGCCGCGAGCAGCAGGCGCAAGAGGATCAGCCACCACGGCGTGCGAGATGGCGTTTCTTCCTTCGGCGCGATGTCGAACAGGAGCCGCGTCGGCGGGAAGGACACGACGCGCGGCCGCGGCGGCACCAGCCGCAGCAGCCACCACAGCACCGGCAACGACAACAGGCCGAGCAGGATCAGCGGCTGAGCGAAAGCGAGCGGGAGCGAACCCATCATGCCACGCTCCCGGTGTGCCGGCTGTTGATCGCAGTCTGGACCGAGTGCGCGCCCATGCGGCCATGCAAGGCGAACAGCAGTTCGGTCGGGCCACGGTCGGTGCGATGAACGGTGAAAGTCCAGCCGAGCGCTTCGGTCTCGGCGCGCAGCGCGGCGCGGTGATTGGCGAGCAGTGCCTGGTAATCGTTGCGCCAAGTCTCGGCGCGGCCGGCGGTAACGCTGCCGAGGCCTTCGGATTCGACGAACTCGACGCGGCCGGAATAGGGGAAGGTCTCTTCCGCCGGATCGCAGACTTGCACCACGTGGCCGCGCGCGCCATTGGCGGCGAGCTGTCCGATCATCTTCTTGTACTCGCTGATCGGGCTCCACAGGTCGGAGAAGATCACCACTTCGGAGAACGGCGCCGGCGCGAAATTCGGCGGCAGGCTCGGCCTCTCGGTGCGATCATGGATGATACGCTGCGCCATTGTCTCGATGACGTTGCGGCTGGACGAAGGACGCATCAGGAACGGAATGCCGATGCGCTCGCCGCCCTGCACCAGCACTTCCGACAGCGCAAAGGATACGACCAGAGCGCGGTCGAGCTTGGACCATTCGGTCAGGTGCGAGGAAAACTCCATCGAGGGCGAGCGGTCGGCCCACATCCAGATCGTATGCGAGGCCTCCCATTCGCGCTCGCGGACATAAAGATGATCGTCGCGTGCCGATCTCCGCCAGTCGATACGGTTCGCCGGTTCGCCGGACGAGAAATGCCGATACTGCCAGAAGTTCTCGCCGGTGCCGGCGCGGCGGCGGCCGTGCAGACCGTGGATCAGCGTCGCCGCGACCCGCCGCGCCTCGAGGATGAGGCGGGGGATGCGCGCGGCCAGCTTGCTGCTCTTGCCGGCTGCGGCATTGACGGGCGTCGCGCTGGTTCCTGTAACGGTCGGCTCGGCCAAAACGTTGTCCGCCATATTATCCGATACGCGACTTCAGCCGCTTGATGACATTGCCGACGGTTTCGCCTTCGGCGCGCGCGGCGAAGGTGAGCGCCATGCGGTGTTTGAGCACCGGTTCGGCAAGTTCGAGGACGTCGTCGATCGACGGCGCGAAGCGATTGTCGAGCAGCGCGCGGGCGCGCACCGCCAGCATCAGCGCCTGCGAGGCGCGCGGACCGGGGCCCCAGGAGATGTGACGGCCGAGTTCGCCGGCTTCCTCGCCGGGACGCGCCGAACGCACGAGCTGCAGGATCGCCTCGACCACCGACTCGCCGACCGGCAGGCGACGCACCAGGCGCTGCGCCGAGATCAGGTCTTCGGAGGTCATCGCCGCCTTGGCCTGGCTGTCCTCGGCGCCGGTCGTGTCGAACAGGATTTTCCGCTCGGCGACGATGTCGGGATAATCGACGTCGATCTCCATGAGGAAGCGATCGAGCTGCGCTTCGGGCAGGGGATAGGTGCCTTCCTGCTCCAGGGGGTTCTGCGTCGCCAGCACATGGAATGGCTTGGGGAGGTCGTGCCGCGCGCCCGCGACGGTCACATGCTGTTCCTGCATCGCCTGCAGCAAGGCGGATTGGGTGCGCGGCGAGGCGCGGTTGATTTCGTCGGCCATCAGAAGCTGGGCAAAGACCGGGCCGGGGATGAAGCGGAAGCTGCGCTTGCCGGCGGCGTTCTCCTCGAGCACTTCCGAGCCGAGAATGTCGGAGGGCATCAGGTCGGGCGTGAACTGCACGCGGCGGGCGTCGAGACCGAGCGCAACGCCCATCGTTTCCACCAGCTTGGTCTTGGCGAGGCCGGGCACGCCGACAAGCAGCGCATGGCCGCCGGACAGCACCGTGATGATGGCCCGTTCCACCACCTGCTCCTGGCCGAAGATGACGGTGCCGATCGCGTCCTTGGCGGCGCGCACATGGGCGGCCGTGGTCTCGGCCGCGCGCACGATCATATCTTCCAGCTTTTCAATGCTTTCACCGCCTGCCGACGCCATGTCTGTCCCTTTCGGCTTCCGATCCGCGCCGGCCGCTCCGGCTTTCGAGAAGCTCTTGCCCAGAGGCGATGCAACAAACGCACCAAGCAGTTATGGCGTCTTGCCGAATCTGCCTCATTATTTTGAGTAGCCTACGCTATCTTCTTGTGGCGTCGGGGATTGTCACAAAGTTGCGAACAGCCACGCGCCCCCGGAGAGTACGAAGGTAACAATGGCGAAGACAGGGCAGGACAGACCGCCGGCGGTGGCTCCGGGACGCCAAAAGGGCGGCCTGGACGGTATTGCCGCCATGCTGCCCAAGGATGGCGGCGAGCAGGGTGGCAAGGGCCTGCCCCCCGTGCACCTGTGGAATCCGCCGTTTTGCGGCGATCTCGACATGAGAATCGCCTCGGATGGCACCTGGTTCTACGAGAAGAGCCCGATCGGCCGTTCCGGTCTGGTCAAGCTGTTCTCCTCGGTGCTCAAGCGCGAGGGCGACAAATATTTTCTGGTCACACCGGTGGAGAAGGTCGGCATCGTTGTCGACGACGCGCCCTTCACGGCCGTGGAACTCAGGCTGGACGACGCGGCCGAAGGCCGCACATTGCATTTTCGGACAAATGTCGATGAATGGATTGCGGCCGGTCCGGACCATGCGTTGCGTTTCGAAGAGGACGCCGAGAATGGCGGGCTCGCGCCGTATCTTCACGTTCGCAGCGACCTGTGGGCGAAAGTGACGCGGGCGCTGTTCTACGATCTGGTCGACCTGGGCGAAGAGCGCGCTATAGACGGCAAGACGATGTTCGGCGTCGCTTCGGGCGGCGAATTCTATCCGATGGCTGAGGCCAGCGCCCTGCGGGAGTTTTCCTGATGCTTGACCCGCAATCGCGGCCCGCGCCGCTCTCGTCGGCCGAATTCTTTGCGCGCGTGCGCGAGCGGCTGACGCTGGACATGCCGCACGGCATCACCGATCCGGATTTCGTGCCGGCGCGGGGCGACCACGACGCCGAGCCGGTGATGGCGAAGATCGCGCAGGTGCGGCCGATCCGTCCCGCGGCGGTGCTGATCGCCGTCGTCGATCATCCCGAACCGACGGTGCTGCTGACCCAGCGCGCGCAGCATCTGCCGGACCATCCGGGGCAGATTTCATTTCCCGGCGGCAAGATCGACAAGACCGATGCCGACCCGAAGGCGGCGGCGCTGCGCGAAGCGGAGGAGGAAATCGGGCTGTCGCGCGAACTCGTCGAGCCGCTCGGCTATCTCGATCTCTACATGACGACGCTCGGCTACCGCATTGTGCCGCTGGTCGCGCGGGTCGAGCCGGGCTTTGCGCTCACGCTCAACACCGCCGAAGTCGATGTCGCTTTCGAGGTGCCGCTCGCTTTCCTGATGGCGGACGACAACATGGAGATGCATTCGCGGCAGTGGCAGGGCGTGGAGCGGCACTATTACGCGATCACCTTCGGCGAGCGTTATATCTGGGGCGTCACGGCCGGCATCCTGCGCAACATGCGGGAGAGGATCTACCGATGATCCGCACCATCGCTATTGAAGTTGCGCTTTTCGTCATGCCGTTCGCGCTCTACGCGGTGTTTCTGTGGTCGACAAAGGCCGGCGTGTTCGACCCGGAATCCTGGCCGGTCAAGCGGATCGTGTGGCTGGCCATCGCCGCCCTCGTGCTGGTGGTGGGCAGCTTCGTTTATTTCGCGCAATATGGCGGCTATGAGCCGGGCTCGCGCTACGTGCCGGCGCATATCGACGAGCAGGGCCGTTTCGTGCCGGGACAGATGCGATGACGACGGATGCGATCCGCTTCTGTTTTCCCTTCCCCACGCACGCTCTTGCGTGCGGCGGGGAGGGGTCAGGGGTGGGGGGCGCTTTCATGCGCCGTCTTCCCCCCACCCCTGACCCCTCCCCACCACGTCGCTCCGCTCTGCGGGGGGAGGGGAAAAGATGAGCTCCACGGCCCGCAAGGTCGATTTCGCCGCCTGGCCTTTCGCCGCGCAGCTTTCACGGTTGCTGGACGTGCTCGACGGCGACGGCGAGGAAGCGCGCGTTGTCGGCGGTGCGGTGCGCAACGCGCTGCTCGGTGTGCCGGTGCATGACGTCGATGTTGCCACCACCGCGGCGCCGGACGAAGTCGTGCGCCGCGCCACGGCGGCGGGCTTCCAGCCGGTGCCGACCGGCATCGAGCACGGCACCGTCACCGTCGTCATCGACAAGCACCCTTTCGAGGTGACGACCTTGCGCACCGATGTCGAGACCTTCGGCCGCCACGCCAAGGTCGCCTTCGGCCGCGACTGGCGCGAAGATGCATTGCGCCGAGACTTCACCATGAATGCCTTGTCGGCATCGCGCGGCGGCGCGGTCCACGATTACACGAGCGGCCTTGACGATCTCGATGGGCGGCGCGTTCGCTTCATCGGCGATGCGCGGCGGCGTATCGAGGAAGATTATTTGCGCATTCTGCGTTTCTTCCGCTTTCACGCCGCCTATGGCCACGGCCATCCCGACGCCGATGGCCTCGCTGCCTGCATCGACGAGCGCGACGGTCTCGACCAGTTGTCGCGCGAGCGCGTGCGCATGGAGATGCTCAAGCTCGTGGTGGCGCCGCGCGCCGCGCCCACGTTGGCGGCGATGGCCCAGACGGGCCTGTTGCTGCGCGTGCTTGGCGGCGTGCCGTATCTCGCTGCCTTCGAGAACCTGGCCAAGGCCGAGACGGCGATCGATCTTCCGCCCGACGCGGCGCGCCGGCTCGGCGCGCTCGGCGTCGCCGTGACGGAAGATGCCGAACGCCTGGCGCAGAAACTCCGCCTCAGCAATGCCGAGCACACCCGGCTCACGGCAATGGCGGAAAACTGGCGCCGGTTCTCGCCGCAGACGGGCGAGGGCCCGGCGCGGGCGCTGCTATACCGTCTGAAGGAGGCCGCTTTTACAGACAGCGCGCTCATGGCCTGGGCGCGCTCGCAGGCATCCGATCATGACGCGCCGTGGCGCGCGCTGGTGACCTTGCCGCGGCGCTGGACGCCGCCGGCGTTTCCGCTCAAGGCCGACGACTTCATCAAGCGCGGGATTGATAAGGGCCCGGCGCTCGGCGCGGCCTTGCGCGCGGCGGAGGCGATGTGGATCGCTGCGGATTTTCCGGCCGATACGTCCGCGCTCGACCGCATCGCTGACGCAGCCGCCGGCCTTTGATGTCGGCCGCCAAACGAAAGGGCCGCCGGGGCCGGCGGCCCTTCGCATTTTACGGAGCGTCGATCAGAAGCGGTAGTTCACGCCGGCGCGGATGACGTTGACGCGCTCCTTGGCATTGACCTGCAGCGCCGTATCGACGGTGTAGGTGTTGCTGCCGAAACCGACATAAAGATATTCAAGCTTGGCCGACCAGTTCGGCAGGAAGCCCCATTCGGCGCCGCCGCCCAGGGTCCAGCCGTTCGGCGTGGTGCTCGAGCCGTTGGTGCCAACGGCGGCGTTCACGGTCTGGATGTTCAGCCGGCCCCAAGCCCAGCCGCCGGTGCCGTAGAGCAGGACGTTGCCGGTGGATCCGAGGGTCAGGCCGGCGCGGCCGCGCAATGTGCCGAGCGACGTGAGTTTCGACTCGCAGGAGAAGGCCGGGTTCGGACAGTTGGTGCTGCCCTTGACGTTGGCCCAATCCCAGTCGCCTTCGACGCCGAGGACCCAGTTCTGGATCTGGTAATTGTAGCCGACGGTGCCGCCGATCAGCCCGCCGCTGGTGTTGTGGCCGGCCTGGTTGCCGCCGACGACATAAGTCCAGTCGGTGTGGCCGAAGCCGCCTCCGCCGTTGATGCCGACATAGAAGCCGGTCCAGTTGTACATCAGCGGCGCCTTGTAAACCGGCGCCTTGACCGGGAGGTCGGCGGCGTGAGCGGCGACGCCGCTCAGGAAAGTGGTGGCGATCAACGAGACGACCAGACGGCGCATGATTACCCCCTTCGATGCTGGCTCCGCGTCCTGCTCGTGCGGAGCGACGGCCTGCGGGCCGGAGCTTTCCTAAAACCCGCGTTGAAAATGTGATTTGAAAATTAAGGCCGACGCGGTGCTGCTGACAATCCGGGACACCCCGTAGCGGTGAGGGCGGACATGCATTTCCTTTAAAGCGTGACATCAATGCAACTATTAATGGTAGTCCTGTATTATGCATCGGTAGCGTGCTACCTCGTGATACGCCGACCTGCATAGCAGCCCGAGTGAGCCCTTGAATGCAGCGTGAGACCGACGAATCTTAGAGCCATGCCGCGTCACGACACCCCGCGCGACCTTGCCCGCCGTCTCGCTTCAGCGAGCGAACGGCGCAGGCGCGAGCGCGACTCCTACCGGCGCGAGACCTTCTCGTTGCCGCGCGAGGCGGCGCGCGCCAAGGCGCGGGAATGGTTCGACCGTTACCCCAAGGCGGCCTACATGACCGAGATCGAAAGCTGGCGCGTCCTGCCCGGCGACACGATCGAATTCACGATGCGGCGGTTGCCGACCGCCGACTGAATGGTCGCATAACGCGCATGTGTCTGACGCGTGAAGCCCATCCCCTATATTGTCGCTGAACAGGGGAGAAGTTCGTGCGCGGGTGCGAACGCTTCGGCGTGTTGATATCGCCGGCCGATCTCGCCGCCGTAAAATGACCGTTTGATATGCGGCGTGCGGCCTTGACCTGACGTGTCCGACCGGGCACGCGCGCGGACATGGATATGCTTTCCGGGGTTCTCGGCGGCTTTGCCGACGTCTCACTGCTGCAGCTCGCAGTCGTCGCCACGGTCGCGTTGCTCGCCGGCATCATCGGCGGTGTGTCGGGCTATGGCAGCGGCGCGCTGATGCCGCTGGTGCTGGTGCCCATGGTGGGAGCGGCGCCGGTGGTGCCGATCATCGCCATCGCGGCGCTGTTCAACAACTCCGGACGGGTATCGGCCTATTTGAAGAATCTCGACCGCCGGCGCGCCGTTATCGCCACGGTGACGGCGCTGCCCGGCTGCGTGCTCGGCGCCTGGGGTTATTCGCAACTGACCGGCGCGGGCGCGGCCATCGTGATCGGCGCTATGCTGATGGCGAGTGTGCCGCTCCGGCGTCTGGCGCGGCGGCGCAACTGGCGCATCGGCGATCGCGGCCTCGTGGTCGGCTCAGCGGGCTACGGGGTGCTGGTCGGCGGCACTGCCGGGTCCGGAGTCATCATGCTGTCGCTGCTGATGGCCGCAGGTCTCGAAGGCGCCGCCGTGATCGCGACCGACGCCATGGTGTCGATCGGCGTCGGCATCGTGAAGGTCTCGGTGTTCGCCCTGTCGGGCGTGCTGACGCCTCAGATATTGGCGCTGGCGCTGCTCACCGGGCTGATGTCGATGCCCGGCGCGCATCTGTCGCGCTTCATCGTTCGGCGCATGCCGATCCATGTGCACACGGCTATCCTCGACGCGGTGGTGCTCATCGGAGGCGCGACGATGATCGCTTCCGCGCTCAGATAGACGACGCCTCAGTCCTCGTCTTCTTCATCCTCCTCGTCGTCGCCGATTTCGACCTGCTCGAGAACGACGGCCGGGATGATATCGCGCGACAACTCGCCGACATCGCTCATCCAGATGCACTCGACACCTTCTTCGTCAGCCGAGACGACGGTCATGGCCGGACCGCCGGACTTCAAAACGACGATGCTGCCTGCTGAAAAGCTCATGTGATTATCCACTTCTTGTGTGATCGGTATTGCTGAAGTTTAAGTCTGCAGCGTGACAGTCCAATCACGGCCATTTCACGACGGGCGGCATCGACGACAGGATGGAATCGACATTGCCGCCGGTCTTGAGCCCGAAAATGGTACCGCGATCATAGAGGAGGTTGAATTCGACATAGCGGCCGCGGCGTACCAGCTGCTCGTCGCGGTCGGCCTCGGTCCATGGCGTCGTGAAATTGCGCTCGACCAGCTTGGGGTAGATGTCGCGAAAGGCGCGGCCCACGTCCTTCGTGAAGGCGAAGGAAGCGTTCCAATCGCTTTCCAGATAATCATAGAAAATGCCGCCGATGCCGCGCGGCTCGTTGCGGTGCTTGAGATGGAAATACTCGTCGCACCAGTTCTTGAATTTTGGATAGTCGGCAATGCCGGGATGGGCATCGCAGGGCGCCTGCATGGCGGCGTGGAATGCGGCCGTGTCCGGATCGGTCTGCGTGCGCCGACGGTCGAGCACCGGCGTGAGATCCGCGCCGCCGCCGAACCACGCCTTCGAGGTGACGACGAAGCGCGTATTCATGTGCACGGCCGGCACGTTCGGATTGTGCGGATGAGCGATCAGCGAAATGCCGGATGCCCAGAAACGCGGGTTCTCGGCCGAGCCAGGAATCTGCCCGCGGAATTCCGGCGCGAACTCGCCATGCACCGTCGAGCAGTGCACGCCGACCTTTTCGAAGACGCGGCCGCGCATCATCGACATGACGCCGCCACCGCCGGCAGCGCCGGTGTGGTCGGTGCGCTGCCACGGCTTGCGCACGAAGCGGCCGGCCGGCTGATCGCGAAGGGGCGCCGAGGCGGGCAGGGCGTCCTCGAGCGCCTCGAGGCTGGCGCAGATCTCGTCGCGCAGCGCCTCGAACCAGGTCCGGGCGCGGTTCTTTCTGTCGTCGAGGTCGGCCGTCGCGCTCACGCTTCTTCCTTCAGCTTTTCTTCCAGCCAGACCTTGATCAGCGACTGGTAGGGTACGTCGCGGCGATTGGCGGCAACCTTGATGCGGTCGAGCGTGCCCTGCGGCATCCGCAGCGAAATCGTAGTGGTGGACAGTTTGAGATTTGGAAACCGCACGCGCTGGGCTTTGCTCCAGTCGACATAGTCGGCCGAGTCGTGAGTTTCCCAGAATTTCCGTTCCGCCGCCTCGCTGCGAAACTTAGGAATGGGTTTAGGGCTCTTGCTCATAGTAGGCTCGCTCCTTCCGGTGCATGTCGCGGGCGGAAATGACGCGTATCTTCTTGCTTTCATAACGCAGCGTGAACGTGATGTGCAGCAATCGTCCATGAGCCGTCGATCCGAGCGCCTGATATCTCGGTTCGTCGTGGCTGTGGTTGACGTCCTGCGCCAGCAAAACGTCACTACTGAAGACCAACTCTGCCTCGGCCTGCGTCACGCGGTGTTTGTCGAGATTCTTACGCGTGTTGCCGTCGTCCCAGTCGAACCCCTCGATGGCGCCCAAGTCGATCATTTTTGTATATTAAGAACATATACGCACGGCGACAAGGATTCGGGGGCAGGGCAGCCCTACTTGGCCCGCTCGCTCGCCTGCCGCAGGGCCTCACCCGCAACCATGGCGGTGGCGACGGCGATATTCAGCGAGCGGAATCCGTCCCGGATCGGGATGCGCAGCCGGACGTCGGCCGCGTCATGGACGGCCTTCGGCACGCCGGCGGATTCCCGCCCGACCATGACGATCTGATCGTCGCCGTAGCGGTGGTCGAGGTAGGAGGTGTCCGCCCCGGTGGTCATCAGCACCAGTTTCAGCCCTTCCGTCCGCCGCCAGTCCTGAAAATCGGCAAAGGAGGCGTGGCGACGAATCGTCACCTGGTCGAGGTAGTCGAGCCCCGCGCGCCGGAAGGCCCGATCGGTCACTGGAAACCCGGCCGGTTCGATAATGTGGGCCTCGATTCCGAGGCAGGCGCAGGTACGCAAAATAGTGCCGGTATTCTGGGGAATATCGGGCTCGTAAAGTGTGATCCGCATGGGTGTCCTCGACGCCGCCCGGGCCGGCTAAGCGGTTCTGAACGAACGATTTGTGCAGGGTATGGGGGGTAGACTGTGTGCGGGCTTGCGCTCGCACCGCAAGGGTGTCAATAGAACGCTTCGAAATCGCCGTTCTGCCTTTAACAGGGTCGCGCGATGCCGGTCTGCCCCGCAGCCTTTGCAGGAAGAGGTTTCCTCAAGGGCGCCGCCTGGGGCGGAAAACCAAGCCGGGGGAGAGGGTTCAGACAGTGACGACCGTGTCTTCTGCGGAGCACACGCGCCGCGATTTTCTTTATGTTGCCACTGGAGCCGTGGCCGCCGTCGGCGGCGCTGCCGTGTTGGTGCCGTTGATCGCCCAGATGAATCCGGACGCCTCGACCATCGCGGCCGGCGCGCCGATCGATGTCGATCTGGCGCCCGTCGGCGAAGGCCAGGTGATCAAGGTGTTCTGGCGCTCCAAGCCGATCTTCATCTCGCATCGGACGAAGAAGGAGATCGACGAGGCCAAGAACGTCGATGTCGCGACGCTTCCCGATCCGCAAACCGATGCCCAGCGCACCAAAGAGGGCCACGAGCCCTGGCTGGTCGTCATCGGCATCTGCACCCATCTGGGTTGCATCCCGCTCGCGCATCAGGGCGAGTACGGCGGCTATTTCTGCCCCTGCCACGGCTCGGTCTACGACACCGCCGGCCGCATCCGTAAGGGCCCGGCGCCGAAAAACCTCGAACTGCCGCCCTATTCATTCGTCTCCGACACCCGCATCCGGATCGGCTGATCCGCAACGATTGCATTCTTGAAGGTTCGATCATGAGCGGACACTCGACCTACCAGCCGCAGAATGGCTTTCTGCAATGGATCGAGAAGCGGCTGCCGATTGGCGGTCTCATTCACTCCTCTTTCATCGCCTATCCGACCCCGAAGAACCTGAACTACTGGTGGACCTTCGGCGGCATCCTGTCGTTTATGCTCGGTGTGCAGATCATCACCGGCATCGTGCTGGCGATGCACTACACCCCGCACGTCGATCTCGCCTTCAATTCGGTCGAGACGATCATGCGCGATGTCAACTACGGTTGGCTGCTGCGCTACGTGCACTCCAACGGCGCGTCGATGTTCTTCATCGCCGTCTACATCCATATTTTCCGCGGCATGTATTACGGCTCCTACAAGGAGCCGCGCGAAGTGCTCTGGATCCTCGGCGTCATCATTTACCTGCTGATGATGGCCACCGGCTTCCTCGGCTACACGCTGCCCTGGGGTCAGATGAGCTTCTGGGGCGCCACCGTCATCACCAACTTCTTCTCGGCCATTCCGGGCGTCGGCGAGACCGTCGTGACCTGGCTGTGGGGCGGCTACGCCGTCGGCAACCCGACGCTGAACCGCTTCTACTCGCTGCACTACCTGCTGCCGTTCGTGATCGCGGGCGTCGTCGTCCTGCACGTCTGGGCGCTGCACGTGGTCGGCCAGAACAACCCGGCCGGCATCGAGCCGAAGTCCGACAAGGACACGGTGCCGTTCACGCCCTATGCGACGGTGAAGGACGGTTTCTTCATCGTGGTGTTCTGCATGATGTATGCGTGGTTCGTGTTCTATACGCCGAACTTCCTCGGCCACGCCGACAACTACATCGCCGCCAACCCGGCGGTGACGCCGGCGCACATCGTGCCCGAGTGGTACTACCTGCCGTTCTACGCGATCCTGCGCGCCATTCCGGACAAGCTGCTCGGCGTGCTCGCCATGTTCGGCTCGATCGCGATCCTCGCCTTCCTGCCGTGGCTCGACACCTCGAAGGTCCGCTCGGCGCGCTACCGTCCGCTGTACCGCCAGTTCTTCTGGCTGTTCGTCGCGGTTTGCATCGGGCTGGGCTGGCTCGGCTCCAAGCCGGCGGAAGGCATCTACACCCTGATCGCGCGGATCCTGACCTTCTACTACTTCGCGCACTTCATCATTGTGCTCCCGCTGCTCGGCATCTTCGAGAAGAGCAAGCCGCTGCCGAATTCGATCTCCGAATCGGTACTGGCCAAGGCTTGAGCGGGAGAACGGACATGATCATGCACCGCACTTTCATCGCTCTCGCTCTGGCCGCCTCGCTGGGTGCGACCGGCGCTGCTCTGGCCGCCGAAGGTCAGGTCCAGCCGCCGCCGCAGAAGTGGTCGTTCTCGGGTCCGTTCGGCAAGTTCGACGAGGCTCAACTGCAGCGCGGCTTCAAGGTGTACAAGGAGGTCTGCGCCTCCTGTCACTCGATGAGCCTCGTTTCCTTCCGCAACCTCGCGGAAGCGGGCGGTCCCGGCTTTTCGGTGAAGCAGGTCGAGGCGCTGGCCGCCGAGTACAAGATCAAGGACCTCGACGACAAGGGCGAAGCCATCGAGCGCGACGGCCGTCCGGCCGACAAGTTTCCGGCCCCGTTTGCCAATGCAAAGGCCGCCGCGGCCGCCAATGGCGGCGTGGCGCCGCCGGACTTCTCGACTTTGGCCAAGGCGCGCACATACGAGCGCGGCTTCCCGTGGTGGATCATCGACATCTTCAGCCAGTTCCAGGAGCAGGGCCCGGATTACATCCATGCGCTGCTGGTGGGCTACGAAGACGCGCCGCAGGGCTTCACGATGCCGCCGGGCGGCCACTACAACAAGTACTTCCCGGGCCACGTCATCGCGATGCCGAAGCCGATCACCGAAGGTCAGGTGACCTACGACGACGGCGCGCCGCAGACCCTCGAGCAGTATTCGCACGACGTCGCGGCCTTCATGGCATGGGCGGCCGAACCGCACATGGTGGCGCGCAAGCGCCTGGGCTTCCAGGTCATGATTTTCCTGCTGGTGCTCTCGGGCCTGCTGTACTTCACCAAGAAGAAGGTGTGGTCGGCGGTGCACTGACACGGCGAACGCCATCCGGATACGCAAAGGGCCCCTCGCGGGCCCTTTGCTTTTGAGGCCGGTGCGGTAGGCTGGACGCTGTATCCCGTGAAGGACCCGCATGGCGCAATCCGTCCTCGGCATTATAGGCGGCTCCGGCATCTATGATCTGCCGGGCCTGGAGAACGTGCGCGAGGAGCGCGTTCACAGCCCGTGGGGCGAGGCCTCGGGCACGCTGCGCATCGGCGACATCGCCGGCCTGCCGGTGGTGTTCCTGCCGCGCCACGACAAGGGCCACCGGCTGTCGCCCTCCGATATCAATTACCGCGCCAATATCGACGTCCTCAAGCGCGTCGGTGTGACCGATCTGGTGTCGCTGTCCGCCTGCGGCTCGTTCCGCGAGGACATGCCGCCGGGCACCTTCGTGCTGGTCGATCAGTTCGTCGACCGCACCCACAAGCGCGAGAGCTCGTTCTTCGGCAAAGGCCTGGTCGCCCATGTCTCGATGGCGCATCCGGTATCGCCGCGGCTGAGCGAGCGCATCGCCGCGGCGGCGCTCGCCGAGGGCATCGCGCCGAAGCTCGGCGGCACCTATGTCTGCATGGAGGGACCGCAGTTCTCGACCTATGCCGAGAGCATGACCTACAAGCAACTCGGCTACTCGGTCATCGGCATGACCAACATGCCGGAAGCCAAGCTCGCCCGCGAAGCCGAAATTTGTTACGCGACCGTCGCCATGGTCACCGACTTCGACTGTTGGCATCCGGACCATGACGCCGTTACGGTCGCCGATATCATCAAGGTGCTGCTCGGCAACGCCGATCTGGCCAAGCGGCTGGTGGCGCGGCTGGCGCGCGATTTTCCGCGCGAGCACGAGGCATGCCCGATCGGCTCCGACCGCGCGCTCGACAATGCGCTGATCACGCAGCCCGAGGCGCGCGATCCCGAACTGATGAGCAAGCTCGACGCCGTGGCGGGCAGGGTGCTGAAAGGTTAGCCTGCGCTTACCGAAGCGACGAAGGAACCATAATGGCGCCCACCAGGAGAGCCGCTACCGCGTAGTAAATCATCAAAACTGCAATGGCCGCAGGGATCGCCGCTATTGCTGCCTTGATAAAGAATGCAACAAGGCGCCAAAACGGAATGCGGATATCGACAATAGAGACCGGATTTCCTTCCATAATGCCCCCCCCCAATCAGTTCGCTTGATGCGAGCAGAGTGCTCTTGTCGTATCCTTACATAGATGACGATCCCATCCGAGGGCTTTATGAATTCAATTGATGTCAACCTTCGCGACGCCGTCCGCTCGATCCCGGACTACCCTAAGCCCGGCATCGTGTTCCGCGACATCACGACCTTGCTCGGCAATGCGCGCGCCTTTCGCCGCGCGGTCGACGAACTGGTGCAGCCCTGGGCCGGCTCCAAGATAGACAAGGTCGCCGGCATCGAGGCGCGCGGCTTCATTCTCGGCGGCGCGGTGGCGCATCAGGTGTCGGCCGGCTTCGTGCCGATCCGCAAGAAAGGCAAGCTGCCGCACAAGACGGTGAGCGTTGCCTATGCGCTGGAATACGGCGAGGACATCATCGAGATGCACGCCGACGCGCTGCTCGAAGGCGAACGCGTCGTGCTGGTGGACGACCTGATCGCGACCGGCGGCACCGCCGAGGCGGCGGTCAAGCTGCTGCGCCAGCTTGGCGCCGAAGTGCTGGCAGCCTGCTTCGTCATCGACCTGCCCGAACTCGGCGGCGCCGAGAAGCTGCGCAAGTTGGGTGTGCCGGTGCGCACGCTGATCGGCTTCGAGGGACACTGAACGCCGCGCGGGGCGCTAGCCGCCCATAGCCGCCAGCGAATAGGTCAGGTGCTGCTTCACCGTCGGCCATTCGCCGGCGATGATGCTGTAAACGACCGTATCGCGCAGCGCACCGTTCGCGCCGATCTGGTGGCTGCGCAGGATGCCGTCGAGCTTGGCGCCGAGGCGCTCGATGCCGCGGCGGCTGGCCCGGTTGAAAAAATGGGTGCGGAATTCGACCGCGATGCAATCGAGCTTCTCGAAGGCATGCGTCAATAGCATCAGCTTGCATTCGGTGTTCAGCCCGGTGCGCTGGACCCGCCGCGCATACCAGGTCGAGCCGATCTCGAGCCGGCGGTTGGCGGCGTCGATGTTCATATAGGTGGTCATGCCGGCGATGCGGCCGTCGCTGTCGAACACCGTGAACGGCAGCATCGAGCCCGCCACCTGCAGGCCGAGCCGGCGCTCGATTTCCTTGCTCATGCCCTCAGGCGTCGGGACGGCGGTGTACCAGAGCTTCCACAATTCGCCGTCCTTCACCGCGTCGATCAGGCCGTCGCGATGCTCCATCGACAAAGGCGCGAGGCGCGCATGGACGCCGCTCAGCGTGACGGGTTCAGGCCATGATCTGGAGGATGGCATGGAGATGGGACCTTTATGATGGGCTAGCGCGGCGTGGAGCCGCCCGAAGAGTCGTCGAGCGGCGAGCGGTTGGGCAGGAAGGGTTTGTCGGAAGCGGGTGCTGCTCCCCAGGGGCCTTGCGAGCCCGGAGCCTGGGCGGCATTGCCCGGCTGCGGCCCGGTGCTCCAGGGGCCTTGCGGCGCCTCGCCTTCGATCTGCCCTTGCTCGTCGGCCGGCGGCTCAAGAGCAATCGGCCCCGGATCGTGGCCGCCGGCGAATTTCACCAGCGCCTCGACACGCGCATCCACCGACGGATGCGTCGCGAAGATGTCGCTGAAGCCCTGACGCGGATTATCGACGCACATTTCCATCACCGACGAATTGGCGGTCGCCAGTTCGCCGCGGTTTTCGATCTTGCGCAGCGCCGAGATCATGGCGTCGGGATTCTTGGTGAGCTCCACGGCGCCGGCATCGGCGAGGTATTCGCGCCGGCGCGACAGCGCAAAACGGATGACGATCGACAGCAGCCAGGCCACGACGATCAGGACGAGGGCGATGACAATGGCAATGGCCGCGCCGCCGCCGCCCTTGCGATCGTTGTCGCTGCTGCGCCGGCCGCCGAAGCCGCCGAACCGCGCGCCCTGGAAGAACAGCCGGAACACCATCTCGCCGAAGAAGG
Source organism: Pseudolabrys sp. (assembly GCA_017849615.1). Lineage (GTDB taxonomy): Bacteria > Pseudomonadota > Alphaproteobacteria > Rhizobiales > Xanthobacteraceae > Pseudolabrys. Next base: position 564,909 of record JAFIGS010000017.1, on the reverse strand, counting down.
AGATGACTCCCGCGATCACCACCGCGATCACCAGCATGCGCACGTCGCCATTGCGGATGTGGGTGAGCTCGTGGCCGAGCACGGCTTCCATCTCGGCGCCATCGAGCGCGCCGAGCAGGCCGCGCGTCACCGTGATGGAATATTGCTTTTCATTGAGGCCGGTGGCGAAGGCGTTGAGGGCGTCGTCCTCGGCGATGCGCAAAGTCGGCATGGTGATGCCGCGCGAGATGCACAGGTTCTCGAGGAGGTTATAGAGCCGCGGCTCTTCGGCGCGGGTGACCTGATGCGCGCCGGTCACGGCGTCGATCATACGCTGGTGGAACTTGTAGGCGATCAGCACCCACAGGATGGTGCCCACCGTCGCGACCGGCGCGGCGATGCGGAGGTCGTGGATCGCCGCCTGCACCAGATAATCGAGTGGCGCATCGGGAATGCTCATGGCCTCGGCCAGCAGCGCCCCGGCGAACACCAGCACATAGACGAGAAAGAACAGGCCGATCAGCAGCGCAACCGACCGTCGCCGGTTCGACTGGATGTGGGTATAAAGACCGTAGGCGGCCATCTGATCTTCCGTCATTCCGGACGCCGCGCAGCGGCGATCCAGAATCCAGAGGGATAGTACGGTGCCAGCGTCTGGATTCCGGGTTCGCCCCGGAATGACAGAACCTTAGAACTTCACGCTCGGCGCCTGCTCAAGCTGCGGCCGTGCGTCGCCGAGATCGAAGAAGGCGCGTTGGTGGAACCCGAACATGCCCGCGAACAGCGCGGCCGGGAACTGCTCGATGCCGGTGTTGTATTCCTGCACCGCGTTGTTGAAGAAGCGCCGCGCCGCCGCCAGTTTGTTCTCGATGTCGGCGAGTTCGCTCTGAAGCTGCAGGAAGTTCGTGTTGGCCTTGAGGTCCGGGTAGCTCTCGGCGAGGGCGAAAAGCTGGCGCAGCGCCCCGGTGAGCATGTTCTCGGCGGCCACCTTTTGTTCGACGCCGGGCGCCGCGATGGCGGCGTTGCGCGCCTGCACCACCGCCTCCAGGGTGCCGCGCTCATGCGCCGCATAGCCTTTGACGGTCTCGACCAGGTTCGGAATGAGATCGTGCCGTTGCTTGAGCTGCACATCGACGTCGGCAAAAGCCTGGTTGGTGCGCTGCCGCATGGCAACGAGGCTGTTGTAGACCGAGATGGCCCACAGAACGACGACGACGATGACGCCTAGGATGACCCAGCCGGTGGTGGACATGAAGCGCTCCTGATGAAAACCGAGCTGGAACTATGTCTAAACCGGTCCGATCACAGAAAAAAGGCCCCGAACTCGCGTTCGGGGCCTTTTCGCCAGACGGCTATTCGGGGGGTAAGGGGGGAGCCGCCCGACTTAACAGACGGTTACCAACCTGGCCCCTGAAGTTTGGTTCCGCGCGAATAGGCGCGAACGCAAATTTTTATGGATCAGATACAGGCAGGAACTGCATGGCGGCCATGCGGTTCCGGCCGGCTCAATCGCTCAGCGCTGATGGCCGAGGCCGATGTTGAGCTTGAGAGCCTGCTGGCGCAATGCGCCCGGCGTACGCTTGAACTCCTTGGCGATCTTGGCGACCGGCGTGCGCGCCTTCGAATGTGCCTTCAACTTCTTATACTCTTCGTTGGTCCACGGCCTGCGGCGGATCTTCTTTGCGGCCTTCTTCGCGGACTTTTTCGCCATTCCATATTCCTTCGCTATTTCAGGTCATAAGCGTTCGCTATTCGCGCGCACGCGTCCTATCGCTCAAACAGCAAAATGCCAAATGTTTTTTGTCTGCAACCGCGATGCGCCGCGGTTGCAACTCAATGTTTAATAGGAGGTAATTGAAATGAAAAACCGGCCGCGCGGCCGGTCTTCCAAATAATCAATGCAGATTGTTATCTGCGACTTGTTTTAGCCGGCTTCGCGGAAGCGAACGGCGGCTTCGAGATCGACGGAAACGAGCTGCGAGACGCCGCGCTCCGCCATGGTGACGCCGAACAGCCGATTCATGCGCGCCATGGTGATCGGATTGTGCGTTATGATGACGAAACGCGTGTCGGTCGCCTGCGTCATCTCGTCCAGCATGTCGCAGAACCGTTCGACGTTATGATCGTCGAGCGGCGCATCGACTTCGTCCAGAACGCAGATCGGCGCCGGATTGGTGAGGAACACCGCGAAGATCAGCGCCATGGCGGTCAATGCCTGCTCGCCGCCGGACAGCAGCGACAGGGTCGCCGGCTTCTTGCCGGGCGGCTTGGCGAGGATTTCGAGGCCGGCCTCCAGCGGATCGTCGCTCTCGATGAGCTGGAGTTCGGCGGTGCCGCCGTTGAACAGCTTGGTGAAGAGCTGCTGGAAGTGCGTGTTGACCTGCGCGAACGAGGCCATCAGGCGCTCGCGGGCTTCCTTGTTCAGGCTCTGGATGCCGAGGCGCAGCTTCTTGATCGCCTCGACGAGATCGTCGCGTTCGGCGGTCAGCGACGTGTGCTGGGTCTCGACCTCGACCAGTTCTTCCTCGGCACGCAGGTTCACGGCGCCAAGGCGCTCGCGTTCGCGGCGCAGCCGCTCCAGCGTGGCCTCGATCTCGGCGAGATCGGGCAGGGCCTCGCCTTCGGCGAGTTCGGCGAGCGCGGCGACGCCCTGCGGCTCGACCTCGAGCATGTCGTGGATTTCGCGGGCGATGTCGGTGAGGCGGCGCTTGGAGGCTTCGAAGCGTTCCTCGGCGCGCGCGGCTTCTTCGCGTGCGGTTGATGCGGTTTCCAGCGCCGCGCGGGCATCGCGGTCGGCCTCGGCCAGCGCGTTCTCGGCTTCCTGCAGCCGGTCGGCGCATTCGCGGCGATCGGCCTCGGCGAGATGCACTTCGCTGATCAGCGCCTCGCGCTTCTCGGCGAAGACCTCGGGCGCGTTCGCCAGCTCGGTACGGTCGCGCTGCGCTTCCTCGATACGCTGCGCCAGCGTTTCGGTCTGGCCGCGGGCGCTTTCCTGGCGGATGAACCAGCCGTCCTTTTCCTCGCCGACCTGACGCAGGCGGCGGTCGGCGATCTCCGCTTCGCGGACGATGGCCTGCTGCTCGGCGCGGACCTCGGCAAGATGGGCGCGTTTGGCGGCAATGTCGTCGCGCACCGTGGCCAGTTCGGCCTCGAGATCGGCGGCCGGCGCCAGCGACGCCAGCGCGGCCTCGGACTGCACCAGACCGGCCGTGGCTTCGTCATGGTTCGACGTGAGGCGCGCGCGCGCTTCGGTCAGGGCCGACAGCCGCGCGGCGTTGCGGTTCACTTCGCGCTCGGCCGCCTCGTGACGGTCGCGGGCGGCATTGACCTCGCGCTGCCGCTCGCGGCCGGCATTGCGGTGTTCCTGTTCGGCGGCGGCTGCGCCGGTGAGCGCTTCCTGCGCGGCCTCGTTGGCGGCGCGGGCGGCTTCGGCGTCGGCCCGGGCGACTTCAAGTTCGGATTCGATCTCGGCGAGGCGGGCGCGCTCGGCGAGGCGGCGGGCGGCGCCGGTCGGCGCATGCGCAGCGGCGGCAAAGCCGTCCCAGCGCCACAGATCGCCTTCCGGCGACACGAGGCGCTGGCCCGGCCGGAGCTGCGCGGCGAGGCGAGGGCCGCTCTCCTTGTCGACGACGCCGATCTGGTTGAGGCGGCGGGTCAGTTCCTCGGGCGCGCGAACATGGGCGGACAGCGCCGTCGTGCCGTCGGGCAAAGACGGATCGCCGGCGTCCACGGTCGAGCCGACCCAGCGCATCGGCGCCGTGGCGTCGATCGGCGCATCGAGATCGTCGCCGAGCGCGGCGCCAAGCGCCTTCTCGAAACCCTTGTCCACGGTGATGTGGTCCATTACCGGCGGCCACAGATTCTTGCTCTCGACCGCGAGCACCTTCGACAAGGTCTTGGCTTCGGTCTCGAGGCGCTGCACGCGGCGCTCGGCCTCGGTCAGCGGATTGCGCGAGGCTTCGAGCGCGGCGCGGGCGGCGGCATGCGCCGCCTCGGCGTCGATCGCCGCATTTTCGGCGGCGGCGAGCGCCTGCTGCAGGTCCTCGACTTCGGCCGTCAGCGCGGCGAGGTCGGGACCGCTGTGACCGTCCAGCGTCTCGATCTCGCGGGTGATCTCGGCCATCTCGGCTTCGATCTTGCCGGCGCGCTCGCGATGCTGACGCATGGCGCCTTCGAGCTGATTGCGCTGAGCGGTCAGGTCGGCAAGCCGCGCGGTCAGTTCGGAGAACACCTTTTCCGCGGCCGAGAGGGCGTTGCCGGCCTCATCGACGCGGGCATCGACGCCGCTGCGGCGGCCGGCGCTTTCGGCGGCCTCGGCCTTGATCATTTCTTCTTCCGCGGCGAGGCGGGCGATGGCGGCTTCGGCGTCGGCGGCCAGCTTCTGCTCACGCTCGGCGTCGGCGGCGAACTGCACCAGCCGCTTGTCGAGCTCGGTGATGCGGTCCTTGGCGCGCTGCTCTTCGCGGTCCAGTTCCTGCATCGCGACATTGAGGCGATGCAGCGCGGCGCCGGCGCGGGCTTCGGCCTCGCGCAGCGGCGGCAAAGTGGCGGCGAGGTTGGTCTGGCGGACGGAAGCCTCGGCCTGCGCCTCGGTGCGCGCGGCGACTTCGCGCACGCACAGATCCTTGGCGGCTTCCGCGGCCACCTGCTCCACATTCGCGGCGGTCCAGCGCAGGTGATAGAGCGTCGCTTCGGTCTTGCGCACCTGCGCCGAGACCGTGCGATACCGGATCGCCTGCTTGGCCTGCTTGCGCAGCGCTTCCATCTGGCCGGCGAGCTGGCCGATCACATCCTCGATGCGCAGCAGATTGGCCTCGGCGGCCTTGAGGCGCAGCTCGGCTTCGTGGCGGCGGGCGTGCAGGCCGGACACGCCGGCGGCTTCTTCCAGCACGCGGCGGCGCTGTTCCGGTTTGGCCTGGATAATTTCGCCGATGCGGCCCTGGTGCACGAGCGCCGGCGAGCGCGCGCCGGTCGAGGCGTCCGCGAACACGATCTGCACGTCGCGGGCGCGTACTTCCTTGCCGTTGATGCGGTAGGCGGAGCCGGACTCGCGCTCGATGCGGCGGGCGATTTCGAGCTGGTCGGTGTCGTTGAACTGCGCCGGCGCCGAACGCTCCTTGTTGTCGATCAGGATCGCGACTTCGGCGTTGTTGCGGGCCGGGCGGGTGTTGGAGCCCGAGAAGATGACATCGTCCATCGAGGACGCGCGCATCGACTTGTACGAGTTCTCGCCCATCACCCAGCGCAAGGCTTCGACCAGGTTCGACTTGCCGCAACCGTTCGGGCCGACCACGCCGGTCAGACCGGGCTCGATGACGAAATCGGTCGGTTCAACGAAGGATTTGAAACCGAGGAGACGGAGCCGGGTCAGAATCATACTGTTAATGCCTCGAGCCGCCCGGCCTGACGTTCATGACCGAAGGGCATTTGTGAGGGTTACGCAAAGTGGCGGCCGGGCAACGGCCAGACGCTAAAGGTCGTATGCCGCATCCCCCGGCACAATGAAATCCCGCCGCCGACCAGGCAACTGAGATGGCCCGCAAAAGCCCGGTTTTCCAGACTTTTCGGCTGTGGATTGACAAATAATACGCTTGTACCACCGGACTATATGTTGCGGTCCGGCGGAACCCGGCCGCGGTCAGCTCTTCAGCAGCGGGTCGATAGCCTTGGACATCTCGTCCACCGAAAGCGCGCCGGTGAGCAGTTTGCCGTTGATGAAGAAGGACGGGGTCGACTGCACCTTGAACTTGTCCACGCCGCGCTGTCGCATCGCCTCGATGCCGTCCAGCACCTTCTGGTTGGACAGGCAGGCGTTGAAGGTTTCCTGGGTGAAACCGGCCTGCTTGGAGATCGTCAGCAGCGGCTCCAGCGGCTTTTCGACCGCCCAGGTGCGCTGCTGGCGGAACATGGTGTCGACGAAGGCGAAATACTTCTCCGAATTGGTCTCGGCATTGCAGCGCGCCAGCATGAAGACGGCGGCGGCGAGGTTATCCAGCGGGAACTCGCGGAAGATGAAGCGCACCTTTCCGGTGTCGATGTATTTCTTCTTGATCTCGGGGAAGGTCTTTTCGGTGAAGGTCGCGCAGTGCGGGCAGGTCATCGACGCATATTCGATGACGGTGACCGGCGCCTTGGGGTCGCCAATGGCCATGTCCGGCAGGGCATTCGGCGCCATCAACTCGGTTTCGGAGACGGCGGCCTGAGCCAGCGCCGGTTCGGTCAGGGCGGGCAGGCTGGACAATCCCAAAGCCGTCGCGAGGGCCACGAAAGCCGTGCTCTGGCAAAATTCACGTCGGGTCAGGCGCAAGGGATGTCTCCGTTACAATATTCGCGGAAAAAGGGTCCGCGGATGGCATTCTGCTAGCTGGACAGGACGATTGTGGCAATGGCGCGAAGCTGCCTCCCGTTGCCTGCCAACCTCACTTTGTCTTGATAGCCGTCCCGAGCCTCGCCAGAGCGCCGCGCAGGGCGTCGTCCTCGATTTCCGGCATCTCGGCGGCGAGCCGGGCGGTCAGGGCCGGGTCGGGCGGGGCAGGGCGGGTCTTCGGCGCCTTGCGCCGTAGCGGGGCCTGCCGCAGCGCCAGGCGGCCGACGGCCTGCCAGCCGAAGAACCGGTTCACGCGCTCCAGGATAACCGACGACTGATGCTGGATCTCCAGCGCCATGGGGCCTTCGACCCGCAGCACCAATGTGGCCGGTTCGGCTTGCTCGACCTCGCCAACGTCCGACTTCGGCCGCGGCCAGTTGATTTTCATCGGCTCGCTATGGGCGGCGATTTCCGCGCCGACAATGGTCGGCCACCGGGTCAGGATTTCGGTCGAGGCAAAGCCCTGCGCCTTGAGCACACCGCTGAGGCTCGCCGCGGTGAATTCGGACAACGGACGGGGAAAACTTCTCGAAGGCTTGCTCATCGGGGCCCGCTCTAGGCATCGTGCGGCTATGAACGTAGCAGTCCGCGCCCCGCGGCGAAAGAAAGCGACGCCCGACCCGGCCGATCTGCTCGCCTGGTACGACCGGCATCGCCGGGTGCTGCCGTGGCGGGCCCGGAAGGGCGAGCGCACGGCGCCCTATGCGGTATGGCTGTCGGAAATCATGTTGCAACAAACCACCGTGAAAACGGTGGGTCCGTATTTCGCGAAATTTCTGGGCACATGGCCGACCGTCGAAGCGCTGGCGCGCTCGCCGCTCGATGACGTGCTGCGCGCCTGGGCCGGGCTCGGCTACTACGCGCGGGCCCGCAATCTGCACGCCTGCGCCATCGCGGTGGTCGAACGCCATGGCGGCGTTTTCCCGGCCGACCTCGACGCCTTGCGGGCGCTGCCCGGGATCGGCGACTACACCGCAGCGGCCGTTGGTGCGATTGCCTTCGATCTGCCGGCGGTGCCGGTGGACGGCAATGTCGAGCGCGTCGTGACGCGGCTGTTCGCCGTCGAGGAGGCGCTACCGGCGGCCAAGCCCGAGATCAAGCGCCTGGCTGCGTCCCTGATGCCGGCCTCGCGCACCGGCGATTTCGCGCAGGCGCTGATGGATCTCGGCGCCACCATCTGCACGCCGAAGAAGCCGGCTTGCGCGCTGTGCCCCTTCGACACGGTCTGTATTGCCCGGGCGCGCGGCGATCAGGAGACATTCCCGCGCAAGGCGCCCAAGCGTGAAGGCAAGCTGCGGCGCGGGGCCGCTTTCGTCGTACTGCGCGAGGACAATCGCGTGCTGCTGCGTCAGCGCCCGGAGAAGGGGCTGCTGGGCGCCATGACCGAAGTGCCGGGCAGCGAGTGGTCGCACGACTTCGACGTCGCCACCGCGCTTGATGCCGCTCCGAAGATCGCCAGGGCGACATGGCGCAAGCTCGCCGGCGAGGTCACGCATGTGTTTACCCATTTTCCGCTGGCGTTGACGGTGTTCGTCGCGCGGGTGCCGAAGACGGCGGCGGCGCCGAAGGGCGCGCGCTGGGTCAAGGTCGCCGATCTGCCTGGCGAAGCGCTGCCCAACGTCATGCGCAAAGTGCTGGCGCATGCGCTAGACTGAGCTCACCAGAAAATCCGGGAGAGAATACGATGTCGCTCGATGCCAGAGCCGCCGCCTTGATCGGCCAATGGTCGCCCAGCCTGCGCTATCCCGATCCGCTGATCGAACAGCTCGACCCGCGCTTCAAGAACTACCACATGCCGCTGACCTGCGTTGAGCGGCTTTATCACGGCACGCGCTGGGGCGAGGGGCCGGTGTGGTTCGGCGATCAGCATTGTCTGATCTGGAGCGATGTACCCGCCAGCGTCATGTATCGCTGGGATGAGGCGACCGGACGGGTGACGCCGTTCCGCAAGCCATCCAATCACGGCAACGGCAATACGCGCGACCGGCAGGGCCGGCTCATCACCTGCGAGCATCAAACGCGACGCGTCACGCGCACCGAATATGACGGCACCATCACGGTGATAGCCGACAGCTTCGATGGCAAACGGCTGAACTCGCCGAACGATGTCGTGGTGAAGTCCGACGGCTCGATCTGGTTCACCGACCCGCCGTTCGGCATTCTCAGCCACCTGGAGGGCGACAAGGCCGAGCCGGAATTGCCGATGAACGTCTATCGCGTCGATGGCCAGACCGGAAAAATGACGGTCGCGGCCGAAGGGATCAACGCGCCGAACGGCCTCGCTTTCTCACCGGACGAAAAGAAGATCTACATCGTCGAGTCGCGCGCCGAGCCGCGCAAGATCCTGAGCTTCGATGTCGGCGCGGGCGACAAGCTGTCGAACCGCAAGGTGCTGATCGACGCCGGTCCGGGCGGCACGCCGGACGGCTTCCGCGTCGATATCGACGGCAATTTGTGGTGCGGCTGGGGCATGACGCCGGAGCTCGATGGCGTGCGCGTGTTCACCGCCGAGGGGGAGCCGATCGGTCATATTCATCTGCCCGAACGCTGCGCCAACGTCGCCTTTGGCGGCGTCAAGCGCAACCGCCTGTTCATGGCGGCTGCGCATTCGCTGTACGCGCTCTACGTCAACACGCAGGGCGTGAAGGGAGGGTAGGTCAGCAGCGCTCCGCACTCACCCCAACCGTCTCCCCTTGGGGGAGATGGTTGGGGCGAGGGGGCAAGTGACTCTCGACAGGTAGTAACCCCTCACCCGACCGCCTTCGGTGGTCGACCTCTCCCCATGGGAGAGGTGAAGAGAAAGTCAAATCGCCGGTATCCCCGCCGCGGCGACGAGCATGGCGTTTTCGGCCTGCTCGGCCTTGGTCGGCTTCTTTAGCTTGAGCGCCGCGGCCTTCTTGTTGATCTTGCGCTTGGCGATGCCGCCCAGCTTCTTGTCGGTCGCCTTCTCTTCCTTGAGGTTCATGTTGAGAACCTTGGCGACGTCGGTGCGGCCGATGACGCGCGCCCAGGCCACCAGCGTGCCGTAGCGCGTGATCTCGTAATGCTCGACCGCCTGCGCGGCGGCGATCAGCGCCGCGTTGAGGATGGTCTTGTTTTCGATCTCGCCGGCGATGTCGTTGGCCTCTTCGATGATGCCGTCGATGGCCGGGCACTTGGTGCCCTGCGGCACCGACTTCATCATCTTGAACACGCGGTCGAGACGCTTGATCTGGCCGTCGGTCTGCTTGAGGTGCATCCGGAAGCCCTTCTTGAGTTCGGCGTCGGACGCCTTCTCGATCATGTCGGGCAGCGATTTCCTGATCTGGTGCTCGGCGTAATAGATGTCCTGCAGCGTGTGGATGAAGAGCTCTTCGAAGGTGTCGATATCGGAGGAAAACCAGCCCATGGCGAACTCTCCCTGTTTGCGGCGCGGCGGCGGGTCCCTCGCGCGCTTGGCACTATAAATCAAAAGCCGGGTTCCGAGTTCCCTTCGGGAGCGAAGCCCGCTAAGACTCCGGCCGGATTTCAACCGAGTGGAGGAAGGCCCATGGCCATCGAGCGTTACGATTCCAACCCGCGCATGAGCAAGTGCGTGGTCCATGGCAACACCGTCTATCTGGCGGGCATCGTCGCCAACGACCCCAAGGGCAAGGACATGGCGGCCCAGACCAAGGACATTCTGGCGCAGATCGACGGCTATCTGGCCAAGGCCGGCACCGACAAGTCGAAGCTGCTGTCGGCCAATATCTGGGTCACGTCGATGTCCGAATTCGCGGCGATGAACGCCGTGTGGGACGCCTGGGTGTCGCCCGGCAATACGCCGGCGCGCGCTACCGTCGAGGCTCGCCTCGCCGCCCCGGAATACAAGGTCGAGATCATGGTGCAGGCGGCGAAGTAACGCCTGCCACCGACCACCAACTAAACCGCTCACCCCCGCGAAAGCGGGTCCAGAAGCCAAAAAACAAAAGCAACCGTTGCGGCTCTGGGTCCCCGCCATAGGCGTTCTGAAAGAACGCCGTTCTTCAAACGGCTATGGCGGGGACGAGCGGGAGGAGAGGAAACATGCCCTTCGACTTCGCGCCGTTGTTTCCGGCGACCCTGCCGCCGCCGGCCGTGCGCTGGACCGGCGCGCCGAAATACAATTTCGTCGGCGGCAATAACGATCCCGACGAAATCCCGCTCGACGGGCTCATCGCGGCTGCGCAATCGGTCATGTCGCGCGAAGGCCGAACGCTGGCCACCTACGGTCTCAACAGCGGTCCGCAGGGCTACCGGCCGCTGCGCGAATTTCTCGCGCACAAGCTCAATCGCGACGCCGGGATGGGCTGCACGGCCGACGACATTCTCATCGTCTCCGGTTCGCTGCAGGCCCTCGATCTGGTCAACAGCGCGCTTTTGTCGCGGGGCGATACGGTGATTGTCGAAAAGGACAACTACCAGGGTTCGCTCAACCGCTTCACCAAACTCGGCGTCGCCGCGGTCGGCGTTCCGCTCGACAAAGGTGGCATGCGCATGGACGCGCTCGAGGCGGCGCTGAAAGACCTCAAGGCCCGCGGCGTCACGCCGAAATTCATCTACACCATCCCGACGGTGCAAAACCCCACCGCCACCGTGCTGGACGAAAGCCGGCGCGCTCGTTTGCTGGCGCTCGCCGACGAATACGGCGTGCCGATCGTCGAGGATGACTGCTACGCCGACCTCGTCTGGAGCGGCCAGCGGCCGCCCGCGCTGCATGCCATGAGCAATGCCGGCAACGTCATTCATGTCGGCTCGTTTTCGAAATCGATCGCGCCGGCCTTGCGCGTCGGCTTCATCGTCGCACCGTGGCAGGTCATGTCGCGCATGCTGTCGCTCAAGACTGACGCCGGCTCCGGTGCGCTGGAGCAGATGGTGCTGGCCGAATACTGCAAGCCGCTTTTCGCGACGCATGTCCCGGCGCTGCGCAAGGGCCTGCGCAAGAAGGTCGAGACCTTGATGGAGGCGCTGAACGAGCAGTTCGGCACCGCGGCCGAATTCGACGACCCAAAGGGCGGCATCTTCCTCTGGGTCAAGCTGCCGGACAACGTCGACAGCCTGAAACTCTATCAGGCCGCGCTGAAGGAAGGTGTGGCGATCAATCCGGGCCCGGAATGGTCCACCGACAAGGCGCACAGCCAGAGCCGCATTCGCATCTGTTTTGCCAGCCCGTCGCATCAGGAAATCCGTGACGGCATTGCAATGCTGGCCGAGGTCTGCCGCCGCGAGTTCGGCGTGCCGGCGCGCAGCGCCAACGTGACGAAGGCCGGACCATGAGATCGCTCGCGCCGCTCGCTGAGCAGATCGCTGCCCGCCTGATCGCCCGCAAGGAAACCATCGCCATTGCGGAGTCTTCGACCGGCGGGTTGATCGCAGCGGCGCTGCTCGCGGTGCCCGGCGCCTCGGCCTATTTTCTCGGCGGTGCGGTCGTTTACACGAAGACGTCGCGCGCGGCTTTGCTCGGTATCGGCGACGCCGAGATGAAGGGCCTGCGGCCCTCGACTGAGCCGTATGCGCTGCTGGGTGCGCGCACGATCCGCGACAAGATGGCCGCGACCTGGGGTCTCGGCGAGACCGGTGCCACCGGTCCGACCGGCAACCGTTATGGCGATGCCGCGGGTCACACCTGCATCGCGGTCGTCGGCCCGGTCGAAAAAGCGGTCACGCTGGAGACAGGCAGCCCGGATCGCCCGGCGAACATGGAAGCTTTCGCAACGGCGGCGTTGGCGTTGCTTGTCGAGATACTGGAGCGGTGACTTGTCGTCCCGAATGTGCGGGGACGACAAAGGTTGAGCAGCTCTACTCCGCCGCTTCCAGCAGCGCCATTTCCGAGCGGACCTGCGCGCGCAGGTCGTCGATGGGCATCAGGCCCTTGGGCGTTTCGACGTGCCAGAAGGACCAGCCGTTGCAGGCATCCAGCCCCTGGACCAGGGCGCCGACGCGGTGGATCGAGCCGACGGTGTCGCCGACCGCGATTGCGCCGTCGGCGCGGACGATCGCCTTGTGGCGCCGTTTCGAATCGGTAAGCCGGGCGCCGGGAGAGATAAGCCCGCGATCGATCAGCGAGGCAAAAGCCACGCGCGGCGCCTCACGCGCTGTCATGAATGGCGCGATGGACGGCGAGGGCACGACTTCGACGTCGGCGATTCGCTTTTCGGCCGCCGAGGCATATTTTTTCTCGCGCTCGAGACCGATGTAGCGGCGCCCCAGCTTCTTGGCGACGGCACCGGTGGTGCCGGTTCCATTGAAAGGATCGAGCACCAGATCGCCGGGCTTGGAACTCGAGAGAATCACGCGGGCGAGCAGCGCCTCGGGCTTCTGGGTCGGATGCAGCTTCTTGCCGTCGGTGCCTTTGAGGCGTTCGGAACCGGTGCAGAGCGGGAAAGTCCAGTCGGACCGCACCTGCACGTCCTCATTGCCGGCCTTCAGCGCCTCATAGTTGAAAGTGTAGCCCTTGGCGTTCGGATCGCGCGAGGCCCAGATCATGGTCTCGTGCGCGTTGGTGAACCGCCGGCCGCGGAAATTCGGCATCGGGTTGGTTTTGCGCCAAATCACGTCGTTCAGGATCCAGAACCCCATGTCCTGCATGATCGCGCCGACGCGGAAGATGTTGTGATACGAGCCGATGACCCAGATCGTGCCGGCGGGCTTGAGCACGCGACGGCAGGCGGCCAGCCACTCTTTGGTAAACGCATCGTAAGCTGCGAAGCTGGCGAACTTGTCCCAGTCGTCGGTCACGGCGTCGACATGGCTGTCGTCCGGCCGCTTCAGATCGCTGGCAAGCTGCAGATTATAGGGCGGATCGGCGAAAATGAGATCGACGGAACCGGCCTGAAGCTTCGACATCTCGTTGACGCAGTCGCCAACAAGAATTCGATGATCGGGGGTCTTTGAAAGACCACGGGGCGCCCTACTGGGCGCCCCGCGACGCGACTCAACCATGACTCAACTCTGACTCAAGGACGACGCGGTCGGCTGACGCGGGACCTACAAACCGACAGGCCCGCATCATGCGCAGGCCAAGGTGAAAAAAACCTTTATGGAAAAATTCGCCGAAACGAATTCTGCAACTTTAACCGCGAGTTAGCAGAGGTTAACAGTCTGCCAAGTATTGCCGCAATCAGTCGTGCTAAAGGAAGCGATCAAGGCAGCACGGTTGGGAGGCGATTTGAATGCGTTGGGACGATTTTCGGCGCAGCGACAATGTTGAAGACGACCGCGGCGGCGGCGGTTTTGGCGGCGGCAACGGCGGCTTCGGCTTACCGGTAGGCGGCGGCGGACTTGGCATCGGCACGGTCGTCGTGCTCGGCCTGATCGGCTGGGCGCTCGGCATCGATCCGAGTTTGCTGATCTCCGGCGCCGAGATGGTCAACAATGGCCGTCAGTCGCAACAGTATGAGCAACGTGTCGATCGGCCCGCGCAGCGCACCGGCGCGCCCACCGATCAGATGGGCAACTTCGTCGCCGCGGTGCTCGGCAATACCGAGGACACCTGGATCAAGGTGTTTCAGGACGCCAACCAGCAATACCGCGCGCCGCGCTTGCGTTTGTTCACCGGTCAGGTGAGCAGCGCCTGCGGCATGGCGAGTTCGGCCAGCGGTCCGTTCTATTGCCCGCCGGACCGACGCATCTTTCTCGACACGTCGTTCTTCGACGAAATGCGCACGCGCTTCCGCGCCTGCACCGGCAAGAGCTGCGAGTTCGCGCAGGCTTATGTGATTGCCCATGAAGTCGGCCATCATGTGCAGAACCTGCTTGGCATTCTGCCCAAGGCGACCGAGGCGCAGCGTTCCGCCGGCGATCGCGCGGCGGCGAACCGCATTCAGGTTCGCGTCGAGTTGCAGGCCGATTGCTTCGCCGGCATCTGGGCCAACCAGTCCGACCAGCGCTGGAATTCGATTGAGCCCGGCGACATCGAGGCGGCGCTGCAGACGGCGGCGGCGATCGGCGACGATCGGCTGCAGAAGCAGTCGCGCGGCTATGTCGTGCCGGACTCCTTCACGCACGGCACCTCGGCCCAGCGCCAGCGCTGGTTCACCACGGGCTTCAAGTCCGGCAAGGTGTCGTCGTGCAATACCTTCGCGGCGAACGCGCAGTTATGAGTGAAAGTGTGAGCCATGCCCGGTATCGATGAATCCAGGCCATTCGTGCCGCTCAAGATCGCGGTGTTGACCGTGTCCGACACGCGCGAACTGGCCGACGACAAATCCGGCAACACGCTGGTCGAGCGTATCCGCGCCGCCGGCCACGTGCTCGCCGAGCGCTCGATCGTGAAGGATGACATCGACGCCATCCGCGGCAAGGTGAAGGCCTGGATCGAGGACAAGTTCATCGACGTCGTGATCTCGACCGGCGGCACCGGGTTCACCGGCCGCGACGTCACGCCGGAAGCGGTCGAGCCGTTGTTCGAGAAGCGCATGGACGGCTTTGCGACCCTGTTCACGATGGTCAGCTTTCCGAAGATCGGCACCTCGGCGATCCAGACCCGCGCCACCGCCGGCGTCGCCAACGCGACCTATATCTTCTGCCTGCCGGGCTCGCCCGGCGCCTGCAAGGATGCGTGGGACGAGATCCTCGTGCACCAGCTCGACGTTCGCTACCGGCCGTGCAACTTCGTTGAGATACTGCCCAGGCTCGATGAGCATTTGCGGCGGCCGAAGGCGCAGGGCGCGACGGCGTAGAGCCCGATAGCGGCGAGCGCCCGCAACAGAAATCGATTACGCGCCGCATCGCGCAATCGTTTGGCATTGGCGGCGTGAAGAAGGATCGCCAGCGACCGGTGCTGCGACGATCCCGCAGTCATAGCGTCAGGTCCCAGAACTCCGCCACGACGTTCTGCCCGAAGCTCATCCTGTTCTGGCTCGAGGTCAGCGTGAAGCCGCGCTTCTGATAGCAGCGCCGCGCCGCGGTCAGGCACTCGTGTGTCCACAGGGTGATGGCGTGATAGCCCCTGGTGCGGGCGAATGCGATGCATTCGTCGGTGAGACGCTGGCCAAGGCCGAGGCCGCGCGCCTTCTCCGAGACGATCAGGAGGCGAATGCGCGCGACTCCCGGCTTCTCGTCCTTCACCAGCATGACCGAGCCGACGGGCTCGCCATCCATCTCGGCGATCCAGCAGCGCTCCATGGCAGGATCGAAGTTTTTGGCGAAATCGGCGACGATCTGCGCGACCAGCGCCTCGAACGAACTGTCCCAGTTATATTCGCGCGTATAGACGCGGCCGTGCTCGGCGACGATCCAGCCGAGATCGCCGGGCTTGAGATCGCGCAAGGTGTATGTGCGCTCGGGCAATGAAGCGCCAATGTGTCCGAGCAAGGTTTCGATAGTGCCCATGGCGCGCACCAGTTCGCTTTGTTCGCGCTCGCTGAGCGCGGCCAGCATTTCGGCGACGTCGTGGTCGGAGCGCCTCTCGGCGGGCGCGAAGAACTTGCGGCCCTGCGCGGTCAGGGACAGGTGGCTTTGCCGCGCGTCGTTCTTCGAGGTCGTGCGCTTGATCAGGCCGCGCTTTTCGAAATTGCGCAGCACGCGCGAGAGGTAGCCGGCGTCGAGATCCAGCGCCTGGCCGATGTCCTTGGCGGTGGGCTGTTCGACGCTGGGATGCGCCAGTTCGTGCAGCACCCGCATTTCGCCGAGCGAGTAGGGGGTGTCGAGATAGGTTTTGCGCAGCAGGCCGATCTGGCGCGTGTAGAAGCGGTTGAAGCCGCGCACCGCGGCGACGCGCTCGGATGCAATTCCGGTTTCGGTTTTCGGTGACGGTTCGGCGGCGGGCATGGCCGCAAGGTCGAGCAGTTAGTTGACAAAGTCAAGTAATTCTTACGCGACCCGCCGCGCGCCCGCGCCCAGCAACGCCACCTTGCGGCCGAGCTGACCCAGCAGCCGGACTTCGGCATCGGCAGGCGCGGGGTGGCCGCCGACGGCTTCGTACAGCGACCGGGAAATCACCAGCCCCTGATCCGGCGATGGCCGGCGGCCGGAAAATACGGCGCGGGCCAGCGCGAAAACGTCGGCGAGCCCGGGCTGGGCCGAGGCGGTGGCGGCGGCGCGAAACACCGCGGCGCGCGGCGCGCTGTCGCTGAATGACGCCGCCTGCATGAACGTCTCGCTGGCGCCGGTCCAGTCGGCATCGGGCACGACGCCGGCCCGCAGGAACATCAGCCATGGCGTCCGGGTGCTCAGCGCGGCTTCCTTGAGCCGCTCGCCGAGCGGCGCCTCGGAGGCAATGAACCGGCAGCCGGCGATATCGGCAACTTCGGCCGTTGCGTCCTTCGATCCCGCATCCGCGACAACCACCTCGCTGACGAGGCCCGACATCGCGCCCGGCACCAGCGCCGACAAGGTCGGCACCAGGGCGCGCTCCGATTCGTGCGTGGCGACAATGACGCTGAGCATGGCCCCCCAAGCCGGCGATGAAGCGGAACACAACCGCTGTCCCCCCGGTTGCTACCACATCGTGTGCGGAAGGAAAGGCGGGCCACGAGAGACAGAGGGCGCGCAAAAGTCGGCAGAATGTTCTTGTTATGTTCACATACCGTGATTAGGTAAAGACCATGGCTCAAAGACCTGCAGCCTTGAAACGCCCGCCGGCGGACCCCGATCGGACCGCCATTTCCGACCGTGGACCGGAGCTGCCCTCCGCGCCGGCGGGTGTTCGCGTCGACGATCTGACTGGCTTGCTCGGCGTCGTGGTCAAGCATGAGCGCCGCCGCGGCCGTGGCGCGCAGTCGAACGCCTCGGGCCGCTACGAGCCCATCGCCCGCATTGCCTTCGACGATGGCTGGCGCTCGCTGGAGGAACTGCCGCCCTTCAAGACCTCGGTGCAGGTCGATGCGACGCGCAAGATCATCACCCGCAATCAATCGCCCGACATCGGTTTCGACCGCTCGATCAATCCTTATCGCGGCTGCGAGCACGGCTGCGTCTACTGCTTCGCCCGTCCGACGCACGCCTATCTCGGCCTGTCGCCGGGGCTCGATTTCGAATCGAAGCTATTCGTCAAGCCGGAGGCAGCCGACCTCCTTGAACGTGAGCTCGCTTCGTCGAACTATTCGCCGAAGGTGATCGCGATCGGCACCAATACCGACCCGTATCAGCCGATCGAGCGGCGTTACAAGGTGATGCGCCGCATTCTCGAAACGCTCGACCGGGCCGGGCATCCGGTCGGCATCGTCACCAAGTCGGCGCTGGTGACGCGCGATCTCGACATCCTCGCGCGCATGGCAGAGCGCAACCTCGCGAAGGTGGCGTTGTCGGTGACGACGCTCGATCCGGAACTGGCGCGCAAGATGGAGCCGCGCGCGGCGTCGCCGATGAAACGGCTCGAGGCCTTGCGCCAGTTGTCGCAGGCCGGCGTGCCGACCACGGTCATGGTGGCGCCGATCATTCCGGCGCTGAACGACAGCGAGATCGAGCGCATTCTCGATGCCGCGGCTGCCGCCGGCGTCAGGGAGGCCGGCTATGTCATGTTGCGCCTGCCGCTCGAAGTGCGCGACCTGTTCCGCGAATGGCTGGAAGCGAATTATCCCGATCGCGCCGGTCATGTGTTCAAGCTGGTGCGCGAGATGCGCGGCGGCCGCGATTACGACGCCGAGTGGGGCACGCGCATGAAAGGCAAGGGACCTTACGCCTGGCTGATCGGCCGCCGTTTCGAACTCGCCTGCGAAAAGCGCGGCCTCAATGTCGCCAAGCGCCAGCTCACGACCGAGCACTTCAAGCATCCGAAGCCGAATGACGCGCAGATGAGTTTGTTTTAGGTGTCGGCGTCGTCCGCCGCGAAGGCGGAGGGCCCAGCCCTGTTGTCTGGGAAAGCGCTGGATCGCCCGCTTTCGCGGGCGATGACGGTCCTGTCCCCATTATCCACCCGCCGACGCGAATAGGGTTGAACGGGGCCCCGAGTCGGGCGTACCCATCGGCCCATGGCCCCCGCCACCAAAAAGAAAGCTGCGGTGAAGCTGGCGACGAAGTCTGCGAAGCCGGCTGGTAAATCCGCTGCGAAGCCGCAATTGCCGCTGGCCGAGCCGATCTTGCGCCCGACGTTCCGGCGGGAGCGTCGCGCCTTCAAGGCCGGTATCTTCCCGGTTGCCGGCTGCGACGAGGCAGGGCGGGGGCCCTTGGCCGGTCCGGTGGTCTCCGCCGCGGTGATCCTGGACCCCGACCGCATCCCGCGCGGGCTCAACGATTCCAAGAAGCTCGACGCCGAGGCGCGCGAGAAGCTTTACGAGAAAATCTGCGCCACGGCGCATGTCTCGGTGGTGTTCGGCGCCGTGGACCGCATCGACCGCGACAATATCCTGCGTGCCTCGCTCTGGGCCTCGGCGCGGGCCGTGAAGGCGCTGCCGGTTCGGCCCAAGCTCGTCTTCATGGACGGCAACATGAAGATCGACTGCGGCTGCGATTGCGAGGCGGTGGTCTCGGGCGACGCGCTGGTTCTGTCGGTGGCGGCCGCCTCGATCGTCGCAAAGGTGACGCGCGACCGTTACATGAAGCGCCTCGCCGAAGCCTATCCCGGCTACGGCTTCGAGCGGCACATGGGCTACAGCGTGCCCGAGCATTTCCGCGCCTTGCAGGCGCTGGGCCCGACGCCGCACCACCGCCGCTCCTTCGCGCCGGTGGCGGCCAAGTTCGCCGCGATGGGCGATAGGCTCGAGGATGTGCCCGACGAGGCGCTCGCGACCGTGTTGCCACTTTAGGCCGCGTTCTTTATTGCTCACTCTTGCTTGTCCGCGCCCCTCTCGGGGAGGGGCAAAGAGCCGGGCCTCATGCACCACGTCTCCCTGATCATCGAATTCCTGCGCGGCCGGCCCAAGGTCGTGTTCTGGTTCGTGGCGCTGTCGCAGGGCGTCCTATGGACGCTGATTCCGACGCTCTTTTATTCATCGCCTCCCGGCGAAGTGCCGCTGGTGCTGGCGGTCGGCCGCGAATTCCTGCTCGGCAGCTATCTCGGCCCGCCGCTGGCCTTCTGGGTGGCCGAAATCGCCTTCCGCGCCGGGGGCATGTTCGGCCTCTACGCGCTGTCGCAGATCTGCATTGTCGTCGCGCTGTGGGCTGTGTTCACGCTCGGCCGCTCGACGATCGGTACCCGCCATGCCGTGCTCGCCATCCTGCTCATGGTCGGCGTCGCTGCCTTCACGGTGCCGAGCCCGGAATTCGGCCCGGCGGTGCTCGCCATTCCGCTGTGGGCGCTGGCGCTGATGCATTACTGGCGCGCGCTCGGCGAGGGCAAACGCGGCCGCTGGTTTCTCGTCGCCGTCGATCTCGGACTGCTGTTGCTGACGCATGACGCCGGCGTCGTGCTGGTGGTGCTGCTCATCGTCTTCACGCCGCTGACGCGGCGCGGCCGTCGCGCGCTCGCTTATCCCGAGCCGTGGCTGGCGCTGCTGCTGCTGGTGATCGTGATCGCGCCCTATGCCGCCTGGCTGAGCCGGTCCTGGCCGCTGGTGGCCGCGACGCTTCAGGACAATATCGGGCGTGCCTCTGCGCTGAGGTTTGCCGGCGCGCTGGCCGCCGCGCACCTCGGCTTGCTGCTGCTCGCACTGCTCTCGACGGGCATCGGCCGCGGCCGCAATGAACGCGCTCCGGAAATCGATCGCAGCCCGGTGGAGCCGGCGGCGCGCGCTTTCATCTATTTCTTTGCGCTGGCGCCGGCGTTTGTCGTCATCGCGCTGGTGCTGATCGGTGAGCGGGTGCCGCAGGTCGCGTTGCTGTCGGCTTTCGGTTCGCTGACGACATGGTCGATGCTGGCGCCGCTCGTCCTGCTGTCCGGCATGGCGGTGGTGCTCGTCGCCGGCAACCGCGTGCACATCTATCGCGAACGGCTGGTGTCGTCGTCATGGCTGGCGCTGCTGGTGGCGCCGCCGCTGCTGATGGCCGCGAGCCTGCTCGTCGTGCCGTGGACGTTCGCCCGCGATACCCGCCTGGCGCAGCCGTCCGGCGCCGAGGCGCAGTTCTTCGCCGACAACTATCAGCGCCGCACCGGCAAGCCGCTGCAATATGTCAGTGGCGACGCGCGGCTGGCGCCGCTGATCGCCATGATGGCGCCGGGCGGGCCGGAAGGCCGGCCGCGAGTGTTCTTTGCCTGGGCGCCGCAGCGCAGTCCCTGGGTCAGCGTCGATGACGTCGCGGCCCATGGCGGTGTGCTGGTCTGGCCGGCGGCTGCGAACAACGCCGTGCCGGAGGATCTGCGCACGCAGTTTCCCGGTCTGGTGCCAGAGCTGCCACGCCAGTTCGACCGCGCAGTGCAGGGCCGGCTGCCGCCGATCCGCATCGGCTGGGCGGTGCTGCGCCCGCCGGCGCAATAACCATCCTCTGTCATTCCGGGGCGCGAACGAAGTGAGCGAACCCGGAATCCAGCAACACATTCAGAGCCTGTTTCTGGATTCCGGATCGACGCTTCGCCTCGTCCGGAATGACGGATCAGTGGTAGCTCTCGCCCTCGCGGACCTTGCCGCGGAAAATCCAGTACACAAAGATCACGTAGCCGATCACCATCGGCAGCAGGAACAAAGTGCCGATCAGCATGAACACCTGGCTGCTCGCCGATGCGGCGGTGTCCCAGATCGTCAGTGACGGCGGCACCAGATACGGATAGTTCGAGATCACCAGCCCGACATAGCCGAGCATGAACAGCGCGATCGAGGCCAGGAACGGCGGCACTTCGCGGCCGCGCTCGATCCAGTGCCAGCAGGCAAAGGCGACGAGCGCGGTGATCGTCGGCACCGGCCACAGGAAATAGAAGTTCGGCAGCGAGAACCAGCGCTCGGCAATGCGTGGCTCGTGAAACGGCGTGTAGGCGCTCACCGCCGCCATGCAGACCAGCACCGCGATCAGCCAGTATTTCGCCTGGCCTTGCGCGCGCGCCGCGACCTTGCCGTCGGTTTTCATGTGCAGCCATGTGGTGCCGAGCAGCGCGTAGCCGGCGATCAGCGACAGGCCGCACAGGAACGCGAACGGCGTTGCCCAGTCGAAATGCCCGCCGGAGAACTCGCCTTTGGTGACCGCGATGCCCTGCACCAGGCCGCCGAGGATGACGCCCTGCGCGAAGGCGGCAATCACCGATCCGATGGTAAAGGCGAAACTCCAGCCGGTCTTGCTGCGCGACACGGTGCGGAATTCGAAGGCGACGCCGCGGAACACCAGCGCCACCAGCATCACGATCACCGGAATGTAAAGCGCCGGCATGATCACCGCATAGGCGCGCGGGAAGGCGACGAATAGGCCGACGCCGCCGAGGATCAGCCAGGTCTCGTTGCCGTCCCAGAACGGCGCGATGGTGCGCATCATCTGGTCGCGTTCGGTCTCGCTTTTGGTGAAGGGAAATAGCACGCCGATGCCGAGATCGAAACCGTCGAGGACGATGTACATCGCCACCGCGACGCCGATCAGCGCGGCCCAGATCAGCGGGAGATACATTTCCATGGAAGCCATGGCGCGTCCCCTTTCTCAGATGTCGCGATCGGCGGGCTTGGCGGCCGCCATGCGGTTGCCGGCGACGAAGCCGACGTCATCCGCGCCGTGGCCGCCGTCGTCGGGCCCCAGATTGATCAGGCGGTTCATGTAATAGATGCCGAACGAGAACACGATGCCGTAGGCGACGATGAACAGCGCCAAGGTGCCGAGCACGGTGGCGCCCGGCACGGGCGACACGCCGTCCACCGTGCGCATCACGTTATAGATGAGCCAGGGCTGGCGGCCGCTTTCGGTGACGACCCAGCCGGCGATGACGGCGACGAATCCGGCCCACCATGTGTTGGCGACGATGCGCAGGAACCAGCGCGTCTCGAACAAGGCGCCGCGCCACCAAAGGAAGGCGCCGTACAGCGCCGCCGCGATCATGAAGAAGCCGATCGCCAGCATGATGCGGAAGGCGAAGAACACCGAGACGACCGGCGGCCGCTGGTCCGGCGGCACGCTGGTGAGGCCGGGGATCAGCCCGTCCCACGAATGCGTGAGAATGAGCGAGGAGCCGCGCGGGATCGATATCTCGAAGCGGTTCTTCTCGGCCTTCTCGTCGGGCCAGGCGAAGATATGGAAGTCGGCGGGTTTGGAGCCGTCCCAGTGGCCTTCCATGGCCGCGACCTTGATCGGTTGGTGCTTGAGCGTGTTGAGGCCGTGCTGGTCGCCGATGAAAAGCTGCAGCGGCGCAAGGATCACGGCGAGGCCGACGCCCATACGCAGCATGGTGCGGCCTTCGCTCAAGTGGCGGCCGGCGAGCAGGAAGCGCGCGCCGACGCCGATCACGACGAAGGCCGTCGTCAGGTAAGCGGCGTTGAGCATATGCGCGAAGCGATAGGGGAAACTCGGGTTGAAGATGATCTTCAGCCAGTCGACCGGCACCGCGACGCCGTTCTCGATGGCGTGGCCGGCCGGCGTCTGCATCCAGCTATTGGCGGCGAGAATCCAGAACGCCGAGCTCATGGTGCCGAAGGCGACCACCGCCGCCGACAGCGTGTAGAGCCACGGCGGCACGCGGCTGAACCCGAACAGCAGGATGCCGAGGAAGGTCGCCTCGAGGAAGAAGGCCGCCAGCACTTCGTAGCCGAGCAGCGGGCCGATCACGTCGCCGGAGAAGGCGGAGAAGCGGCTCCAGTTGGTGCCGAACTGATAGGACAGTACGATGCCGGAGACGACGCCCATGGCGAAGGACACGGCGAAGATCCGCACCCAGAAGCGCATCAGGCGCTGATAGCGGTCCTCGCCGGTGTAGACCCACAGGCCGCCGAGCGTGGCGAGCCAGGCCGAGAGGCCGATGGTGAAGCTGGGAAAGATGATATGAAAGACTACGGTGAAGGCGAATTGCAGGCGAGCGAGCAGGACTGGATCGGCATCCAACATTGCGATCTCCCGGCGGCCGCCCCCACGCGCGACCACGGCTTGAATTTACGCCAGCTCTATATCTGAATCCAGCGCGACGAGTTATGCGGCTGGCGTTGTTCCGACCTGCGCGGTTCGATGCAAATGGTACTTAGTGCCGAATATCGGGTAGTTGAGCGTCTAATGCGCCGACGTGACGCATGGCGCGATCGAGGACGAGCATGAGCATCTGGTCATCCTGGCAGGTCTGGGCGTTGCTGTCGGCGATGTTCGCCGCACTCACGGCGATCTTCGCCAAGGTCGGCGTCGAGAACATCAATTCCGACTTCGCCACCTTCATCCGCACCATCGTCATCCTGATGACGCTGGCGCTGATCCTGTTCGCGACCGGACAATTCCAGTCGCCGGGCAGCGTGTCGCCGCGCACTTACGTCTTTCTCGTGCTGTCGGGGCTGGCCACCGGCGCGTCGTGGATCTGTTACTTCCGCGCACTGAAGATTGGCGAGGCGGCCAAGGTTGCGCCCATCGACAAACTCAGCGTGGTGCTGGTCGCGATCTTCGGCGTCGTCTTTCTCGGGGAAAAGCTGAGCGGTCCGAACTGGCTCGGCGTCGCGCTGATCGCGGCGGGGGCGATACTGGTGGCGTTGAGGTAATGACTCTGTCATTCCGGGATGCGCGCATTACGCGCGGGCCCGGAATCCATACACCGCAGCACAGGGGATATGGATTCCGGGCTCGCGGCTTTCAGCCGCGCCCCGGAATGACAGCCTCGTAGTCCGGGTGTAGCGTAGCGAAACCCGGGTCAGCCGCTCCCGGATTTCGCTACGCTCATCCGGGTTACAAAGGCCACGTTGCTATCCGTTCTTCAGCGCCTTCTTGATCGCCAGCAGATCGCGCCAGGCGAAGCGCTTTTGCAGCGGCGAGCGCAACAGGAACGCCGGATGGAAGGTGGCCAGGGCTTTGATGTCGCGCTTGCCGGTGTTGAAGGTGACCCAGCGGCCGCGCGCCTTCGAGATCGGCTCCATCAGGCCGAGCAAGGTCTGCATCGACGGCTTGCCGAGGCACACCAGCACATCGGGATCGACGAGTTCGATCTGACGGAGGATGAAAGGCAGGCAGATCGCCGACTCATGCGGGCTTGGATCGCGGTTGCCGGGCGGACGCCACGGCACGATGTTGGCGATGTAGACCGACGTGCGGTCGAGCCCGATGGCCTTGAGCATCTGATTGAGCAGTTTGCCGGAACGGCCGACGAAGGGCAGGCCCTCGATGTCCTCGTCGCGGCCCGGCGCCTCGCCGACCAGCATGAGGCGCGCTTGCGGATTGCCGTCCGAGAACACGGTGCGGCTTGCGGTCGCCTTGAGCGCGCAGCCATCGAAGCCTTCGACGATGGCCCGCAACTCGTCGAGCGTGGTGGCGCTCCTGGCGGCAATGCGCGCCGCGGTCGCGGCCTCGTCGGGAGCCTGCGGCGCCGGCCGGGCCGGGGCCGCAATAGGGGGGGCGGCCTCCCGCACGAGAGCGGGCCGCTCGGCCACCTTCGGCGCCACCGGCCCATCGACCAGGGCGAAGCGGTCCACAGGCTCCTCGCCAATAAAGGCGTCGGCGCCGGCGTCGAGGTAGAACTCGATCAGGTCGCGGGCGTTGGGGTCGGGGGATTCCGTCATCCCAGCATTCTAGCACAATGAAATCGTATGGCCGGGCGATTGCCCACGCTGTGCAAAAATGTTCAATAGAAGCGTTATGAACTGCGTTTCGGGGGCACAGGCAGCGATTTTCGCGCCGTTCGCCCATTTCAGGAGGCCTCGATGACCGATCTGCCCGCCCGCGAAGCCATGGAGTTTGATGTTGTTGTTGTCGGCGCCGGCCCCGCCGGCCTCGCCGCCGCCATCCGCCTCAAGCAGATCAATGCCGACCTGTCGGTGGTCGTGGTCGAAAAGGGCTCCGAGGTCGGCGCGCACATCCTCTCCGGCGCGGTGATCGATCCGGCCGGGCTCGACGCCCTGCTGCCCGACTGGCGCTCGGAAGAAACGCCGATCAAGACCCAAGTCACCGACGACCGCTTCTATTGGCTCGGCCACAGCGGCGCGGTGCGGCTGCCGAACATCCTGATGCCGCCGCTGATGGGCAACCACGGCAACTACATCGTGTCGCTCGGCGACGTCTGCCGCTGGCTCGGCACCAAGGCCGAGGGCCTCGGCGTCGAGATCTATCCGGGCTTCGCCGCGGCGGAGGTTCTTTACGACGACAACGGCGCCGTGGTCGGCGTCGCCACCGGCGACATGGGCATCGGCAGGAACAACGAACCCAATGCCAACTTCACGCGCGGCATGGAGCTGCGCGCCAAGTACACTCTGTTCGCCGAGGGCGCGCGCGGCAATCTCGGCAAGCAACTGCTGGCGAAGTTCAATCTGCAGGACGGCCGCGAGCCACAGAAATTCGGCATCGGCCTCAAGGAGCTGTGGCAGGTCGCGCCCGGCAAGCACAAGAAGGGCCTTGTGCAGCACTCGTTCGGCTGGCCGCTCGACAATTCGACCGGCGGCGGCTCGTTCCTCTATCACTTCGACGACAATCTGGTGGCGGTCGGCTTCGTCGTGCACCTGAACTACAAGAATCCCTATCTGTCGCCGTTCGAGGAATTCCAGCGCTTCAAGACGCATCCTTCGGTGCGCGACACCTTCGAGGGCGGCAAACGTCTCTCCTATGGCGCACGCGCCATCACGGAAGGCGGCTATCAGTCGGTGCCGAAGCTGACATTCCCCGGCGGCGCGCTGATCGGTTGTGATGCCGGCTTCATGAACGTGCCGCGCATCAAGGGCAGCCACAACGCGATGCTGTCGGGCATGCTCGCGGCGGAAGCCGCAGCCGCGGCGCTGGCTGCCGGAAGGCAATACGACGAACTCACGGATTACGAGTCCGGCTGGCGGGCGTCGCCGATCGGTCAGGATCTTTGGGCGGTGCGCAACGTCAAGCCGCTCTGGTCGAAGTTCGGCACTTTGATCGGCATCGCGCTCGGCGGCCTCGACATGTGGACGAATTCGGTCGGCAAATGGCTGCCGTTGTTGGGTGCGAGTGTTAAATTTTCGCTGTTTGGCACGCTTAAGCACGGCAAGCCGGACTACATGGCGCTCAAGCCCGCGGCCGAATGCGAGCGTATCGTCTATCCCAAGCCCGACGGCAAGCTCATCTTCGATCGTCTGTCCTCGGTGTTCCTGTCGAACACCAATCACGAGGAAGACCAGCCGCCGCATCTCAAAGTCAAGGACATGGCCTTGCAGAAGTCGTCGGAGCACGACGTCTTCGCCGGTCCGTCGGCGCGTTACTGCCCGGCCGGCGTCTATGAATGGGTGGAAGAGGCGGGCAACCCGAAGTTCGTCATCAATGCGCAGAATTGCGTCCACTGTAAAACCTGCGACATCAAGGACCCGAACCAGAACATCACCTGGGTGCCGCCGGAAGGCGCGGGCGGTCCGAACTATTCGGGGATGTAGCGGCCGGACGCCGCGGCGTTATGCCGACGACTGATTGCCGTTCAATTCGATCTGCAGCGCCCAACCGGCGGCCTTGTTGAGCCGCTCGCGTTCGCGCCAATCGGCCTTGATCCATTGCCTGGTGAGCAGGATGCGCGCCGTTTCGAGAGCCTGCGAAGGCGCGGACTGCATGCGGCGGAGCAGCATCAGCTCGTCGAACAGCCGGTTGCGCTCTTTCTCGATCTCCGCCTGATTGGCTGGCGCGAGACAGGGGCGTCGGGCGGGCTTGGCGCGCCTCAGGCTTTCGGAATTCGGCACGGTCGAACCTCCCCGTCGGATCGCGCGGGGATTCGCACGCAACGACGAGCGGTTTCGACGCTATCGGGACGGCCGTAACGCGGCGGTGAGCAAGGCGAAGCGTGTCGTAACAGTTCGGTAACAGTGATCCGTCACCGGGCCTCGTTTCCATTCGTCAGGCGGTAGCCGACGCCCAGCTCGCTGACGAGAATCTGCGGCCGCTTCGGATTCTTTTCGATCTTGCCGCGCAGGCGGCGCACGAGAATCCGCAGATAGTGGGAATTGTCGAGGTGGCGCACGCCCCACACCTCTTTCATCAAGGTGTTGTGCGTGACGACATTGCCGGCGTGCTTGGCGAGAACCTGCAGCAGGCGATACTCCTTGGGAGACAGCGTGACTCGTTCTTCGTCGAGATAGACCGCGCGATTGGCGAGATCGATCGAGAGCGGGCCGGATTTGACGATCATCTCGCCGTGGTCGGTCCGAGTCTGACGGCGAATGGCCGCCCGCGCCCGCGCCACCAGTTCGACCATGCTGAACGGCTTGACGACGTAGTCGTCGGCGCCGCTTTCAAGCAGCTTGACCTTGTCCTCGTCGCTGGCGCGCACCGACAGAACGATAATCGGCACCGTCGACCAGGCGCGCAGCCGCTCGACGATGTTGCTGCCGTCCATGTCGGGCAGATTGAGATCGACCACGATGAGGTCGGAGCGGCGCAAGGTGGCGGCCCGCAGCCCGCCCTGGCCGGTCGGCTCCTCATGCACCGCGAAGTGCTCAAGGTCGAAGCCGGCGCGCAGAAAACGCCGGATCTGCGGATCGTCGTCGATGATCAGAACCGATGGGCGGCTGTCATTCATCTGCGTTCTCGTCGGCGGCCGGCTGCGTTTTCACCGGCAGTTCGATACGGAAGGTGGTTCCCGGGCCATGGTCCGGAACGACAGCCCGGATGCGCCCGCCGCAGGCATCAATCAGGGCGCGCGCGATCCATAGTCCAAGCCCGGACCCCGGTATATTCGTGGCATGGACCGAGCCGCGATAGAAGCGCTCGAATATCTTCTCGAGTTCGGAATTCGGAACGCCCACGCCCTTGTCGCTGACATCAATGCGGATCATCGCGCCGACCTGCCCGGCCTTGATCGTGATCGGCGAGCCCGGCGGAGAATATTTGATCGCATTTTCGATGACCTGGCTCAGCGCGGACTGGATGAGGGTGGCGTCGATATAGGCCAGCGGCAGATCGTCGGCGATGGAGAGGTTGACCGGGCGCTCGGCGAGCGCGCGGCGTTTGCTGGCCAGGGCGCCGCTGATCAGATCTTCGGGATCGACCCAGGTCATGTGGGGCTGAAGCCCTTCGCTGCTGATGCGCGTGGCATCGAGCAGGTTCTGGATGTCGCCATTGAGCCGATCGGCCTCGTCGCGAATGACGTGAACCAGGGAGGACAGGTGTTCGTCGCCCTCGATGGCGCGCGATTGGGCCAGGATGGACGCCGAGCCGGTGATCGCCGCCAGCGGCGTGCGCAGTCCGTGCGACACCGAACCGATCAGGGCATCGCGCAGGCTTTCGGCCTGGGCGCGGATCTTGGCCTTGCGGACCGCGACCGCGATGCGACCGGTGATCGTTGCGACGGTGACGAACAGCAGGATGTCGGCGATCTGCGCGGGACTGTGGACGCGCATATCGAAGAAAGGCGCGTAAAAGAAATAAGCAACCGCCGCGATGCCGGACAGGCCGGCGAACACCGCCGGGATCGCGCCCCAGCGCAAGGTCGCGACGATGACCGGAATGAGATAGACGATCGTGACATGCTGGATCGGCAGCCACTGGAAGGCCGCCGCGAGAATCGCCGTCAGCAGCGCGACGATGAGCTGGGCGACGAGAATGCCGGCGAGCTGTTCGCGCAGCCAGCGCCCCCGCTGGCTGTCGAAATACTCCGTCACATTGGAAAACACGGCGCGCATCGGACGTCGGCAGCCTCCCGGCGCTAACATGCCCGATTGCACGATTTTCCGACAGGTAGGCCCGTAGGGATGGCCGGGCGGAGGCGGGGGTGGGGCGCCGATGTGCGAATGCCCCCAAACACGGCCAAACTCGGGGTTCCCCAAAGGACATCTAAGTTCCCGTAAAGGTTGCAAGCTGTTGCGGCACGTGAGAAGCGACGGGAACGCCGGGCCGACGGCCTTGCGCCGGCGACCCGATGAGGTGGGCCGAACGAGTGCCCGCACGGCCATGCTGCCGCCACACCGTGGCATTCAAGCTGTGGCGGCGGACTCTTGGCGCGCGGCGGGCCGTTCTTGCGGTTGCGGCGCAAAAGGGTCATTCTGAATCTGACCTCAGCGAGTCAGCGCGGAGCCGCGCGGCCGCTCATCGGAGCATTGCCAGTGAAATCATCGAGCCGGTTCCGGGCTGTTGCGGCGGGCGCCGCCGTTGTTGCGTGTGCGGTTGCTGCCATTGCGGTGCCGGCCTCGGCCACCGCGCAGGGCTCGCAGCCGCCTGTCGCCTCCGGCGCCATCGATCTGTCCGGCGTCACGGCGTCGGGTAGCTATCTGGCCGCCCGCCATGCCGGCCGGCAGCAGGATGCGCTGGCCGCCGCCACCTATTATCGGGCCGCCTTGCGGCGCGACCCCAAGAATACCGAACTGCTCGATCGCGCCTTCGTATCGCTCCTGATCGGCGGCGAGGTCGGAGAGGCGGTGAAGTTCGCCGAACGCGTCGTGCAGACCAGCAAGACCGATCGCGCGGCGCGCCTCGTGCTCGGCGTGCACGACCTCAAGGTCGGTCATTTCGCGGTGGCGCGGCGCAACCTTTCCCAATCGGTGCGCGGTCCGATCACGGATCTCACCGCGGCGCTGCTGTCGGCCTGGAGCCAGGCCGGCGCCGGCGATGCCAAGGGCGCGGTGGCGACCATCGACCGCCTGACCGGGCCGGAATGGTACGGCATTTTCAAGGATCTGCACGCCGGCCTCATTCTCGACGCCGCCGGTGACGCCAGGGAGGCGGGCAAGAGGTTCGAGCGCGCCTACAAGATGGATTCGTCGGCGCTCCGCGTGGTCGAGGCCTATGGCGGCTGGCTGTCGCGCAACCGTTCGGCCGAGGAAGCGCTCGCGGTCTTCGTGGCGTTCGACAAGGTGCTGCCGCGCCATCCGCTCATCGCCAGCGCGATGCGCAAGCTCAGGCCGGCGGATGCCGGCGCGCCGAAACCGGCCGAGGTCAAACCGGCTGAAGCAAAGCCCGGCGTGCCGCAGCTTGCCGCCGACCGCAGCTTGTCGCGCGGCATGAGCGGCGCGGATGTCACCGCCCTGCAGAACCGTCTCGGCCTGTCGGCCGACGGCCGCTACGGCGCGCAGACCGTGACCGCCATTCGCGAATTCCAGTCGCGCAACGGGCTCAAGGCGGACGGCATAGCCGACGCCAAAACCATCGCCCGCCTGAACGAAGGCGATGCCGCGCCGCGCGCCGCGACCGCCAAAAACGATACCAAGAGCGATACAAAGGCCGGCGCCATTCCGATGATGGTCGCCAACGCGCAGGCCGGCGCCGCCGAGGCGCTGTACGGTCTCGGTGCCTCGCTCGGCCGCCGCGGCGGCGAGGATCTCGGCCTCGTCTATCTGCAACTGTCGCTGCACCTTGCCCCGCAGCACGAACTGGCGCTGCTGTCGCTCGCCGATCTCTACGAGGCGATGAAGAAGCCGGACATGGCGATCAAGGTCTATGATCGCATCCCGCACAACTCGGTGCTGTACCGCAACGCCGCCATTCAGATGGCCGCCGATCTCGACGCGCTCGAGCGCAGCGAGGAGGCGCAGAAGCGGCTCGAGGAGCTGATCAAGGACGATCCGAAGGATCTGGAGGCCACGCTCGCGCTCGGCAATCTGCTGCGCGGCCACAAGAAGTTCGCCGAATGCGGCGACATCTATTCCAAGGCGATCGACCTCATCGGCACGCCGGACAAGGCCCACTGGACCGTCTTCTATTTCCGCGGCATCTGCTACGAGCGCGCCAAGCAGTGGCAGAAGGCGGAAGCCGATCTGAAGAAGGCGCTCGCGCTGTTCCCCGATCAGCCGCATGTGCTCAATTATCTCGGCTATTCCTGGATCGATCAGGGCGTCAACCTCGATCAGGGCATGGAGATGATCAGGAAGGCCGTCGCGCAGCGTCCTGACGACGGTTACATCGTCGACTCGCTGGGCTGGGCCTATTACCGCGTCGGCAATTACGAGGAAGCGACCAAGGAGCTGGAGCGCGCCATCGGCCTCAAGCCCGAGGATCCGACCATCAACGATCATCTCGGCGACGCCTACTGGCGCATCGGCCGCAAGCTGGAAGCGACCTTCCAGTGGAATCACGCGCGCGACCTCAAGCCCGATCCGGAGGAGCTGCCGAAGATTCTGGAAAAGCTGCGTGTCGGCCTGCCCGACGAGACCTCGTCGCAGGCCAATTCCGCCGACAAGCCGGCGGCGCCCAAGCCGGGCAATGGCGGGTGATTCCTTGCCCCGGACGCAGCGCAGCACGAAGTGATGCGACGCTGATCCGTGGCCATCCCAGCCTCCGAATGCGCTAAGGTCCCGGTTCTGCGTCGCAACGTTTCACGTTGCGCCGCGCCCGGGACAAGGACGGAGCGCAGCGCTCTTGATTTCAAGTCACCTCACCGAAACCGCGCGCGCCAAGATCAACCTGAGCCTGCGCATCACGGGGCGGCGCGCCGACGGCTATCACGAGCTCGAAAGTCTCGTCGTCTTTGCCGACATTGCCGACACGCTGACGCTCGAGCCGGCCGCGCATACGTCGCTCGACGTCGCCGGGCCTTTTGCCGGCGCCATCGATGCCGCCAGCGACAACCTCGTCCTCAAGGCGTTCGCCGCGCTCGCCGCTTTGGTGCCGAACCTCAAAGGCGGACGCTTCCACCTCGGCAAACATATTCCGGTCGCCGGCGGCGTCGGCGGCGGCTCGGCCGATGCGGCGGCGGCCTTGCGGCTCCTGGCGCGCCTCAACGGCATGTCGTTCGACGACGCGCGGCTGATGACGGCGGCCTTGCGCACCGGCGCCGACGTGCCGGTGTGCCTTGCCTCGCGCGCCTGCGTCATGACCGGCGTCGGCGAGCGGCTGTCGCCGCCGCTGCGGCTGCCGGCATTGCCGGCGCTGCTGGTGAACCCGCGCGTCGGCGTGCCGACCCGCGATGTCTTCGCCGCGCTGGCCAAATCCGGGCTGCCGAAGGATGGTGGCGGGCTCGGCGACATCCCGCGCGATGCCGCTGCGCTCATCGGCTCTCTGCGCGGCCACGGCAACGACCTCACGGCGCCGGCCATCGTCTGCGCCCCCGTCATTGGCGCGGTGCTCGAAGCACTCGAGGCGCTTCCCGGCGTCCGGCTCGCCCGCATGTCGGGCTCGGGCGCCACCTGCTTTGCCCTGTTCGCCACGGAAGCCGCGGCGAGGGCGGCCGAATCGGAGCTTTCGGTCCGGCGGCCGTCGTGGTGGGCGGCGGCGACGGTGCTCAACCGGACGCCTTGAATTTCCCGCACTTGCCGGCCCTACTGGCCGGGGAACTGTTGCCGCCTGCGGGATTTGCCGTTACAGCGGCGGCACACTGAACGGAGACGGGTCATGAACTGGCGATGGCTGGCGGTTGTTGCGGCCGGAGTGGCGCTCACCGGCGCGGTTGCCGCCGAACCGGCGTTCGCGGCCAAGGCCAAGAAGAAGGTCGTCGGCTCCGTCTGTCAGGACAATGTCGGCGGCCCGACCTTCCGCGGCATCTGGTTTAATGGCGAACCTCAGCCCAATGGCTGCGCGCCGCCGGTTTATTACGGCAGCCGCTATATCGGCCAGGATCCCGATCCGTTCATCCGCTCGCAACTGCTGCGCCAGCCCGAGACCGGTTTCACGATTACGAAGTAGCCGCGGGCGTCAATACGCCCGCGCGATACAGAACGCGACCGTCTCTTCCAGAGCCGTCTTGATCTCGCAGTCCGGCACCAGCGCCAGCGCTTCGGTGGCGATCGCGCCGTAGTGCCGGGCGCGGCCGAGCGTATCCTCGATGGCATGATGCTTGGTCATCAGGCCGATGGCGTGATCGAGATCGCCGTCCTCGACCTTGCCTTCGCCGAGCGTGCGATTCCAGAACGCGCGCTCGCTGTCCGAGCCGCGGCGGAATGACAGCACCACCGGCAGCGTGATCTTGCCCTCGCGGAAATCGTCGCCGACATTCTTGCCGAGCTTGGCCGACTTGCCGCCGTAGTCGAGCGCGTCATCGACGAGCTGGAAGGCGATGCCGAGATTCATGCCGTAGGAGCGGCAGGCCGCGATCGCCGCCTTGTCGCGGCCGGCCAGCACCGGGCCGACCTCGCAGGCCGCCGCGAACAGTTCGGCAGTCTTGCCGCGGATCACGGCCATGTATTCGTCTTCGTTGGTCGCGGTGTTCTTGGCGGCGCCAAGCTGCATCACTTCGCCCTCCGCGATCACCGCCGCGGCCGACGAGAGAATGTCGAGCGCCGTGAGATTGCCGACCTCGACCATCATCTTGAAGGCCTGGCCGAGCAGGAAGTCGCCGACCAGCACGCTCGCCTCGTTGCCCCAGAGCATGCGCGCGGCCTGCTTGCCGCGGCGCATGTCGCTCTGATCGACGACGTCGTCGTGCAGCAGCGTCGCCGTGTGCATGAATTCCACGGCGGCGGCGAGCTTGATGTGGCCGTCGCCGCTGTAGCCGGTGAGCTGCGCCATGGCCAAGGTCAGCATCGGCCGCAGGCGCTTGCCGCCCGACGAAATCAGGTGGTTGGCGACCTCGGGGATCATGGTGACGTCGGAGCCGGTCCGGTCGAGAATCGTCGCGTTGACGCGCTCCATCGCCGGGGCGAGCTGCTTGACCAGCCGCTCGATCGAGCCCTGCGGATTTTCAAAGGGGACCACAACGGCCAAGACGCATTCTCCTTGAGGCACTTGGGGCGGATATTCCGGCCCTCGACGGCGGGCAAAGGCGAGCATAGAAACGCTGTGCTAAAGCAGCAAGACCTCGCTGAGTCACGAGGTCGGGAGCAGGGGCGGCGATGGACGAACGCACGGGCGGTACCGCGACGGCGGCCGGATATACCGGGGCGCGGCAGCCCTATCGGGTCGCCGTGCTTGTGCCCTGTTACAACGAAGCGGCTGCCATCGCCAAGGTGGTGGCGGACTTCCAGGCAGCCCTGCCGGACGCCGTCATCTACGTCTTCGACAACAACTCCAGCGACGATACTGCGGCGATTGCGCGCGCCGCCGGCGCCGTGGTGCGCAAGGAGATGCACCAGGGCAAGGGCTTCGTGGTGCGCCGCATGTTCAGCGACATCGAGGCCGATATCTACGTGCTGGTCGACGGCGATGCGACCTATGACGCGCCGAGTGCGCCGAAGATGATCGACCTCCTGCTGCACGATCATCTCGATATGGTCGTCGGCAACCGCGTCGATCAGGAGGTGGCGGCCTATCGCGCCGGCCACCGCACCGGCAACTGGCTGCTGACGACCTTCGTCGCCACCGTGTTCGGCCCGACCTTCAACGACATGCTGTCCGGCTACCGGGTGTTCTCGCGCCGTTTCGTCAAATCGTTCCCGATGCTGTCCGGGGGCTTCGAGATCGAAACCGAACTGACGGTCCATGCCCTCGAACTGGGTCTTGCCGCCGCCGAAGTCGAAACGCCTTACTACGCGCGGCCGGAAGGTTCGACCTCCAAGCTCAACACCTGGCGCGACGGATTCCGCATCCTGTGGACCATCGGCCAGCTTTACCGCAGCGAGCGGCCGTTTCCGTTCTTCGGCGCGGTGGGCGCCGCGCTGGCGCTGATTTCCGTCGGCCTGGCGATTCCGATCGTCATCACCTTCCTCGAGACCCATCTGGTGCCGCGGCTGCCGACCGCGATTCTGGCGATGGGCCTGATGCTGCTCGCCTTCCTGTCGATAGCCGTCGGCCTGGTGCTCGATACCGTGACGCGCGGCCGCCGCGAGATGAAACTGCTCGCTTATCTCAATCACCGCGCGCCCGGTGACGAGCGAAGGAGGGGATAGGGGATGGTCCCATTCGTCATTCCGGGGCGCGAGCATCAGCGAGCGAACCCGGAATCCAGCAACAGGCCTTATCGTCGCGGCTGGATTCCGGGTCCGCGCGTGCGCGCGTCCCGGAATGACAAGATTCGTCCGGGCTCGATTTCATGAAAGAAATTCTCCGCACCAACGACGCCGTGCTGGTCTCCGCCGTCACCGCGCTGCTCGACGGCGCCGGCATCGGCCATATGCTGCTCGACCAGAACATGAGCGTGCTCGAAGGCTCGCTCGGCGTGCTGCCGCGCCGCGTTCTGGTGGCCGACGACGAACTGGACGATGCGCGCCGGCTGCTGATGGATGCCGGGCTCGGTCACGAGCTTCGTCCGCACACGTCCTGAGCGCCATGAGCGCCGGGATCGAAACCACCGACGACGCCGTGCTCGGCGGCCGGCTGCGGCTGCTGCAGCCCAAACGCGGCCACCGCGTCGGCCATGACGCCATTCTGCTGGCGGCGGCGGCCGGCGGCCGGGCCGGCGAACACGCGATCGACTTCGGCGCCGGCATCGGCGGGGCAGGGCTGGCGCTGGCATGGCGCGTGGCGGATCTGCGCGTCACCTTGATCGAGATCGATCCGGCGCTTGCCGCGCTCGCGACCGAGAATGCCGGCCGCAATGACATGGGCGGACGCGTGCAGGTTCTCGCCGGCAATGTCGAGAATGTCGCAGCGCTCGGTATCGAGCCGGGGAACGCCGATCACGTGCTGATGAACCCGCCCTTCAACGATCCGGCGCGGCAGCAGAGTTCGCCCGACGCGCGGCGTCGGCTGGCGCATGTCGCGGACGGGGACTTGTTGAAGCGGTGGCTGGCGAGCGCGGCCTTCGTCCTCAAGCCGCGCGGCACGCTGACGCTGATCTGGCGTGCCCCGGCGCTCGACGACGTGCTGGCGGCGCTCGCGCAGCATTTCGGTGAGGTGGCGGTAATGCCCGTGCTGCCGCGCCCGGGCGCCGAAGCGATCCGGGTGCTGGTGCGGGCGGTCAAAGGTGGAGCGGGGCGGCGGCCGGATCTTCCGGCCCTCGTCCTCAATGAAGCGAGCGGGAAATCATCTGCCGCCGCCGAGGCGGTACTGCGCGAAGCGGAGCCGCTCGCGCTGTCCGCCGGCGATTAACGGCGTCGGGCGCCGCGGATCTGCTCACGAACCTTATCGAAGGTGCCGTCGGCAAAGGCCGACAAGGTCGTTACCGCGCCGATTAGCAGGAACAGAATGGCGAGCTTCGGATCCATTTTTGTTGCTCCCTCTATTTCCCAGCCGCTGGAAGGTAATTCCGGATATCGCACCGCACAAATCATCTTCCGGTAAAAAACGCGCAAGTTTCGGTGACCGCAAACTCACAGCGATCGGCCCCGCACTGCCGCTTTGTCGGCTTATCCCGATACCGTGCGGCATAAGCTCGCTACGCTTTGACTAAGCGGCCTTGGGCTGCCTAATTAACGCCATGGCCTCTTTCGTCGAAAAGCTGCTCGCCCCCTTTAACGCGTTGATTCCGGCCCGGTTCCGCTCGGACAGCCCGGTCGTGCCGGTGGTGCGGCTCGCCGGCATGATCGGCGTGAGTTCGCCGCTGCGGCCGGGCCTCACCCTGGCCGGCCTGACGCGGACTCTGGACCGTGCCTTCGCCATGCCGCGTGCGCGGGCGGTGGCGCTGGTGATCAATTCGCCGGGCGGCTCGCCGACCCAGTCGCATCTGATCTACCGGCGCATTCGCCAGCTCGCCGAGGAGAAGAAAATCCCGGTGCTGGCCTTCATCGAGGATGCCGGCGCATCGGGCGGCTACATGCTGGCCTGCGCCGCCGACGAGATCATCTGCGACGATTATTCGATCGTCGGCTCGATCGGCGTCATTGGCGGCTCGTTCGGCTTTCAGGAGATGATGAAGAAGATCGGCGTCGAGCGCCGCATCTATACGTCGGGCGAGCGCAAGGCGATGCTCGATCCGTTCCGTGAGGAGAATCCGGAAGACGTCGCGCGCATCAAGGCGATCCAGGCCGACATTCACGCGCACTTCATCGAACTGGTGAAGAAGCGCCGCGGCGCTCGCCTCAAGGGCGACGACAAGGTTCTGTTCTCCGGCGAGTTCTGGACCGCCGACAAGGCGATCGGCCTCGGCCTCGCCGACAGCCGCGGCGAACTGCGTTCGGTGCTGCGCGAGCGCTATGGCGAGAAAGTGCGCCTGCCGGTCATCGCCAATGAACGCGGCTTCCTCGGCCGCCGTCTGATGGGCTCGCGCGTGTCCGACATAATGCGCGGCCAGGGCGGCTTCGCCGACGATCTTCTTACCTCCCTGGAAGAGCGCGCCTTATGGTCGCGTTACGGGCTGTAAAGCCAGGGCGTCGCGAAATCGCCCAGATTCGCCCGGACCATTGCCGGATCGAACCCCAGGAGCCGACATGCCCGCGATTCTGTTTTCGCCATTGGTGAAGTGGACGTTTGCCGCCGTCGGCGGCGCGATGGTGGTGCATTGGGCGGTCAAGGAAGCCCGCCGCATCAACGAAGAACTCGATGCGCGGCGCCAGGTGCGCGTGCGCATCAAGGATCGCGAAAATCGCCCGACGCTGCGGCGCGATCCGACCACCGGCGAGTATCGGCCCTGACGGTCGTCGGCTCTGATTGAGATGAGGAGAGGTGGACGCGCGTCGGCGCGCGATCGTTAGCGCGCGGTTTTCGGGTTGCCCGTGAAGAGGGCGCCGACGAACAGCGTGAGAAGCGCCAGTCCGATGAGTTGAAAAGCCAGCATTGGATATCCCTGCAACCTTTTCTTCAGCCTGTCTCACTTGTGTCTATAACGGGTCGCTTTCAAGATAGGCTGAAAGCGATCGTTCAAACTGTCTCGAAACGGGCGGTCTAGCGAACCGGCTTGGCCGCCTGCTTGACCGGTGTGGGACCCGCCGATAGGGTCCCGCCGCGCCGTTAGCCTTTAAAAACAGCTAAAAGCGGCCGCCCGACAAAACCCCTGACAGGCCCGAAACGTTCCATGCCCGCCGCGCAAGCCAATCTCGACCCGTCGCGCTCGTTTCAGGGCCTGATCCTCGCGCTGCAGGAATTCTGGGCGGGGCAGGGCTGCGTCATCCTCCAGCCCTATGACATGGAAGTCGGCGCCGGCACGTTTCATCCGGCCACCACCTTGCGCGCGCTCGGGCCCAAGCCCTGGAACGCCGCCTATGTGCAGCCCTCGCGCCGCCCCAAGGACGGCCGCTACGGCGAGAACCCGAACCGGCTGCAGCACTATTACCAGTTCCAGGTGATCCTGAAGCCGTCGCCGCCAGACCTGCAGCAGCTCTATCTCGACTCGCTGAAAGTCATCGGCATTTCGTCCGACCTGCACGACATCCGCTTCGTCGAGGACGACTGGGAAAGCCCGACGCTCGGGGCCTGGGGCCTCGGCTGGGAATGCTGGTGCGACGGCATGGAGGTGTCGCAGTTCACGTACTTCCAGCAGGTCGCCGGCGTCGAATGCGCGCCAGTCGCCGGTGAGCTCACCTACGGCCTCGAGCGCCTCGCCATGTATGTGCAGGGCGTCGATCGCGTCTACGATCTCAACTTCAACGGGCTCGATGGCGACCGCAAGGTCACCTATGGCGACGTGTTCCTGCAGGCCGAGCGCGAATATTCGAAACACAATTTCGAGGTCGCTGACACCGGCATGCTGTTCGAGCAGTTCAAGATGGCCGAGCAGGCCTGCAAGAAATATCTCAACGCCGGCTACAACGCCGAGCGCACCCGGCACGGCATGGCCTTGCCGGCCTACGACCAGTGCATCAAGGCGTCTCACGTCTTCAACCTGCTCGACGCCCGCGGCGTCATCTCGGTCACCGAACGCCAGAGCTACATCCTGCGCGTGCGCGAACTCGCCAAGGCCTGCGGCGAGGCGTGGCTGATGACCGAAGCCGGCGGGGCTTAACTTTTCTTACCCTCCCCCCTCTAGGGGAGGGTGAACGGAATTTCCGAAAAAACCATGCCCGATCTTCTGCTCGAACTGTTCTCCGAAGAAATCCCGGCGCGCATGCAGGCGCGGGCCGCCGATGACCTGAAAAAGATGGTCACGGACCGCCTCGTCGCGGCCGGGCTCGTCTATGAGGGCGCCAAGGCTTTCGCCACGCCGCGCCGCCTGGCGCTGACCGTGCAGGGTATTCCGGCGCGCCAGCCGGATCTCAAGGAAGAGCGCAAGGGCCCGAAAGTGGGCGCGCCCGAGCAGGCCATCGCCGGCTTCATGAAGGCCGCGGGGCTGACGTCGATCGATCAGGCCAAGGTGCAGGCCGACAAGAAGGGCGACTTCTACGTCGCCATCACCGAGAGGAAGGGCCGCGACGCGACCGACGTCATCGCCGAGATGATTCCGGAAATTGTGCGCACGTTCCCGTGGCCGAAGCAGATGCGCTGGGGCGCGGATTCGGCCAGGCCCGGCGCGCTGACCTGGGTGCGGCCGCTGCATTCCATCATCGCCACCTTCGGCCCCGAGACCGAGGAGCCGGCGGTGCTGGCGTTCGAGATCGGCGGCATCAAGGCCGGCAACGAAACGCGCGGCCATCGTTTCATGGCGCCTGGCTCGTTCAAGGTGCGCCGCTTCGACGATTACGTCGCGGCGCTGGAGAAGGCCAGGGTCGTGCTCGATCCGGCGCGCCGCATGGACATCATCCGCACCGACGCGCGCAATCTTGCCTTCGCGCAGGGCCATGAGCTTGTCGAGGACGAAGGCCTCACCGCCGAAGTCGCCGGCCTGGTCGAATGGCCGGTGCCGCTGATGGGCTCCTTCGACAAGGACTTCCTCGCCATTCCCGGCGAAGTCATCCGCTCGACCATCCGCGCCAACCAGAAGTGCTTCGTGCTGCGCGATCCGTCGTCGAGCAGGCTCGTCAACAAGTTCATCCTCGTGTCGAACATCGAGGCGAGCGACGGCGGCAAGGCCATCGTCGCCGGCAATGAGCGCGTCATCCGCGCGCGCCTGTCGGACGCCAAGTTCTTCTACGAGACCGATCTGAAGAAGAAGCTCGAAGACCGGCTGCCCAAATTCGAGTCCATCGTGTTCCACGAGAAGCTCGGTACGCAGGCCGAGCGCATCGCGCGCATCGTCTCGCTCGCCGGGCAGCTTGCGCCCGTTGTCGGCGCCGATGCGGCCAAGGCCGAGCGCGCGGCGCGCCTCTGCAAGGCCGATCTGCTGACCGAAGTGGTCGGCGAATTCCCCGAGCTGCAGGGCCTGATGGGCCGCTATTATGCGCAGGCGCAGAACGAGGACGAAGCGGTCGCGCACGCGATCGAGGATCACTACCGGCCGAAAGGCCCGGAGGATCTGGTGCCGGCCGATCCGGTGTCGATCGCGGTGGCGCTCGCCGACAAGATCGACACGCTCGTCGGCTTCTGGTCGATCGACGAAAAGCCCACCGGCTCGAAGGACCCTTATGCGCTGCGCCGCGCGGCGCTGGGCGTCATCCGCATCGTCATCGACAATCAGTTGCGCCTGCCTTTGCGCCGCCTGCTGTGGCGTCACTTCGGCGCGGTGGCGCGCGATGAGGCGCTGGCCTCCGCCTTCGCGGCGCTGCACCCGATCCATGACGACATCGCCAATATCAGCGCCACCGATATCGAACTGGCGATGAAGCTCGAAGTGCTGGTGTCGGCCAAGGAACGCAGCATCGCCTCGCCGAAGCTGATCGAGGCGCATTCCTTCGTGACGCCGACGCGCGATCTCATCGCCTTCTTCGCCGACCGGCTCAAGGTGCAGTTGCGCGAGCAGGGCGCGCGGCACGACCTCGTCGATGCCGTGTTCGCTTTGCAAGGTCAGGACGATCTCCTGATGGTCGTGCGCCGCGTCGAGGCGCTCGGCCAGTTCCTCGAAACCGACGACGGCAAGAACCTCCTCGCCGGCGTCAAGCGCGCCTCGAACATCCTGCGCATCGAGGAGAAGAAGGACGGCAGGTCTTACGCCGGCGCCGTCGATGCTTCGCTGCTCAAGGACGCCGAGGAGAAGGCGCTCGCCTCCGCCGTCGCCACGGCCAAGCGGGAAACCGCTACCGCCGTCGGCAAGGAAGACTTCGCCGCCGCCATGCGCGCCTTGGCCAAGCTGCGGCCGACGGTCGATGCCTTCTTCGACAAGGTCACGGTCAATGCCGACGACAAGGCGGTCCGCGCCAACCGCCTGACCCTGCTCAACGAAATCCGCGAAGCCACCCGCGCCGTGGCGGATTTCTCGCGAATAGAGGGCTAATCTTTCTTTGCCGACCCGTCCCGCGAGGGCAGGGTGGAGGGAGGCCGGTCATGTCCATCGTCGAAGTATCGCTTCGCCTGTTGGCCGCAATCTTTTGCGGCGCCGCCATCGGCCTCAACCGCAATCTGCACGCCAAGGCGACGGGTGTGCGCACGCTCAGTCTGGTTGCGCTCGGATCGGCCCTCGCGGTGCTCGCCGCGGCGGATGTCGGCGGACCGGGCGACGCGACCCGCGCCATGCAGGGTATTGTCACCGGTATCGGCTTTCTCGGGGCTGGCGTCATCATCCGCAATAGCGGCGGCTCGCATGTTCACGGCCTCACGACGGCGGCGAGTACCTGGCTCACGGCCTGTCTCGGTATCGCCTGCGCCGTCGCCGATTGGCGGATCGTGGCGCCGGGCATCGTGTTCACCCTCGTCATTTTGATGTGGGGCGGGACTTTCGAGAAAGCCGTGCGCGCGCGTTTCAAGATCGACGAGACTAAGCCGCCTCAATCCGGGAGCCCGTCATGACCATGTTGCGCGATCCGGTCCTTCAGCCCGTTCCGATCCTCAGCTTGCGGCCGACGCAAATCACGGTCGGCATGCGCGAGGTCGAAGAGCGACGTCAGATCATTCGCAAGCGCGGTCCGAGGAAGATTGGAAACTTTCTCGGCGATCACATGATCCCCGTGATCCGCGGGCCGAAAGGCCGCAACTATGTCATCGATCATCACCATCTATCGCTCGCTCTTCACAAGGAAGGCATCGAGAATGTTCTGGTCACGGCCGTGGCCGACCTGTCGGCCCTCGACGTGGACGCCTTCTGGACGGTGATGGATCATAAGAGCTGGGTTCATCCCTATGACGCGCGCGGTCGCCGCAGCGGCTTTTCGAAAATCCCGAAGTCGATCGACGCCCTCAAGGACGATCCATTCCGCAGCCTCGCCGGCGAGCTGCGCCGGGTCGGCGGTTACGCCAAGGACACCACGCCGTTTTCCGAGTTTCTGTGGGCCGACTTTCTACGCCGTCGCTTGAAACGCTCGATGGTGGAAAAGCGCTTCAAGACCGCGCTCGCCGAGGCGCTGAAGATGGCCAAGGGCGCCGAGGCTGGCTACCTGCCGGGCTGGTGCGGACCCGTTTGACGCCGCCGGTGCATTATTTTTGATTTTATACCTTGACTGTTATTCCTACGATAGGATAGGGTTCGTGCGTCCTGCTCCGGCCGGGGGCGCTGTCATGAGGCGTCGTTTCAGTGGGGGCGGGATGCGGTGCCTGCGGCCGGGGGAGGTTACGCAACCTCCGGGCTCGGGCGGCGACGGGGCTCCGCCCGCCGGCAATAAGACCGGCTGCAAGGAGCTTGCTGATGGTGAGCGCTACCCGCTCCCCGGTTGGGAGCGGATCAGCCGCCAGAAGCGCGGCCCGACGCCGTAATGACACCGCGATGGAGCGCCGCGGGGCGCAGGCCTTCTCCGATCGCAAGGAGGAGCCGGCGCCGCAAGGCGCATCGTTTGGGCGCTTCGCGGCGCTCCATTCCCTCGGCATGTTGTCGAGGAAGGAAATGGAAGGCAGGCCGCCCCGGGCCTTTAAAGAACAGGGGCGACCAATCACGCCCGTTGTTTGACAGCTGAATCTCACCCGTCATTCCGCGGCGCGGCCGCAAAGGCCGCGAGCCCGGAA
Organism: Pseudolabrys sp.; assembly: GCA_017849615.1. Classification (GTDB taxonomy): domain Bacteria; phylum Pseudomonadota; class Alphaproteobacteria; order Rhizobiales; family Xanthobacteraceae; genus Pseudolabrys. The sequence continues at coordinate 522,080 of JAFIGS010000017.1, read as the reverse complement.
TCCATACTCCGCAGCGCAGGGGATATGAATTCCGGGTTCGCTCACTTCGTTCGCGCCCCGGAATGACGGGAAATGACGTCCAGCGTCGCCACGAACGAGATGTGGACGACGGCGCGATTGGAACCCACGCCCGGCTCATCCGTTTTAGGTTCCGTCCTCCTGTACCGTCAAAGGATTCTCCCCATGGTCATCGGCATCGCCCATCTTCAGCCCATTGTCGCGCTTCTGGCCGGCATTCTCATCCTGCTCGTGCCGCGGCTGCTGAACTACATCGTCGCCGCCTATCTGATCGTCATCGGCCTCATCGGCCTCGGCGTGTTCCGCTAGGTCGAAAGACCTGCCTGGTACCGGAACTTTGCGGGCTTGCACTGCAGCATGTGGCGTGATTTGACGGCCCCGGGTTCCATCCTTTTACCCCGATCCAGGACCAGACCTCCGAGATGGCGAAACGCAAGGCTCCGCGCGCCGGCGCGAAATCCACTAAATCCGCCCCCAAAAAGGCTGCGGCCAAAAAAGCCGCAGTGAAGAAACCCGTGGCCAAGAGGGCTGTGACCAAGAAGGTCGCGGCCAAGGGCAAGCCGGCGCTCGCGCCGGCCAAAGGCAAGCCGGCGCTCGCGCCGGCCAAAGGGAAGTGGGTCTACGCCTTCGGCGGCGGCAAGGCCGAGGGCAGGTCGGAGATGAAGAATCTCCTCGGCGGCAAGGGCGCCAACCTCGCCGAAATGGCCAATCTCGGCCTGCCGGTCCCCCCGGGCTTCACCATCACCACCGAGGTCTGCGTTTACTATTACGCCAACGGCGAAAAATATCCGGCGGCGCTGAAGGACCAGGTCGAGAAGGCGCTCACGCAAGTCGGCCGGATCACCGGCAAGGTGTTCGGCGATCGCGCCAATCCGCTGCTCGTCTCGGTGCGCTCGGGCGCCCGCGCCTCGATGCCGGGCATGATGGACACCGTGCTCAATCTCGGCCTCAACGATCTGACCGTCGAGGCGCTCGCCGCGAAGTCCGGCGACCGCCGCTTCGCCTTCGACAGCTACCGCCGCTTCATCACCATGTATTCCGATGTCGTGCTCGGCGTCGGCCATGAGCATTTCGAGGAGATCCTCGACATGCACAAGGAGAAGCAGGGCTACTCCCTCGACACCGATCTGACCGCCGACGACTGGGCGCAGCTCGTCGAGCGCTACAAGGCGCGCGTCAAGCAGGAGCTCGGCCGCGACTTCCCGCAGGATCCGCACGAGCAGCTCTGGGGCGCCATCGGCGCCGTGTTCGGCTCGTGGATGAACCAGCGCGCCAAGACCTATCGCCGCCTGCATTCGATTCCGGAAAGCTGGGGCACCGCGGTCAACGTGCAGGCCATGGTGTTCGGCAACATGGGCGACACCTCCGCCACCGGCGTTGCCTTCACGCGCAATCCATCGACCGGCGAGAAGAAGCTGTACGGCGAATTCCTCGTCAACGCGCAGGGCGAGGATGTCGTCGCCGGCATCCGCACGCCGCAGGAGATTTCCGAGGACGCGCGCAAGGAAGCCGGCTCCGACAAGCCGTCGATGGAGGCGGTGCTGCCCGACGCCTACAAGGAGCTGACGCGCATCTACAACAAGCTCGAGAAGCATTACCGCGACATGCAGGACCTCGAGTTCACGGTCGAGCAGGGCAAGCTTTGGATGCTGCAGACCCGCTCGGGCAAGCGCACGGCCAAGGCCTCGCTGCGCATCGCAGTCGAGCTCGCCAATGAAGGCCTGATCTCGAAGAACGAGGCGGTGCTGCGCGTCGATCCCTTGTCGCTCGACCAGTTGCTGCATCCGACGCTCGATCCGAAGGCGGAGCGTCATGTGCTGGCCACCGGCCTGCCGGCCTCGCCCGGCGCGGCGTCCGGTGAGATCGTGTTCTCGTCGGATGAAGCGGCGCAGCTCAAGGCCGACGGCCGCAAGGTTGTCCTCGTGCGCGTCGAGACCTCGCCGGAAGACATTCACGGCATGCACGCCGCCGAAGGCATCCTCACGACGCGCGGCGGCATGACCTCGCACGCCGCCGTGGTGGCGCGCGGCATGGGCAAGCCCTGCGTTTCCGGCGCCGGCCAGATCCGCGTCGATTACAACGCCGGCACCATGACCGCCGGCGGCAAGACCTTCAAGAAGGGCGATGACATCACCATCGACGGCTCCACCGGCCAGGTGCTGGAAGGCAAGGTGTCGATGATCGAGCCGCAATTGTCCGGCGAGTTCTCGACGTTGATCGGCTGGGCCGACAAGGTGCGCAAGCTTGGCGTCCGCGCCAATGCCGACACGCCGACCGACGCCAAGGCGGCGATCCGTTTCGGTGCCGAAGGCATCGGCCTGTGCCGTACCGAGCATATGTTCTTCGACGAGGAACGCATCCAGGCGGTGCGCGAGATGATCCTCGCCGACGAGGAGAAGGCGCGCCGCGCCGCGCTCGCCAGATTGCTGCCGATGCAGCGCGGCGACTTCGCCGAGCTGTTCGAGATCATGGATGGCCGTCCGGTGACGATCCGTCTGCTCGATCCGCCGCTGCACGAGTTCCTGCCGCATGGCGAGGAGGAAATTGCCGAGGTCGCCGCCGCGATGGGCGTCGATGCGCGGAAGATCGCCGATCGCGCCCGCGAGCTCGCCGAGTTCAATCCGATGCTCGGCTTCCGCGGGTGCCGCATTGCCATCGCCTATCCGGAAATCGCCGAGATGCAGGCGCGTGCCATCTTCGAGGCCGCCGCCGACGTCACCAAGCGCACCGGCAAGAAGGTCGTGCCGGAAGTCATGGTGCCGCTGATCGCGACCAAGGCCGAGCTCGATCTCGTCAAGGCGCGCATCGATGCCATGGCCGATGCCGTGCAGAAGGAAACCGGCGCGAAACTGACTTACGATGTCGGCACCATGATCGAATTGCCGCGCGCCTCGCTGATGGCCGGCGAGATCGCGGAGTCGGCCGAGTTCTTCTCGTTCGGCACCAACGATCTGACGCAGACTACGTTCGGCATTTCGCGCGACGACGCCGCGAGCTTCCTCGGCATCTACACCGCGCGCGGCATCCTGCCGGCCGATCCGTTCGTATCGATCGATCAGCAGGGCGTCGGCGAACTCGTCAGGATAGGCGTCGAGCGCGGCCGCAAGGTGCGCCCGAAGCTCAAGGTCGGCATCTGCGGCGAACATGGCGGCGATCCGTCGTCGGTCGCGTTCTGCCACGAGGCCAAGCTCGACTACGTGTCGTGCTCGCCGTTCCGTGTGCCGATCGCACGCCTCGCCGCGGCGCAGGCCGCGCTGGGCAAGACGGCGGCAAGCCAGGCCTGACGCCAGACAGCAACAAGCCGGGGGGCGCGAAGTCATGAGGCTGGATTGGATTTTCTACGGCTTCGCGCTCGTCATCGGCGCCGCGGCCGGCGCGCTGTATATCTACGTGCCGGGCAGCCGCGGTTTCGCCGTGTCTCCGTATTTCTGGATCCTGGTCGCGATCGCGATCTTCGAAACCGGCGTGATGTCTGTCCGCGGTTTCGAATACGGTCCGCCGCTCACCATGACGCAGCGCATCTGCGGCTTCGCGCTGGCGGTCGGTTTGTTCCTGGTCCTGCGCACCGGCGCCGGGCTGGAGTAGCGGCTAGACCGCGACTTTCTTGAGGAAGTCCTCGACCTCGAGCCGCAGATTGCCGACCGCGGTTTCGACATTCTGCGAGGTGGCGCGCACGACCTCGGCCGACGCGCGGGTCTCGTCCGCCGCGGCGACGACTTCGCCGGTCACCTCGACGACATGGCCGGAGCCCTGCGCCGCGCCGGCGACGTTCTGCGAAATCTCCGCCGTCGCGGCGCTCTGCTGCTCGACGGCGCCGGCCACCGCCGCGGTGTAGCGGTTGATCTCGTTCATGCGCTCGGAAATCCTGCGGATCGCCTCGATCGCCCCGCCGGTGGAGTCCTGGACGGCGAGGATGTGGCCGGCGATTTCCTCCGTCGCCTTCGCGGTTTGCACCGCCAGCGATTTGACCTCCGAGGCGACGACGGCAAAGCCGCGGCCGGCCTCCCCGGCGCGCGCGGCTTCGATGGTGGCGTTGAGCGCCAGAAGATTGGTCTGCCCCGCAATGTCGCCGATCAGCTTGACCACATCGCCGATCTTCTGCGCGCCGTCGGCGAGTTGGCCGATCTCGGTGTCGGTGGCGCTGGCTTCGTCGGTCGCCAGTTTCACGACGTTGCTGGTGTGGCTGAGCTGCCGGTTGATCTCGGCGATCGATTGCGACAGTTCCTCGGCGGCGATCGCCGCGGTTTCGACATTGGCGCTGGCCTCGTTGAAGGCCCGCGCGGCGCTGTCGGCGCATTGCGAGGTCTTGGCGGAAGCTTCGAACAGCGCGTCGGCCGAGCTGCGCATCGCGGCGGCGCCGCCGCCCACGCGCAGCAGCAGCGCTTCAGCCGCCGGACGAAAGGCGGCGATGGCGCCGTCGATGAGGGCGCGGCGCTTTTCGGTGTCGCGGCTGGCGGCGCGCTCCAGTTCGGCCTGGCGCTGCTCGGTGACGTCTTCGTGTGTCGAAACCCAGCCGCCGGCGGCCAGCGCTTCGTTGCGGGCGAGCACGATGCGGCCGTCACTGGCCTGTACATAGGCGCCCGCATCCTTGGTGCCCTGGTCCTTGGCGTCGCGCACCCGCGCCAGAATGTCGGCGCAATAGGCGTCGATGTCGCCCTTGAACAGGCCCGTTTTCTGCCGTTCGACCATCAGGTCGCGCAGCGACAGGCCGGGTTTCACGGTCTCGGGCAGCCGGTACATCTCAAGGTAGCGGCGGTTGCTGATGACGACGCGGCCGCGGCTGTCGAACATGCACAGCCCCTGCGACATGTTATCGAGGCCGATCGACAAGTGCCGGTGTCGCGCGCGCTGGCGCCGGTAGACGACGGCGGCAAGGATCAGCAGAGCGATGCTGATCTTGGCAAAGACCGCCTGGCCGCCGAAGGTCGTCACGAGCGAGAGGAGGTCCATGAGGCCCCGCGATGATGCGCACGGTACCTGATTATGAGGAGCGCGGATTTCAATTCGGTTAATAGAATCTTTCAGAGCCGCGGATACGTGCGCGGCGTTAACGCGCGGGCAAGGTTAACCGGACAATAACGAAACCGTCGCATTGTCTCATTCACGGGTGACTAATGTGATTGAGGACGTTGCGTGGCGTCGCGTAGGCTCAACAACGGAACGCGCCGGCGTTATGGCGCTTGGAGAAGGGTCCGGCTCCTCGGCTGCGCCGTTGCAGCCATGGCCGTTCTGCCGACGTCCATCGGTTACCAGGATCTGGCCTCGCTGCTGACGCGGCAGCCGGGTGTCGCCGAGCGCGCGCGCGAGCATCTGATTGCTTCGCCATTCGGCACCATTCATGCGGCGATGTTCTCAATGCCGCGGCCGGTCGGAACCGCGATTCCGCAGCCGCTGGCCTACACGCTCGCCAGCCTCGATCCGAACGACGTGACGCGCGACATCGCGGCGGAACCCTGGCGCGACCCGAACGCGCCGTTCCGGTTCCCGAGCGTGAATCGCGCCAGCAAACGCGACTCGCTGTGGTCGCGCGCGCGCGCGCCGATGCCGCCCATGCCGGCGCTGGCCGCGATCGAATCCGACGGCAAGCCGCCGATCGATCTCAAACGCAAGGACGACGGTCCGCAGCTTGAACTTTATTCCAGCGACGACGTGTTCTTCGGCGGTCAATTGATGGCCGGCGAGAAGAAACGGTTGTCGCCCTGGGCGCCGGGCAGCGCGCCGGTGGTGGTGGCTTCCGGCGATCCCGATGTGAAAATGTCGGCGCTCTCGCCGCCGAACAGCGACATCAAGGTCGATGAAGGCACCAGCGTCGCGTCCAAGGGTGTCGTCACCGGCCCGGATCAGCGGCCGCGATCTCCGGCGGAACGGCTGTCATTGTCCGGTGTGAAGCGCACGCAGGCGGAAAAGTGCCTCGCCACCGCGATCTATTTCGAGGCCCGCGATGAACCCGTGACGGCGCAGATCGGGGTCGCCCAGGTCGTCCTCAACCGCGTGTTCTCGCCGTATTATCCGAACGACGTCTGCGGCGTGGTCTATCAGAACAAGCACCGTCACCTGGCCTGTCAGTTCACCTTCGCCTGCGACGGCAAGTCGAAGGCGATCAAGGAGCCGGAGCCTTACGACCGCGCCATGCGCATTGCCCGGGATTCGCTCGACGGCAAGCTGTGGATGCCGGACGTGGACAAGTCGACGCATTATCACGACGACTGGGCGCGGCCGAACTGGGTTCCGGAAATGCGGAAGATGGACAAACTGGGCGGTCTTATTTTCTACCGTCCGCGCAACTGGGGCGACGGCGCCGCGCAGCCAAGCTGGGGCGATCCGAAGTTCACCCTTCAGGAAGCCCGCAACCTGACCAGGATTTACGGTAACGCCGGCCGCTAGCCGGCCGGCGCGGGCAGGGCGGCGGCAAAATCCCCAAGGATTTCCGTGGAGCCATGCGCGCCGCAAATGGCTTTGATCAGTTCTTTTCGCTAGGGACGGCGCAGGCATGTAATTATGGTCCGGCTCTCGGCTGGCGGCGATGGGCCGCAGGCCCCTGACGTTTGCCGGAGCGACCCGAATGTCCACCCAGAGCGCCAGCGCGACGCCGTCGATTGGCTGGCGGACGCCCGCCGTCATCATCGTCTGCGGCTGTATCATCGCCTTGCTCGGCTTCGGCCCGCGTTCGTCGCTCGGTTTCTTCCTCACGCCGATGTCGCAGCTTCACAACTGGGGCCGCGATGTCTTCGCCTTCGCCCTGGCGGTGCAAAATCTGCTGTGGGGTGTCGGTCAGCCCTTTGCCGGCGCCATGGCCGATCGTTACGGCGCGCCGCGCGTGCTGATCGCCGGTTCTGTGCTCTATGCCGCCGGCCTGTTCCTGATGGCTCATTCGACGACGCCGACCACGCTCACCCTGTCGGCCGGTGTGCTGATCGGCTTCGGCCTGTCGGGTTGTTCCTTCACCATCGTCGTTGGCGCCTTCGGCAAGCTGTTGCCCGAGCAGTGGCGCTCGACCGCCTTCGGCCTTGGCACCGCGGCCGGCTCGTTCGGACAGTTCCTGTTTTCGCCGCTCGCCGTGGCGCTGATCGGGCCGGACAAGCAGGGCTGGATGATGGCGTTGACGGTGTTCGCCGCGTTGATGCTGGTGATCTTGCCGTTGTCGATCGTGCTGGCGACGCCGCGCAAGGCCGCCGCCGCCGGCGCGGCCGCACCGGCACAATCCTACCGGCAGGCGCTGACCGAAGCCTTCGGTCACCGCAGCTACATCCTGCTGGTGCTCGGATTCTTCACCTGCGGCTTCCAGCTTGCTTTCACCACGGTGCATCTGCCGGCCTATTTGAACGATCGCGGCATTTCGGCCGAGGTCGGCGGTTACACGATGGCGGCCATCGGCCTGTTCAACATCATCGGCTCGATCACGTCCGGCTATCTCGGCTCCCGGGTGCCCAAGCGTTTCATCCTGTCGGCGATCTATTTCGGCCGCGCCGTTTCCATCGCCGCCTTCGTTCTGCTGCCGATTACGCCGGTGACGACGCTGATCTTCGGCGCGACCCAGGGACTGCTCTGGCTCTCCACGGTGCCGCCGACCTCGGCGCTGGTGGCGGTGATGTTCGGTACGCGCTGGCTTGCCATGCTGTTCGGCATCGTCTTCTTCAGCCACCAGGTCGGCGGCTTCCTCGGCGTGCTGCTCGGCGGTCTCGCCTTCGAGTATTTCCAGAGCTACAACCCGGTGTGGTGGCTCAGCGTGTTCTTCGGCGTGGCCTCGGCCATCATCAATCTGCCGATCGTGGAAAAGCCGGTGGCGCGGCCGCTGATCCCCGCGGCGGCGTAGGGCCGGGCGCGCAAAACAGTTGCGCGCGCCGCCTGAGCGCGCGAAAACCCGCCTCGAAATCCAAAACGAAGCGAGGCCGGTGTGACGACGTTCAAGGCGATGGTGATCGAGAAGACCGAGGGCGGCACCAAGGCCGCGCTCGCCGATTTCGACGAGGCGAACCTGATGGACGGCGATGTGACCGTCCGCGTCGAATATTCCACGGTCAACTACAAGGACGGTCTTGCTCTGACCGGCAAGGCGCCGGTGGTGCGCCGTTTCCCGATGATCGCGGGCGTCGACTTCGCCGGCACCGTTGAGACCTCGAGCCACCCCAAGTGGAAGGCCGGTGACAAGGTCATCCTCAATGGCTGGGGTCTGGGCGAAACCCATCTCGGCGCTTACGCCGAAAAGGCGCGCGTGAAGGGCGACTGGCTGGTGCGCCTGCCGGCCAATATCTCGACGCACGATGCCATGGCCATCGGCACCGCCGGCTACACCGCGATGCTCTGCGTCATGGCGCTGGAGAAGCACGGCCTCACGCCCGCGAGCGGGCCCATCGCCGTCACCGGCGCGGCCGGCGGCGTCGGCTCGGTGGCGGTCGCGATCCTGTCGAAGCTCGGCTTCGAGGTCAGCGCCACGACCGGCCGCCCCGAGCAGGCCGACTATCTCAGGAGCCTCGGCGCCGCCGAGATCGTCGAGCGCGCCACGCTAGGCGGTACGCCCAGGGCGCTGGCCAAGGAACGCTGGGCCGGCGGTATCGACAGCGTCGGTTCCACGACGCTCGCCAACCTTCTGTCCATGATCCGCTATGGCGGCGCGGTCGCCGCTTGCGGCCTGGCCGGTGGTATGGATCTGCCAGCGTCCGTGGCCCCCTTCATTTTGCGAGGGGTGTGTCTTTTGGGTATCGACTCGGTGATGTGCCCGCTGGCCAAGCGCGAAGAGGCGTGGAAAAGGCTGGAAACGGACCTCGATCGCCAGAAATTGGCCGCGATGACCAGGGAAATCGGTTTGTCCGAACTGCCCGAGGTGGCCTCCGCCATCGTCGCCGGGCAAGTCCGGGGTCGCGTCGTGGTCAAGATCGGGTAAACTCCGTTCAGGATTTGCCAACGATCGTTAGGCATAATCCGCAAGATGTTTTACGGCGGGCGAACCGCCGCTAGACTTGTCTTGTGGCGTCCGTCGGAGTTCCGTGATGTTGCGTGTTGGTGCGTGCGTGATCGGCCTGTTGGCCGCGCTGCCGTCGATGGCTACGGCCGAAGAGCTGACGGCTGAGCAGGCGCGCGCTTTCGTCGTCGGCAAAACCTTCAACTACACCTGCTTCGAAGGCACCCGCGGCCGCGGCCGCGTGCTGCATGACGGCTCGGTGGTCGGCTCGATCCAGTTCCAGGGCGCCGGCAAGGTGCGTTACGCGACGCTGCCGGCCAATACGCTGCATGTCCGCGAAGGCTCGGTCTGCGCCACCATGAAGGGCTTGCCGATCGATCCCTGCTTCCGCGTCACCAAGGTGGACGAATATACCTTCCGCGGCGCCGTCTCGGGTCTCGGCTTTGCCTATTGCGAGTTCACGCGCCGCCCGACCCGCTCGGCCAGCGTCGAGAGCGAAGAGGGCCCGCTCAAGCTGCGGTCCTCGTTCGCGGCCGGCAACAACTGAATTTACACGATTGAAGGACGATGATGGCCGGTGGCGGTTCGCCACCGGGGCGCCGCCATGTGCGCGCCGGAGCTGATGCCATGCCGACCATCGTTTTCATCGAGCCGAACGGCCATCGTCAGCCGGTCGAAGCGCCGCCCGGCATGACGCTGATGGAAGCCGCGGTGGAGTGCGACATCGACGGCATCGTCGGCGCCTGCGCCGGCAGTTGCTCCTGCGGCACCTGTCACGTCTATATCGAGGAGCCCTGGCAGTCGCGCTTGCCGAGGCGCAGCCGCGAGGAAGACGACAAGCTCGACGAGGTCGCCGCCGAGGTGAAGAAATCGAGCCGCATGGCCTGCCGCATCACGCTGACGCCTCAGCTCGAGGGCATGGTGGTGCGCGTGCCGCCGACGCAGGGCTGAGGCGCGGCGTTACGACTTCGCCGGCATGATCATGCAGGTCGTCGTGGCGTGGGCGTAGAGTTTGCCACTTGAGTCCTTGAGATCGCCTTCCGAGGTCGCGATGCTGCGGCCGCGGTGGATGACGCGGCCCTCTGCGCGCACCGGGCCGGTGTCCTTGGTCATCGCCCGCACGTAATTCAGCTTCAGCTCCAGAGTCGTCCAGGCATCGCCCTTGCGCATGGTCGTGAAGATCGCGCAGGCGAGCGCGGAATCGAGCAAGGTCGCGGCGAAGCCGCCGTGCACGGTGTGGATCGGATTGTAGTGGCGCTGCTCGGGCAGGCCCTCGAACACCACGCGATTGGGTTCGGCTTCGATCAAATGAAAGCCAAGCGTCTCGGCGATGGGCGGCTGCGGGAATTCGCCGGCGATGATGCCCGTAAGAAACGTCAGGCCGTCATGCGCGGTGAGCGTCTCGGGGCTGACCAGTCCATAGTGCATTGCCGGCATGGTTCGCCCCGCTTTGTGCTAACCGATATCGAGCCTGAAAGGATGGCCCTGCATCGCCTCGGTGCCGCGGCCAAGCGCTTCGACCGCGCGCACCATGCGGCCGTCCCGCTGCAGAATCTCATCGGCGATGGCGACGATGCGCTTGTTCGGCGCGGCGGTCGGCGAAGCGGCGCGGATGGTGCGGGCGATATCGGCCTCGTCGCGCTGCGGATTGATCGCGCAGGCGGCGGTGAAGGCCGCAGCGGTGGAACGGCTGATGCCGGCGAAGCAATGCACCACCATCGGCGTCGAGCGATCCCAGCGCTTCGCGAAATCGACGAGGCGCTGCACATGATCGGCGGCGGGTACGGTGCAGCCTTCCTCCGGATCGCAGATGTCGTCCACCGCGAGAATGAGATGGTTGTCGGCGGCGATATGCGCCGGCCGCGTCACGCGGTCGGTGAGGCGCAGCAAAGTGACGATGTGCCGGGCTCTGGTCTCTTCGACCGTCTGGTACAGCAGCGCGAGCGAGCAAACATGGATCATGGCTGGCTATTTAGGCTGGCGCGGGGCGGCTGAAAAGCCTGGGCCGAGCAGTTTTTCCACGCGCTCGCTGAGGCGTTTGGCGGCGGTCGAAGCCGGCCAAGGCGTGAGATAGTCGCGTTCGATAGCCGCGGAGAATTTCGGCGGCGCGCCGAAGAATTTGCGCGCCTCGGCGTCGGCGAAACCGGCGAGGCGCGTCGCCTCGAGAAAGGCGGCCTGGCGGTCGGCGGCCTTGATGATCTTGATCCAGGTTTCCGGCAGCTTCGCCGGCAGGCCGAAATGCAGATGGATGGCGCCGAGCAGGCGGCTTTCGACAACCTTGTAGCGATCGCCGATCACCGCCTTGAAGGGCGAGATCATGTCGCCGATCACATACTCGGCGGCGTCATGCAGCAGGATGGCGAGGCGCAATCTGTCGTCGAGACTTGGCGATTTGGCGCGGGCCAGCGCCTCGACCAGCAGCACATGCTGCGCCACCGAAAAGATATGCGCGCCCTTGGTCTGGCCGTTCCAGCGCGCGACGCGCGCCAGGCCATGAGCGATGTCCTCGAGTTCGACGTCGAATGGCGAGGGGTCGAGCAGATCGAGCCGCCGGCCCGACAACATGCGTTGCCAGGCCCGCGGCGCCGGCTTTGCGGGAGCCTTGCTCATTTCTTTTTCTTCTTGGCGTGCTTCGACGTGTACTTGGCCGCCAGCTTGTTGCATTCGGCGTGGCACCAGCACGTCACTTCGTGATCGTTGACCATGCCGACCGCCTGCATGAAGGCATAGACGATGGTCGGGCCGACGAACTTGAAGCCGTGGCCGATGAGCTGCTTCGACATCGCCTTGGAGATGGGGGTTTCTACCGGCAGCGTCTTGCCCGCGCGCAGTTTGTTGTCGAGCGGCTGGCCGCCGACATGGTCCCACAGCATGGCCGAGAAGCCGGGGCCGCTCTCCATGATCCTGAGATAGCCGCGTGCCGACAGGATCGCGCCTTCGATCTTGGCGCGGTTGCGCACGATGCCGGCGTCCTGCATCAGGCGCTCGACCTTTTTCGGCGTATAACGCGCGATCTTTTCGGGCTCGAAACCGTCGAAGGCTTTGCGGAAATTGTCGCGCTTGCGCAGGATGGTGATCCAGGCCAGGCCGGCCTGGAAGCCGTCGAGGATCAGCTTCTCGAACAGCGCGCGATCGTCCCACTCGGGCACGCCCCATTCCTCGTCGTGATAGGCGACGTAGAGCGGGTCTTCCTTGGGCCAGGCGCAGCGCTTGCGCCCATCGGAATGCAGAATCGTCTTTGGAACGGCCATGGCGGAGATATAGCGCGGCCGGCCCGGGCTGTCGCGGCGCTCACTCCGCCGCCTTGGCCTCACCGGGAAAGGCAAAGCGCGCCCAGGCCGGCTTGACCGCGCGCAAGGCGACGCCGCCGGACAGGAGCGGTGCGCCGGCCGCGATCGCGTCGGCCACGCGATCGAGCCGCAGCATCGCCAGGCCGCGGCCGTTCGCGGCGGAGCCCATCATGCCGGCCTGCTTGTCGCCGGCCATGATTTCGAGGCCCTGCATCGGCGCGTTGTCGTCATAGGCGACCGGCACGACGCGGCTGCGCGCCGTCGAGCGATGCTCGACGCGCGACACGACTTCTTGGCCGATGTAGCAGCCCTTGTCGAAATCGACGCCGCCGAGCTGGTCCATGTCGGCTTCGTGCGGAAAGGTGTCGCCGTAGATGAAGTCGGCGCCGCCGCGCGGCACGCCGAGCGCGATGCGGTGCGCCTCGTAGGCGTCGGCCTCGCTAAGGCCGGCGCCGAGATCGGCGGCGGCGTCGCTCGCAACGTCCGGCGGCAGGATGACGCGAAAACCGAGCGCCGCCAGACGCGGATCGGCATAAGTGAGGCCGTAGTCGCTCGTGCCCGCGCCGTCCCACACCGCCATGACCCCGAGCCGGTCGGAGAGATCCTCGATCGTCACCTTGGCGCGCAATTTGTAGAAATTGAGCTTCTGCGCGAGCGCCGGGGCGAGCGCCCGGGGCGCATCGAGATAGAAGCCGCCGCCGTCCTCGGCCGCCGCCTCGGTGACCAGGAAGTCGGCGATGATCTTGCCCTGCGGCGTGAGCAAGGCGGCAAAGCGCGCCGCGCCGGGCGCAAGCGCGCCGATATCGCTGGTCACGATATTGTTGAGGAAGCCGCGGGCGGCCTCGCCGGACACCTTGATGACGCCCCGATCGGGCAGCAGAGCGGCGTGCATTGCGTCGAAATCCCCGGAATCGTCTGGAAATCCGTATCTGTCTTGCCAGAAACGTCCGGCAAACGTAAGCGCTGCGGCACAAACCTCAAGCCCGGCAGAAAGCCAAGCGACCAATGGCCGAAACCTACGATCTCATCCTCAAGGGCGGCACCGTCGTCAACCAGGACGGCGAGGGCGTGCGCGACGTCGGCATCCGGGCCGGGCGCTTCGCGGCGATCGGCGACTTGGCGCGGGCCTCGGCCGGCGAGGTCATCGACTGCCGGGGCCTGCATATCCTGCCCGGCGTCATGGATACCCATGTCCATTTCCGCGAGCCGGGACTGACGCAGAAGGAAGATCTCGAGAGCGGCTCGCGCGGCGCCGTGCTCGGCGGCGTGACGCTCCCCTTCGAGATGCCCAACGCCCTCCCGGCGACGGCCGACGCCGCCGCGCCCGCCGGCAAGGTCTCCCGCGCGCATCACCGCATGCATTGCGACTTCGGCTTCTATGTCGGCGCCACGCGCGAGAACACGAAAGACCTCGCCGAACTGGAGCGGCTGCCCGGCGCCTGCGGCGTCAAGGTGTTCGCCGGCTCCTCGACCGGCTCGCTGCTGATCGAGGACGACGACGGCATTCGCGCGGTGCTCGAGAAGGTCAACCGCCGCGTCTCCTTTCATTCCGAGGACGAGTATCGCCTGCGCGAGCGCATGAACCTGCGCATCGACAACGATCCGCGCTCGCATCCGGTGTGGCGCGATGCCGCCGCCGCGCTGATCTGCACGCAGCGCCTGGTGCGGCTGGCGCGCGAGACCGGCAAGCGCATCCACATCCTGCACGTCACCACCAGGGACGAGGCTGAATATCTCGCCGGCCACAAGGACGTCGCGTCCGCCGAGGTGACCCCGGCCCATGTCACGCTCGCCGCGCCCGATTGTTACGAGCGGCTCGGTACCATGGCGCAGCTCAATCCGCCGGTGCGCGACGCGATGCACCAGGTCGGCCTGTGGAACGCGGTCGCGCAGGGCGTCATCGACACCTGCGGCTCCGACCACTCGCCGCATACCCGGGACGAAAAGGCGCATCCTTATCCCAAGGCGCATTCCGGCATGCCCGGCGTGCAGACGCTCGTTCCGCTGATGCTCGATCACGTCAATGCCGGGCGGCTGACGCTGCAACGCTTCGTCGATCTCACCAGCGCCGGCCCGGCCCGCATTTACGGCATTGCCGGCAAAGGCCGTATCGCCGTCGGCTATGACGCCGACGTGACCGTGGTCGATATGAAACGCCGTGAAACCATCACCGAGGCGTGGATCGCCTCGCGCGCCGGCTGGTCGCCTTACACGGGCGCCGCCGTCACCGGCTGGCCGATCGGAACGATCGTGCGGGGCCACCAGGTCATGTGGGACGGCACGCTTGTCGAGCGTTCCCGCGGCGAAGCCGTCCGCTTTCTGGAAACGCTGACGCTGGCCCGAGCGGCGCAATCAAACAGCGTCATTTAGAAATATTGCACGGTGTCGTATTGCCAATGCGACACGAGCCGGATTAACGGTATGCCCGCATCGCCTCGGGAAGAGCGCGATGCAGCCAGCACATTGAATTGGGCGCGGGGGCACCCATGGATCACGAGTTTGTTTCGTTCAACTTGATGCTGATCGGCATCGGCGGGTCCGATCTGGACCTGTGGCGGCAGGGCGCCGCGTTGGCGAGCATCCCGATCGAACTCTCCGTTCATGACAATGCCGCCGCCGGCGTCGCGGCTCTGGCCGGAGGCGGCGCCGATCTGTGCGTGCTCGACGGTGGGCTGCCGGAGGGGGTGATAGCGGCCGCGATCGCTTCGGCCAAGGCGGCGCCGTCGCGGCCGCATGTGTTTCTTCACGCCGCAAACAACGAAACCGCGCCGCCGGACGGCGTGACCGGCGTGCTGGGCAGGCCGGCCGATGTCGCCGACGCGCGCCGGATGGTGGAGCTTTGCGTCCGCACCAAGCGGCCGACGCGCGTGATGATCGTCGACGATTCCAGCACCATGCGCGGCATCGTTCGCAAGATTTTGTCGGCGTGCCGCTTCCGCCTCGATGTTTACGAGGCGGATGAGGGCCTTGCGGCGCTGGCGCGGCTGCGGGAGGAACCGTTCGATCTCGTTTTTCTCGACTACAACATGCCGGGCTTCGACGGCTGCGAAACCCTGTCGGAGATCAAGCGCATCGCGCCGCGCGTCGAGGTGGTGATGATGACGGCCACGGTCGAGCCCGAGGTCGCCGCACGGGCCGCCAGCCTTGGTGCGCTCGGTTTTCTGCGCAAACCGTTTTATCCGGCCGACATCAACCGCGTGCTGGACCGCTTCTACGGTTTCGCGCGCTGACGTTCGGCGGGGTGTTGAGGGAAGGCGCCGGTTACTGGCGCGGCAGATCGATGGAGAATTCGCCGTTGCGAATACGGGCGGCGAGGCCCTCGGTGAAGGTGGCCGCCGCCTCTTCGCCATAGGTCGAGACGAACTCGGCCAGGGCCGTGAACAGGCAGGCCTGCGCCAGGCAATCGCCATCGACGCCGTCCAGACGAGCTTCGGCCCATGCCTCGTTCAGGTAGCTCAGCGCCACGCGCTTTTGCTCGTTGTCCGGCACCGGCTCGCGCAAATGCGTGGATCGCTCGGGAGTGTTCATTACTTGACCTTCGTCCCCTGCCGCCGCGGAACCGGGCGGCAGTCCCATATTCCGGAAAACCCTATCACGGGGCGATTGCAGCCATAGCCCACACCTAAAGGAAAGGTTAATGGCTGTGGTCAAATGTGAATTCCCCCCGCGGGACGGGGCGGGGAGCCCTAGTTGGCGTAGCGCGCGGTGATATCCCGGGCGATGCGCGCGCCCTCGTCGAGGTAGCGGCGGATGGCCAGATCGGCCGCCGGCGTGCAGGTGCGGTAGGTCTGCTCGAAGCCGCGATAGCCGCGATTGAATCGCGCCACGATCTGACGGCGGCGCTCGCCCCCCGGCGCTTCGCTGTCGATCAGCGACTGCATCTCGTTACGCCATTTCTGGCCCTCTTTGGAGCCGCAGATCGTGCGCAGATACTGCAGCGAGCCAAGGATTTCGGCCAGCCGCTGCAGGTCGGCGTCGTAAGGCGCGGCGACGGCATCGGGCACGGGTGCGGCCGCGGGAGGCGCGGTTTGCGCCTGCGCCGGCAGGGCGGCGAGCCCGGTCAGAATGACGATGGCTGCAAGGCGTCGGAGCAAGTTCGGGTCCCGGTGGCGGTCGCGTCCGTCATATGCGCCGCCGGTGAGGCAACCGCAAGGCGGCCGGCTGGAGCGCGGCGAAGGCCAGTCTAACGCGGCGAGCCGATCAGATCGACCGCCGCCGCCACGATCTCGGCGAGGCCGTCGGTGGTTTTCAGTCCGGCAAGTTCGTGCGGGGCGAGCCAGCGGGCGTCGTCGAGTTCGTCGTTGAGCTGGATCTCGCCGCCCAGCAACCGGGCGGCAAAACACATGATGACGAAGTGTCGTTCGACGCGGCCTTCCTTGTCGCGCATGATGGCCTCGCGATGGCCTGCCAGCGCGACCGGCTCGATCGCCAGCGCCGTTTCCTCGCGCACTTCGCGGGTCACGGCCTCGAACAGGGTTTCGCCGGCTTCCACCACGCCGCCCGGCATCGTGTAGAGGTCGATCGCCGGTTTGCGGGCGCGGCGCACGGCCAGCACCTTGCCGTCGTGGACGATGGCGGCGGAGACGGCGAGGAACGGACGCTGCGGATAGGCGCGGGCGTCGCTCATCGGCCCCGGCCGATCATCCGGTCGACAACGGATTGCGCGTCGCCATCGGCGGCCGGCGTGGGGCGACCATTGATGATAGCGCCGGCTTGCGCGGCCAGAAGTTTGAGCCAGGCGGCGGCGCGTTCGGCGACACCGGCGCCGGCGCGGGCGTTCGGTGCCGCATCGATCTCGTTGCGTGCGTGCTCGATCAGCGTGCTCATGGTCTCGGTGAGGGTGTCGAGCATGTCTCGCGTCGCGGGATCGGCGGCTCCGTAGGCCGCGATGGCGCCGTCGCGTCCCGCAAAGCCCGACTGGCGAAAATGCTCGCAATAGCTCATGGGCTTCCATGCGCGCAGATCGTTGCGGCAATTCGGCCAATCCCGAAGCATCTCGAGAAGCATGATGGCTTCGTTGAAGTGATTGAGATAATCGGTGGCCAGACCGGTGGCGGCATTGATGGGCGCAATGGTCGCCGGCTGGGCGGCGCGTTGCAGCGCACCACCGCTTTGCTCGTCAATCGCGACGGCGCTGAGCTGAGCTGGCAACAACGGAATACCTCGGCCATTCTCCCATCGCAGTTTGTTATATTATTTTGGGTTAAGACGCGCTTAAACGCGCGGGATTTCACAGGTACGGCAATGTGCGGACGCTACGCCCTGACCGGTTCTCCGGAGGTTTTTCGGCAGCTCTTTGGCTACATGGAGCAGCCGAATTTTCCGCCACGCTATAATATAGCGCCGACGCAGCCGATCCCGGTCGTCCGTCTGGTCAACAGACAGCGGCAGTTCGCCTTGATGCGCTGGGGCCTGCTGCCTTCATGGGTGAAGGATCCGAAGGCATTTTCGCTGATTGTCAATGCGCGCGGCGACGGTGTTCTGGACAAGCCCGCCTTTCGCGCCGCGATGAAACGTCGCCGCTGTCTGATACCAGCCGATGGCTTCTATGAATGGAAGGCCGGTGGGCCGCGCAAGCAGCCTTACTACATCCACGCCAGATCCGGCGCGCCGCTGGCCTTCGCGGGATTGTGGGATACCTGGACCGGTCCCAATGGTGAGGAACTCGACACCGCGGCGATCATCACCACGAACGCCAATCACGTCGTATCGCCGCTGCACGACCGCATGCCGGTGATCGTGCCGCCGGAGGCCTTCGACCTCTGGCTCGACAGCGACAATGTCGATGCCGTTACCGCGGCGGCCTTGATTGCGCCTGCGCCCGACAGTCTGCTCGAAGTCTGGCCGGTGTCGAACGACGTCAACCGAGTCGCCAATGACAATTCCGGCCTGCTGGAACCTGTCGCCATCGCGCCGGCGCCCCCGGCGGAATCAGCGCCGGCGGGCCGCCGGCCCAGGCGCGAAAAGAAGAACGACGGACAAGGAGTATTGTTCTAGGGCGTTCGGCTCAAAAGCGGGAACCTTCCGGGCCGCCGAGCATCCAATGTCTGGAGGTCAGTGATGTCGTCACTCGGACACCGCGTTGTCCAGGCTGAAGCTATCGGGGACGAAGAATTGGTGCGCCTCGCCCGCGACCGCGACGAGGCCGCGGTGCGCGTGCTGACGCGGCGGTACAATCGCCGGCTCTTCAGGATTGCTCGCAGCATTCTGCGTAGCGACTCGGAAGCCGAAGACGTCGTGCAGGAGACCTATGTCAGGGCATTTACGGGCATCGACCGGTTTCGCGGTGACTCCGGGTTCGGGACCTGGCTCACGCGAATAGCCATGAATGAGGCACTGGGGCGCCTGCGGGCGCGGCAGCGGCGTCCGATGGTTGATTGGGACTCGCAGGGTGAAAGCTTCTCGCAGGCGGAAATACTTCGGTTTCCGGTATCGGCGCGCAATAGTGATCCGGAACATGCAATGGCGCAGGGCGAAATCCGGTTGATCCTCGAACGTGCGATCGACGCGCTTCCAGATGCGTTTCGTGCGGTTTTCGTCGCGCGCATCGTCGAGGGGATGACCGTCGAGGAGACGGCAGACCTTTTCAATCTGCGGGAGGAGACCGTGAAGACCAGGCTTCACCGCGCGCGCGTGCTGTTGCGTGAAGCGCTTGAGAGCGAGCTTGGAACCGGTCTTACCTCAACGTTTCCGTTCGCCGGTCCTCGCTGCGACCGCATGACCGAGACAGTGGTCCAGCGCATCTGCCGCTCTTGAATCGCCGGAACCTCCTGAGACCTTCAGCATCAAACTTTCAGTGATGCAGAACGCGGCCCGGTCGCCGCGCAACAGGAGGTCCCGATGTTCGTCAAATCGAGCGCGCTTGCTTTCGTACTGTGCCTGGCACCCACATTCGCCTTTGCTCAAGGCGCGGCCAAGCCGACCGATCCGCAGATCGCGCATATCGCCTATACGGCCGGCGCCATCGACATCGAGGCCGGCAAGCAGGCGCTCACCAAGTCACAGAGCAAGGAGGTGCGCGCGTTCGCCGAAAGCATGGTGCGCGATCACGAGGCGGTGAACAAGCAGGCGCTCGATCTCGCCAAGAAGCTGAATGTCACGCCGGCCGACAACGACACCAGCCGCTCGCTTGCCAAGCAGGCGGCGGACAAGAAGGCCGAGCTTGCCAGGCTTAACGGCGCGGCCTTCGACAAGGCCTACGTCGCCAACGAGGTGGCATTCCACAAGGCCGTCAACGGTGCGCTTGAGACCTTGCTTATTCCATCGGCAAACAATGCCGAACTCAAAGGCCTGCTGCAAACCGGCCTGAAGCTGTTCCAGGGCCATCAGCAGCACGCGGAACATGTCGCGGCCGCGCTCAAGTAAACCGGGAGGCAAGGTCATGGCACCGAGGTGGATGTTCCTGACGATGCTGGCTCTGATCGGACCGGGCTCCATCTCGGCGCATGCCGACACGATCCAAGTGATCGTAGACCGGCTGGCTTTCTCGCCGACCGAGGTGCAGGCCAAGGTCGGCGACACGATCGAATGGGTCAACAAGGATCCCTTCGCTCACACCGCGACTGCGACGAGCCGCGCCTGGGACGTCGCGATGGCGCCCGGGCACGCCGCGCGCCTGACGCTGACAAAAGCGGGGGTGGAGGATTACTTCTGCAAGTATCACCCCAACATGAAGGGGCGCGTGACGACCGTGCCCTGACGCACGCACGCGAAGATTATGGCGTCGGGTCGCGGCCATCCAGCCAGCGCGCCATCACGGTGCGCGGTTGATCGAAGTAGCCGAGCTTCTCGTAGAAGCGCTGCACGCCGGTGTTCTCCGGCCGCACCATCAGCATCGCCTTGACGATGCCGCGCGCGAGCAGCCATTGCTCCGCCGCTTCGACCATGACGCGGCCAAGGCCGTGCTTCTGCATGTCGGGTGTCACCGACAGGTAATAGAACCAGCCGCGGTGGCCGTCATGGCCGACCATCACCGAGGCGACGATTTCGCCGCGGCAGCGGCCGACGAGTATGGTCGAGTTCGGCCCCTTGCGCGCGAAGTCGATGTCGGCGCGCGGATCGTTCCACGGCCGCGTCAGGCCGCAGGCCAGCCAGAGTGCGACGACGGCATCGATGTCGGCATCGGCAGCTTCGCCGATGATCAGTTTCGGCATCAGAGGACCTTGCCGGGATTGAGAATGCCGTTCGGATCGAACATGTGCTTGAGGTCGCGCATGAGATCGAGCGCCACCGGATCCTTGACCTTGGCCAACGTCTCGCGCTTGAGCTTGCCGATGCCGTGTTCGGCCGAGAACGAGCCGTTGAGCTTGAGGACGATCTTGTCAACGACCGCGTTGACGTCCTTCCAGCGTGCCAGAAATGCGTCCTTGTCGGCGCCGATCGGCTGGCTGACGTTGTAGTGCATGTTGCCGTCGCCGACATGGCCGAACGGCACCGGGCGCGCGCCGGGGATGAGGCCGGTTACCGCTTTCGACGCTTCGGCAAGAAACTGCGGCACGGCCGCGACCGGCACGGAGACGTCGTGCTTGATCGAGCCGCCTTCCGGCTTCTGCACTTCCGAGAGCGTGTGGCGCAGGTGCCAGAACGCTTTCGTCTGATCCATGTTTGCCGCGAGGGTGGCGTCGGTAACGAGCTCCTGCTCGATGGCTTCGGCGAGAAATTCCTCGAGATTGTCGCGCAGGCCGCTCTCCTGCTGGGACGACACTTCCATCAGCACGTACCAGGGATGCGGCCCGGCAAGCGGATCGCGCACATTGTGGCCGTGCTTGAGCGCGAATTCGATGACTTCGCGGATCATCAGTTCGAAGCCCGTGACGGTGCCGCCGATGCGCGATTGCGCGAGATTGAGCAGCTTCACCGCAGCCTCCGGCGAAGGCAGGCCGATGAACGCCGTTTCGACGGCGCGCGGTTGCGGAAACAGTTTCACCACCGCGGCGGTGATAATGCCGAGCGTGCCTTCGGCGCCGACGAAAATGTGGCGCAGGTCGTAGCCGGTGTTGTCCTTCTTGAGCTTGCGCAGCAGGTTCATGACGCGGCCATCGGCGAGCACGACCTCGACGCCGACCATCAGCTCGCGCGCGATGCCGTAAGCCAGCGCGCCGGTGCCGCCGGCGTTTGACGACAGGTTGCCGCCGATGGTGCAACTGCCTTCGGAGCCGAGCGACAGCGGAAACAGGCGGCCGGCGGCGTCGGCGGCCTCCTGCGCCTTCTGCAGCACGACGCCGGCCTCGAGCGTCATGGTGTTCGACTCGGCGTCGATCTCGCGAATCTTGTCGAGCCGCGACAGCGACAGGATGATCTCGCCGTCGAACGGAATCTGGCCGCCGACGAGCCCGGTGTTGCCGCCCTGCGGCACGATGGCGGTGCGCGTCTCGTTGGCGAGCTTGAGGATCGCCGCGACTTCCGCGGTGTTGGCGGGCTTGAGCATCAGCGCGGTGTGGCCCTGATAGAGGCCGCGGCCTTCGATCAGATGCGGCGCGAGTTCATTCGGGTCCGTGATCGCGTATTTGTCGCCGACGATGGCCGCAAAGCGCGCCATCAGGTCGGGCGCGGGCGCAAGACGCATCGGGGTCGCGGTCGGCGCATTCATCGGCTGCAGTTCCTCGTGATGTTTTCTTCTTATGCTTTGGGCGCCGCCGCCCGCGCAAGCCGGTCGTTGATGGCCTCGCCGAGGCCTTCGTTCGGCACCGGCATCACCGCGATGGCGGCGACGCCCGCGGCATCGAGCCGGCGCAGATACGAGAACAATTTGGCGGCGGCCTCGACCAGATCGCCGTTCGGCGACAGGTTGAGCACCGGCCCCGCGAAAGCCGGCGCCGGCCCGAAGGCCAATAAAGCCTCGTCCGCGTGCGGCCGCTCCGCATTGAGGCGGACCTTCGCCCTCGGCGCATAATGCGAGGCCAGCATGCCGGGCGCCAGCGGCGCGTCCCCGTCGACGGCGCGCTCGGGGGTACGGAGCGGACGGACCAGTACGCGCTCAATGTCGCCACGCGGCAGCCCGCCGGGCCGCAGCAAGGTCGGTTCCCCGAGCAGGGCGACGATGGTGGATTCGACGCCGACCGGGCAGGGCCCGTCGTCGAGGATCAGGTCGATACGGCCGCGCAGATCGGCGAGGACGTGCCCCGCGTCGGTCGGGGACACGTGGCCGGAGCGGTTGGCCGACGGCGCCACCACCGGCTTGCCGAAGGCCTCCAGAAGCGCCCGCGCGGTGCGCTGGGCCGGCACCCGCAGCGCGATGCTGTCGAGCCCGGCGGTGGCGAGGTCCGACACCGGGCAGTCCGGCTGCTTCGGCAGCACGAGGGTCAGCGGGCCGGGCCAGAAGGCCTGCGCCAGCCGCTCGGCATCGGCATCGAGGCGGGCAAGCTTGCGCGCCGCTACGAGGCCCGTGACGTGGGAAATCAGGGGGTTGAAGGCCGGCCGCCCCTTGGCCGCGTAAAGCCGCGCCACGGCCTCGCCCTGGGTGGCGTCGGCGCCGAGGCCGTAGACCGTCTCGGTCGGAAACGCGACCAGCCCGCCGGCCTCGAGGCAGGCGCTGGCGGTCTCGATGGTCGCCGGATCGGCCGGCAGGACGCGGGTTGCCAATTCGACAGTCATCAGCGGCTCTTAGGCTTGCGGTTTTGGATGGGGGGGGTATAAGGCCCGCCGCAGTCGGAGTGTAGCGCAGTCTGGTAGCGCACCTCGTTCGGGACGAGGGGGTCGCAGGTTCAAATCCTGCCACTCCGACCAGTTTTCCTCTCGCCCAACCATCCAATGTTTGTACGCGGTGTGCTCGCAAGAGCGCGATCCGTCGGGTCGCATCGGCAGAGTTTTTGTGCCATTATTATATCATTGATTTTTCTATATTTTCCACTTTCTAAAAGAAATTTCACACTAAGAGTGGAAAAACGATATATATCAATAACTTGTGCATAAATATCACCAAGATATTGATCTTGAATATTTTTCCACTACTTTACTGGCTATGGCCAATGAGAGTGGAAAACAGAGTTTCGTAAGTGCCTTGTCTGCCGAGCAGCGTCGACAGGTCGTCGATACGCGTCAGGTGTACGCGGCTTGGCTCGCGGCGGACCAAGATCGCCGCCGCCGCTTTGTTGGCAGTATGCGCTGGGTTGAACGCAACGGCTCGGACTATCTGCTGCGCAAAATCGGTAAAGCGGAAACATCGCTCGGACCGCGCGGGCAAGACACCGAGGCGGCATACGAAGCCTTCATGCGCGGGCGCCAGGACAATCAGCAATGTCTTGAGAGTTTGGCGGCTCGCCTCAACGAGCATGCGCCCGTGAATGTTGCGATGAATTTGGGGCGGATGCCTTCAATCGCGGCCCGTATTCTGCGAGCGTGCGGTGAACGCGAATTGCTCGGTGCGCAGCTTTTTGTGGTCGGCACCAATGCGATCTATGCCTACGAAGCTGCCGCTGGCGTCCATGTTGACCGCGGTCTTGTCGCGACCGGTGACGTGGACCTGCTTTATGACGCGCGCCGCCATCTGACATTTGCCGTCAGCGGGATGTCGACCAACGGCCTGATCGGTATTCTTCAAAGCGTTGATGAATCCTTCGCGTCTTCGCCAAGGCAGCGCTATCGCGCGGCCAATCGTGATGGCTATCTCGTCGATCTCATTCGTCCAGAGAGCAAGGCCCCGATCCTTGATAATAGTCGCGGCGCAGTGACAGATCACCCCGACGATCTCGAAAGTGCTTCGATCTTTGGGCTGTCGTGGCTGATCAACGCGCCGAAGTTCGAAGCAATCGCGATTGACGAACGCGGTTATCCTGCCCGCCTCGCTGTCGTGGATCCGCGCGCCTTCGCGCTTCATAAGGCATGGCTGTCGCAACGGCCCGATCGTGATCCGGTTAAGGCTCCACGCGATAGCGAACAGGCCAAGGCTGCGGCGATCATTGCGACGCGTTACTTGAAGCTGCCGTTCGATAGCCACGAACTCGACGCGATTCCGAAAGAGCTCCGGCAGGCCGCGCCGCAATTAATTGAAGAAATCGTCGTGCCGGGCAAGCCTTCCATCAGGCCCGACTGGTAAAGCCAACGCGGGAACGGCTGATACGCCGTTCCCGCGTACTTATCAGGGGCCGCTCACCAGCTCGGCAGCACCGCGCCTTTGAACTTCTCGACCACGAAGGCCTTCACCTCGGGGGTGTGGTAGGCCTCGAGCAAGGTCTTCACCCAGGGCTTGTCCTTGTCGGCCGACCGTACCGCGATCACGTTCACATAGGGGCCCTTGGCGTCTTCCTTGAGGACGGCGTCGTTCAGCGTCAAGCCCGCCTGCGAGGCGTAGTTGGTGTTGATCGAGGCAGCATCGACGTCGTCGAGCGAGCGCGGCGCCTGCGCGGCCTCGACCTCGATGATCTTCAGCTTCTTCGGGTTGTCGATGATGTCGGCGACGCTCGGCTTGAGACCGGCTTCCGGCTTGACCTTAATGACACCATTGGCTTGCAGCAGCAGCAGCGAGCGGCCGCCATTGGTCGGGTCGTTCTGGATGGCGATGGTGCCGCCGGCCGGCACGTCGGCGAAGGACTTGTGCTTCTTCGAATAGATGCCGAGCGGGAAGTTCAGCGTCGCGCCGACGCTCTCGATCTTGAAGCCGCGGTCCTTCTTCTGGTTGTCCAGATAAGGCTGGTGCTGGAACGAATTGGCCTGGATTTCGCCGGCGTCCAGCGCGGTGTTCGGAATGACGTAATCCGAGAACTCGATGATCTGGATGTCGAGGCCCTTCTTGGCCGCGATCGGCTTGACGACTTCGAGCACCTGGGCGTGCGGCCCGGGCGTGGCGCCGATCTTGATGGTTTCGGCTTGCGCGGCGCCGGCGCCGATGACAGCCGCGACGGCGGCCGAGAGGACGAGACGGATAGACATGCGAGTTCTCCTTTGCATTTTCAGGACGAGTGACGAAGACGTTTGTTGAGGCGGCGCGACAGGCGGTCGCCGAAGGACTGCACGCCCTGCACCAGCACGATGAGGACGATGACGACCACCGCCATGACTTCGGGCATGAAGCGCTGATAGCCGTAGCGGATACCGAGATCGCCAAGGCCGCCGCCGCCGACCACGCCGACGATGGCCGAGAAGCCGATGAGATTGACGGCCGCCAATGTCAGGCCGAGCACGATGCCCGGCAGCGCTTCGGGAATGAGGACCTTGCGCACGATCTGCAGCGGCGTCGCGCCCATGGCCCGGGCCGCTTCGACAAGGCCATAGTCCACTTCGCGGATCGCTCCCTCGATGAGGCGCGCGATGAAGGGAATGGCGGCAATCGTCAGCGGCACGATGGCCGCCGTGGTGCCGATCGAGGTGCCGGCGATCAGCCGCGTGAACGGAATGATGGCGACGACCAGGATAATGAACGGCGTCGAGCGCGTCGCATTGGCGATCAGGCCGAGGATGGTCTTCGCCGCCGGAAAGGCGAGCAGTTCGCCCTTGCCACCGGTCGCGAGGAAGATGCCGAGCGGCAGGCCGATCAAGGTGCCGAAGCCGAGCGCCAGCGCCACCATGTAAAAGGTGTCGATCGTGGCGTTGACGATGAGGCGAATGATTTCAGGCGACATGACCGAGGACCTCCGCGCTGACGCCGTAACGGGCGAGATAGGCGACGATCTCATCCGCGGACTTGCTGCCGTCGACGCTGGCGATGAACCAGCCGAACGGCTTGCCCGCCAGGGTATCGACCGTCGCGCTCATGATGTTGACATCGACGCCGAGTTCGCGCGCCAGCTTCGACAGCACGGCGTCGTCGGCGGACGCGGCGCGGAACACGATGCGGACGATGGCCTTGCCGCCTGGGATCGCCCCTGGCTGCAGCCGCGCGCGGATGTCCGCCGGCAATTGCCGCCCGGCGTCGTTGGCGAAGAACGAACGCGTCACCGCGTGCTGCGGCTGGGTGAAGACGTCATAGACCGGGCCGTGCTCGACGACGCGGCCGCTCTCGAGCACCACGACCTCGTCGGCGATTTCGCGCACCACCGACATCTCATGCGTGATCAAAAGAATAGTGAGGCCGAGTTCGCGATTGACCGTCTTGAGCAGATCGAGGATCGATCGCGTGGTCTCCGGATCGAGCGCCGATGTCGCTTCGTCGGACAGCAGGAGCTTGGGCTCGGTCGCCAGCGCCCGGGCGATGCCGACGCGTTGCTTCTGACCGCCGGAGAGTTCGCTGGGATAACGGTCGCGCTTGTCGGCAAGGCCGACCAGTTCCAGCAACGCGTTAACGCGCGCGGCAATAGCCGTCTTGTCCGTGCCGGCGATCTCGAGCGGCAGCGCGACGTTCTCGAACGCGGTGCGTGACGACAGCAGATTGAAATGCTGGAAGATCATGCCGATCTGCCGCTGCGTTTGCCGCAGCGCGTTGCCGCTCAGCGAGCCGACATCGACGCCGTCGAACAGCGCGCGGCCCGAGGTCGGCGTGTCGAGCCCGTTGACGAGCCGGATGAGGGTCGATTTTCCGGCGCCGCTGCGGCCGATGATGCCCATGATCGAGCCGGTGCGCAGCGACAGCGAAATGTCTTGCAGGGCGGTCACTTCGCCGGCGCTGCCGCGCGCGGCAAATGCCTTGTGAACATGATCGAAGACGACAAGGCCGTCGCTTGCGCTGACGTTTCGCCGAGGAGATGCGGTCGGTTCTTGCACGTTGGCTTTGCCTGTCGAAGTCCTGGAGCGCGGTTCAAGCCAGTCGCTCGAACGGAAGGTCAGGTTATCCGACAGATGGGAGGTTGTGCTCAAGACGGGTGGCCTCGGAGGAAGGTCGAATGGCGGCCCGGCAGCCCTGTGCCGCGCGGAAAATTCGGTGGTCTGGCAGAAAGCGGGAACGAGATCGGCGCGCTATCGCGCGTCTCAGACGCCAATGGCGGCGAGGGGGCCGCTACAACAACAGAGGATGGTGGCGTCGAGGGACATGGGTTCCAGCTACAATGCGAACTGACCGGCCTTCATCGCCGATCCGCTGGATGCAGATCGCCACAGGCCCCCATGCCCGTCAACATCGGCGGAAAAATAAGAACCGCCGTGCCGCAGGCAGGGCGAACACGGCAATTTGCCTCTGTGGCGGCGTTCGGACGACGAAACTTATTCTCTGCGCAGTTCCGGGCTCGCGCCGAAGGCGGCGGACCGTGCGGTCCTTGGGTACCTAGACCTTCTCGGCGGCGGGCTTGCCCTTGCTCGAGGCCATCCATACGCCGCCGATGATCAGCGCAAAGCCGAGGATGTGAAAGGCATGGAGCCGTTCGCCGAGGAACGTGCTTGCCAGGATCGCCGAATAGAGCGGGATCAGGTGCTGGAACGGGCCGGCGCGATTGGCGCCAAGCAATTCGACGCCCCGATTCCAGAAAGCATAGGCGAGCAGCCCCGGAAAGAACGCGACATACAGCACCGCGGCGACCGTCTGCCAGTCCGCCTGCAACGTGTAGCCGGACAGGCTCTCGCCGATTGCAAAGGGCAGGCTGCCGAGCGCCGAAACGGCGCCGAATGCAAACAGGATGCTGATCGGGCTGACCCGCGGCCTCAGCCGGTAATAGGCGGTATAGACCGAGAACAGCATCATGTTGAACACGATGAGGATGTCGCCGCCGTTGAATGTCATGTGGAGCAAGGTCGCCATATCGCCTCGCGCGATGATCGCGAGCACGCCGAGCAGCGACGTGACGATGCCGATGGATTGCAGCGGCGTTACCGGATCGCGAAAGAGCAGCGCTCCGGTGGCGACGATCAGAACCGGCGTCAGTGAGTTGAGCACGGACACGTTGAGCGCGCTTGTATATTGCAGGCCGACATACTGCAGCGACGTGAACATGGTGCCGCCGGTGATGCCCAGCCACAGCAGGATCTTCCACGATGCCCGCATCGCAGGCCAGTCATTGACGATCGTGCGCCGGTAGAAAAACCAGAGCAGCAGCGACGGAATGAGCCAGCGCAGGGTGGAGATGGCGAAGGGCGGCACATGTCCGCCAATGGCGCGCCCGACGACGTGGTTGCCAGACCAGAACAGCGAGGTCAGCGCCAGCAGGAGATAGGGATTGTCGGCCAATCCGAAAAACCGCCGCGCGCCGGCCGCGGGAGGGGTTGCGGTCGTCACGCCGTCACGCCCTCGAACATGCGCCGGCGCGCGTTGGCGATGTGAAGCTGCATGGCGTCGCGGGCTTTTTCAGGGTCGCGTTTGGCGATCGCTTCGAGAATGGCGTGATGCTCATCCTGCACCAGACGCACCCGCTCGGCGGCGCGCAACAACGACAGATTGCGGTTCACGTTCATGCCATAGCGGATGTGCGGCTGCAAAGAGGACTGTACCGATACGTAATAGGGGTTATGCGTGGCGCGCGCGACGGCGGCATGAAAGCGCTCGTCCGCCTCGACGCCGAGTTCCACATTCTTGATGGCCTCCTCCAGCGCCGCGAAGGAAGCGCGGATTTCGGCAAGGTCGGCGTCTTCCCATCGCTCGGCCGCCAGCGCGGCGGCGGTGCCTTCGAGCCCGTGGCGGAATTCGAAGCAGCGCTGAATGTCGTCGATCGAACCGCCGGGCGACAGGTTGAGAACCGCGACGTCGGGGCGGCGTTTCACGTAGCTGCCGGAGCCCTGCCTTGAAACGATGACGCCGTCATCGCGCAGCCGCGCCAGCGCCTCGCGCACCACCGGCCGCGACGCGCCGAAGCGCGAGGCGAGGTCCGTCTCCGACGGCAGCCGGGCGTTCACCGCGAACTCGCCGGCGACAATGGCCTCGAAGATGCGCTGATAGATGAGGGCGCTGCGTTTTGCCTCGCTCCATGTCGAACCGGACGCTTCGGTCGCCGGTGTGGAGCGGTCCGTCGGCATCTGCGTCGCGCCTCTACCGGTTCCTGGCCTTGCGCCAGCGCGCGAAATCTTCCTTCGCTTCCGGCGACGGCGGATAGATCCCGAAGATACTTTTGCCGGCCATCACCTGCTCCTGGACGTAGTCTTCGAACGCGGTCTGTTCGAAGGACTCGTCGGCGACATCGTCGGCGATGTTCGCCGGGATGACGACAACGCCTTCGGCATCGCCGACGATGATGTCGCCAGGATAGACCGCGACTTCGCCGCACGCGATGGGGACGTTGAGATCGACGGCGTGGTGCCTGATGAGGTTGGTCGGGGCGGCGGGATGGGAGTGATAGGCCGGGAACGGCATGGCGGCGATCTCGGGCGTGTCGCGGAAGCCGCCGTCGCTGACGATGCCGGCGCAGCCGCGTTTCCACAGGCGCGTCAGCAGAATGTTGCCGGCCGATGCCGCCGACGGGTTGCGCCGGCTGTCGACCATGAAGACGGCGCCGGGCGGGCATTCCTCGACACCCTTGCGCTGCGGGTGGCTGCGATCCTCGAAAACGCCGAGGTGGTCGAGATCCTCACGCGCCGGAATGTAGCGCAGCGTATAGGCGGGGCCGACCATGTTCGGCTTCTCGCCCGCATTGATGCGGTGAATGCCGGCGATAAACGTGTTCCGGAATCCGCGCTTGAACAACACGGTGGTCAGTGTCGCGGTCGAGACCGCCATCAGCTTGTTCCTGGTCGTTTCCTTCATGGCCGTCCCCGTCACGGTTTGTCGCTTTGCCGCACACACTTGGTCCCGCTGCGGCAATGTTGTCAAGAGTTGTAAATTACCCTTGTGCAGGGGCCCGGACGCCCAGTAAGGTCGGACCGAGGAAAACCGAAGCCGCCAGCAAGGCGGCTCGCAAAAGTCCCGTACGTCAAAAAATGACGGGCATGGAGGAGACAACGATGAAGACCACGTTTTCGATTCTCGCCACTGTTGTCGGCGTCAGTTTCGGTCTGGCCGCCCCGGCCGCGGCCGCCGACATCAAGCTGATGACCGGCCCGCAAGGCGGCGTCTGGGTGCCGCTCGGCGGCCAGCTCAAGGATATGTGGGAAAAGGCCGTGCCCGGCCTCAATGTGCAGTCGCTGCCGGGCGCCGGCATCGCCAATGTGCGCGGCATCGATGAGGGCAAGGCCGATGTCGGCTTCGGCAACTCGATCTCGACCGTCGATGGCCTCAAGGGCTCCGCACCGTTCCCGAAGCCGACAACGAATGTCTGCAACGTCGCGACGCTCTATCCGCAGTACTATCAGCTCGTCGTCAACGCCGACTCCGGGGTCAAGTCGGTCAAGGACCTCAAGGGCAAGGGCGTGACCACGCAGCAGCGCGGCAACACCGGCGAACTGATCACCGGCCAGTTGCTGAAGGTCAACGGCATGTCCTACAGCGACGTCAAGATGAGCTTCGTGTCGTACACGGACTCGGTCACGCAGATGCAGGACGGCCACGCCGTGGCCTTCGGTCTCGGCACCACCATTCCGTCCGGCTCGGTGATGGATCTGGCGGCCGCGCGCGATGTCAAGATTCTCGATCTCGGCGATCAGCTCGAGAGCATGCGCAAGCTGAACCCAGGCTACACCCTGGTCACCATTCCGAAGGGCACCTACGCCAAGCAGGACGCCGACGTGAAGGTGATCGGCTATGCGACGCATATCGTGGCGTCGTGCAAGCTGCCGGCCGACATGGTCTATGCGATGACCAAGGCGATGGCCGGCAACATCGCGTCGATGGCCGCGGTCAACAAGTCGATGTCGGGGCTGACGCCAAAGGCGATGGCCGAGGATATCGGCGTGCCGTTCCACCCCGGCGCCGCCAAATACTACAAGGAAGCCGGCATCACGGTTGCGACCAACTGAACTACGGGGCGCCGGCCGCTAGCGGAGCGGCCGGCGTTTTCTATTTCTGACCGGGTGGGGGCGGCATGCGGATCGACACCAGTTATCGCGGGCTTCTGCGGCTCGCCCTTTATGTCATCGCCATCGCGATGGCGGTTTATCACATCTGGGCCATTGCTTTCGGCGCGCCGGAAGCGGTGCTGTACCGCGGCACGCATCTTCTGTTCGCGGTCGTGCTGGTGTTCCTGCTGTTCAGGTTCGGCTCCAAGACCGAGGATATGGAGCTGGCGCAGGGCGCGCAGGTCGAGGGCGAGGCGAGATTATCGCTGCCGTCGGTGTTCGATTATGTGCTGATGGCGGTGGCGGCGACGCCGATCATCTATCTGTTCGTCAACTACGATTACATCGTCAACCGTATCTTCTACATCGACGAGCTGACTACGACGGACATGGTCATGGGCGTCATCATGACGCTCGTCGTGCTCGAGGCGACGCGGCGCGTCATCGGCTGGGCATTGCCGGTCACGGCGATCGTGTTCCTGATCTACGGGCTGTTCTTCGCCAAACTCGAGCCGATGCGGATGCTCGATCAGCTTTACATGACCACCGAAGGCATCTTCGGCATCCCGCTGTCGGTGTCGGCGAGCTATGTGCTCATCTTCGTGCTGTTCGGCTCCTTCATGGAGCGCACCGGCACCGGCCAGTTGTTCATGGATTTCGCCATGAGCCTGACCGGCAGCCAGGCCGGCGGCCCGGGCAAGGTGTCGGTGGTGTCGTCGAGCCTGTTCGGCACCATCTCGGGCAGCGCCGTCGCCAATGTCATGGTCGACGGGCCGATCGCCATCCCGCTGATGAAGCGCGCCGGCTTCCCGCCGCACTTCGCCGCCGGCGTCGAGGCCACCGCCTCGACCGGCGGGCAGATCATGCCGCCGATCATGGGCGCGGCCGCTTTCGTGATGGCCGAGTTTCTCGCGGTGTCCTACGGCCAGGTGGTGATCTGGGCGATCATCCCCGCCATCCTTTATTACGTATCGTGCTTTGCCGCCGTGCATTTCGAGGCCAAGCGCCGCGGCCTCGTGGGCCTGCCGCGTTCGGAGCTGCCGCGTCTCGGCGAGACCTTGCGCGTGCGCGGCCACCTGTTCATCCCGGTGATCCTGATCCTGGTCGTCATGTATTCGGGCTACAGCGCGCCGATGGCGGCGCTGGTCGGCACTTTGGCCTGCTTCCCCGTGGCGGCGTTGCGCAAGACCACGCGCCATTACTGCAACATCAAGAACCTGCTGGACGCCTTCGTCGACGGCGCGCGCAACGCGCTCGGCGTCGCCACCGCCTGCGCCTGCGCCGGCATCGTGATCGGCGTGGTGACGCTCTCCGGCGCCGGCATCGTGTTCACGCAGTTCGTCGTGCACCTGTCCGAGCATATGCTGGTGCTCGCGCTGATCCTGACGATGATCGCCGGCATCGTTCTCGGCATGGGCATGCCGACGACGCCGGCCTATATCATCATGACCGCGCTCCTGGTGCCGGCCATCATCAAGCTCGGCGTCATTCCGCCGGCCGCGCACATGTTCGCCTTGTACTTCGCGGTGCTGTCGGCGATCACGCCGCCGGTGGCGCTGGCGGTGTTCGCCGCGGCCGGCATCGCCAAGGCCGATATGTGGAAGGCGGGCCTCGCGGCGGTGAAGATCGGCGCCGCCGGCTTCATCGTGCCGTTCATGGTGATCTACGAGCCGGGCCTGCTGATGATCGGCGACTGGCCGACCGTCATCTCGGCGTTCCTGACGTCGGCCTTCGGCATCCTGATGTTCGCCGGCGGCCTGCACGGCTATTTCATCACCGCCACCTCGGCCTGGCAGCGCGTTTTGCTGCTTGCCGGCGGGCTGTTGCTGATCAAGCCCGGTCTCGAAACCGACCTTATTGGCGCGCTGATCGCAATCGTGGTAGTTGCGACCCAGATGATCGCGCGGCGCAATGCCGCGCAGCCCGCGCCGGCAAAAACCTCGTGAGCCCCAAGAAGTAACAACCATGTCCGCCAAGAAGCGTCCTGAAGACCTGCGCAGCCATCGCTGGCTGGGCGTCACCGACCTGCGTTCGTTCGGCCACCGCTCGCGATTGCGCCAGGTCGGCTACGACACCGAGGACTGGGCGGGCAAGCCGGTCATCGGCATCATCAATACCTGGAGCGACATCAACCCCTGTCACGTCCATCTGCGCACCCGCGCCGAGGAAGTGAAGCGCGGCGTACTGCAGGCCGGCGGCTTCCCCATCGAACTGCCGGCGCTGTCGCTGTCGGAATCCTTCGTCAAGCCGACGACCATGCTCTACCGCAACCTGCTGGCCATGGAAGTCGAGGAGCTGCTGCGCAGCCATCCGATCGACGGCGCCGTGCTGCTGGGCGGCTGCGACAAGACCACGCCCGGCCTGCTGATGGGCGCGATCAGCATGAACGTGCCGGCGATCTTCATGCCGGCCGGTCCGATGCTGCGCGGCAACTGGCATGGCGAGGTGCTCGGCTCGGGTTCGGATACCTGGAAATACTGGGACGAGAAGCGCGCCGGCAAGATCACCGAGGCGCAGTGGGAAGAGATCGAAGGCGGCATCGCGCGCTCCTTCGGCACCTGCATGACCATGGGCACGGCCGCCACCATGATGGCGGTCGCCGAGGCGCTCGGCTTCACGCTGCCCGGCGTGTCGTCGATCCCGGCGCCGGATTCGAACCACCCGCGCGCCGCCAAGGAAAGCGGCCGCCGTATCGTCGAGATGGTGTGGGACGATCTCAAGCCGTCGGACATCATCACCAAGCAATCCGTCGACAACGCCATCAAGGTTCACATGGCGATGGCCGGCTCGACCAACTGCATCATTCATCTCATCGCCATCGCCCGCCGCGCCGGCATCCCGCTCGAGATGAGCCGCTTCGACGAATTGTCGCGCGAAGTGCCGGTGATAGCCAATGTGCGCCCGTCCGGCGCCTATCTGATGGAAGATTTCTTCTATGCCGGCGGTCTGCGCGGCCTGATGAGCCAGCTGCGCAGCGTGCTCGATCTGTCGGCCATGACCGTCACGGGCAAGACCGTTGGCGACAACATCGAAGGCGCCGAGGTCTACAAGCCGGACGTCATCAAGTCGCTGAACGATCCGGTGTCGCGCGACGGCGCCACGGCGGTGCTTACCGGCAATCTCGCGCCGCGCGGCTGCGTGATGAAGCCGTCGGCCGCCGAGAAGCGCCTGCACAAGCACCGCGGCAAGGTCATCGCGTTCGAGGATTACAACCACATGGCCCGCGAAGTGGAGCGCGACGATCTCGACGTCACCGCCGACCACATTCTCGTATTGAAGAACTCCGGCCCGCAGGGCGGCCCCGGCATGCCGGAATGGGGCATGCTGCCGATCCCGAAGAAACTGGTGAAGCAAGGCGTGCGCGACATGGTGCGCATCTCTGATGCGCGCATGAGCGGCACGAGCTACGGCGCCTGCATCCTTCACGTCGCGCCGGAAAGTTTCGTCGGCGGTCCGCTCGCCTTCGTGCAGACCGGCGACGAAATCGAGATCGATATCCCGGCGCGCAAGATTCATCTGCATGTGTCGGATGAGGAACTGGCGCGCCGCAAGGCCGCATGGGCCAAGCCGGCGCCACGTTACCCACGTGGGTACGGCGCCTTGTTCTCCGACCATATCGGTCAGGCCGACGACGGCTGCGATTTCGATTTCCTCAGCCGCCCCGGGCAGGTGCCGGAGCCGGAGATTCATTGATCAGCACGGTATCGCGCTGAGATGGCCCTGCTTGGCATAGCCGAGCAGGGCGCTGTCGCGCGTGATCAATGTCGCGCCGAGGTGCCGCGCGGTCGCGGCAATGATGCGGTCGACCGGATCGCGGGGTGGCTTGCCGGGCAGAAACGACGAGGCGATGAACAGGTCCGGCGGCAGCTCGGCGAGGGTAATTTCGGATGAGGCGAACAACCGGGAAAACCATACTTGCGGCGAAAACTGAAGGCTCAGCCTGTTTCGTGAAACGAGTAACCCAATTTCCCAGGCGGTGATGGGCGAAACAAAAACGGGTGAGCCTTCGCTGTAAGCGGAATTCATCAACGCTGCTGCTTGTGCTTTTACGGGTTGGTCGGTGCTCATCCAGATGGCGGCGCACGTATCCAGCAGAATAGGCTGCATCAAAGGTCACCCCAGTCCGGGTCCGCCGGCTGGGTAAGGTCGGTGCCTTCGGCAATGATGACTGTGCCCTTCATCGCGCCGAACAACGGATGGCGGCCGGTTGAATTGGCAACGGTCTTTTTCTCGGCCTCGACACGGCGAAATGTGAGTTTCTGCCCCTCCATATCAACCTGCTCGCTCTTGAAGCCGGCATCCAGCCAGACGCGCGTCAGCGCGCTGTTCGAGCCATTGTTGCTCCACCACGGCCGGTGCTTGTGAGCGGAAGGCGGCAGCGCCGCGCCGATGACCTGCTCGATCTGCGCAAAAGTCATCGGGACCAATTGGGCCTTTTGGGCCTTCAGGAACTGGCCGAGCGCTTCGTATTTGGACATGACAGAAACTCAATGTACCTATTACAAATAGGTACTACCTATTCTCGGAAACTTCAAGTGTTGCGGTAGCCATGTTTCTGCGTGAAAAGGCGCCTGAAATTCTTCAGGAAATGCCATGGCCGACGACATTCCCTTCAACAAAACCCTCGATCTGGCCCCCGAGACCGTGGACGAGGTTGCTCCGGGCGTGCGCCGGGTGATGTGCAACAACCCCGGGCCCTTCACCTTCAAAGGGACGGTCAGCTACATCATCGGCCGCGGCAAGGTCGCCATCGTCGATCCCGGTCCGGACGATCCGGCGCATGTCGGCGCGCTGCTCGATGCCGTGCGCAACGAAACCGTGACGCACATCTTCGTCACCCACACCCACCGCGATCATTCACCTGCGGTGCCGGCGCTCAAGCACGCCACCGGCGCCACCGTTTACGCCGAAGGCGTTCATCGCGCGGCGCGTCCGCTCCACATCGGCGAGCTCAATCCGCTCGACTCATCGGGCGATCGCGACTTCGTTCCGGACGTCTATCTCAAGGATGGCGAAATCGTCGAAGGCGATGGCTGGGCCGTCGAGGCGGTCACGACGCCGGGACACTGCGCCAACCATATGGCTTACGCGCTCAAGGGTGAGAACTCGCTGTTCGTCGGCGATCACGTCATGGCCTGGGCGACGACCATCGTCGCGCCACCTGACGGCGCGATGAGCGATTACATGGCGTCCTTGCGCAAGCTCGCCGCGCGGTCCGAACAGCTTTATTTTCCCGGCCACGGCCCGGTCGTTCCGCAGGCCACGCGCTTCGTCAATTACCTGCTCCTGCACCGCAAGGCCCGCGAGGATTCGATCCTTTACCGGCTCGGCAAGGGCGAGACCGATATTCCGACCATCGTGCGCGCGATCTATATCGGCCTCGATCCGCGGCTCACCGGCGCTGCCGGTCTGTCCGTGCTCGCGCATATGGAAGAACTGGTGGCGCGCGGCGTTGTCGACACCGACGGCATCCCGGCGATCGACGGCGTGTTCAGGCTGGCTGCCTAGCGGCTCGGCGTCCGGCGCGGCGTGGGCCTGCGCGGTTCCGGTTTCTGTTCGGGCCGCGGCTCCGGCGCGTTGCTGATGGCTTCGTCGATTTCGGCCGCGAGGCTGCGCAGCCGCGACGCGTTGGTGCCGAGGTCGGGAATGGTCACGCGCGACGCCGACCGCAGGTCGATGCGCGAACCGGTGCCGGCCGGGGCAATGCGGATGACGACGTCTTCGTGAAAACCCATGACCAGCGACCGCGCCGTCGTCTCGATAGTGGCTTCGCGGCGGTTGGCGGCCGGCGGTTGCGCCGCGGCGATCGGCCATTTGTGCTTGGTGATGACGGCCAGCACGATCTCAAAGGTATTGCGCGGCGGCAGATCGACCTCGAGCGGCGCAATGTCGCCATAGGCGGCGCGCTGGAGCTGCGCCGTCTGGCCGCCGGGGTAATTGACATGGCTGGCCGGCCGCTGTGCCGCCAGCGCCGAAAAGCGCGGCGGGTTCACGGTATCCGTCGAGATGTCGTTGATCGCCGGCAGCTTGTAGGCCCGTTGCGCCAGATAGGCCGGGTAAACAAGGATCAGCAGGCTGAGCAAAAGGCCGCGCAGCGCCCGGCCGAGGCCGGCCGCGCCGGTCCGCCAGATTGCGATGAAAGCGATGAAGGCGAACAGGATCGCGACGCCGGCGAAGGCCAGGGCCGCGCCGAAGGTCGCCAGGGCAGGGCCGAACTCGAACGCCCCGGTCGTCAGAATAAGGGCCGACAGCGCCGCGACGGCGAGGGCGAACAGCGATAGCCGCGACGACCACAACGCCCAGGGCGACACGTTTTCTTCGATATACAGGCGGCGCGCCACGGCAGATTCCCGTTCCGGCCCGCGCCTGGACGCGGCCTTCAGGCCCTCGGATACGCGAAAGGGATAAAGGCAACTTGGCTGCCGCGCAATGTCGCCCTGCGCCTCGGTGACCGATCGGTCAGGCGACCCGGCGGATGGCGATGATCGGCTTGTCCAGCCGCGTGCGGATCTCGGCCGCCGGCATCGCCTTGCCGAACAGATAGCCCTGGCCTTCCTGGCAGCCCTGCGAGCGCACCAGAGCCATCTGCTCTTCGGTCTCGATGCCTTCGGCGACGACGGTCTTGTCGAGGCTGGCGCCGAGGCTCGCCACCGCGCCGATGATGGCGCGGGCATCGCGGCCGTCGCCGACATCGGTGATGAACGAGCGATCGATCTTGATCTTCTGGAACGGGAATTTGCGCAGGTAATTGAGCGACGAGTAGCCGGTGCCGAAGTCGTCCAGCGACAGGCTGATGCCGAGCTCGTGCAGCTGATGCATGGTCTCCAGCGTGCTGTCGTTGTCTTCCAGCAGCAGACGCTCGGTCACTTCGAGCTCAAGCCGCTGCGCCGACAGGCCGGATTTGGCCAGCGCGGCGATCACCTGCAGTCCCAATCCCTCGTCGCGGAACTGGACCGGCGACAGGTTCACCGCGACGCGCACGTGGCGCGGCCATTCCGCCGCTTCGGCGCAGGCGCGGTTCAGCACCCACTCGCCCAGCGCGATGATGAGACCCGTCTCCTCGGCGACCGGGATGAACTCCGACGGCGGAATGCTGCCGCGAAGCGGGTGGGTCCAGCGCAGCAGCGCTTCGCAGGTCGTGACCCGCCCGGTGTGCAGGTCGACCAGCGGCTGGTAGTAAAGATGGAACTGTTCGTGGGCGAGGGCTTCGCGCAGATCGAGTTCGAGCGAGCGGCGCTCCTGCGCGGCGTCCTCCATCTCGATGGCGAAGAAACGGTGGCCGCCGCCGCCGCTGCTCTTGGCGGCGTAGAGAGCCATGTCGGCTTTCTTGATCAGTTCGTCGGCATCGACGCCGTCATGCGGCGACATGGCGATGCCGATGGACGCGCCGACATCGATGCGGTGGCCGGCGATGTGGAACGGCTCCTTCAACGCCTTGACGATGCGCGCGGCCAGCGCGTGAGCCGACTGCTGGCGTGAGGTGTTGGTCTGGAGGATGACGAACTCGTCGCCGCCGAAACGCGTGATCATGTCGCCGGGGCGGACGAGGGCGGTGAGCCTCGTCGCCACTTCCTTGAGCAGCAGGTCGCCGATCGGGTGGCCGAGCGTGTCGTTGACGGTCTTGAAGCGGTCGAGATCGATCAGATGAATGGCGAGGTGATTGGCGCGGTCCTTCACCGCGGCCAGCATCTCGGCGATGCGCTCGCGGAACTGGGTGCGGTTGGCGAGCCCCGTCAGTTCGTCGAAGCGCGCCAGCCGCGCGATCTTCTCCTGCGCGCTGTTGCGCTCGGTCACGTCCTCGAAAATGACCACCGAGCCGCCGGCCGGCATCATGCGGCGGGAGATGGCCAGAGTGCGCGACCCGTCCAGCGAGACCTGGAACTGGTCGAAATTGTCCTGGCGCAGCCCTTTGAGCAGGTCGTGGACCAGATGCTTGACGCTGGCCGAGGTGTGATTACGGGCGCGCAGGCTGTGCCGGACGATCTGCGAAATCCGCATGCCGACCCGGACCGAGGCGTTCTGCAGGTGCAGAAGCTCGAGGAAACGCTCGTTCCAGACCTGCAAGCGGTCGTGGCCGTCGAGCATGCACAGGCCGTGCGACATGTTGTTGAGGGCAGCGTCGAAACGGTTGGCCTGTTCCTCGAAGCGGGCGGCCAGCGCCGCTTCCTTGCGCGTCATGATCAGCGCCTGGAAGATGACGTCGCGGATGCCGAGGGTGATGTCCATCATGCCGTAGATGAACAGCAATCCGACGAATCCGAGGACTTTATGGGTCCAGTCCGGGTAGATCAGCAGTCCGACCACGATCGGCAGCATCACCAGGGTGAACTGGCCGCCGGCGATAAAAGGCCGGCCGGCGTTGCGGCCGGCGATGGCCGCGGCGTAACCGGTTGCGGTCGTGACCACCGCCATCTGGAGCGCGGAATTGTCCGTCTGCGTTAGCGTCAGCCAGCACAGGAGGCCGAGCAGGCCGGAAAAGGCCCATGCGCCATATTCATAGGAGGTTTCCCAGAACCTGACATGACGGAGCGCCAGGTTTCGGGATCGCCGGTAAAACAGCGCCGACACCACCCTCAACGCGCCGACGCCGAGAATGGCGGTAGAGGTCAGCATGATCTGATGGTTGCTCAGGTTCCATGCAACCAGCATGCCGATGATGGAACAATTAATGGCACCGATCGCGAGCGAAGCAATCGGTGCAAACAACGACTCCACCAACGCGGCGCGAACTTCGTTCGGCAGCTCGGCATCGGCGCGGCGGATTTGCATCAATTGCTTGATGAGCATGGTGTCGGCGCGACTTCCTCGGGTCCAGAAATGCTACCTGCTGAAACTCAACACCAAGCAAACGAAGTCAACTGCCGTCGGACGTGCTTAAAAAACGTCAACTCTATCAGTTCAAATAGTGCGCAATTTTGCGCGATTCGGCGACTGCGGCGGCCTGGCTTACTCGTCCGGCCGCGCGCGATCGCCCTCGATGCCATGCAACCCTGCGGCCGAACGGGAGCAACCCATCGCAACCGGCGCCCGAAGAGTGAGCGTGCAGGGCCGTCAGAATCTCGCTGGTTATTGGCTCATCACGGCGGCGCGGCGGAACAGGCCGGTTGCATCAAAGACAGGTCATTGCAATTTCAATAGTCTTGTTAATGTAGATTAACATTTGGGATTACTGCCAATGACCGCCGAAAAGTGTCGGCAAGCGGCTCGGCGTTCACCAAGTTGAACGAATGCGCTGGCGGATTGTTAATTAAGTGTTAAGGTAAAATAATCCTTAACGGCCTGCTTTGTGGGCCGTTGTGTCTGTTGCGTTGTAAGCGTGGTGGTCAGATGACGAGTTTTGCGTCGCGCGACTCCGTTGCTGCCGGCCGGTTTGTCCCGTTTGCGCTGGCGCCCGCAATGCAGGCAGACAGCGGGGCTCGTCTCGAAAGCCGACCAGTTGATTTGCAGAAGGCGGCTGACGCCGCCCGGTTGTTCTGCCTCAACCACCTCGACGTGTCCTTCGACGATAAGTACGGCGCCTTGTGGAGCTTCATGCGCGCCAAGGGGCGGCCCAGCTACAGCCTGGCCTTGCTCGATGATATCCACGCCATGCAAGACGGCATCGTGGCGCGGTTCGGCGCCGAGCCAACCGAACTTCGCTATCTGGTCGCAGGCTCGCGCTCGCCCGGCGTCTTCAGCCTCGGTGGTGATCTCGACCTGTTCGCAGCCTGCATTCGCAATCAGGACCGGCAGGCGCTGGTTGACTACGGCAAGTCTTGCGTGCGCGTCCTGCACCGGTTTTATACCGCGCTCGACCTGCCGATCATCACGATCGGCCTGGCGCAGGGCGACGCGCTGGGCGGCGGCCTGGAGTCGCTGCTGTCGTTCAATGTTGTCATCGCCGAGCGCACAGCCAAATTCGGCTTTCCCGAGACCTTGTTCGGCTTGTTTCCCGGCATGGGCGCCTACAGCATCGTCGCGCGACGGGCCAATGCCGCCTTCGCCGAGGACATGATGCTCAGCGGCCGCACCTACACCGCCGACGAGATGAAGGAGGCGGGATTGGTGCATATGGTGGTGGAGCCGGGGCAGGGGATTGAAGCGGCGAAGGAATACATCGCGCGCAGCCAGAGCCGCCATGCCGGCATCCGCGCCGTCTATGAGGTCGGCCGTCGGGTCAATCCGATGCCGCTCGATGAACTCGACGACGTCGTGCGCATATGGGCGGACTGCGCCCTCAAGCTCAGCGACCGCGATCTCAGGCTGATGCAGCGGCTCGTCGCCGCGCAGAACCGGCTGCCGAAGCAGCTGCAGGCTGCTGAATAAGGCGGATCGCCGCTCGCCGTGGAACTCCATCGGAGGGATGGCGTTGCTGTCGGCTCGTACCAGCCCCCGCATCTTTTGAAAACGTCATGAAACTGTTCAAGTGCCGGTTCTGCGGCAACATTGTCTATTTCGAGAACGTCTCCTGTGAGGTCTGTGGCCACCGTCTCGCTTATCGCCCGGCCCAGACCGAACTGACGGCGATCGAGCCGCTTGACGATAATTGGTGGAAGCCTCTCAACGCGCCGGAGCAGCGCCGGCTGCTCTGCGTCAACGCGGAGCATGGAGTC
Organism: Pseudolabrys sp.; assembly: GCA_017849615.1. GTDB lineage: Bacteria > Pseudomonadota > Alphaproteobacteria > Rhizobiales > Xanthobacteraceae > Pseudolabrys. The sequence goes on along the minus strand of JAFIGS010000017.1, from coordinate 480,561 downwards.
TGTAATTGGTTCGTGCCGGACGAGACGACCGATGCCTATTGTTTGGCATGCCGTCATAACAAGACCGTGCCCGACCTCTCGGTGCCGGGAAATCTGGCCGCGTGGCAGGCGCTCGAGATGGCCAAGCATCGGCTGTTCTATTCGCTGATCCGTCTCAATCTGCCGCTGACGACGTTCGTTGAGGATCCGGAGCGCGGCCTGTCGTTCGAATTTCTCGCAGATACCGCCCCCAAGGGCGCCCCGAAGGTGATGACCGGCCACGACAACGGCAACATCACCATCGCGCTGGCCGAAGCCAACGACGCCGAGCGCGAGAAACGCCGCGTTGCCATGGGCGAACCCTACCGGACGCTGCTCGGACACTTCCGCCACGAGGTCGGACACTATTATTGGGACGTCCTGATCCGGGACGGCGGCAAGCTTGAGGCTTGCCGCGCCATGTTCGGCGACGACAGCCAGGACTATGGCGAGGCTCTACAGCGGCACTACAAGGAAGGGCCCCCGGCGGACTGGCAGGACAATTTCGTGTCGCAGTATGCCAGCGCCCACCCGTGGGAAGACTTCGCCGAGACCTGGGCCCACTACATCCACATCGTCGATACGCTGGAGATGGTGGCGGCGTCCGGCATGTCGGTGAAGCCGAAGGTGGACAACACCGGCGATTTTGCCGCGAAGGTGACGTTCGACGCCTACCGCGCCGATACGATCGAGCAGATCATCGACGCCTGGCTGCCGTATGTCTTCGCCATGAATAACGTCAACCGCTCGATGGGGGCGCGGGACCTGTATCCGTTCGTGCTGTCGCCGGCGGTCATCCGCAAGCTCGGCTTCATCCACGAACTGGTGCATGACCGGGCGCGGTCGGGAGGAGAGCCGTCGATCTCTCTCGCCGACGCTATTCTCGGCGGCTTTCTGCCTTGGAAGCGCAAGGCCGGCTGAACCGCCCGACTACACTTTGTCGAAGTTGCGGCGCGTCGCCTCGATCTCCGGCCTGGTCGTCTGGCGCTTTCGACCCGCGCGCATGACGCCATAGGCGAGGGCGGCGAGCAGCAACAGCGTGCCCATGCCAAAAAGAAGTTCCTGAATTCCCATTTGAATATCTCCTGTATTTTCAACGAGGAGGTTGGCAGCCTGTTCCGGGCGACACTGTCGCGCGCTCTTTGCGAGCGGCCTGCTGACGCAAACGGCCCCCGGGGCGCATGCCGCCGGGGGCCGTTATTGTCGCGAGCAGGGAGGTCTATTTCACGCCGAGCAGTTCGACGTCGAAGATGAGCGTCGCGTTCGGCGGAATAACGCCGCCGGCGCCGCGGGCGCCATAGCCGAGATCCGGCGGGATGATCAGCGTGCGCTTGCCGCCGACCTTCATGGTGGCGACGCCTTCGTCCCACCCCTTGATGACGCGGCCGGCGCCGATCGGAAATTCGAAGGGTTCGCCGCGATCGACGGACGAATCGAATTTCTTGCCCTTCTGGCCGTTCGCGTAGAGCCAGCCGGTGTAGTGCATCACGCAGGTCTGCCCGCGCGTGGGCGTGGCGCCGGTGCCGACCTGGATGTCCTGGATCTGAAGGCCTGAAGCGGTGGTGGTCATTGTCTTTCCGGTCTGTGCTGTGGCGGGGAAGGGCGCGACGCTCGCGGCCAGCGCGGCGAGCAAGGCAGCCCGGCGGGTGATCGGCATTCCGGCGCTCCTCAATAAAACGCGACGCCGGATAGCGGCGCCGCCGTCGCGGCCTTGTAGCCGAGGACGCGCGATTTCCCAAATCGACGTCATGCGGTGGGGTCGTGTTCGCCGTCATCCACGGGAGGCGTCACCAGAAGGCCCGCCAACTGCACGTCAGTGGAACTGACTTTTCGCGGATAGTCCGTTCGGCAACTGACGCAGCGGAAGAAACAACTGAATCCGTCGCCGCGCGGCGCGCGGTGCGTCTCTCGCAATCGGGTTTGGCCGCCGCAAACGGGGCAGAGGGGCGGCAGGTCGATATTGATCATCGGGCCCTCCGTATGTTTTGGCGCGCCGCAAAGCGCGCATTGGCTCGCCGTCGCGCGCAATAGCGCGCGGCGCATCGAAATTCGCTCTTTCAGATTGATCCGGGCGGCGTGCCCGGCGTTGCAGGTGCAAAGACAACGCGCCAGCCGGAACGACGGTGCCGTCACGTTCCGTTACGATTTGCCGATGATTGTTATGGATCGGACTGGAACACCGCCTGTCACACCATGGCGACAAGCGGGCAAATTGCGGCGTCAATGTGCCGCAACGACGATCGCGCTAGCGGGGCGTTCGCGACTTTGGTTTGGCTTTCGCCGGCAGCGCATGCGCGTGAGCCGTTTCAAGCGCCGCGCGAAGTTCGGGAATCGACAGTTTAGACAACGTCGCGGTGGTCCAGCCTTGTTTGCCGAACGCGTTCGGCACCGGTGCGAATGCGTCGGCCGCCACGGTACATTTGAGCGCCTGTTCGTCCGGCGTGAACTTGAAGTTCGCGGTCCTGCCGTCGGCGGCCAGCGTTACATAAATGCGTGTCACCTTGAACGCGGCGCGGTCGAAATGCGGCGCCTCGGTGGTGCCGTCGAGCGCCAGGGCCAGACGGCGCAGATCGGATGCTTTGGCCATGTTGAAACCGTTCTCCTTCCTGTGCGATTTTGTTCGCGAGGGTATCCGAGGGCGGCGATATGGCAAACGACAGTTTCAACCTCCAGCGCTTCGTGACGGCACAGGAGTCGGTCTATGCCGATGTCTGCGAGGAACTGCGCGCGGGGCAGAAGACGGGCCACTGGATGTGGTTCATCTTCCCGCAGATCGCGGGGCTCGGGCAAAGCGTGATGTCGAGGAAGTATGCCGTCGCCGGCCTGGACGAGGCGCGGGCCTATCTGGCGCATCCGGTGCTCGGCCCGCGCCTTGTCGAATGCACACGGCTCGTCGGCGCGTCGGGCCGTCCGGTCGCAGACATATTCGGCTCGCCCGACGACATGAAGTTCAGATCGTCGATGACATTGTTTGCGAAGGCGCAGGGCGAGGGCGTGTTCAGTAAGGTGATCGAGAGATATTGCGACGGGCGGTTCGACGACCGGACGCTTATGAGGCTCGGGCTGTCTTCGCCAGGCTAGTACGCGAAAGCACGCGAATTGGCTTACGGCAAGTTCTTAAACTCGTTAATCGCTCTGAATATCTCGGAGGCGCCGCCGCCGCAGTCGCCGCCACCTTTTGCGCGACATGCTTTGACTTCAGCGGCGAGTTTGTTGAGTTCGTGGAAGGATTTTGACGGACCCGCGCACGGTTCGCTGAAGAGCTGGTCGCCGCCGCTCATCGAAAAAATCCGCTGGCCAAAAATGTTACGCCCGACAATCATTTTATAAGTCAGTGGTTCGGTTTCCGTCGGGTGCGCAGACAGCAGGCCCAATTTAGGCACTGGATAGCTGACGCAGAGCTCCTTGCCGGCGGGTGTCGACTTTTCGGAAATTGTCGCCGGACCTTTGCTTTTTACAACGTACACAAAAAATTGTGGCCCGCGCGACGTATTGCCGGTAGTTAGCCGGAAGTGCTGATTTTTCCTGCGCCGTTTGGGCGGTGGCATTGCCGGCTAAAATCATCGCGCAAAATCCAAGCGTCGCGCCCACGAGCCGATTTTTCAACTGCATTCGAATTTCTTTCCGAACGATAAAGTACCCAAGGCAACTCGTGGCGTATGCCTCGCGGTCCTTCGATAGTCCTCACTCCGCCGCTTCCCCCGTCGGCAGCCGGTATCCCTCAAACTGCTTCCTCAAAGTCAGCTTCTGAATCTTGCCGGTCGCCGTATGCGGGATTTCATCGACGAAGGCGACATCGTCCGGCATCCACCACTTGGCGCATTTGCCCTGCATGAATCCGAGGATCTCGTCCTTGGTTGCGGTCTCGCCTTTCTTGAGCACGATGACGAGCAGCGGGCGCTCGTCCCATTTGGGATGCGCGACGCCGATCACCGCGGCTTCCGCCACCTTCGGATGGCCGACCGCGAGATTTTCGAGGTCGATCGACGAAATCCATTCGCCGCCGGACTTGATCACGTCCTTGGAGCGATCGGTGATCTGCATGTAACCGTATTGATCCATGGTGGCGACATCGCCGGTGTCGAACCAGCCGTCCTTGTCGAAGGCTTCGCCGCCTTCGCCCTTGTAATAGCTCTTCGCCACCGCCGGGCCGCGCACCTTGAGCCGGCCGAAGACCTTGCCGTCCCAGGGCAGGGCCTTGTCGCTGTCGTCGGTGATTTTCATCTCCACGCCGAACGGCGGGTGGCCCTGTTTCATCTCGATATCGAGCTTGGCGTCGCCGGTGATGTCCGCATATTCCGGCTTCATGGTGCAGAGCGAGCCGAGCGGGCTCATCTCGGTCATGCCCCATGCGTGAATCACCTGCACGCCGTAGACGTCCTGGAAGGTCTTGGTCATGGCGCGCGGGCAGGCCGAGCCGCCGATCACGACGCGCTCGAGGTCGGGCAACTTGCCGCCCGTCTTTTCCAGGTCCTGCAGCAACATCAGCCACACCGTCGGCACCGCGGCGGTGAAACTGACCTTGTATTGGGTGAGCAGCTCGTAGATCGAGGCGCCGTCCATCTTGGCGCCGGGCATCACCACCGTCGCGCCGACCATCGGCGCCGTCAAAGCGAGACCCCAGCAATTGGCGTGGAACATCGGCACCACGGGCAGGATGACGTCGCGGCTCGAAGCGGCCATGGCGTCGGGCATGGCCGCGATCATCGAATGCAGCACGTTGGAGCGGTGCGAATAGAGCACGCCCTTGGGGTGTCCGGTCGTGCCGGAGGTGTAGCACATGCCGGCGGCGGTGTTCTCGTCGAACTCCTTCCAGGCAAAGTCGCCGTCGACTTCTCCGATCCAGTCCTCATAAGGAACGGCGTTCTTCAGCGACGTCTGCGGCATGTGCGCGGCGTCGGTGAGGATGACATAGCGCTCGATGGTCGGCAGCTTGTCGGCGATCTTTTCCAGCAGCGGCACGAAAGTGAGATCGACGAACATCATGCGGTCTTCGGCATGGTTGACGATCCAGACGATCTGCTCGGGGAACAGGCGCGGGTTCACGGTATGATAGATCGCGCCGATCCCCATGATGCCGTACCAGCATTCCAGATGCCGCCAGGTGTTCCAGGCGAGCGTCGCGACGCGGTCGCCGAGCCTGATGCCGTCCTTGTCCAGCCGCTGCGCCACTTTCAGCGCGCGGGCGCGGATGTCGGCATAATTGGTCTCGACGATCGGTCCTTCGACCGAACGGGTGATGACCTTGCGGCCGCCATGGAAGGTGGCGGCGTGATCGACGACACGCTGGCACAATAGCGGCCAGCCCTGCATCAGCCCGAGCATGCAATTCCCTCCCTGTTGTTGGACGGCAGTCGCCGCCGGCAAGCCTGACGGCTTTTTGGACCGGCCCCTCGCCGGTCGGGAGACAGACTAGCGGGCGGCGCGGTTCGAGGAAACGTCGACGTTTGGAGGTGGCGCGAATTCCGCCTCGCACAAAGGCCGCATTCGTGTCAGACATCGAAGGTAATGAGGCGTGTGGCCGCAGTTTTTTGCATCGCAATGGGAAGCGGCGTCTTGCCCGCCTTCGCCGACGATGTGCCGTTGCCTCAACCCAAGCCTGCGATAGGACCGGCGAGGCCGGCGGCTCCCGCGCCGTGGCGCGAGCCGGTGAGCTTTCGCGAGGCGGCGGGCCCGGATTTCGACAGCGCGGTGGTAACGTCGGCGCTTTCGGCATGCCGGCAGCGGCTCGACAAGGTCGCCAGGCTGCGCGCGCTGCCGCGGCTGATGGGGCCGGGCGCCTGCGGCGGCGAGGATATGGTCGAGCTGGAGGCGGTGCTTGTCGCCAAGGGAAAGCCGATCGACATCAAGCCGGCGCCGGTGCTGCGCTGTGAAATGGCGGAGCAACTGACGCTCTGGGTGCGCGACGATGTGCTGACCCGCGTCGCCAAAACCGGCGCGACCTTGGCCAGCGTCGAGACCTATGACGACTTCAGTTGCCGCGGCCGCAACCGTGTGCGCGGCGCCAGGCTCAGCGAACACGGCAAAGGCAACGCCGTCGATATTCGCAGCATCACCTTCACCGACAAAAAAGCGGCGTCGCTGACGGACAAGACCTACGCCAAGGATGTCCGCGCCGACCTGCGCGCCTCGGCCTGCGCGCGCTTCACCACGGTGCTCGGCCCGGGGTCGGACGGCTATCACGAGGAGCACATTCACCTCGACCTGATCCAGCGCCGCGGCGGCTTTCGTATGTGCCAGTGGGACGTGCTCGAACCGCCGCCTCCACCACCGAAGCCGGCCGAGGTCGCGAAGGTCGAGCCGGAGACCGGTGCCAGGATCGAGGCGAAGCCAGAACCGTCCGATGGGGATGACGATGCGGATGACAAGGCTGCCGAAGCCGGCACGGCGGCGGCACCGGCTTCAGCCAAGATTGCGCTCGCCGATATACCTCTTCCCCGGCCGCGCCCCCCGGCCAAGCGCAAGAAAGCGCGCGGCGGCGGCGTCCACTTTCCTTTCAACCTTTTGCGTTAGTTCCAGCGCATGACTTTCGATGTGCGCCGCTACGCGCCACCACCGGCGGCGTCGGGAATCACCCGGCGCCGGCTACTCAGGACAGGCCTGACGCTGACCGGAATTGCCGGGATCGTGGCGCCGGGCACCGCGGCCTATGCGGCGATGGAGGCCGCCAACGGCCTGTCGATCACGGACTATCGGCTCAGTCCGCCCGGCTGGCGCGCCGGGCAGCGGCTGACCATCACGGTTATTGCCGACATTCACGCCGGCGGTCCCAATATGGGTGTCGATCGCGTGCGCCAGGTCGTCGACGCGGCCAACGCGCTGGGCAGCGACCTGACCGTGCTGCTGGGCGACTATTTCGCCACCCATCGCTTTGTCACCGAGGTGGTGCCGCCGGAGGCTTGGTCATTCGAACTGGCGCGGCTGAAGGCCCCCCTGGGCGTTTACTCCATTCTCGGCAATCACGACTGGTGGCACGGCATCGAGCCGACCCGCGCCGCGCTGCGCCATGTGCGCATCCCGGTCATGGAAAACGACGCCGTGCTGCTCGGGGAGCCGGGGGCGCGGTTCTGGCTGGCGGGCCTCGGCGATCAGCTCGCCTACCGGCTGGGCCACAGCCGGTTTCGGGGCGTTGACGATCTGCCCGGAACCCTCAAGCGTTGCGACACCGCCGACCCGGTCATCCTGCTGGTCCACGAGCCGGACATCTTCGTCCAGGTGCCCGACCGCGTGTCGCTGACTTTGGCTGGCCATACCCATGGCGGCCAGATCAGGCCGCCTTTGATTGCGCCGTTCTGGGCGCCGTCGGCCTACGGCGCGCGCTTCGCCTATGGCCGGATCGTCGAGCAGAACCGGACCATGATCGTCTCGGGCGGCCTCGGCACCAGCAAGGTCCCGATGCGGCTTGGCATGCCGCCCGAAATCGTCCGGGTGACGCTGGGCTAAAACAAAAACGGCGCCCGAAGGCGCCGTTTCCGTCTCAGTCCCCGTAACTTGTCAGTTGAACAGGCCGCCGGCCGAGGCCATGCGCGGGCGCACTGGGCCAAAGGGCGAGTCGCCCTGGCTCGGCGCCAGCACGACCACCACCGAATTCGGCTTCACCCGGTTGTAGAGGTCGATGACGTCCTCATTGGTCATGCGGATGCAGCCCGAGGAGATCGCCTGGCCGATATATTCCGGCTGATTGGTGCCGTGGATGCGGTAAAGCGTGTCCTTGTTGCCCTCATAGAGGTACAGGGCGCGGGCGCCCATCGGGTTCTGCGGGCCGCCGGACACGAAGTTCGGCACGTCCATGCGCTTCTTGATGTCCGCCGTGGGGGTCCAGGTCGGCCATTCCGCCTTGCGGCCGACCTTGGCTACGCCGGCGAAGGCGAGGGCTTCTTCACCGACGGCCACGCCGTAACGGATGGCCTTGCCGCCCTCGAGCACGAAGTAGAGATAGCGCGCGTCCGAATCGACGAGAATCGAACCGGGCTGCTCCTTGCGGTGATAGGGAACAATGGCCCGTTGAAAATTCTCAGGAATTGCCACTTTTTCGTAGGGCGCGGCGGCCAGAAGCTTCTTGTCCCGCGGCGTCATGCTCGCCTCGGAGGCGGGCTCGACCGTGGTCTGCATGCACCCACCGAGCAACAGCCCGACGCCAAACACAGCCAGAATCAGTCCCTTAGCCCGCATTTTGCCCTCTATTTTTCCGGTCGCTAGGCCAGCGCCCGAGCTGTCCATTCCGCAGTGCAATTAAGCGAAGACGACGTGATTTTGCCACGCTTGTTAACCTGCCGACGGACTCTTCCTGTGCAGTTGTTGCCGTAAAGCCGCAGTTTTTTCGGCTATTTTATACGCGGTACGCCAAGCGCTTGCGTTCGTTGCGAAAAGCACCTTGCCCGCAAGGTGTTAACAGGGAGTTTACCATAATGGAGGGTATACTGACTCAAATAGTCTCAAATCGTACAATCCGGCGCAAATGTCACAGTCGGGCCGCGACCGGTTGCGCAATTCCGCCCCACTTGCCGACAACAAACACCGTCGAGGACATCTCGGGGACTTATGGAGCAAGACTGAAATGACCGCGCCCAAGGGTACGGAGCGTATGCAGCGTCCGCAGCAACAGCAGCAGCAGGGCTCGTCGGGCCAGCTCAACGAGCGCTACGGCAAGATCGGCATCTCGGCCGTCGCCGGCGCCGTACGCCACAAGCCGGAGCGCAAGCCAGTCGAAGCCAAGCGCTTCGTGCCGAACGATTGCGACTGAGCAGCCCGCTCACGGTTCAAATCTGCGGCCCGCGCCATCTGAAGCCAGGCCGCGTCACTTTTCTCAGACCAGCGTCAGGGTCCGCCGCGCCGCGCACGGGATGTCGGGCGCGCGGTATTCCTTGCCCTGAACACGGCGCCCGCGCATTTCGGCTTGCGCGGGACGACGCGTTCTTGCCATGAAAGATCACCGGCCCCGCAGCGGCCGCGTCGTGCGGCGAGCGCCGGGGTGATTGATGCTTTCGATCTATGTTCAGCGCGGCAGCCTTCTCGAGCGCGTTCAGATCGAGCCGGGCGATGAACCGCCGGCCGCGCCGGTCTGGATCGACCTCCTCAATCCGACCGTTCAGGAAGACAAGCTCGTCGAGCAGATCCTCGGCATCGCGGTGCCGACCGCCGAAGAAATGCAGGAGATCGAGGTCTCCAGCCGCCTCTATGTTGAAAACGGCGCGCGTTTCATGACGGCCACCTTGATGTGCCAGTCGGATTCCGCGACGCCCAAGACCACGCCAGTCACCTTTATTCTCGCCAATCACTGCCTTTGCACCGTGCGCTACGACTCGCCGCGGCCGTTCGCGCTGATCGAGCACAAGCTCGGCCGTTTCTGCGGGCCGAAGGTTTCGGGCGACAGCGTTTTGATGGATCTGCTCGACGCCATCATCGATCGCTCCGCCGATATTCTCGAGCGCGTTGCCGCCGAGGTCGATCAGGTATCGCGCACGGTGTTCGAGCCCGAGGAGGATGCCGGGCCGCCGTCTTACAAGGAAGTGCTCAAGACCCTGGGCCGCAAGGGTGACTTGTCGTCGAAGGTCCGCGAATGCCTGGTGTCCGTCGGCCGGTTGTTGTCGTTCCTGGCCAACGAAGCCGAGTCGATGAAGTGGCCGAAGGATTACAAGCTGCAACTGACCTCGATGCAGCGCGACGTTATTTCATTGTCGGATCACGCCACCTATCTGGCCGGCAAGATCACTTTTCTGCTCGACGGGCTGCTCGGCATCGTGTCGATCCAGCAGAACGACATCATCAAGATATTCTCGATCGCGGCGGTGATCTTCATGCCGCCGACGCTTGTCGCGTCCATCTACGGCATGAACTTCAAACACATGCCCGAACTCGACTGGCTCGCCGGCTACCCCATCGCGCTCATGATCATGCTCGGCGCCGCCATCGGGCCCATCCTGTTCTTCAAATGGAAGAAGTGGCTGTAACGAACCTGTTAACAACTCCGAGGCGTGGAACTCCTCGCATCCCCCTGCGTTTATTGCCTGAAAGCTGGCGAAGCCGCTGGAGGGAAACCATGGGCCGACCGCGCATCATCATCACCTGCCCCGATACCGGCATCGCGGTCATCAGCCGCATCGCCTATGAGGATATGATCAATCCGCTCAAGGCGCCGATGGATTTCAAGTGCCCGTGCGGCGAGACGCACAAGCTGCAATTCGCCGGCCTACATGGCCGCCGCGACCCGGCGCCGAGGCAGACGCCGCAAGCCTTGTAATTGATTAAAAATTGCGGCGGCCGGCGCTCAGACGTGCTGGCCGCCGTTGATGTGAATTTCCGCACCGTTCACGTAAGAGCTGGTGTCCGTGCACAGCACATAGATGATCTTGGCGACTTCGTCCGGCGTGCCCAGCCGCTGCAACGGGATTTGCTCGACGATTTTTTCCGTGCCGGGCGACAGGATCGCGGTGTCGATTTCACCCGGCGCGATTGCGTTGACGCGAATGCCGAGACGGCCGAAGTCCGACGCCATCTCGCGTGTCAGCGAGGCGAGGGCGGCCTTCGAGGTTGCATAGGCCGCGCCTGCGAACGGATGAACGCGCGAACCGGCGATCGACGTTACGTTCACAACCGACCCTTTCACAGCTTTCAACTCGTTGACGAGACCACGCGCCAGCATGATCGGCGCGAAGAAATTGACGTTGAAGACCTGCTTCCAGACATCGAGCGTCGTGTCGATCGAGCCGAGGCGCGAGCCGCCCTCGGCTTTGGGCGAGATGGCGGCGTTGTTGACCAGAGCGTGCAGTTCGTGGCCCTCGAGCCGGCGCTTGATCTCGGCGACGGCCTCGGCGGTATTGGCCTCATTGGCGAGATCGACCTGGATGTGATCTTCCGGCCCCATGTCCCACGGGCAGTTTTCCGGAAACGGATGGCGCGAACAGGTGATGACGCGCCAGCCGGCGGCGGAAAAACGCTTCACCGTGGCGTGGCCGATGCCGCGACTGGCGCCGGTCAGCAGCAGGGTCCGGCGCGGCTGGTTGGTTTGTGCGTTGGGCATGGGTATCTCTAACTCAAACTTTCGCGTTCGTCGCTTCGTAAACGCGACCTGTCACGGATAAAGCCGCGTCCGGGTCCATGGCGCGCCGGGTTTGTCGCGCTTGAACACGATACGGTCGTGCAGACGGAACCGACGATCGTGCCAGAACTCGATGGAGGAGGGCACGATGCGGAAGCCGGACCAGTGCGGCGGCCGCGGCACCGCGCCGAGCGCGTATTTGGCGGCATTGATGGCGATGGCCTTCTCGAAAGCGAGGCGGCTTTCCAGCGGCCGCGACTGCTGCGAGGCCCAGGCGCCGATCTGCGCCTGCCTGGGACGGGTGGCGAAATAGGCGTCGGCCTCTTCCGGCGTCACGCGCTCGACGTGGCCGCGCACGCGAACCTGCCGGTTCAGCGATTTCCAATGAAACACCAGCGCCGCCTTGGCCTGCGCGGCGAGTTCCTCGCCCTTCTGGCTCTCGGTATTGGTGTAGAAGACGAAGCCGTGCTCATCGGCGCCCTTGAGCAGCACCATACGCGCGTTCGGCAGACCGTCCTCATCGACGGTGGCGAGCGTCATCGCGGTCGGATCGCGCGGTTCCGATTGCGTCGCGTCGCCGAGCCAGGCGGCGAACAGCCGCATAGGCTCGTCGGATTCCGTAAAATCACCACTCGTTAACTTAACTGTGTGTTCAATCGACGTTGTTTCGGACATCGGCAATTTGCCTTGGTGGAGTGTCTCGCGTGACCGGTCTTCCGACCTGTCAGTTGGCCTGTGAAATGGCCCGTTCGGACCGTCGGTTCTTATATAGAGGAACCGCCGCCCCCCGCCTATGGCGCGGACTGACGGGTATGTCGGCGCTCCTGGTCGCGCTGGCCGCAGGAGGTTGCAGTCTCTCGGGGCAATTCGACTCGGTGTTCGGCTCCAATTCCGATGTGACCGGTTCGATCACGCCGCCGCCGGGTTCCAAGGCGGCGGACGATCTGCCGCCGGCCGCCGACCTCGCCTTTGCCCGCGCCGCCGTGAAGGAAGTGCTGACACGCGGCGGCAAGGATTCGAGCCAGCCGTGGGAAAATCCAGCGACCGGCGCGCGCGGTACCGTCACTCCGATCGCTCAGGCCTACGTCAATGGCGAGCAGACCTGCCACGACTTCCTCGCCAGCTACGTCAACGGTTCCAGTGAGGCCTGGATGCAGGGCGAGGCCTGCCGGCCGAGCAAGGGCGTCTGGGAAGTCCGCTCGATGAAGCCCTGGAAGCGATCCTGAGCCGCCAAAGACGGCTCTGCTCCGTTGCATCGCGGCAACAGGCCCCCCACATTAAGGCTCGATTCGGCGGCTAACGCTGCCGGACGGGGGCTGTTTCACGAGATTTGACGGGAGTTGCCACGGATGCGTGACCCCTACACCGTTCTGGGGGTGTCCAAGACCGCGAGCGAGGCGGAGATCAAATCCGCTTTCCGCAAGCTTGCGAAGAAGCACCATCCCGACGCCAACAAGGACGATGCCAAGGCGGCCTCGCGCTTTGCCGAACTGAATGCCGCCTACGAGATCGTGGGCGACGACGAGAAGCGCAAGGCCTTCGACCGCGGCGAGATCGATGGCGAGGGCAAGCCGCGCTTTCAGGGTTTTGGGGGCGCTCCGGGTGGTGGCGGATTTCATCCGGGCGCCGGCGGCTTCGGTCAGGGTGGCGGCGGTTTCGAGAGTTTTTCGTTCGGGCCGGACGGTTTCCAGCGGCGCGCGGGCGGCGCCGGCGGCTCGGGCTTCGAAGACCTGCTGCGCGGCATGTTCGGCGGCCGGGCAGCCGGGCCGGGCCGGGGTGGCCATGCCGCCGATTTCGAGCCGGAAGACTTCGGCTCGCGGGCGACCGGCGAGGACCTCGCCGCCTCGCTTACCATTTCGCTCACCGACGCCGCCAAGGGCGCGACGACGCGCGTCAGCCTGCCGACCGGCAAGGACATCGAGGTCAAAATCCCGGCCGGCATCTCAAGCGGCCAGCAGATCAGGCTGAAGGGGCAGGGCTATCCCGGCCCGCTCGGCCGCAACGGCGACGCCATCATCACCATCAACATCGCGCCGCATCCTGTGTTCAAGGCGGACGGTGATGACCTGCGCCTCGATCTGCCGATCACGCTCTACGAGGCGGTGCTCGGCGGCAGGGTGCGCGTGCCGACGCTCGATGGCGCGGTCGAGCTGGCGATTCCGGCTGGCACCAACGCCGGGCGCACGTTCCGCCTCAAGGGCAAAGGCCTCAAGACCAAAGGCAGCAAGGCTCATGGCGATCTGCTCGCCACTGTGCGCGTGATGCTGCCGGAGACGGTCGACGACGAACTCAAGCGCGCCATCGAGAAACTGCGCGACGAGAAGCCGTATGATCCGAGGAAGGATCTCGCCTGAATTGTCATTCCGGGACGCGCCGAAGGCGCGAACCCGGAATCCATAACCCCGGTTCGTAAATATGGATTCCGGGCTCGCTCGCTATCGCTCGCGCCCCGGAATGACAGCTACCCCTTCTTCTCCGGTCCCTTGTCGACCTGGTCGTAGATGTTCTTGGCCACCTTCTCGAGCTTGTCGCGGTCCGACGGACCGCTCACCACGTAGCCGAGACTGTCGTCCACCCAGGTGACCGCGGCATATTGCTCGCCGGTCTTAAAGCGAAGCGCCGTCTCGCCATCGCTCGCCTTGGCGCAATAGACCGTGTAGCGCTCGCCCGCGGCATTCTCGTACATATAGAATGCCGCCGCGCTGCCTGTCGGTCCCGGCAGCAGCCGTCCGCCAACCAGCTTCAAACCCAGCGTCGACAGATCGGGAATCCGCAACTCGTAGCCGACGCGCTTCGACAGCCATTGCCGCAAATGCGCGGCTTCCGCCCCCGGCACCTCGACGGGGTGGCGGACCTCGACGACATATAGCCGGTACGCGTCCAGCGCCTGCGCGGTCATCCGGTCGAAACCCGATGGCGCATGGTCCGGCGCGCCGCGCAGCGTCCAGCCGGCGCCGGCGCCGCCGGCAAAGGCGAGCAACACCGCGGCCGCCGCCGCGATCCGGAACGGCGTGCTGCCACGCCGTGAGGCGAGGATGTCGCCGGCGATGATGCGATCGAGTTGCAGCCGTTCCGGGACCGGCTCATCGGCCACCGCGCCATAGCGCGCGCGGATGGCGTCGGCCTGCGCACGCCAGGCGGCGACCAGCGCCGCCGCGTCCGGATTGGCGGCGAGAAAGGTCGCCACCGCTTCCTTGCGGTCGTCCGGCAGAACGCCGTCCACATAGGCGTGCAATTCTTCGTCTGTCACCGGCTTGTCATGGTCCGTCATGATTTTGGCCGTCCTATTTCACGCGGCGCAGCGCCGGGCGCCCGCCCTCGAGGAAAGTTTTGATTTGGCTGCGCGCACGCGCGAGACGCGACATCACGGTGCCGATCGGCACGCCCTGGATTTCCGCGACCTCGCGATAACTCAGGCCTTCGAGCACGACGAGGAGCAGGGCATGGCGCTGTTCCTCGACGAGGGTGGCGAGGGCGCGTTCGACGTCGCGGGCGCCTTCGGGAGCGCCCTCGGCGGCGTCGCCATCGTCGATCGGCATCATCGCCGGCCGGCGCGCCAGCGCCCGCAGGCGGTTGCGGTTCAGGTTGGCGAGGATGGTGTACATCCAGACGCGGGTGTCACCGCCGTGGAAAAGGTGTTCAGAGCGCAGCGCCCGGACCAGGGTGTCCTGCACCAGGTCGTCGGCGAGGTCGGCGTCGCGCGTCAGCGCCCGCGCATAGCGGCGCAGCGCCGGGATGGTCGCCTCGATATCGCGACGGAACGTGGCCAACCGCTTGCTCCTGAGAAAGCCGACCCTATCGCCGCGGCAGCGTCAAGCCGTCGCCGGGGCAAAGCGCGCCGCGACAGCGCGGTGCTGAGACGAAAAACCCCGCCGCCTCAACCCTATTCCGTGGTGCAGCGGAAATTCACATTGGCCGAGCGGGCGAGGGCGGTTTGCTTGATGACCCTCGGACCCTATGCCATACGGGGGCGACCGGCGGTGCCGGGCCCAAGCGAGGACGGAAATGGCTGAAGTCTCGGATTTGATGCGCGGCAAGCGCGGCTTGATCATGGGAGTGGCCAATAACCGCTCGATCGCCTGGGGCATCGCGCGCGCCTGCCGCGACCACGGCGCCGATCTCGCCTTCACCTACCAGGGCGATGCGCTCAAGAAGCGCGTCGAGCCGCTGGCCGAGGAGGTGGACGGGCTGGTGGTCGGCCATTGCGACGTCACCGACTCGGCTTCGCTCGACGCCGTGTTCGCCCAGGTCGAGCAGGCCTGGGGCTCGCTCGACTTCGTCGTTCACGCCATCGCCTATTCCGACAAGGATCAACTCGACGGCCGCTACGTCGACACCACGGAAGAGAACTTCACCAAGACGATGCTCATCAGCTGCTACTCGTTCACGGCGATCGCGCAGCGCGCCGAGAAGCTGATGAAGAATGGCGGCTCGATGCTGACGCTGACCTATTACGGCGCCGAGAAGTGGATGCCGCATTACAACGTCATGGGTCTGGCCAAGGCGGCGCTGGAATCCTCGGTGCGCTACATGGCGGCGGATCTTGGCGTTAAGAACATCCGCGTCAATGCCATCTCGGCCGGCCCGATCAAGACGCTCGCGGCCTCCGGCATCGGCGACTTCCGCTACATCCTGAAATGGAACGAATACAACACGCCGATGCGGCGCAACGTGACTTTGGAAGATGTCGGCAAGGCCGGCGTGTTCTTCCTGTCCGACCTGTCGAGCGGCGTCACCGGCGAGATCCAGCATGTCGATGCCGGCTATCACGTCGTCGGCATCAAGCATCCGGAAGCGCCGGACTTCCCGGTGAAGTAAGGCGCGCACGATCCCGAAAAGTGGAAGCCGGTTTTCGGATCAGATCATGCGCAAAGTCATTAAGTGAATGCGGACGGTCTATTACATCCGCCACGGCGAGACCGACTGGAACGCAGGTGGGCGGCTGCAGGGCCACCGCGACATTCCGCTCAACGACACAGGCCGCGCTCAGGCCCGGCATTGCGGCCTCGTGCTGCGCGACCTGTTCGCCAAGGACGGCATCGATGCCGCCGCGCTCGATTATGTCTCGAGCCCGTTATCCCGCGCTACCGAAACCATGCAGCTCGTCCGCGACGGCCTGCAATTGCCGCGTGACGGCTTCCGCCGCGACGACCAGTTGATCGAACTGTCCTTTGGCGACTGGGAGGGCTCGACCATCGCGCTTCTGCATCAGAACGACGCGGTCCGTATCGCCCAGCGCGAGCACGACAAGTTTCATTTCGTGCCGCCGAACGGCGAGAGCTACCAGATGGTCGAGGCGCGCATGAAGCGCTGGTATGACGGCCTGACCGGCGACGCGGTGGTCACTGCCCATGGCGGCACCTGCCGCGGGCTGATGGCCAGCCTCGGCATCGCCCAGCGGGCCGCCGCGCCGCTCATCGATATCGCCCAGGGCGTGGTCTATGTGTTCAGGGGCGGGAAGCTGACGCGGTACGCCTAGCCGTCATTCCGGGGCGCGGCCAATGGGCCGCGAGCCCGGAATCCATATCCCCTGTGCTGCGGCGTATGGATTCCGGGTCCGGCCTTCGGCCGTCCCGGAATGACGGGAGTGAATTTGACCCCCGCACGGGCCCGGGCTACCTAACCCCGGCAGCGGCGGAACCCCGAACTCTTCGAAATTCCATGTCCTTCAACACCTTCGGTCACCTGTTCCGGTTCACCAGCTTCGGCGAAAGCCACGGGGCGGCGATCGGCTGCGTGGTCGACGGCTGCCCGCCGCGCATCCCGATCACAGCCGAGGAGATCCAGGTCTTCCTCGACAAGCGCCGGCCCGGCCAGTCGCGCTTCACCACGCAGCGGCAGGAGCCGGACGCGGTGAAGATCCTGTCCGGCGTCTTCACCGACGAGGCGAGCGGCCGGCAGGTCACGACCGGAACGCCGATCATGCTGCTGATCGAGAATGTCGATCAGCGCTCGAAGGACTATTCCGAGATCAAGGACAAGTATCGTCCGGGTCACGCCGGCTTCACCTACGATGTGAAGTACGGCATCAACGATTATCGCGGCGGCGGCCGCTCGTCGGCGCGCGAGACCGCGGCCCGCGTCGCCGCCGGCGCCATCGCCCGCAAGATCGTGCCAGGGCTCAATGTGCGCGGCGCGCTGGTGCAGATGGGCCCGCACAAGATCGACCACGCACGCTGGGACTGGGCCGAGGTCGACAAGAACCCGTTCTTCTGCCCCGACCCGGTGCAGGCGAAGTTCTTCGAGGACTATCTCGACGGCGTGCGCAAGTCGGGCTCCTCGATCGGCGCGGTGATCGAGATCGTCGCCGAAGGCGTGCCGGCGGGTCTCGGCGCGCCGATCTACGCCAAACTTGACGGCGATATCGCCGGCGCGCTGATGGGCATCAACGCCGTCAAGGGCGTCGAGATCGGCGACGGCTTTGCCGCCGCCGAACTGTCCGGCGAGGACAATGCCGACGAAATGCGCATGGGTAACGATGGCAAGCCGCTGTTCCTGTCGAACCATGCCGGCGGCGTGCTTGGCGGCATCTCGACCGGGCAGGCGATCGTCGCGCGTTTCGCGGTCAAGCCGACCTCGTCGATCCTGACGCCGCGCAAGACCGTGGACCGCTATGGCGACAACACCGAACTCTTCACCAAGGGCCGCCACGACCCCTGCGTCGGCATTCGCGCCGTGCCCATCGGCGAAGCCATGATGGCATGCGTCATCGCCGATCACTATCTGATGCATCGCGGCCAGGTCGGCGAGAGCCTGCCGTGGCCGTTCGAGAAGAAGTAAGTATGAGGCCGCCCTATGGTTCGAGACGCATCGCTTGCGCGATGCTCCTCACCATGAGGGCGGAGCAGGGCAGTGCCCTCATCCTGAGGAGCGCGCCGCAAGGCGCGCGTCTCGAAGGATGAGAAGACGGAGTTGCTAGTGTCAAACACCCACGCCAAAGTCGAAGCGGCGATCAAGGCTTTCGCCAAGGGCGAACTCGTCGTCGTCACCGATGATGACGATCGCGAGAACGAGGGCGACCTGTTCGTCGCCGCCTCGCTGTGCACGCCGGAGAAGATGGCCTTCATCATCCGCCACACCTCCGGCATCGTCTGCGCCACCATCACCGCCGCCGACGCGCAGCGCCTGCACCTCGACCCGATGGTGGCCAAGAACGACGCGCCGCTCGGCACCGCCTTCACCGTCACCATCGATCTCAAGCATGGCACGACCACCGGCATCTCGGCCGAGGAGCGCACCAACACCGTGCGCGCGCTGGCCAACGACAATATCGGCGCCGCCGATTTCGTGCGCCCGGGCCATGTGTTTCCGCTGGTGGCGCGGGAAGGCGGCGTGCTGATGCGCACCGGCCATACCGAGGCCTGCACCGATCTGTGCAAGCTCGCCGGCTTGCCGCCGGTCGGGGTGCTGTCCGAACTGATGAACGACGATGGCACCGTGATGCGCGGGCCGCAGGTCGCAGCCTTCGCCGAGAAGCACAAGCTGATCCAGATCTCCGTCGCGGATCTCATCGCCTACCGGCAGGCGCGCGAGAAGCTGGTGACGCGCGTCGGCGAGTTCTCGCTCGACTCCGAAATCGGTCCGCTCAAGGGCTACGCCTTTGTCACGCCGTTCGATGAAGTGCATCACATGGCCTTCGTCTATGGCGATATCGGTGACGGCAAGGATGTGCCGGCGCGCCTGCACCGCGCCGACGTCATCGGCGACGTGTTCGGCGGCGGCAAGGCGATCCACGCTTCGCTCGCGCGCTTCAAGGCCGCTGGCCGCGGCGTCATCGTCTACCTGCGCGACGGCACCGCCGGCGTGCCGGTGGCCGCCATTCCGAAAGGCGAAGTCAGCGCCACCGAGACCGCCCGTTCGCAGCAATGGCGCGACGTCGGCGTCGGTGCCCAGATCCTCAAGGACCTCGGCATTTCCTCGATCCGGCTGATGACTTCGAGCCAGCGGACCTATGTCGGCCTGAGCGGTTTCGGCATCGAAATCGCGGGAACCGACGTATTGGAATGCTGAGGGGCATTCCCTGATCGGCCTTTTTTCCGGCCGGTAGCCGTGCCAGCATGATTCCCCTGTGCATTGACACAGGAGGGCGGCATGAGGCGGTCTCGTCTTTACGGCGCTGTCGGCGGCGGACTATGCGCCGCCCTGTGCGCCGTTTATGCGCTGATGGCTTATGCCGCGCCGCATGCGCGCCTCGCCGATCTCAGGCCCGGTGCCATCCCGGTCGATGTCGAACTCGTGCTGGCCGTCGATATTTCCTATTCTATGGATCCCGATGAGCAGAAGCTGCAGCGCGAGGGCTACATTCAGGCGCTGACGTCGCGCGAGTTTCTCACCGCCATTCGCGAGGGCGGTCACGGCAAGATCGCCGTCACCTATGTCGAATGGGCCGGCCCCGCGACGCAGAAGGTCGTCGTGCCATGGCGTCTGATCGACGGGCCGGAAGCCGCCGATGCCGTGGCCGCCGAGATCGCGCGCGCGCCGACCAGCCGCGCCTCGCGCACCTCGATCTCGGGCGCTCTCAAATTCGCGCGCACTTTGTTCGACGACAGCGGCTATCGCGGCGCGCGGCGGGTCATCGACGTGTCCGGCGACGGCGCCAACAATTCCGGGCCGCTGGTGGTGCCGGTCCGCGATGCGATCGTGGCCGAGGGCATCACCATCAACGGCCTGCCGATCCTGCTCAAGCGGCTCAATTACGCGACGATGGATATCGAGGACCTCGACATCTACTACGAGGACTGCGTGATCGGCGGCCCCGGCGCCTTCGTCATTCCGATCCGGGAGCCGGAGAAGTTCATCGAGGCGACGCGGCAGAAGCTGCTGCTCGAGATCGCGGGCCTGCAGCCGGAGCCGAAGGTCATGCCCGCGCGCGCCGACAAGCCACGCGTTTCCTGCACCATCGGCGAGAAGATCTGGCGCGAGCGCTGGGGCGACGGGATCGATTTCAGATAACGCAGGACCTGACGTTCCGCTCGTCCCCGCGGAAGCGGGGACCCAGTCTTAAGCGCCATAGCGTTAAGCTGACTGGACCCCCGCCTTCGCGGGGGTGAGCGGAGTATTAAGCCAAGTTCGAGGGGCTACCTCTCGAACCGCCCCACCACTTCCACATGATGCGAGTAGCGAAACTGATCGACCGGCGTGACGCCGGCGAGCTTGTAGCCGCCGTCGATGAGAATGCGGGCGTCGCGGGCGAAGGTCGTGGCATCGCACGACACCGCGACCACCTTCGGCACCTTGCTCGAGGCGATTTCGTGCGTCTGCCGCTCGGCGCCCTGGCGCGGCGGGTCGAACACCACGGCGTCGAAACCCTTGAACTCCATTGCCACCATCGGATTGCGGAACAGGTCGCGCGTGCGCGCCTCGACGGGCTTCAGTCCCGGCGCGCTCTTGATGCCGCGTTCCAGCGCCTTGATCGCGCCCGCTTCGCTGTCGGCCGCGAGCACGCGCGCCGTCTCGCCAAGCCGTAAGGCAAAGGTGCCGATGCCGCTGAACAGATCGGCGACCTTTTTCGCCTTGCCGACGTGCGTGATGACGAGCGCCGCCAGCGCCGCTTCGCCCTCGGCGGTGGCCTGCAGGAAAGCGCCGGGCGGCAGCGGCACCGTCGCGCGGCCGATCTTCAAAGTGGGTTCGACACGTTGCAGCACGAGTTCGCCATGGCGGGTGATGCGCGCGAGCCCGTATTTGTCGGCGAGCTTGGCGAGGTCGGTGAGCCGCGCGGTCGAGAGCGGCCCGGAGCCGCGCACATCGACATCGAGGCCGCGGTCGCTCGCGGTGACGTGAATATCGAGCGGCTTGTTGGTCGGCTTGAGCACCTCGGCGATGGCCCATGACACCGGAATGGTGCCGGCAAGGCCGGGCGCGAGAATTGGGCACTCGTCGATAGCGACGATGTGGTGGGCGCGCGGCGCGGCAAAGCCGACTTCCAGCAGGTCGCCATTGCCGCGGCGCGCGTGCAGCACGGCGCGGCGGCGGCCTCTGCCATGCGCATCGACGATCGGATCGACCGGGCAGACGATGCCGGCGAGCGCCAGCGCCTCGACAACGAGCTCGCGCTTCCAGATCAGATATTCGGCGGGCGACCAGTGCTGCATGGCGCAGCCGCCGCAGACGCCGAAATGCTTGCAGATCGGCTGCGCGCGCTCGTGGCTGGCCTTGTCGACATGCAGCAGGCGGCGGCGGTCGGGATGCCCGGGCAGCGGCTCGACCGTCACCGTTTCGCCCGGCAGGGCGTAAGGCACATAGACCGGGCCCGTATTGGAGTCGGCGACGCCGTCGCCGCGATGGCCCAGGCGGGCAATGGTGAGCTGCTCGGTCATCAGCAGGACTTAACCTGCCTGGTCCCTGCCCGAAAGGGGGAGGTCACCCGTGCGCGTGGCCCGGCGCGTCCGGCATGTAGCCGCGCGCCGTCAAGGCGTTGAAGCGCCAGACCAGCAGCAGTGCGTAAAGGGCAAGGCCGACGGTAAAGCCTATCCAGACGCCAATCGCTCCCAGCCCCGCGGGGAAGGCGAGCGTGTAGGAGGTGCCGAAGCCGAAGATCCAGAAGCTGATCGTCGCGAACAGCAGCGGCACGCGGGTGTCGTTGAGCCCGCGCAATGCGCCGGCCGCGATGGTCTGCACGCCATCGGCGATGAAGAATGTCGAGCCGGCCGCGAGCAGGGTTGCGGCAAGGGCCAGGGCTGCGTCGGCATCGTCGCGCCCGCCCTGAAGGAAGACCAGCGGCAGGACGTGGCGCGTCGCCAGGATCAGCACGACCATCGTCGCCATGAAGACGGCGCCGAGCGCGATGGCGGCAAAACCCGCTCGCCGCGTCTCGACGGGATCGCGACGGCCGACGGCGTGGCCGACGCGAACGGTCGCCGCCATCGCAATGCCGAACGGACCCATGAACAGGATCGACGCGACCTGCAGCGCGATCTGATGCGCGGCCAGCGCCACGGTGCCGATCCAGCCCATGAGAATTGCCGCGCCGCCGAACAGCCCGTATTCGAGGAGAAACGCGCCGGCGATCGGACCGCCGATGACAAACAATTGTCCGGTCAGCGGCCAGTCCATGCGCCAGAAATGGCCGAGCACCTGATACTTCTTGAACGGCCTTTGCGTGTAGGCGATCCAGAGGGCGGCGGCGCACATCATGATGTTGACGGCGGTGGTGGCGACGCCGGCGCCGAGCATTTCAAGGCGCGGCAGGCCGAATTCGCCGTAAATCAGGGCATAGGCCAGCAACAGATTGGCGGGAACGGCGGCCACGGTGATCCACAGCGCGGGCTCCGGCCGGTTCACCGCGCTCATGAAGCCGCGCAGGGCGATAAACCACCAGCCGGGGATCAGACACCAGCACAGGCCCAGCAAATACTGTCCGGCAAGCCGGGCGGCTTCCGGGTCCTGTCCGAGCGCCAGCAGGAAATGCTCGCCGAACAGCATCGCCACCGTCATCGGCGTGCCGACCATCACCGCCGCCCACAGGCCGACGCGCAAGCTGCGGCGCACCATGCGCGGTTCGCGGGCGCCATAGGCCTGCGCCGCCAGCGGCGACACCGCCGACATCAGGCCCATGCCGAACACGAAACCGACGAACAGGATGAGATGCGCCAGCGCCGCGCCGGCGATCGCCACGTCGCCGAGGCGGCCGATCAGAATGAGATCGCTGGTCATCATCGCCACCTGGCCGAGTTGCGTCAGCGCGATCGGCAGCGCGAGCTTGACCGTGGCGCGCAATTCGATGCGCCACGGCAGAGCCCCCGCCGGCGCCTGTGTGCCGGTGGCGTAGTTTGCGTGTCCTGTCGTCATGGCGCGCAACCTAACCTGCGTTGTGGCGCAATAAAGGCTGCGTTTGGCCGCAGGCCGATTTGGCCATGTTGCGTGGCGGCAGGGTCACAGACCGATGACGCAAAGCGATGACAGTTATCGGCGACGTTTATGAAAACGTCGCGCCGATGAGATACTCGACATTGCCGTCGCCGCCTTCGATCGGCGAGGGGATGACGCCGAGAACGCTGGCGCCGAGCGAAATCGCCAGCGCCGCGATGTCGTCGCAAACGCTTTGCCGCACCACCTCGTCGCGGACGATGCCCTTCTTGAGCTGCGCGCGGCCGGCTTCGAACTGCGGCTTGATGAGTGCGATCAGGTGCGCGGGGCGGGCGGCGAGCGCGCGCGCCGCCGGCAGAACCTGTTTCAGCGAAATGAAGCTGACGTCGATGACGATCAGGTCGGGCCTGGGATCGAATCTGGCGGCATCGAGTGTGCGGATGTCGGTCTGCTCGAGCGAGGTGATGCGCGGGTCGCCGCGCAGGCTCTGATGTAGTTGCGCGGTGCCGACATCGACCGCATAGACGCGCGCCGCGCCGCGCTCGATCAGCACCTGCGTAAAGCCGCCGGTCGAGGCGCCGATATCGAGGCAGACACGGCCTTTCGGGTCGATCCTGAAATGATCGAGCGCGGCAATGAGCTTGAGCGCGCCGCGCGAGACATAAGGATGCGCGGGCGTGGCTTCGATCGCCGCATCGGCGGCGACTTCCTCCGACGCCTTGGCGACGACCTTGCCATTGGCTTTCACGAGCCCGGCCGCAATGGCATCCTGCGCTTTGGCGCGGCTGTCGAACAACCCGCGCGTCACGAGCAGGCGGTCGATGCGGCTTTTGGGGGATGGGGTTGTCATTCTGGGGCCTTTTCCCGGGCGCGGGGCATCGCGAAGCGATGCGCCGCTGACCCGGGATCGTTCCAGTCGCATAGGGCGATCACAACATCAATTGGTCGGACAGGTCGCGCCAATCGGGGTTCTGCTTTTCTATCAGCTCGAATTTCCAGGACCTCGCCCAGCGTTTCATAGAGCGCTCTCGGGAGCGGGCCTCGAGAATAGAAGCGTATTCCTCGAAATATACCAGCCGCGTCACGCCATAACGTTCGGTGAAACCGCGGACATACTTGCCTTTGTGTTCGGCGACGCGGCGCACAAGATCGCTCGTTGCGCCAATGTACAAGACACCCTTGGGCCGGTTGGTCAGGATATAGACGAATGCGCTGCGCGACATCGGCAAAGCCGTTGAAGCTGATGCTCAGTGCGTAACGGTCCCGGGTCTGCAGGTCATCGCCTTGCGATGCCCTGCGCCCGGGACAAGCGTAGTCTACGCCAGCTTCACCGTTTCCGACGCGGCGTCCTTGCCGAGCGCCTCGAACACCCTGGTGACGATGCCTTTGGCGTCGAGTCCGGCCAGCGCATACATCGCCGCCGGCGTGTCCTGGTCGATGAAGATGTCCGGCAGCACCATGGCGCGGAACTTGAGGCCGCCGTCGAAGGCGCCGTGGTCGGCCAAAGCCTGCATCACGAAGGAGCCGAAGCCGCCGACCGAGCCTTCCTCGATGGTCACCAGCACCTCGTGCTCGCGGGCGAGCCGCAAGGTGAGATCGAGATCGAGCGGCTTGGCGAAGCGCGCGTCGGCGACGGTGGTCGAGAGCCCCAGCGCGGCGAGTTCGTCGGCGGCCTTCAGCGCTTCGGCCAGGCGCGTGCCATAGGAGAGCAGCGCGACCTTGTGGCCCTCGCGCAGGATGCGGCCCTTGCCGATTTCGAGCGGCACGCCCTGGGCCGGGATGATGGAGCCGGTGCCTTCGCCGCGCGGATAGCGCACGGCCGACGGACGATCGTCGATCGCGGCGCAGGTCGCGACCATGTTGGTCAGTTCGGCCTCATCGGCCGCCGCCATCAGCACGAAATTCGGCAGGCAGCCGAGATAGGCGGTGTCGAAGGCGCCGGCATGGGTCGGGCCGTCGGCGCCGACGAGGCCGGCGCGGTCGATGGCGAAGCGCACCGGCAGCTTCTGGATGGCGACGTCGTGCACCACCTGATCGTAGGCGCGCTGCAGGAAGGTCGAATAGATGGCGCAGAACGGCTTGAAGCCCTCGGTGGCGAGGCCGGCCGCGAAGGTCACGGCATGCTGCTCGGCAATGCCGACATCGAAGGTGCGCGCCGGAAATTGCTGCTGGAACAGGTCGAGGCCGGTGCCGGACGGCATGGCCGCGGTGATGGCGACGATCTTGTCGTCCTTCTTCGCTTCCTTGATCAGCGCGTCGGCGAAGACACGGGTGTATTGCGGCGCGCCGCCCTTGGATTTGGCCTGCGCGCCGGTGGCGACGTCGAACTTGACGACGCCATGATACTTGTCGGCCGAGTCCTCCGCCGGGCCGTAGCCCTTGCCCTTCTGCGTCACGACATGGACGAGGATTGGGCCGATCTCGGCGTCGCGCACATTGCGCAGGATCGGCAGGAGGTGATCGAGATTATGGCCGTCGATCGGGCCGACGTAATAGAAGCCCAGCTCCTCGAACAAGGTGCCGCCGGTCACATAGCCGCGCGCATGCTCGACGGCGCGGGTGATGGCGCGGTCCCACGACTTCGGCAGATGCTTGGTGAGCTGCTTGCCGACATCGCGCAGCTTCAAATAGGTCGCGCCGGAGCCGAGCCGCGCCAGATAGGCCGACATGGCGCCGACGGGCGGCGCAATCGACATGTCGTTGTCGTTGAGGATGACGATCAGGCGCTCGTTGCGCGCGCCGGCATTGTTCATGGCCTCATAGGCCATGCCCGCCGACATCGCGCCGTCGCCGATCACGCAGATGACGTTGTTCTTATCGCCCTTGAGGTCGCGCGCCACGGCCATGCCAAGGCCGGCCGAAATCGAGGTCGAGGAATGCGCGGCGCCGAACGGGTCGTATTCGCTCTCGGCGCGCTTGGTGAAGCCGGACAGGCCGCCGCCCTGGCGCAAGGTGCGAATGCGGTCGCGCCGCCCGGTGAGGATCTTGTGCGGATAGGCCTGGTGACCGACGTCCCAGATCAGCCGGTCGGCCGGGGTGTCGAACACTGCGTGGATCGCGACCGTGAGCTCCACCACGCCGAGGCCGGCGCCGAGATGACCGCCGGTCCGGGCCACGGCGTCGATGGTGTCGGTGCGCAACTCATCGGCGAGCTGCTTGAGCTGCTCGGCTGAGAAATTGCGCAGGTCGGCCGGGATATGCACGCGGTCGAGCAGCGGGGTCTTTGTCGGCAAGGTCTTGGAAAGCTCGGACAAAATCGGCTCCGGGTCGCAAACCGGCGGGCAAACGAGGCGCCGGGCCGGTAAGGGTGGCTTACACCAGATTGACCGGACGGGGCAATTCGCCGTGCCGCGGGCGGTTCGTCGGTCCCGGGGGCTAATCGACGTCGAGCGGGGCGGTTCCGGCCGGCTTGCCGGAGGCATCGAGGGTGATTTTCTCGACCCGGGCCTCGGCCTGCTTGAGCAGTTCCTCGCAGCGGGCCTTGAGCACCTCGCCGCGCTCGTAAATGGCCACGGATTCCTCGAGCGGAACCTTGCCTTCCTCCAGCCGCTTCACGATCGTTTCGAGTTCGCCGATGGCTTGCTCGAAGCTCAGTTTCTTCACGTCGGTGTCGGCCATGGCAGGAATCCTCGAGTTTGCGCGGCATCCTAGAGAGTGGGGGCGGTGGGGGATAGTGCAAGCCGGGCGGGTTATGCACATCACCCGTCATTCCGGGGCGCACCGAAGGTGCGAGCCCGGAATCCATAACCCCGGTTTGTGAGTATGGATTCCGGGCTCGCTTGCTTCGCGCGCGCCCCGGAATGACTATGGGGCCATGGCTCACCTCACCGACAAAATCATCCTCATCACCGGCGCGGCGGGGGCCGTCGGCTCCGCCGTCGCCGCCGGCGTGCGCGAGCAGGGCGGCATCGCCATCGCCACCGACCTTGCGGGCGCCGACCTCGATCTCGACGTCACCGCGGAGGCCGACTGGCAGCGCGTCGTGGACGACGTGGCCGCGACGCACGGCCATCTCGACGGCCTCGTCAACGCCGCCGGCATCGTCGCGCTCGGCAGCATCGAGAATCTCGATTTCGCCACCTGGCGGCGCGTGCTGTCGATCAATCTCGACGGCACCTTCCTCGGCTGCAAATATGCATTCCCGCTGCTCAAGCCGCGCGGCGGCTCGGTCGTCAATCTGTCATCGGTGTCGGCGCTGGTCGGCGGGCACAATCTTGCCGCCTACAACGCCTCGAAGGGCGGCGTGTCGCTGCTGACCAAATCCGTGGCGCTGCTCGGGGCGCGCAGCAGGCCGCCGATCCGCTGCAACGCCGTGTGCCCGTCCTTCCTCGAAGGCCCGATGGTCGATGACATCGCCAAGAGTGCGCGCGATCCGGCTGCGGCCATGGACAAGATGAGCGCCGGGATTCCGCTGGGACGCATGGGCAAGCCGTCGGAAGTTGCGGCTTTGTGTCTTTATCTGTTGTCGGACGAGGCGGCGTTCATCACCGGCGCTGATTTGCCGATCGATGGCGGGCTGACGGCGCGGTAGTCATTCCGGGGCGCTGCCGAAGGCAGCGAAGCCGGAGTCCATATCCCCTGTGCTGCGGCGTATGGATTCCGGGTTCGCTCGCTGCGCGAGCGCCCCGGAATGACAAGCGCTACCCCCGCATCAGCGCCGTGACATGCGCTGCGACCGAGCGCGACAGGCCCTGCAGATCGTAGCCGCCTTCCAACAGCGACACGACGCGGCCCTTGGCGGTTTCGTCGGCGACTTCCATCAGCTTCTTCGTCACCCAGGCGTAATCCGTCTCGACCAGATTGAGATTGGCGAGCGGGTCGCGCGTATGCGCGTCGAACCCGGCCGAGATGATGACGAGATCCGGCGAGAAGCGGCGCAGCCGCGGCAGGATCACGGTTTCAAACGCCTCGCGGAATTGATCGCCGCCGTCGCCGGCGCGCAGCGGCGCGTTGACGATGGTGTCGTACTGGCCTCTCTCGCCCACGGCGCCGGTGCCAGGATAAAGCGGCATCTCATGCGTCGAAGTATAAAGCACCGAGTTGTCGGCCCAGAAGATATCCTGCGTGCCGTTGCCGTGATGCACGTCGAAGTCGATGATGGCGGCGCGCTCGATGCCGTGCTTCTGCTGCGCGTAGCGGGCGGCGATGGCGGCATTGTTGAAGAAGCAGAAGCCCATCGGCTTGGCCGTCTCGGCGTGGTGGCCGGGCGGCCGCGTGGCGACGAAGGCGTTGGCCACCTTGCCGGTCATCACCTCATCGACCGCCAGCACCGCGCCGCCGACGCAGCGCAACGCCGCTTCGAAGGAGCCGGGCGACATCGAGGTGTCGGAATCGATCCGCACAATGCCTTCGGAGGGCGAGGCTTCACGGATGGCTTCAAAGTAATCCATCGGATGGGCGAGAGTGACGATCTCGCCGTCGGCCATCGGCGCCTGCTCGCGCGCCAGATCCTGGAACTGCTCGGCGGCGAGGGCTTCCTCGACCGCGCGCATGCGCTCCGGCCGTTCGGGGTGACCCTGCGGCACGATGTGATCGACACAGGCGGGATGGGAGATGAGGAGGGTGGTCATTGCTTACACTTAATCCGTCGCGGCCTTTGGTGAAAGAGGCGCGTTATCCGCCTCATCCTGAGGAGGGCCGCAGGCCCGTCTCGAAGGATGGGGCGGCCCCATGGTTCGAGACGGGCCTGCGGCCCTCCTCACCATGAGGCCGATTGGCGTCCTCGCGGCTTCCTTACTTCATCGCCTTCAAACTCACCCCCGCCGGCGGCGGCATTGTGTCCGGCACGAAGAAATCGACCTGCAGCGGCTGGCCCGGGTTCACCCGGTACTGGTCGAAATCGGTCACGCCTTCGCCGGCGAGGAAGGTGTCGTCGATCAGGAACTGGCCGGTGAAGACCTTCGGCTTCTGGAAAATGCGCCAGGCCGCCTCGGCGAGAATGTCCGGCGTGCGCGACATGTTGATCAGCGCGTCGCCGCCGAGCAGGTTCTTCACCGCGGCGGTGGCGATGGTGGTGCGCGGCCACAGCGCATTGACCGCGATCTTGCCGTGCTGCTCGCCGGCCAGGCCGAGCACCACAAGGCTCATGCCGAACTTCGCCATCGAATAGGCGGTGTGCGGCGCGAACCACTTCGCCGCCATGTCGAGCGGCGGCGACAGCATCAATATGTGCGGGGTGGCCGACTTGGCGAGGTGGGGCAGGGCGTATTTCGACACCATGAAGGTGCCGCGCGCGTTGATCTGGTGCATCAGGTCGAAGCGCTTCATGTCGGTCTGTGCGACCGGCGTCAGCGAGATGGCGCTGGCATTGTTGACGACGATGTCGAGCCCGCCGAATTGCGCTGCGGTCTTGTCGAGCGCCTCCTTCACCTGCGCTTCCTCGCGCACGTCGACGATCAGCGGCAGCGCCTTGCCGCCGGCCTTCTCGATGTCCTCGGCGGCGGTGTAGATCGTGCCCTCCAGCTTGGGATGCGGCTCGGTGGTCTTGGCGGCGATGGCGACGTTGGCGCCGTCTCGCGCGGCGCGCAGCGCGATGGCGAGGCCAATGCCGCGCGACGCGCCGGTGATGAACAGGGTCTTGCCCTTCAGTGACATGTCCGCCCTCGATCTTTGTGTTCGTTTGGCCCGCCGGGCCCTGCCGGCCAATGTAATGCGGACCGCCCGCCGTTGATATGGGTCAAGAGGGGCTTTTCGCGCCATGCCTAGTCTGGCGCCATGCTGACGTCCGCATCAGCCGCCGATGTCAAAGCCAGCGCGAAATCCGCGCTGGCCGCCAACGGTATCGCCGCCGCCGACAGGGACGGTGGACTCGCCGGCGAGAACGAGAAGATTCTCGCCAAATGGTGGCTCGGCGGCCGCAAGGTGAGCTACCGCATGTCGTGCCGTTTCGACGAGGCGGCGCGCACGGTGCATTTCCGCGAAGCCGTGGTGGAGAAAAGCTGGGGCCTGCCGCCGCCGACCCTGTCGGTGGAAGTGACGACCACCAGCGGCTGGACGCGCTCGGGCTCGCGCACCGACGCCTCGCCCGCGGGCGGCGGCACGGTGGATTACGGACGGGTCCGCAACGCGGTCGAGATGGCCGTCACCGCCGCCGGCTGGACGTTCCACCTCGAAGGCGGCCGGATGCCTTGAGGCTTCAAGCCAGCGCTGCTTCCGCGTTGGTGATGCTCTGCGCGCCTTCGGTGACATTGCGCTCGAGCCCGCCCGACGTCACCGCGATGTTCTCGGCGAAGAAGCGCGCCAGCGCCGTGCGCGATGCCGCATCGTCGTTCTGACGCAGCGCGATCAGCGCCTGTTCGGCCAGCATGACGCCGCCGGCGGCGTTGCCGAACAGCCGCAGATACGGCGTCGCGCCGGCGAGCGCGTCCGGCGAGTTGTTCTGCTTGAGCAGCCACTGCGTGGCGCGCTCCAGCGCATCGACGCTTTCGGTCAGCCGCGCCGCGGTGTCGCCGAAAGCCGGCGCGTTGCTCGCTTTCACGGCGGCGATGGTTTGGCGCAAGCCCTCGATATAGGCGGCGACCGTGTTGCCGCCATCGAGCGGCACCTTGCGGGTGACGAGATCGATGGCCTGAATGCCGTTGGTGCCTTCATAGATCGCCGCGATGCGCGCGTCGCGATAATGCTGCGCGGCGCCGGTTTCCTCGATGAAGCCCATGCCGCCATGCACCTGCACGCCGAGCGAGGCGACCTCGATGCCGATGTCGGTGGAGAAGGCCTTGGCGACCGGCGTCAGCAGCGACGCGAGCTCATGAGCTTTCTGGCGCGCGGCGTCGTCCCCGGCGCGGATCGAGCGATCGAGCGCGACACCCGTTGCATAGGAGATGGCGCGCGCCGCGCCGGTGAGGCCGCGCATGGTCAGCAGCATGCGCTTAACGTCCGGATAATCGATGATGGCGTGGCCCATCTGCTTGCGCTCGCGCGCATAGGCGTGAGCCTGTTGCGAAGCGCGGTCGGCGATGGCGACGCCCTGCAGCGCGACGGCGAGCCGGGCGCGGTTCATCATGGTGAACATGCAAAGCATGCCCTTGTGCTCTTGCCCGATCAGCCAGCCGACGGCGCCGCCCTTGTCGCCATAGACCATGGTGCAGGTCGGCGAGGCGTGGATGCCCATCTTGTGCTCGATCGAATGCGCGCGCACGTCGTTACGCGATCCGTCCGGCATGAACTTCGGCACCAGGAACAGCGAGATACCCTTGGTGCCGGCCGGGGCGTCCGGCAGGCGGGCCAGCACGAAGTGGATGATGTTGTCGGTGAGGTCGTGCTCGCCGTAAGTGATGAAGATCTTGGAGCCGGTGATGCGGTAGCTGCCGTCTCCGGCGCGCTCGGCCTTGGTGCGCAACGCGCCGACATCGGAGCCGGCCTGCGGCTCGGTGAGCTGCATGGTGCCCATCCATTCGCCGCTGATCAGCTTTTCCAGATATTTCTGCTTGAGCTCGTCGCTGCCATAGGCGTGCAGCGCATCGACTGCGGCCATGGTCAGCACCGGGCCGATGCCGAAGGCCATCGAGGCGGCGTTCCACATCTCGATGCACGCGGCGTTGACGGCGTGCGGTAGGTCCTGGCCGCCGAAATCGGCGGGGGAGGCGAGGCCGTTCCAGCCGGCGGCGGCCCAGGAGGTATAAGCCTGCTTCCAGCCCGGCGGGGTGGTCACGGCGCCGTCCTTGAACGGGGTGCCGAACTTGTCGCCGACCGCGTTGAGCGGGGCGATCACGTCGGAGGCGAACTTGCCGGCCTCGTCCAGCACGGCGTCCACCGTGGCCTCGTCGAGGTCGCCATAAAGGCCCTCTTGGAGGGCCGCTTTGAGGCCGGCGGCGTGCTTGAGGGCGAAGGCGATGTCGGCAACGGGGGCGCGGTATGTCATGGCGGCAATCTAGCGAGACTTGGCGCCGGGCGGAAGCCGGGCGAAACGTCGTTGACGATCAAGGGGCTAGATCGTGTTGCGGATACAGGGCGGCATCGCTATGGTCCGCGCGCATCAAGGCCGCCTCAAGCGGCCTTGGCATTCGGTTTTGGGGCGTAGCCAAGCGGTAAGGCAGCGGATTTTGATTCCGCCATTCGGAGGTTCGATCCCTCCCGCCCCAGCCATCGTCAGCGGCGACGCCGCGAAATCCGTTCAAATTTTTTCAGGCAATATTACCGGCCTGGAATTTGACGCTTATCGACTGTGTCTCTTCCGTCGCAAGCGAGTGCAATCTCGCCGGCGCTAACTTCGCTACGCGGCTTTCGTGCCAGCGCCGCCAGACGAGGCGTCAACTCTTCCCAACCGTTGTGATCTCACGCCCGGGCGGCCGCTGCTTGCCTTGGCGCGCGCTTGGGCTTTGCGGGCGCTGTCTCCAGTTGCGCATACAGAAGTTCGATCGCGGATTTGGCGGCGTTGTGGACGTGATGCTCGGCGAGCGCGCGCGCCTTCTTGCCGTCCTTGGCGTCCAGCGCTTCCATCATCGCGGCAAGCTCGGCCATGCTTGCGGCGGAGCGGCCCGGCGCCCGCAGCGACGTGGCACGCAGCAGCATGATCCGGGCATTCAGCAGGCGCAGGGTATCGCCGAGCGCCTGGTTGCCGGAGCCGTCGACGAGGCAATCGTAGAAATGGTTCTTGGCGCGCAGGCGGGCCAGCGGATCGGTGTCCTTGAAGGAGCGCTTCAGTTTACGGAATGCCTCATGAAGCGCCGCGCGCTGGTCGCTGTCGGCGTGTTCGGCGAAAAGCTGACAGGCGAGCCCTTCCAGTTCGGCGCGCACCTGATAGACGCCTTCGGCTTGTTCGGCCGATAGCCGGGCCACGCTCGGGCCGCGGTTCGGGACGACCTCGATCAGGCCTTCGGATTCGAGCTGACGCAGGGCTTCGCGAACCAACGTGCGGCTGACGCCGGTCATTTCGCAAAGTTCGCGTTCGGTCAGCCGTTCGCCGGCACTGAACCGGCCGAGTGCGATGGCGTAACGAATGCTCTCCGTCACGCTTTGGCGCAGCGGTGCAGCGACCTTCTCGACCCTGAAGTCGGTCCTGGCAGACGACGCGATCAAAGGTCATTCCCTCCAGCTAAGCGGCTCCGGCGAACCGAATCCTTACATCTTTACAGCGGAAAAGCGAAAGCAGGAATGGCATCCTTCGTTGTCACCGGGCTTGCCATCCGCCGTCGATCGGCAGAGTCGCGCCGGTGATGTCGTTGGCCGCGGGACTGCACAGGAACACGGCCAGAGCGCCGACCTTGGCCGGGTCGACGAAGCGTTCGGTCGGATGGCGTGCGGCGGCATAACGATGCTCGGCTTCCGCCGCGCTGAGGCCTTCTGCGGCTCCCATCTCAGGGATCCGCGACAGGAGCGCCGGGGTCGGTACCGCGCCCGGGGAGATCGCGTTACAGGTGATGCCGGTCAGCGCGGTCTCGATGGCGACGGCCCGGGTCATGCCGAGCAGGGCGGTCTTGGTGGTCACGTAGTCGATGCGGTTCTCCGCCCCGCGTGCGCCGAAGATCGAGGACATGTTGATGATGCGGCCCCAGCCTTTCGCCCGCATGCCGGGCACGGCCAGTCGAATGCAGTGAAACGCGGCCGAGATATTGACCGCAAGTGAGCGGTTCCAATCCTCGGTTCTGAACTGATCGACCGGCGAGAAATGGCGCACCACCGCGTTGTTGACGACGATGTCGATATTGCCGAACCGGGTCCTGGCATTCTCGACCATGCCCTCGATCGCGGCGACGTCGGTCAGGTCGGCGCCATCGAAGACCACGTCCCGGCCGGTTTCGGACGACAAGCGATCCGCCGCGGCATCGCCGGTTGCCGGGTCGGAAAGAGCGTTAAGCACGACGCTGGCGCCGGCCTCGGCGAG
Organism: Pseudolabrys sp.; assembly: GCA_017849615.1. Lineage (GTDB taxonomy): Bacteria > Pseudomonadota > Alphaproteobacteria > Rhizobiales > Xanthobacteraceae > Pseudolabrys. The sequence goes on along the minus strand of JAFIGS010000017.1, from coordinate 446,878 downwards.
CGCCTTGGCCATCGCATAGCCAATACCGCCGATGGACCCCGTCAAAAGCGCACAGCGGCCTTTAAGCATGGTGTAACTACCTCAGACTGCTATTCGTTTTTGCATCGGGCCTGCGCCGGGGCGGTTCTTGACCCCCCGCGGCCTATATTTTACATACCGTACTACTATCAGACAATATCCGGCCCTTCAGCGTCCCCGCAACGGAGACAGAGCCTGAGCGGAGCCGGCGATCAAGACGATGGAGGATGCGCCAGAATTCCGAGGTTTTGTCGACCCGGACCGGAATTTTTACGAACACTATCCGTAGTATGGCCGCGTCTCGGCGTGAGCGGCGGCGCATCTTATCGTCAGTACCGGGCGAAGCTCCCGGCAGGAATTTGCAACCTCTACACAACAGGAAGCGATCATGAGCAGCGAAATGGATAAAGCCGCGAAGGTGATGTTCGACGAAGGCCTCAAGCACCGTCGCGAGGTTCTCGGTCCGGAATATGTGGACTCGTCGATCGCCAACGCCAACGACTTCATGATGGCCTTCCAGCACATCACCACGGAATGGTGCTGGGGTTATGGCTGGTCGCGTCCGGGCCTGCCGCGCAAGACGCGCAGCCTGCTCAACCTCGCGATGCTTACGGCGCTCAATCGCGGCCCGGAAATCAAGCTGCACGTGCGCGGCGCCATCAACAACGGCGTCACCGTCGAGGAAATCAAGGAGACGCTGCTGCACGCCACGATCTATTGCGGCATCCCGGCCGGTCTCGACGCCTTCAAGATCGCCAACGAAGTCTTGAAGGAAATGGGCAAAGTCTCCGCTACCCCCGCTAAGAAGCCCTAAGCGGCCCTCACAGGAAAGCGCATACTGATGTCTGCAAAGCAGGAACTGGGCTTCATCGGCGTCGGCCGCATGGGCATCCATATGGCCGGACGCCTCCTCGAGGCGGGTTACGGCGTCACCGTCTTCGACCTCAACGAAACCAACGTCGCCCGTCTGGTGCAGCGCGGCGCCAAGCGCGCGGCCTCGCCGGCCGAGGTGGCCGCGAGCGCCGAAACGGTGCTGGCCAGCCTGCCGACGCCGGATATCGTCAAGAAGGTGGCGGCCGACGTCGCCACCGGTTCCAGGGTGAAGACCTTCATCGATCTGTCCACCACCGGTCCGGTGGCGGCCAAGGAGGTCGCGGCGGTGCTCGCCGCCAAGGGCATCGCCGCGGTCGACGCGCCGGTGAGCGGCGGCCCGAGCGGCGCCGAAAAGGGCACCGTCGCGGTGATGGTCGCCTGTCCGAAGGATCTGGCCGAAACGCTGCGGCCGGTGGTCGAAGTCATCGGCAAGATGTTCTGGGTCGGCGCCGAGCCGGGCCAGGGCCAGGCGATGAAGCTGGTCAACAACATCCTGTCCGCCACCGCCGTCACCATGACGTCGGAAGCGCTCGCCATGGGCGCCAAGGCCGGCCTCGATGCCGACACCATGATCGCCGTCATCAACTCGGGCAGCGGCCGCAATACCGCGACCGAAGACAAGTTCCCGCGCTGCGTGCTCACCCGGCGCTTCGACTTCGGCTTCTCCGTCGGCCTGATGCACAAGGACGCCAAGCTCGCGGTGCAGTTCGCCGAGTCGCTCGGCGTGCCGATGATCGTCGGCAATGCCGTGAACCAGCTCCTGTCGATCACCGAGTCGATCGAAGGCTTCAACGGCGATCTGACCACGACGGCGCGCACCGTCGAGAAATGGGCGGGCGTCGAGATCAAGGGCAAGGCCGCCAAGTAAGGGCGCCGCCGTCCTGCGGCCGATCGGGAGGTTTCGATGACCGACAAGATCCTGTCGCGCAAGGATGGCGCGGTCGGCCACCTGATCTTCAACAATCCGGAGCGACACAACGCGGTGTCGCTCGACATGTGGGAGGCGACCGAATCCGTGGTCGCCGACTTCAAGGCCGATCCTGCCATCCGTGTCATGGTTGTCTCCGGCGCGGGCGGCAAGGCCTTCGTCTCCGGCGCCGATATCTCACGGTTCGAGAAGGATCGCTCCACCGAAGAAGCGGTCAGAAGCTACGGCGTTCGCGTCGAGCGCGCCTACGCGGCGTTTCATGAATTTCCCAAGCCGACCATCGCCATGATCCGTGGCTACTGCATCGGCGGCGGCATGGCACTGGCGATGTGCTGCGACATGCGCATCTGCAGCGACAATTCGAAGTTCGGCATTCCGGCGGCCAAGCTCGGCCTCGGCTATGGCTTCAAGGGCATCAAGCGGCTGGTCGATGTCGTCGGCCCGTCCTTCGCCAAGGAAATCTTCTACACCGCGCGCCAGTTCACGGCCGACGAGGCCGAGCGCATGGGGCTTGTCAATCGCGTCGTTCCGTCGGACACGCTCGAGCAATACGTTGCCGATTACACCGCAACCATGGCGGCCAATGCGCCGCTCACGGTCGATTCGGTGAAGTTCATCGTCGGCGAAGCGGTCAAGCCCGATAGCGAGCGCGATCTGGCAGCCTGCGAAGCCATGGTTCAGGCCTGCTTTGCCAGCGAAGACTACAAGGAAGGCCGCAAGGCTTTCATGGAAAAGCGCAAACCGAATTTCACCGGCGCCTGACGGCCGCGACAGCGGTCGATCTTTTGCGAGGACAGTGATGCTCGACCGACCCAATGTCACGCGGCAGCTTGCGCAGCTCATCGCCGATACGCGGCGCGAGGACATTCCCGCCCATGTGATGCACCAGGCCAAGCGCTCGGTGATGAATTTCTTCGCCGTGGCCCTGGCCGGTTGCCGGACGCAGCCGGTCGAGATTGCGCTGGCAACTTTGGCGCTGTTCTCCGGCGGCAGGCAGGCGACCCTCGCCGGGCGCAGCGAGCGCATCGATGCGCTGAGCGCCGCGTTCCTCAACGCCGCCGGCGCCAATGTCTACGATTTCTGCGACACCCACACCCGAACCGTGATCCACCCGACAGCGCCGGTGGTGCCGCCGCTGCTGGCGCTCGCCGAGTTGCGTCATGTCAGCGGCCCGGATTTGCTGTTCGCCACTGTCATCGGCAACGAGGTCGAGGACCGCATCGGGCTTGCCGTGTCGCCGAAGCATTATTCGATGGGCTGGCACATCACCTCGACTTGCGGTGTTCTCGGCGCCGCGGCCGCGGTCGGTAAGCTGATCGGGCTCGATGCCGAGCGTCTTGTCTGGGCTCTTGGCTCCGCCGCGACGCAATCGTCCGGTCTTTGCGAAAGCCTCGGCACCGCGTCGAAGAGCGCCAGCGTCGGCAATGCCGCACGCAACGGTTTGTTGTCGGCGCTGCTGGCCGAGAAGGGTTTCGACGGGCCGCCGGAGCCGCTCAACGGCGTTCAGGGACTCTACAACGCCATGGGCGTGCCGCCCGATCTCTCGTTCCTGACCGAAGGCTGGGGCAAGACCTGGCAGATCATGGAGACGTCCTACAAGCCTTACCCGTGCGGCTTCGTCATCAATCCGGTGCTCGATTGCGTGCTCGACTGGCGGCGCGATCATGACGCGGTGGACGTTGCCAAAGTCATCGTGCGCGGCAACCCGTTGCTCGCCGATCGCACCGACCGTCCGCAGGTCACCAGCGGGCGGCCGTCGCAGGTCAGCGTGCAGCACGCCGTTGCTGCCGCGTTGCTGCGCGGCAAGGCCGGGCCGGAGGAGTTCAGCGACGAATGCGTCGCCGATCCTAAGGTTGCCGCGCTGCGCGGCAAGGTCGAGGTGGTGCGCGATCCGTCTTTCGCCACCATTGCCGCCGCCGTCGATATCGTGACGGCCGACGGCAAGGTGCATCATCTCTCGACGCAGGCGGCGCGCGGCAGCGAGGCCAATCCGATGAGTGACGAAGCGCTGGAAGCCAAGCTGCGCAACGCCGCAGCGGCGTGGCGGCCGGACCACGATATCGCGCCGCTCGTGGACGCGATCTGGTCGCTGGATCAAAGTGCCGATGTTGCCGGGCTCTGTGCGCTGACGGTGCCGAAAGCGTGAGCAGGCAGGCCCGGCCGAAAAGGCGCGTGCCGGAAAACCAGAGGGCTCGCGCCACGTGGACATAAGACAACTCAAGGCGTTTTCGATAACGGCGGCGTGCGGCAGTTTCTCGCGCGCCGCAGTGGCCTTGTCGATCGCACAGCCCGCTCTGAGCCGCTATGTGAAGGCGCTCGAGACCGAACTCGGCGTCAAACTGTTTTATCGCAACGGTCGCGGCATCATCCTCACCGAGGCCGGCAAGCTGCTCGATCAGTACGCCAAGGGCATCCTGGAGCAGGCCTCGCGCGCGGCTTCCGAGATCGCGGCCCTGCAACTGAGCCCGAACGGCAGCGTTGCCATCGGCATGCCACCGTCGGTTGGCTCGGTGCTCACGGTGCCGCTGGTCGAACGCTATCGCGAGCAGTACCCGCAGATCGCCATGCGCGTGGTCGAGGGCTTCAGCGGCCATGTGCTCGAATGGCTGCTGACCGGCAAGATCGATGTTGCCGTGCTGTATAACCAGCCGGCGATGAGCAACGTGCTGTCCGAGCCGCTGCTCAAGGAAGAGCTGGTGCTGCTCGGCGCGGCAAAGGACCCGTCGAAACTGCCGGCGGGGCACGTGTCCGCCAAGGTTCTGGCCGAGATTCCCATGATCCTGCCGAGCCGGCCGCATGGCTTGCGGCTGCTGATCGATCAGGTGTTCGGCAAGGCGGGTATCGAACCGAATATCGTCATCGAGATCGACGCCATGCCGTCGACGCTCAATCTGGTCGAGAAGGGTATTGGATACACGGTGTTGTCCTATTCGACCGTGCATCATCTGGTGAAGGCCGGGCGCATCAGATGCTTCCCGATCGTGCGGCCGCAATTGACCCGGCAACTTCTGCTCGCCACGTCGAGCCAGCGCCCGATGACGATGGCGACACGGGCGCTGACCAAGATCGTAACGACGCAGATGCGTGAGCTTGTTCGCGACGGTCGCTGGAACCCGCGCTGAGCGGAACCGGCAGGCAACAATAAAAACGGCGGCCCTGCGGCCGCCGTTTTCGTTGTCGGATATGGGGTCGAAAGCCGCTCTAGTGCTGCATGCCCCAGCGGCGGATCGTCATTTTCTCCGCGGTGAGGAAGATGACGTTCTCGACGAACAGGCCGAGCAGGATCACCGTCAACAAGCCGGCGAACACCGAAGGGATTTCCAGCGAGTTCTTGCTCTGGAAGATGAACCAGCCGAGACCGCCGCCGCCGGAATTGGCGCCGAACACCAGCTCCGCCGCGATCAGGGTGCGCCACGCAAACGCCCAGCCGATCTTGAGGCCGGTGAGGATGCTCGGGAACGCGCCGGGAATGAGGATGCGGATCACGTAGCCGATGTTGGACAAGCCGTAGTTCTGGCCGACCATGCGCCAGGTCGGGCTGACGCCGCGGAAGCCGGAGTGGGTGTTCAACGCCACCGACCACAGCACGGCATGGATCAGCACGAAGACGATGCCGCCGGTGCCCAGGCCGAACCAGATCATGGCCAGCGGCAACAACGCGATCGAGGGCAGGGGGTTGAACATCGCCGTCAGCACTTCGAGCAGGTCGGCGCCGATCCGCGTCGCACTGGCGAAGGCCGTCAGCAGGCCGGCGAGCAGCAGGCCTGCCGCGTAGCCCTGGAACAGGATGGTCATCGAGAACCAGGTCGCGGCCGGCAGTTCTCCGCTCATGATCGAACGCCAGAATGCCAACACCGTGGCGCTGAACGTCGGAAACAGCAGGTCGTTGCCGAGCCAGCGCGCGTAGCCTTCCCAGATCAACGCGAGGATGGCGAGCACAAGAGACTTGCGCAGGGCCCCCTGGTTGGCAAGGCGCTGGCCGAACGACAACGGACGCTGCACGACGCCGATGCCTGCGGTGCTGACCTGGTAGATGACCTCGGGGCGGGAGTGAAGGACGGATTGGGCGTCAGCCATGGGACGCGCTCCTTTCGCCGATATTCTGCTCAAAAAGTAGACGCTCGATGCGCTCGGACAGCGGCTTGCCATCCGGGCCGATGTCGTCGGTGCCGTTGCTGTTGATCTCGCCCTTGACCTGGCCCGGATGGGCCGAGAGCAGCAGGATCCGGTTGCCGACGCGCACGGCTTCGGTGATAGAGTGGGTGACGAACAGCACCGTGAACTTGGTGTCCTCCCACAGTTGCAGCAGCTCTTCCTGCATCTTGGCGCGCGTCAGCGCGTCAAGCGCGGCGAACGGCTCGTCCATCAGCAGGATTTCCGGCTCCATGGCCATGCCGCGCGCGATCGCCACGCGCTGCTTCATGCCGCCGGACAAGGTGTGCGGATGGTTGTCGGCAAACTTCGAGAGGCCGACCATGTTGATGTAATGCAGCGCGCGCTGTTCGGCTTCCCTGCCGCCCATCTTGCCGCTGGCGGTAAGCGCGAAAGCGACGTTCTGCTTCACCGTTTTCCACGGCAGCAGCTGGTCGAATTCCTGGAACACAAGGACGCGATCCGGGCCCGGCTTGCTGATCACCGTGTTGTTGAGACGGATTTCGCCTTCGACCGGGCGAATAAAGCCGCCGACCGCTTTCAGCAAGGTCGACTTGCCGCAGCCCGACGGTCCAAGAATGACATAGCGGTCCGAGCGATAGATATCGAAACTGACGCGGTAGGTCGCGGTGACCAGGTGGTCGCGGGTCTGGTATTGAAGGGTCACGCCCTTCACCGCGAGAAGCGGGGCGACGCCGTCATTCATATCGAAGAAGCTCCTAATAATGGGGCCAGTGGCGATGCCGGGAAGGCGCCGCCACTGGCCGAATGATGTCAGACTGACGACTTAGTTGCCGCCGCCGATGCCCTTCACGTCGAAGAACAGATCATCGAGCGACGCCGGCTTGTTCTTGAGCGTGCCGATCGCGTTCATGAATTCGGCATATTTCATGACGCCTTCCGGCATCGTGGTGTACTTGGTGTCCTTGTCTTCAAGCATGGTGGCGAGTTCGGCCACATCCCAGCCTTTGCCGCCCATCGACTCGAGCAGCACCTCGGCGGCGCCCTTCTTGTCCTTCTGGATCATCTCGAAGGCGACCTTGAGCGCCGACACGAAGGCCGCATAGCCCTTCGGGTTCTCGTCGCGGAACTTCTTGGTCGTCGAGATCATGGTGAAGGTCTGCGGTCCGCCCATCACGTCGTTGGTGTTCTGGATGGTGCGGGCGCCTTCCTTGAGCTCGCGCTGATGGAACGGCGCCGACGCATAGTGCGCGGTCACCTGCTTGTTGCCGGACAGGATGGCGACCACGGCGTCGGGGTGGGTCATCGACACGGTATACTTGTCATACTTGAAGGTGGCATCGGCGCCTTCCTTCTGGCGCGCGTACATCTGCATGATGATGGCCGGGATCGACACCTTGATCGCGGTCACCGCGATCTTGTCGTCGGCCTTGAGGTCTTCGATTTTGGTGAGGTGCTCGGCCTTGGTGTTGAGGTACATCGGGATGGTGCTCATCGCCGCCACGCCCATGACGTCGCCGCGGCCCTTGGTGCGGTCCCACAGGATCAGGAAGGCCGGCGGCCCCGCCGAGATGAAGTCGGCGGAGCCAGACAGCAGGGCGTCGTTCATCACCGACGGGCCGCCGATATTGGCGTAGTTCACCGTCAGCTTGAGGCCGAGCTTCTCGGCTTCCTTCTCGACGAGCTGGTGTTTTTTCATCATGTGCAACGGCAGGAAGCCGAAGCCGCCGGCGCCGAGCGGCACGCGCAGCTCGGTCTTCTCGGCTTGTGCCGGGGCGGTCATCAGGGCCATGGCGCCAACGGCCAGGCAGGCGATTGTTTTTCTCATCGTTGCGTCTCCTTAGGTTCTAAAGCGTCGATACTATGATACCGCAGCACACTAAATACTCATGAAAATCGGCATTAAACTGCTGCGGATCTCGGTTTTGGATCGGCGTCGAGCCGTGCGGCCCAGCCGTCCATGTTGGGGCGGGCGGCCGGATAAATGTTCAGCACGATGGGATCGTGCCCCGGCACGACATGCGCCTTCGATGTCGCCAGCGCCTCGACCTTGTCGTAGCCGGCGAGCACGTCGCCGACATTGTAGGTGATCGGGAAAACGCGGCGCTGGTCGAGATGCGCGTAGAAATGCGCGACATCGGAGGCAAGTACGACCCAGCCGCGCCGCGTCTTCACGCGCGTCGCCTGCAGGCCCTTGGAATGGCCGCCGATGTGATGCACCGACAGGCCGGGCGCGATCTCCGCGGCGCCGTCATGGAAAACGACGCGATCGGCGAATACCTTGTTCACCATCGCGGTGACGTCGGCCGCCTCGAATGGCACCCGCATCATGGCATGGCACATGCAGCGGCCGGTGGCGTAGGCCATCTCGCATTCCTGCAGATGGTAGCGCGCGTTCGGGAACAGGTCGTGATTGCCGGCGTGATCGTAATGCATATGCGAGATGATCACGTCCTTCACCGAGGCCGGATCGACGCCGAGCGCGCGCAGGCCGTCACCGACGGGCTTCGAGATGTGGCGCTTGCGCGCCGCCGCGCGCGCCTCGTCGAAGCCGGTGTCGAGGATGACGGTGCGCTCCTTGCCGACGATGGCCCAGACGAAATAGTCGAGGGGCATCGGCACGTCATGGGTGTCGCCGCCGACGAAGTTGTCGGGAGAATTGCGGTCGTGCCGGCCGTATTTGACGGCAAAGATCTCGTAAGTGTCGTCGCTCACGGCCGCAGCCCCGGCAGGTGACCGCGAGCGAAAGCGGGGGGCTTCGACGGGCCCGGAGCCGGGACGATCGTCAGGCCGCGGCATCGCATGTTGAACCTCCCTGTGCAGTGTTTTTATGCCGTCCGCCCGGCTCGCCGGCCCCAGGCCGGGCGCGCCCGCGGGATTGTAGGACGCTCTGCCACGCACGTCCATTTTGTATTATTATATTATTGTCACGCCGGGCACCGGAAGGCGACCCGTTTTTTGTATATCAGAATTGCAATATCTCGGGATGAGACGCCTTTGCCTGCAAATGCGCCGATGGTTTAAGCCTCGCCGTCAGGCAACGAGCCGCTCAAGCAGGCCGAGTAAATATGCCGCAGCGGTGTCATGACGCTGCGCTCCGAGGAAATTCCCCATGCGGTCCGCGCTGCCCGAGTTTGCGCTTTACGCCATCCGCTACGCCACGCGGCCGGCGCAGCGCCGCGATCACTTCATCGGCGGCGATCCGCATGACGGCCCGATGCCGATGGACTACTTCCTCTGGGCCGCCGTTTCGCCTGACAAAACATACGTGATCGATTGCGGCTTCACCGCCGAGATCGCCGCCAAACGGCAGCGGACATTCCTGCGCGACCCGATCGACGGCCTCAAGCTGATCGGCATCGATGCCGACGCCGTCAGCGACGTCATCCTGACGCATCTGCATTACGATCACGTCGGCAACTTCCACCGCTTCCCGAAAGCGCGCTTCCATCTGCAGGAGCCGGAAATCCACTACGCCACCGGCCACTACATGGCGCATCCGCGCTTGTCGCATTCCTTCGAGGTGGAGGATGTCTGCGGCATCGTGCGGCTTAATTTCGCCCAGCGCGTCGCCTGGCACTTCGGCTCCAAGGAACTGACGCCCGGCATTTCGCTGCATGTCGTCGGCGGCCATTCGGCCGGCCTGCAGTTCGTGCGGGTGCATACCGCGCGCGGCTGGGTCGTGCTCGCGTCGGACGTTTCGCATTTCTACGAGAACTTCGAGAGCCGCCGGCCTTACACGACGTCGTTCCATGTCGGCGAGATGCTCGACGGCTTCGAGGCGTTGTACGCGGAAGCGCCGACGCCGGCGCACATCGTGCCCGGCCACGATCCATTGGTGATGCAGCGCTATCCGGCGCTGAACAAGGACCTCGACGGCATCGTCGTGCGGCTCGACGTGATGCCGAAGGAGGCTAACTGAACAGAGTCATTCCGGCCGAGCGAAGCGAGAGCCCAAATCCATATCCCCGGTATGCGTTGTTTCGGAAACACCGGGGTTATGGATTCCGGGCTCGCACCTTCGGTGCGCCCCGGAATGACAGCGGTTTAAACCAGCTCCCGCGTGACATCGTCGAACAGTTCATCGACCGACATCATGCGCGGGATGATCTGCTGTTCATATGAATAGCGGATGATGGTCTCGAGTGCCTTGCGGTTGTTCTCGACGCCGAACGGCACCGGATCGATGCCGTCTTTCATGCTCTCCGGCGGCACACCTTGCGCCTTGCTCTCTTTCAGCAGGCGGAAGATGTCGCGCACGACATCGGGCCGTGTTTGCGCCAGTTCGCTGCGCACGACGAACAGGTGGTTGATCGGCACCATGCCGTTCTTCTTCGACCATGCCTCTGCCGCCTTGTGCGGATCGGGTATCAGCGGCTTCACGCGCGGTTCGTCGGGCAACTCGCCGCCGAGAATGGCGCCGTCGAGTTCGCCGTTCACCAGCATGGTCTCGACATTCGATCCCGCCGGCAGCCGCACGCAATTGTCCGGGTCCTTGTATTCGGCGAGATGGCCGTCGTCGGCGGTGCACCACGTCACCTTGCCGCTATCGACGCCGTAGGCGTCCTTGAGGATGCCGCGCACCCAGACGCCGGTCGTCACGGAGTAAGAGCGGGTGCCGAAGTGCTTGCCCTCGATGTCTCCCGGCGCCAGGGGCCCGCGCGCCACATTGTATTGAATGGTGTGGTGCTGGCCGCGCGCCATCACCACAGCGGGCAGCAGCGTCAGCGGTTTGCCGTAGATCTTGGCCTGCAGGAACGTGACGATGGCGAGTTCGCCGGCGTCGAACTTTCCCTCGCGCACCATCGGTTTGAAGCCCTGGTTCGCCACCTTCGGTCCGGTGAAATTGAAATTCACCAGACCGGATGTCACCGCGCCGGCCTTCAGCGCGCGCGTCACCGGATAATCGGCGAGGTTGGTGTCGAGGGTGACGGGGCCTGAGGCGGGGTAGGGCATAATGTTGTCGGTCCGGCAGGTGGCGCTGTCTTACGCTCTTGTCGCGCGCGGCGTCAAACTTGCATACACTCCGTGCAGCATTCCGTTGCGGAAGGATCACCATGGCCGACAAACTCGACGACTTCATCGATGCCGCGGCAGGGGCGCTCGACCTGCCGCTCGAGCCGGCCTGGAAAAGCGCCGTGAAGGCCAATCTCGAGGTCTCGCTGCGCCACGCCGCGGCCTATGCCGATTTCCCGCTGCCGGACGACGCCGAGCCGGCGCCGATCTTCAAGGCGTAAGCGGGGAGCATTCGACATGACCGACATCACATGGGCTTCGGCCGCCGAGATCGCGGCGGCGGTTCAATCCGGAAAAGTGAGTGCGCTGGAGGTGACCGAGCAGATGCTCGCCGTCATCGACAAGCGCAATCCCGTACTCAATGCCTTCACGGCGGTGACCGCCGAGCGCGCGCGCAAGAAGGCAAAGGCGGTCGATGCCGTGTCGAACAAGGCGAAGTTGCCGCTCGCCGGCGTGCCCTTCGCGGCGAAGAACCTGTTCGACATCGAGGGACTGCCGACCGTGGCGGGCTCGAAGATCAACCGCAAGCGTGACGCCGCCAGGCGCGACGCCGTGCTGATCGAGCGGCTGGAAGCCGCCGGCGCCGTGCTGACCGGCGCGCTCAACATGGGCGAATACGCCTACGACTTCACCGGCGAGAATGTGCATGACGGGCCCTCGCGCAATCCGCATGATCCGGAGCGCATGACCGGCGGCTCATCCGGCGGTTCCGGCAGCGCGATCGGCGGCGGCATGGTGCCGGTGGCGCTCGGCTCCGACACCAACGGCTCCATCCGCGTGCCGGCGTCGCTGTGCGGCATCTTCGGATTGAAGCCGACCTATGGACGGCTGACGCGGGCGGGCTCGTTTCCCTTCGTCGGTTCGCTCGATCATCTCGGGCCGTTCGCGCGCACGGTGCGCGATCTGGCGCTAAGCTATGACGTCATGCAGGGCTTTGACGCCGCAGACGCCGCCTGTGCCGATCGCCCGCTGGAATCGACGACGCCGTTTCTGGAGCAGGGGCTAGAGGGCCTGCGCGTGGCGGTGGCCGGCGGCTATTTCCGCAACGGCGCCTCGCCCGAGGCCTTGGGCGCGCTCGACACGGTAGCGAAGGTGCTCAATGCCCGCGAAGTGGCGATACCCGAAGCCAATCGCGCGCGTTCGGCGGCCTATGTCATCACCACCACGGAAGGCGCGGCGCTGCATCTCGAGCGCCTGCGCACACAGGCGAACGATTTCGATCCGGCGGTGCGCGATCGCCTGATCGCCGGCGCCATGATCCCGTCGACGTTGGTCGTCAAGGCGCAGAACTTCCGCCGCTGGTATCGCGACGCGGTGCTGGCGTTGTTCAAGGATTGCGACGCCATTCTGGCGCCGGCGACGCCGGTCACCGCGCCGAAGATCGGCCAAGTCAATTTCACGCTCGACGGCGTGGAGATGCCGGTGCGCGCCAATATGGGGCTCTATACCCAGCCGATCTCGTTCATCGGCCTGCCGGTGGTGGCGGTGCCGGTGCCGCTCAAACCGCTGCCGATCGGCGTGCAGATCATCGCCGCGCCGTGGCGCGAGGATGTGGCGTTGCGCATCGCGCATGCGCTGGAGACGATGGGCGTGGCGGCGGCGCCGCGGCCGGCGTTGTAATTGGTTTGAAGGAAACTAGATGCCCGAGATCGATATCCCCGACGTCGTCGCCGAGGTGCGCAAGGCTTTCGAAGAGTATGAGAAGGCGCTGGTGAACAACGACGTCGACAAGCTCGATGAGTTGTTCCGCGACGATCCGCGCACCATCCGCTATGGCGCGGGCGAAATCCTTTACGGCTATGCGCAGATCAAGGCGTTCCGCGCGGCGCGCTCGCCGGTGGGGCTTGGCCGCACTTTGTCGAAGACGTCGATCACCACCTATGGCCGCGACTTCGCCACGGCGGCGACGCTCTATGAGCGGCCGTCGGCGCCCGGCAAGATCGGCCGGCAGATGCAGACCTGGGTGCGCTTTCCGGAAGGCTGGCGCGTGGTCGCCGCCCATGTGAGCCTGATCGACGCGCCGTAATTACCGCGCCCGGGAAGGTGACCGCTCCGCCGCGCTCTGCTTTAAGATGGCGGGCGGGGCTCGCTGTCTGAAGGAAGACTTTCATGCCGATCGATCTGGCCGAGGTGAACTGGCTCTACGTTATCATCCTCGCCTTCTTCGTGTTCGTCGCCAGCCTGATCGGCAATGTGATGTCGTGGCAGAGCCGGACCACCGCGGCCGGCCTCACGGCGATCCTGTTTGCGGTGCTTTTCATCGCCTGGAGCTATTATCCGCACGGCCTGCCGCTGCCGACGCGGCTGGCCGATACGGTCAAGCCGGCGACCGTCGCGCCGCCGCCGACCGCACCGGCGCCGGCAACGCCGGTCCGTCCGGCAAACCCGGTCCGCGACATCACCCCGCCGCGCAACCCGGTGACCGACGTCACGCCCCAGCGCTGAGCCGGTTCGCCACGCCGGAACGTCGCGGCGAACGAGGCCACGGCCTTTCGCTCCTGCAAAAGTCCGGCTAGAAACGGGCCAGCCAGAAGAGCTGGAACCCCGGGTGAAACGGCAGGGAACTGATGAGAAAAGTCTATCCTGATGCGAAGTCGGCGCTGGCCGGCATCGTCAAAGACGGCATGATGGTCATGGCCGGCGGCTTCGGCCTGTGCGGCATGCCGACCGACCTGATCGTGGCTTTGCGCGATTCCGGCGTGAAGAACCTGACCTGCGTGTCGAACAATGCCGGCATCGACGGCGCGGGCCTCGGCCTGCTGCTCGAGACGCGGCAGATCAAGAAAATGATCGCCTCCTATGTCGGCGAGAACAAGCTGTTCGCGCAGCAGTACCTCGCGGGCGAACTGGAGATCGAATTCAACCCGCAGGGCACCCTCGCCGAGCGCATGCGCGCCGGCGGCGCCGGCATCGGCGGCTTCTACACCAAGACCGGCGTCGGCACCGAGATCGCCAAGGGCAAGGAAGAGAAGGTGTTCAACGGCGAGCGCTACATCCTCGAGACCGGCCTCGTCTCCGACATCTCGCTGGTGCACGCCTGGAAGGGCGACACCGAGGGCAATCTCGTCTACCGCAAGACCGCGCGCAACTTTAACCCGATGATGGCGACCGCCGGCCGCATCACCGTCGCCGAGGTCGAGCATCTCGTGGAGCCGGGCGAGCTCGACGGCGACGAGATCCATACGCCGGGCGTGTTCGTGCAGCGTATCATCAAGAGCGCATCCGAAAAGCGCATCGAAGTGCGCACCACGCGCAAGCGTCCCGCCGCCGGCGCGTTCGGTGCAGGGGAGGAAGTCTGATGCCTTGGACCCGCGATCAAATGGCCGAGCGCGCCGCCAAGGAGTTGCGCGACGGCTTCTACGTCAATCTCGGCATCGGTATTCCGACGCTCGTCTCGAACTACATTCCCGACGGCATGTCGGTGCAGCTGCAGAGCGAGAACGGCATGCTCGGCTTCGGCCCGTTCCCCTATGAGGGCGACGAGGACCCAGACCTGATCAACGCCGGCAAGCAGACCGTGACCGAACTGCCGACCACCAGCTACTTCTCGTCAGCGGACTCGTTCGCGATGATCCGCGGCGGCCACATCGACCTCGCGCTGCTCGGGGCCATGCAGGTCGCCGAGAACGGGGACCTCGCCAACTGGATGATCCCCGGCAAGATGGTCAAGGGCATGGGCGGCGCCATGGACCTCGTCGCCGGCGTCAAGAAGGTCGTCGTGATCATGGAGCACACGGCGAAGGATGCGCCGAAGCTGCTGCACAAATGCGACCTGCCGCTGACCGGCTCGCGCGTCGTCGACATGGTGATCACCGATCTCGGTGTGTTCACCATCGACAAGAAGGGCGATGCCGGCATGACGCTGATCGAGCTCGCGCCGGGCGTCACGCTCGACGAGATCACCAGGAAGACCGAGGCCAAGTTCAAGGTCGATGCGAAGCTGAAACACTGAGTTTCCGGTTTGGCGCCGAAACGAAAAACGCCCGGTCGAAAGGCCGGGCGTTTTTCTTCAAGTCGTGTCGGTCTTGGATGCTAATTCTGTCGCGATGACAGCTTTTAGGCCGGGCAGGTCTTCGTAAAACGTCTTCCAAATGCGATCATGGGTTATGCCATCGTAATCGTGCCGATAAAAATTTCCGGCGTCGGCTATCATGCGCCACGGAATGTCGGGATGACGCCCCTTGAGGTCCGCCGACAGGCGACGTGAAGCTTCCGATACGATTTCCAGACAGCGAATGACCGCATAGAGGGTCTTGTCATCGTCTCGGAGATTTTCGATCGTTCTTCCTTCGGAAAATTTCTCCGCAAGCTCGATGCTTTCGAGGATGTCTTCGAGGTATCAGCGCTCTTTCTCAGAAGGCATAGATCGCATCGCGATCTGCCGGCAACCGAGCGCGCGGTTTCAGGCCGGCGCGGTCAATAACATCGACCTGGCCGGAGAAGAGGCCCGCGACAAAATCCTTCACTGCAATGTACTGGTAAATTGTGCCCTCACGTCCGGGTTCGAAGTCGAGCAAAATATCGATATCGCTATCCGGGCGTTCTTCGCCGCGCGCGACCGAGCCGAACACCGCGGCATGGCGGATGCCGCGCGCGCGCAAGGCGGGCTCGGCTTCTTTCAGGCGGGCGATGACCTCGTCGCGTTTCATGCCGGAATATATAGCAGAAAATCGCTGTTTGTTCCAGACCTCGCCAAGGGCGTGCGTGACGCGGTCAAGCCAGCCTGATCAGCCTCTTGCCCAGATTCTCGCCGCGATAGAGTTCGGCGATGGCGCCGGGCGCGTGCTCGATGCCATCGGCGATGTCCTCGCGATATGTGAGCTTGCCGTCGCGGACCCATTGCGCCAGCCGCGCCGCCGCCTCCTCGTAGCGATGGGCATAGTCGAACACGATCAATCCGGCCATGCGCGCGCGCTTGACCAGGATGTGGCGCTCGATGCGCGGCCCCGTCGGCCACGGCTCCCATGACGACACCGAAGCCGTGCCGCAGATGACGATGCGGGCGCCGACATTGATGTGCCGGATGACCGTGTCGCTGATCGCGCCGGACGTGTTGTCGTAATAGACATCTACGCCGTTCGGGCAGGCGGCTTTGAGCGCCGCGTCGAGATCGCCGCTCTTGTAGTCGATGGCGGCGTCGTAGCCGAACGCGTCCCTGCACAAGGCGACCTTGGCGGCGCCGCCGGTGATGCCCACGGTGCGGCAGCCCATCAGCTTGGCAATCTGCCCGACCGCCGAGCCGACCGAACCGGCGGCGGTGGAGACGACCACGGTGTCACCGGGCTTCGGCAGGCCGAGATCGAGCAGTCCGAAATAGGCGGTGAGGCCGTTGAGCCCGAGCACGCCGAGCGACAGCGACAAGGGCAGATCGGTTTCCTTGACCTTGCGCGTGATGTTGCTGCCGTCGGACACGGCATAGTCCTGCCAGCCGAGCATGCCCATGACCTTGTCGCCCTCGGCATAGCCGGGGTGGCGCGACTTCACCACGGTGCCGGCGGCGAAGGCGCGCATCACTTCGCCGATGCCGACCGGCGTCGAATAATTGGCGACCGCCGAGACCCAGCCGCGCATCGCCGGCTCGACCGACAGGAATTCGTTGCGGACCAGAAATTGCCGGTCGCCGGGTTCGGGGATCGGCGCAGTGACGATCTCGAAATGCTCGGCCTGCGGAATGCCGTCGGGGCGGGATTTGAGGAGGACTTGTTTGTTCACCGGCAATGATCACTCCGTTTGGTGCTTGTCATTCCGGACGCCGCGTCGGCGGCGATCCGGAATCCAGATACGCTCTCCGCCGTTGCTGGATTCCGGGTTCGCGCTTTCAGCGCGCCCGGAATGACGGCGGCCGTTACGCCGCTCTCGGCTTCGCCAGTTCCGACTTCTCCCGCGGCACATAATCCCCCGCGCCGAGCTTGCCGACCAGTTCGCCGTCGCGCACCACGAACCTGCCGCGCACCATCGTGGATACCGGCCAGCCGGTGACCTTGATGCCTTCATAGGGCGTGTAGTCGGTGCCGCCATGCATCAGGCTTTGCGAGATGGTCACTTCGCGTTTGGCGTCCCACAGCGCGATGTCGGCGTCGGTGCCGACGGCGATGGTGCCCTTCTTCGGGTAGAGCCCGTAGGTGCGGGCGTGGTTGGTCGCGGTCAGCGCCACGAACTCGTTGAGTGAGATGCGGCCCTTGTTCACGCCTTCCGAGAACAGAATCGGCAGCCGCGTCTCGACGCCGGGAATGCCGTTCGGCACCCAGCGGAAGCTGGTCTTGCCCTTGGGCGCCAGCTTGCCCTGCGCATCGTCGTAACGGAACGGGCAGTGGTCCGACGAGAACAGCGAGAAGATGCCCTGCTGCAGACCTTCCCAGCAGGCCTGCTGGCTTTCTTTGTCGCGCGGCGGCGGCGAGCAGACATATTTGGCGCCCTCCATGTTGAGGCCGTCCATGTCCTGCTCCGTCAGCATCAGATATTGCGGGCAGGTCTCGCCGTAGATCTTGAGGCCGCGGCGCCGGGCGCGCGCGATCTCGTCGCGCGCCTGGCCGTTCGACACATGCACGATCATCATCGGCACGTCGATCAACTCCGCCAGTGAAATGGCGCGGTGCGTCGCCTCGCGCTCCACCGGAATGGGGCGCGACGCGCCGTGATAGAGCGTGCCGGTCTTGCCAGCCTGCTCGAGGCGGTCGGTGAGGAAGCGGATGGCGTCGTAGTTCTCGGCGTGCACCATCATCATGGCGCCGGTCTCGCGCGCCACGGTCATGACCTTGAGCATTTCCATGTCGGAGAGGGCGAGGCCCTCATAGGTCATGAACACCTTGAACGAGGTGTAGCCGTCATGGACGAGGGCGGGCAGCTCCTGGCCCAGCACGGCGTCCGAGGCGTCGGCGATGATGAGATGGAAGGAGACGTCGATGTAGCACTGGCCGTCGGCCTTCTTGTGATAGTCCTTGACAACCTCGCGCAGGCTCTCGCCCTTCTGCTGCATCGCGAACGGCAGCACCATGGTGTTGCCGCCGAAGGCCGCCGATCGGGTCGCCGAGGCGAAATCGTCGGCCATCACGATGCCGGGCCCGGACGGCTGCGAAATGTGAACATGGCTGTCGATGCCGCCGGGCAGGACGAGCAGGCCGCTGGCGTCGACGATCTCGGGAGCCGTGCCGAGGTCGCTGCCGAGCGCGGCGATCCGGCCGCCGGCGATGCCGACGTCGCATTGGAAGGTGTCGGAGGCGGTGGCGACGGTGCCGCCGCGAATAATGGTGTCGAACGTCATGGGCCTTCTATGTCCATCGCGAAGAACCGTAGTATCTCAGACTTTTGCTGCGGGTGCGATATGGTCCCGCACCGCCCGTCATCGCCGATCCGGAGACCCGCTCATGGACGATTTCGCCACCCTCAACGCCCGTCTTGTCGAGCTGGAGATCGGCCGCGCCCATCAGGATCGGGTCATAGAGGATTTGAATGAGGCGATCACGGCGCAGTGGAAACTCATCGACGAGTTGAAGCGGGAGATGGCGCGGCTCACCGCCGAAGTGCGCGAGGCCGCCGTTGCCGCCGTCCCCGGCGAGCCCGAGCCGCCGCCGCCGCATTACTGACTTTCCGTCATCAACGGGGATGGCGGGCTTTGCCATTTGATTTTCGAGGCCAAGCCGGTACAGCATCCCCATCGCTGACGCACGTAACGACCACGAGACGGGATACGACCATGACCGAGTTCAGGCGCAACGCCTTCAAAGCCGGCCTTCGCGCCAAGACGCTGCAGCTCGGATTGTGGCAAAGCCTGTGCAGCAATATCGCCGCGGAAATCTGCTCGGATTCCGGCTTCGACTGGCTGCTGCTCGACACCGAGCATTCGCCGAACGAGATTCCCGATCTGCTGTCGCAGTTGCAGGCCATCGAGAAGGGCACCGCGACGGCGATCATTCGTCCGGCCTGGAACGATGCCGTGCTGATCAAGCGTTGCCTCGACATCGGCGCGCAGACCTTGCTCATCCCTTATGTGCAGTCGGTCGACGAGGCCAAGGCCGCGGTTGCCGCGACGCGCTATCCGCCGCACGGCATTCGCGGCGTGTCGGTCGCCGCGCGCGCCAGCCGCTATGGCCGCGTGCCGGGATACCTCACCAAGGCGAATGACGAGATCTGCACATTGGTGCAGGTCGAGACCCGCCAGTCGCTGGACGCCATCGAGGACATCGCCAGCGTCGAAGGCGTGGATGGCGTGTTCATCGGCCCGTCGGATCTTGCCGCGTCGCTCGGCCATCTCGGCAATCCGCAGCACGCCGAGGTGCAGGCGGCCATGAAGGATGCGGTGGAGCGTCTGAGCAAGGTCGGCAAGCCGGCCGGTATTCTCACCGGCAATGAGGATGAGGCGCGCCGCTATATCGAGTGGGGCTATCTGTTCGTCGCGGTCGGCTCCGACGTCGGCCTGCTGGCCAAGAGCGCCGACGCGCTGGCCAGGAAATTCAAGCCGTCCTGACCGGCGGCGCGGCCCTTGCGCCGAGTTGTTTTCCTGTGGCCGCGCTTGAGGTTGCGGTTCTGTCACATGACGGACCTGCAGACGGGCAGGGCATCGATTAAAAGCTATTTGCATCTGCGAGATAATGAAATACCAATAGACCCCAAGGCTCTTGCCGGGAACCGTTCCCGAGAACGAGAGCGAGGGGAAATAGCTCATGAGTTCGGATTTGATCCTCGAAACCGAGGGTCTTACGAAGGAGTTTGCCGGCTTCACGGCGGTCGGCGGCGTCGACCTGCGCGTGAAGCGCGGGACAATTCACGCCTTGATCGGTCCCAACGGCGCCGGCAAGACCACCTGCTTCAACCTTCTCACCAAGTTCCTGCCGCCGACCCGAGGCCGCATTGTCTTCAAGGGCAAGGACATCACGGCGATGGCGCCGGCCGATGTCGCCCAACTCGGACTGGTGCGCTCCTTTCAGATCTCCGCGGTATTTCCGCACATGACGGTGCTGGAGAACGTGCGCATCGCGCTGCAGCGGCGCCTGCGCGGCGCGTCCATGGACTTCTGGCGCTCCAGGTCGGTGCTCGAGGAGTACAATGACAAGGCGCTGGCGCTGATTGCCGATGTCGGTCTGTCCGACTATGCGCACTGGAATGCGGTGGAGCTGCCTTACGGCCGCAAGCGCGCGCTGGAAATCGCGACCACTTTGGCGCTCGATCCGGAAATGCTGTTGCTCGACGAGCCGACCGCCGGCATGGGCCACGAGGACATCGCGCGCATCGCCGATCTCATCAGAACGGTCGCCGAGGCGCGCACGGTGCTGATGGTCGAACACAACCTCTCGGTCGTCGCCGATCTGTCCGACACCATCACCGTTCTCACGCGCGGCCGCGTTCTGGCCGAAGGCGACTACGAGACGGTGTCGAACAATCCCGATGTGCGCGAAGCCTATATGGGGGTCGGCCATGCTTGATCGGACCGCGCCTCTTCTCCAGGTCAAGGACCTACAAGCCTGGTACGGCGAATCCCACATCCTGCACGGCGTCTCGTTCGACGTGCGCGAAGGCGAGGTGGTGACCTTGCTCGGGCGCAACGGCGCCGGCAAGACCACGACCATGAAGTCGATCATGGGCATTGTCGGCCAGCGTTCGGGCTCGGTGCTGTTCGAGAACCAGGACCTGATCGCCAAATCGTCGAATCAGATCGCGCGGACCGGCATCGCTTTCTGTCCGGAAGAGCGCGGCATTTTCGCCAGCCTCAGCGTCGAGGAAAACCTCACGCTGCCGCCGGTGGTGCGGCCCGGCGGCTTGTCGCTGGAGCAGATCTTCGAACTCTTTCCCAACCTCAAGGAACGCCTCGGCTCCAGTCAGGGCACCAAGCTGTCCGGCGGCGAGCAGCAGATGCTGGCGATCGGCCGCATCCTGCGCACCGGCGCGCGCATGCTGCTGCTCGACGAGCCGACCGAGGGCCTCGCGCCGGTCATCATCCAGCAGATCGGCAAGACCATCCGCGCGCTCAAGCAACAGGGTTTCACCATCCTGCTGGTGGAGCAGAACTTCCGTTTCGCCTCGACCGTCGCCGACCGCTACTACGTCATGGAGCATGGCCGCGTCATCGACCAGTTCTCCAATTCCGAACTGGAGGCGAATGTCGAGAAGCTCCACGAGTATCTTGGAGTTTAAATAAAAACAGCTTCGTACAAGAAGCGCAGAGCAAGCCAAAAGAACGGGAAACGCAAAAGATTGGGAGAGCAACGATGAGGAAGACGATTGGACTCGCGGCGGTGGCCGCTCTTCTACTGAGCGGCACTGCCTACGCGCAACAGATCAACGTCAAGATCGGCGTGCTGACGGATATGTCCTCGCTATATGCCGACGATACCGGCATCGGCTCTGTGATCGGCGCCAAGCTGGCGGCTGAAGAATTCATGAAGTCCAATCCGAACGTGAAGGTCGAGGTCGTCAACGCCGACCACCAGAACAAGGCCGACGTCGGCTCCAACATCGCCAACCAGTGGTACGACCGCGACGGCGTCGACATGATCGCCGACGTGCCCAATTCAGGCGTCGCCCTCGCCATTGCCGAAATCACCAAGAACAAGAACAAGGTTTTCGTCGCCTCGGGTCCGGCGTCCTCGGATTTGACGGGTCCCAAATGCGCGCCGACCACGGTTCACTGGACCTACGATACCTGGATGCTGGCCAACGGCACCGGCAAGGCCATGGTGAAGACGGGTGGCGACACCTGGTTCTTCCTAACCGCCGACTATGCCTTCGGCCACGCGCTGGAGCGCGACACCTCGGCGGTGGTTGTTGCGAACGGCGGCAAGGTGCTGGGCGGCGTGCGTCACCCGATCAACACCAACGACTTCTCGTCGTTCCTGCTGCAGGCGCAGGCTTCGAAGGCCAAGGTTATCGGCCTGGCCAATGCCGGCGGCGACACCATCAACGCCATCAAGCAGGGTGCCGAATTCGGCATCGCCGCGGGCGGCCAGAAAATGGCCGGCATGCTGGTGTTCGCGCCGGACGTCGCCGCGCTTGGCCTCAAGACTGCGCAGGGCCTGACCTTCACCGAGACCTTCTACTGGGATCTCAATGAAGGCACCCGTGCCTGGACCAAGCGCTGGGACAAGGAGCGCAACTCCCCCGGCAAGCTGCCGAGCATGAACATGGCGGGCGTCTATTCGGGCACGCTGCACTACCTCAAGGCCGTCGCCGCCGTCGGCAGCGCCAAGGACGGCAAGGCCGTGGTCGACAAGATGAAGCAGCTTCCGGCCGAGGATAGCGTGTACGGCAAGAGCGTCGTCCGCGAGGACGGCCGCGTGCTGCACCCGGCCTATCTGTTCGAAGTGAAGAAGCCGGAAGAGTCGAAGTATCCGGGCGACCTCTACCATGTGCGCGCCACCATCCCGATGGAAGAAGCCTTCCGCCCTCTCAAGGATGGCAACTGCCCGCTGGTGAAGGGCTGACCGCGACCGGCGCCCCATGGGGGCATGGGGCGCCGGAAGCAGGTCCGGGACTGAACTTGAAATCATTGGAATTGTGCCCGCGGGCACGCGAACGGGAGCTGGAATGGAAATGAAAGTAGTAAAGCGGACCTTTGCCCTGGCGGCCCAAATCACGGGATTTGCCGCCGCGCTCGCCTGCGGCACCGCGCAGGCACAGCAGATCAATGTCAAGATCGGTGCGCTTACCGACATGTCGTCGCTGTACGCCGATCTTGCCGGCCCCGGGACGGTCGAAGCGGTAAGGCTCGCGGTCGAGGACTTCCAGAAGGCCAATCCGAACTCAAATGTGAAGGTCGAGATCGTCAGCGCCGATCACCAGAACAAGGCGGACATCGGTACCAACATCGCCAACCAGTGGATCGATCGCGAGGGCGTCGACGTGATCGTCGATACGCCGAACTCTGGCGTGGCGCTGGCCGTCAACGAAATCATCCGCACCAAGAACAAGGTGTTTATCAATTCCGGCGCGGCGTCGTCGGACCTGACGGGCGCGAAGTGCTCGCCGAACACCGTGCACTGGACCTACGACACCTGGATGCTGGCCAACGGCACCGGCAAGGCCATCGTCAAGAACGGCGGCGACACCTGGTTCTTTCTCACCGCGGATTACGCTTTCGGGCATGCGCTGGAGCGTGACACCGCTGCGGTGGTCGAGGCCAATGGCGGCAAGTTGGTTGGCAAGGTGCGCCATCCGATCAACACGAGCGACTTCTCGTCGTTCCTTCTGCAGGCGCAGTCGTCGAAGGCCAAGATCATCGGTCTGGCCAACGCCGGCGGCGACACCATCAACTCGATCAAGCAGGCGGCGGAATTCGGCATCGTCGCCGGCGGCCAGTCGCTGGCCGGTCTGCTCGTGTTCGCCAGCGACGTGAACGCGCTCGGCCTGCAATCGGCGCAGGGCCTGATCCTGACCAACACCTTCTACTGGGACGCCAACGACCAGACCCGCGCCTGGACCAAGCGCTGGCAGCAGGCGCGTCCGGGCAAGATCCCGACCATGGTGCAGGCGGGCGTCTATGCCGGCACGCTGCACTATCTGAAGGCCGTTGCCGCGCTGAAGAGCAAGGATGACGGCAAGGCGGTCGTCGCCGAAATGAAGAAGCTGCCGACCGACGACGTGCTGTTCGGCAAGGGCACGATCCGCGTCGACGGCCGCAAGATTCACCCGGCCTATCTGTACGAAGTGAAGAAGCCCGCGGAGTCTAAGGGTCCGGGCGACATCTACACGCTGCGTGCGACCATCCCTGCGGAAGAAGCGTTCCGTCCGCTCAAGGATGGCGGCTGCCCGCTGGCGAACGGATAATGACTTTCTGTCCTCCCCCCGCGTGAGCGGGGGGAGGGTCGTTTTAATCTGTCATCCCGCGAAGGCGGGGATCCATACGCCGCAGTCTATCGATAGGGCGGGGGATATGGGTCCCCGCCTTCGCGGGGACGACACGAAGGCAGAGAAAGCATGATCACGATCTTCGGTATTCCATCGGCGGCGCTGTTCGGCCAGTTGTTGATCGGCCTGATCAACGGCTCGTTCTACGCGCTGCTGAGCCTTGGCCTCGCCGTGATCTTCGGCATGCTCAACATCATCAATTTCGCCCACGGCGCGCAGTACATGCTCGGCGCCGTCGCGGCGTTCCTGATGCTGAATTTCCTCGGCGTCAATTACTGGGGCGCGCTGATCCTGGCGCCGCTGATCGTCGGCGCCATCGGCATCGTCATCGAGCGCACCTTCCTGCAATGGCTGTACAAGCTCGATCATCTCTACGGCCTGCTGCTCACCTTCGGCCTGGCGCTGATCATCGAGGGCACGGCGCGCAACTATCTCGGCTCCGCCGGTCTGCCTTATGCGCTGCCGGAAGCGCTGCGCGGCGGCCAGAACCTCGGCTTCATGTTCCTGCCGAACTACCGCGCCTGGGTCATCCTGGTGTCGCTCGTCATCTGTTTCGGCACCTGGTACGCGATCGAGCGCACGCGCCTCGGCGCCTATCTGCGCGCCGCCACCGAAAACCCGACCCTGGTGCGCGCCTTCGGCATCAATGTGCCGGTGATGATCACGCTGACCTACGGCTTCGGCGTCGCGCTCGCGGCCTTCGCCGGCGTCATGGCGGCGCCGATCTATAACGTTTCGCCGCAGATGGGCGCGGAATTGATCATCGTGGTGTTCGCCGTGGTGGTGATCGGCGGCATGGGGTCGATCCTCGGCGCCATTCTCACCGGCTTCGGGCTCGGTGTTGTCGAGGGCCTCACCAAGGTGTTCTTTCCCGAGGCTTCCAATACGGTGATCTTCGTCGTCATGGCTATCGTCCTGCTGGTGCGTCCGGCCGGTCTGTTCGGAAGGGGCACCTGATGCAGGCTTCATCCTCACCCGTTTCCGCGACCCCCGTGACGGTGCGGCAGCCTTCGCTTCTCCAGCGCCAGGGCGAACTGATCGGCTTCGTCATCATGGTGGCGGCGCTGATCGTCGCGCCGTACTTTACCTATCCGTTGTTCCTGATGCAGGCGATGTGCTTCGCGCTGTTCGCCTGCGCCTTCAACCTGTTGATCGGCTATGTCGGCCTGCTGAGCTTCGGCCACGCGCTGTATTTCGGCTGGGCGAGCTATATATCGGCGCATGCCGCCAAGGTCTGGGGCTTCAATCCGGAATTCGCCATCCTGACCGGCACGCTGACCGCCGCGGTCTGCGGCTTCCTCGCCGGCTCGCTGGCGATTCGCCGCCAGGGCATCTATTTCGCCATGATCACTTTGGCGCTGGCGCAGATGATGTATTTCGTCGCGCTGCGCATGAAGTTCACCGGCGGCGAGGACGGCATCCAGGCGGTGCCGCGCGGCTACCTGTTCGGTTTCATCAACCTGAACAACGAAACCACGATGTATGTCTTCGTCATGGCGGTCTTCCTCGCCGGCTTCCTGCTGATCTACCGCATCATTCATTCGCCGTTCGGCGAAGTGCTCAAGGCGATCCGCGAGAACGAGCCGCGCGCCATCTCGCTCGGCTACAAGACCGACCGCTATAAGCTGATCGCCTTCGTGCTGTCGGCGACGCTGGCCGGCGTTGCCGGCTCGACCAAGGCCATCACCTTGCAGATCGCCTCGCTGACGGACGTCAACTGGCCGATGTCGGGCGAGGTGGTGCTGATGACCCTGGTCGGCGGCCTCGGCACCATCTTCGGGCCGGTGGTCGGCGCCTTCGTCATCCTGGCGATGCAGTTCAAGCTGTCGTCGGTCGGCGAGTGGGTCCTGGTGATCCAGGGCGTGATCTTCGTCACCTGCGTGCTGCTGTTCCGGCGCGGCATCGTCGGCGAAATTGCGGCGCTGTTTAGGCGCTGAGTCGCCGATTTAGCGGTGGATGAAAGGCGGCGCCGCGGCCTGCGGAATAAACAAACGGTTAACGGCCGCAGCCGCTATCTGCTTTGAAAGACTGGCGAATCACTTTAAACAACACGCTGTTATCCACAGCGTGCCGGAGTCGTCAGGGTCGCATTGTTCGTCGTTACGTTGCACGTAACGATCAGGGGGTAGACGAGTCGGCACTTGCCAACGGCCGCCCCATGCGGAATTCGCCCGGCAGTTCTGATATGGAGAAGATCGCGCGGCGCTGGCACGATCTCGCCGAACAGCGCCTCGCCTACTATACTGAGATGTACCGCAGCGGCCGCTGGAAGCATTACTACACGCAGGAAAGCTTTGCCGTCCGCATGCTCGACGTGATCGAGGACGCAAAGAAATGGCGGCAACTGGCCGGCCTGCCCATCGTACAGGAAACCGCGCGGGCCGCCCCGGCGCGCGAGCCGGAAGCGGTTCGTCCCGCGGCCTGAGCCTCACGCGGCGCCTCCGTCCCGGTCTGTCGATCCTCGCCGCCGTCGCCGGCTTCCTGCTGGCGGCCACCGTCCCGGTATCGGCGCAGACCGACGAGGGACACCTCAAGCACGGCGAAAACCTGCTGATCACCTATTGCGGCAGTTGCCACGCCACCGGCCGCACCGGCAACAGCCGGCGCGCCGGCGCGCCGCCGTTCCGGACCTTGGGCAAGCGCTACCCCATCGACTCCCTCGAGGAGTCGCTCGGCGAGGGCATCATGGCCGGCCATCCCGACATGCCTGAGCTGAGCTTCGAGGGCGATGACGTCGGCGCCATCGTCGATTATCTCAAATCGATCCAGGTGCGCTGAGCGGCGCATCGCTTTATCCTGCCGGCGCCATCCCGCCATCCCGCCATTCCGTTTCATCTGGCCAGCGAGTGTCATCCCATGAGCAGCGCGCTTTTCTCACCTTTGCCGGTTGCCGGCGCCACATTGGCCAACCGTCTCGTGGTCGCGCCGATGTGCCAGTACTCCGCCAATGACGGCTCGGCCTCGGACTGGCACATGATGCATCTCGGCATGCTGGCCAATTCCGGCGCCGGGCTCGTGATCGTGGAGGCGACCCATGTCGAGCGCCACGGCCGCATCACGCACGGCTGCATGGGCCTCTACTCGGACGCCAACGAGCTCGCGCTCAAGCATGTCATCGCGGCCGCCAGAACCTACGGCAAGGCGAAGTTCGGCGTGCAGCTCGCTCATGCCGGCCGCAAGGCGTCCTCGCAGCGCCCGTGGGAGGGCGCCGGTTATCTGCGCGCCCATGAGGATCCGTGGCAGACCATCGCGCCGTCGGCGATCCCGTTCGGCGAGGGCTGGCACACGCCGCGCGAAATGACCGAGGCGGACATGGACCGCGTGCGCGACGCCTTCGTCAATTCGGCCAGGCGCGCGCTGCGCATCGGTTTCGACGAGATCGAGCTGCACATGGCGCACGGCTATCTGCTGCACAGTTTCCTGTCGCCGCTCGCCAACAGGCGCACCGACCCGTATGGCGGCTCGCTGGAGAACCGCATGCGCTTTCCGCTGTCGGTGACCGAGGCGGTGCGCGCGGTGGTGCCGAAGGATATCGTGCTCGGCGCGCGCATCACCGGTTCGGACTGGAAGGAAGGCGGCATCACGCCGGACGAGGCCGCCGCGCTCGGCAAGGCGCTGAAAAGCGCCGGCGTCGATTTCGTCTGCGTGTCGTCGGGCGGCGTCGCCGGCGGCATCCATAACCCGACCGGGCTCGGCTACAACGTGCCGCTCGCCAAGGCGGTCAAAAAGGGCTCCGGCATCAAGGTGCGGGCGGTCGGCCTCATCACCACCGCGGAGCAGGCGGAAGAGATCGTTGCCTCCGGCAAGGCTGACATGGTGGCGGCGGCGCGCGCCTTCCTCGACGATCCGCATTTCGGCTGGCATGCGGCCAAGGCGCTCGGCGGCGAGGTGGCGATCCCGGATCAGTATCTGCGCGCCGGACCGAAAATGTGGTCGGCGGTGGCGAAGTAAGCCCGGTCATTCCGGGGCGCGCTGAAAGCGCGAACCCGGAATCCAGACGCGCTCTCATTTGTTGCCGGATTCCGGGTCCGGCCCGAACGGGCCGTCCCGGAATGACGAAGGGCTAACCCGCCAGCCCGGTCTGCACCGGCGGCGCCATGCCGATGCGGCCGAAGCCCGGCAGCTTGACCGCCGGGTAGCGCAGGTCGAAGCCGGCGACGAGGCCGAGCAGGTTGACCTCGAAGCCTTCGATCCACCCCGCCTTGACCCCGGCAAGGCCGTACACCGACAGTTCGACGCCCGTGCCGCTATCGGTGCGGCCGGCATAGAAGCCGTCGCGGAAGTCGCGGCCGACGGCATTGGCGGGCAGGGCGACCTTCAGCTCCGGCACGGCGCGCAGCACGGCGGCGGTGAAGCTGTTGGAGTTCGGCCCCGGCCAGACGCGGTAGTCGCCGGCCTGCGCATAGGCGTAGTCGCGCACGGCGGTCTCGACTTTGGGGATCACGGCCTCCGCCTCGGCGCCGGACACATCGACGATGGCGACCGGCGCGTTGCCGTACCAGCGGGCGTCCGCCGGCCAGCCGTTCAGACGTACCGGCGTGCCCCAGCCGACCACGTCGTAACGCGTCCAGCGCGTCTCGCCGGCGCGCTTGTAGACGATCCAGCTATGGACCGAGAAAATGCCCTTCCACGCGCCGGTGGTGCCGGAGAACACGACCAGCCGGGCCGGCTGGAACTCGCGGGCGGCGGGCAGGGTGCCGGCAGAGGACCAGTCGGCGCGGCTCCAGGAGCGCGGCGCATCGCCGGCGGCATAAAGGGCGACGCGCGTGATCAGCGGCACCAGGAAAATCGCGAAAACAAGGAGCATGGTAAGGGTGCGGCGGCTGGGCATGGCCTGAGTTGGCGGCGTGGAGGTCGGCGAAGCCCTAACGTGGGTTCTCGGCGCGGGTAGGGCAAGTCGTTCTCCCCTCCCCACGCTTCGCGGGGGAGGGTAAGAGGTCCTCACCCCACCTTGTTGTCGCGGATCGTCAGTTGCGGGAACTTGTCCGCGCCGCCGCGAGTGAGATCGCCCGTCGCTTCCTTGTCCCAGGCCATGCCGACCACCGCGCCGCGCTTGATGCCCGAGAAAACATTGGCGGTGATCTCGGCTTTGCCTGCGCCCTCGACCACCGAGACGCCGACGCCGATGCCGGCTTCGCGCACGATATTGGCGGTGACCTTGCAGTCGCGCAGATATTTGCCGGCGCCGACCACGATGCCCATCGTCGGCGCATTCTCGATCGTGTTGCCGGACACCGTGGTGTCGGCTTCGACGCCGATGCCGACGCCGAAGGCGTCGGGCCCGCCTTGCGGCCTTTTGTTGGTCATGTTGCGGATGATATTGCCGCGCACGACGGCCAGATGCCCGCCCTGATCCATGTTGGTCACGGCGATGCCCATGGCGGCGGTGTCGATGACATTGTCGACGATGGTGGCGTCGACGAAATCGAACTCGGAATAGATCGCCACCTCGCCGAGGTCGCTGCAGGTGTTGTTGCGGATGACGATGTGCGAGGCGGCATTGCCGCGCACCGCGGTGAAGGCGGCGCGGCGGATGGTGTTGCCGCGCACGACGACGCCTTCGGCGCGATAGATGTTGATGGCGTTGCCGTTCTGGCCGTCGCCGCCGCCGCGCGCCTGCGTGTCCTCGATCGTGTTGTTTTCGATGATGCTGCCGTCGCCGCGCTTGGCGCTTTGCCAGACGCGGATGCCGCCGTTGCCTGACCTGGCGATGGTGTTGCCGCGAATGATGAGGCGGCCGTCGAGGCAGAACAGCGCGTTGTCGGCGCTGTTGCGGATCGTCGTGCCGCTGACCGTGCCGGTGCATTGCGTCAGCGCCACCGCATTGCGGCCGGCATTGGTGATGACGCAATTGGCGATGGTGAGATTCGAAACGGCGTTGAGATCGACCAGCGCGCCGTCGTTGCCGGGCTTCGCGCCCTGACCGTCGAGCGTGAGCCCCTGGAGCGTGACGTCGCGCGCATCCTGCGCGGTGAAGAGCGCGGCGCCCTGGACGAGACGCAAGGTCGTCTCGCCGTCCGCGCCAATGATGCGCAGGCCGGGCGCGAGGCGCAGCGGCCCGGTGCGGTAGCGCCCAAGACCGAGCCACAGCGGCTGCCCGGCGCGCGCGGCCTCGTCGATGGCTTTCTGCAGCGCCTGCGTCTGCTCGCCCTCGGCATTGGCGCGCACGCCGAAACGCGCGGCGTCGATGCCTTTCGGCTGCGCGGCAGAGGGCGTGGCCACGACCGTGGCGAACGTACCGGCGATGAGTTCGCGGCGGGTGAACGTCATGACAGCAGTGTGCGCGGAACCGGCTTAGGTCCGGTTAATAGCGGCGCGTAAAGCCGCCAGCACCTGCTCGCCGGCGCGCGCGAGGTCGGCGGCGGTGAAATGCCATCCTGTCATTCCGGGACGCGCGTGCAACGCGCGGACCCGGAATCCAGCGGTGTTGTGGGAGCTCATTGCTGGATTCCGGGTTCGCGGGCTGAAGCCCGCGCCCCGGAATGACGGGCGAGGCCTAGCAAGCCGCGCCACCCTGGGCACATGCACGAACACGGCGAGCGGCACGCCGCTGTCCACCGCGCGCCAGCACAGATAGTTGCACAAATAGCGCCCGGCATCGCGCGACAGCACGGCGGGCACATGCGCTGCCTTCGCCGCGGCGAGCAGGCGCTGCGCCGGCATCGGCATGCGCCTGGCGGACGGCGCGTCCGGCGCGATGACGCCGCGCCGCAGCACCTTGCCGGAGGCATCGGGCAGCAGCGCCAGCGCATTGCGCGCCCGCGTCTCGATGCGGATGGCCTTGGCGCGGCCGTGGAGACCGAACATCAACAACGCGTCGGGCTTGTGCCGCGCGATCAGCGCCGGCAGGTCGCGATCGACGGCGGCATAGCTGGTCGTGAAGATGTGCGTGACGATCGTCGTGTCCGCCAGCGCGGGCCGTCTTCGCCGCGCCAGCGCGCGCACCAGCTTGACGGTCGGATTATAGGGCGCGCCGGGAAACGGGCCGAAGCCGGTGACGAGGAGGGTGGGCATACTCAAAATGATACTACCCAGGGGGCTTCCGGGACGAGCTGACATTTAGTCCTTGACTGTTATTCCTAGCAGGACTATAAACGCCATTGTCCTGTTCCAGCCCGGGGGCGCTGTCATGAGGCGTCGTTTCAGTGGGAGCAGGATGCGGTGCCCGCGGGCTTGGGGATTACGCACCTCAGGCGCTCGGGCGGCGACGGGGCTCCGCCCGGAGGCAATAAGACCTCCTGCAAGGAGCTTGCTGACGGTGCGTGCTAGCCGCGAAAGCGGCCCAGCCGCCGAAAGCGCGGCCCGGCGTCGTAACGACACCGCCATGGAGCGCCGCGGGGCGATGGTTTCTCCGATCGCAAGGAGAAGCCGCGCACCGCAAGGTGCGAACGACAGAGCGCCTCGCGGCGCTCCATCCCCTCGGCTCGTCCGGGGGAAGGAAGAGGAAGGCAGGCCGCCCCGGGCCTTCAAAGAACAGGGGCGGCGGAGCATTGGCTGAACGGACTGGGCTGTTTGACAATTGAAGATGTGACGGCGCGTCGCGCGTCTACATGGCGACCTTGACCAGAAAGCGCTCGACCTCGCCCTTGAGATTGGCGCTGGCCTTTTCGACCGCTTCTGAGGCGGTCAGCACCGTCTGCGCCGAGTGCTGGGTGCCGCTCGCGGCATCGACGACTTCGCCGAGCACGGCGTCGATGATCTTCGATCCCTGCGCCGTGCTGGCCACGGTCTGCGATATCGCCTCGGTGGCGCTGGTCTGCTGCTGCACCGAAGCGGAGATCGATGTGGTGTGGCTGTTGATCTCGTCGATGCGCCTCGCGATGCGGGCGATGGCCTCGACCGAATCCTGTGTCGCCTTCTGGATCTCGAGGATCTGCGCCGAGATGTCTTCGGTGGCGCCGGCGGTCTGCACCGCGAGCGCCTTGACCTCGCTGGCGACCACGGCGAAGCCGCGGCCGGCCGCGCCGGAGCGCGCTGCCTCGATGGTGGCGTTGAGCGCGAGCAGGTTGGTCTGGCCGGCGATGTTGCGGATCATCTTGACGACGTCGCCGATCTTGTCGGCGGCGCGCGCCAGCCGCTTGATGTCGTCGTTGGTCACGTGGGCTTCGTCGAGCGCGACGCGCACGACATGCGTGGCGCGTATCAGCCGCTCATCGACTTCGGACGCCGACGTCGACAATTGCTCGACCGCCGTCGCCACCGTTCCGACATTGCTCACGGCTTCGCGCGAGGTGCGCCGGGCGTCTTCCGCGCGCAATGTCGTATGGCCGGAAGAGTCGCGCAGTGCCGCTGCGGTGGCGTGCATCTCGGCAGCGCTGTTGGCGACGGTTCGCAGCAGAGTTTCGGCGCCGCCGCGGAATTCCTTGATGGCGGCCTCGGTGGCGGCGCGGCGGCTGGCGTGCTGCTCGCTGGCGATACGGTTCATCTCGGCGGTGCGGCGCTCGGTGATGTCCTCATGCGTGGTGATCCAGCCGCCGCCGTCGATCGGGTGGTTTGTGATGAGATAAAGACGGCCGCGGCCGTTGTCGATTTCGGCGGTCGTGGTGCGGCCCTCGCGATAGGCCTTGAGGAATTTTTCGCGGTACTCGACCGGATCGAGCTTGAACTGGCCCTTGGCGGCGCGACGCGCCAGCACGTCAGTCAGGGCCGTGCCGACTTTCACGTCGGCGGGCGACAGGTCGTACATGCTGTAATAGAGCGCATTGCATACGATGAGCCGTTCGTTGGCGTCGAACATGCTCAAGCCGTGCGGCATGCTGTTGAGCGCACGGCGAATCTGCTCACCGGTCCGGCGCTGGCGTTGCGTGTAGCGCGCGGCGGTGGCGGTGGCCGTGATCTGGCCGAACACGGCGGCGAGGATCGCGGACAGGCCGACCAGGAATTCGTGCGGAATACTGCGGGAGAACAGAGCGAATGCCGCTGCTGTCAGAACGGCAAAGGCGGCGCCGAAGGCGATCAGGCCGACGAAGGCGATTTTGACCAGGCCGCTCTTGGTGGCGGACGTCATTCGGGCATTCCGCATGATCGGGATTCCGGCTGCCCGGAAACCCTAGGCCTCATGCGTTTAAACAGGGTTAAGCCAAGGTTAATTCCAGTTTATCGGCAGCGGTGCCCGCGAAACTGTTCGCCTTCCGCGTCGGGCGCTCACAGGCCCAGAAGGCCGGCGAGTTCCTCGACCGCCAACGTCGGCGACAGCGTGCCGGCGGCCACCGCGCTTTCGGCTTGGCGGAGTTTGGCGCGCACGGCCACATCGCTGCGGAGCCGGGCCGTGAGCCGCTCCTCGAGCATGGTCCACATCCATTTGACCTGCTGGTCGCGCCGCCGCGCGGTGAGTTCCCCCGAGGCCGTCATTCTGTTCCGGTAATCGGCGACATGGTCCCACAAGGTATCGATGCCGTTTCCGGTCAGCGCCGAATAGGTGAGCACCGGCACCGTCCAGGTCGGCGACCGCGGCTGCAGGATATGCAGCGCGCTGCGGAAGTCGGCGGCGGCGACATTGGCGCGGGCGATGTTGTCGCCGTCGGCCTTGTTGACCGCGATCATGTCGGCGAGTTCGACGATGCCTTTCTTGATGCCCTGCAGTTCGTCGCCGGTTCCGGCGACCATCAGCACGAGGAAGAAGTCGGTCATGTCGGCGACCGCGGTCTCGGACTGGCCGACGCCGACGGTCTCGACAATGACGACGTCGTATCCGGCCGCCTCGCAGAGCAGCATGGTCTCGCGGGTCTTGGCGGCGACGCCGCCGAGCGTGCCGGAGGAGGGCGAGGGGCGGATGAAGGCATCGGCGTCGATCGCGAGGCGCGCCATGCGCGTCTTGTCGCCGAGGATCGAGCCGCCGGTGCGCGACGACGACGGATCGACGGCCAGCACCGCGATCTTGTGGCCCCGGGCGGTGAGATAACTGCCCAGCGCGTCGATGGTGGTCGATTTGCCGGCGCCGGGCGCGCCGGTGATGCCGATGCGGACGGCGCCGCCGGTCGCCGGCAGCAGCTCCTGCACCAGCCGGTGCGCCGTCGCGCGATGGTCGGCGCGCGTACTCTCCACCAGCGTGATGGCGCGGGCGAGCGTGGCGCGGTCGCCGGTGCGGATCGCCGCGGCGAGGGCGCCGGTATCGAGGGAGCGGGCGGACATGGGCTCCCTCAGTAGCCGAACGGGCGGGGGACGTCACGCCCCGGCGGTGGCCTCAGGTCGGCGCGACGGTGGCGTTGCGGCCCATTACGCCGCGCCAGATCATCGTGCCCCAGAGCAGCACGGTGAGGACGCCGAGCACGCCGGCGATCGGCCGCTCGAAGAACATGAGCGCGTTGCCGTCAGCCTTGATCATCGAGGTCATGAAGCTCTGCTCCAGCAGTTCGCCGAGCACGAGGCCGAGGATCGCCGGCGCGATCGGAAAGCCGTTCTCCTCCATCAGCCAGCCGATGATGCCGAATACCAGCATGAGGATGATGCCGTAGGGCGAGTTGGTCATGGCGTAGGCGCCGACCAGGCAGAACAGCAGGATGATCGGCAACAGCACGTTGCGCGGCACCCGCAGGATCTGCTTGGCCGACTTGATGGCCGCCCAGCCGATCGGCAGCATCAGCAGGTTGGCAAGGATGAAGATGATGAACACCGCGTAGATGAATTGCGGGTTCTGCAGAAACACCGTCGGGCCCGGGTTCATGCCCTTCATGTAGAGCACGCCGATGACGATGGCGGTGATCGAGTCGCCGGGGATGCCGAACACCAGCGCCGGAATCCAGGCGCCGCCGAGCGCCGAGTTGTTGGCCGACGTGGAGTCGACGATGCCCTCGATGTGGCCGGTGCCGAATTTTTCCGGCGTCTTGGAGAACTTCTTCGACACCGCGAAGGAAATCCAGGCGGCGATGTCGGCGCCGGCGCCGGGCAGGGCGCCGATGGCGACGCCGAGCGTCGAGCCGCGCAGGAAGTTGAACCAGTACTTCCTGAACACGGCCCAAACACCGGTGAAGATATTGCCGACCTTTTGCGCCAGCACCGCACCCTTCTCATCGACGGTGACCGAACCGCGAAGTAATTCCGACAGCGCGAACATGCCGATCATGGCGGGGATGAAACTGATGCCCTGCAGGAGTTCGATGCTGCCGAAGGTGAAGCGCGGATAGCCGGCCGTCGGGTCGATGCCGATGCAGTTGATCAGCAGCCCGAAGATGAGCGAGGTGATGCCTTTGAGGGCGTCGCCCGTGGTCATGAAGATCGCGCAGGTCAGGCCGAGCAGCGCCAGCCAGAAGTATTCGAAGGACGAGAAATTGATCGCGATTTCCGCCAGCAGCGGTGCCGAAACGATCAGGATGGCGACCCCGACCAGGCCGCCGAGCACGGAGAAGACGAGGTTGACGCCGAGATTGAGGTCGAGCTCGCCCTTCTTCGACATGGCGTAGCTCTCGTCCGTGTAGGCGGCCGAAGCGGGCGTGCCGGGAATCCGCAGCATCGCCGCCGGAATGTCGCCGGCGAAGATCGCCATCGCCGTCGCGGTGACGATGGCGCCGAGCGCCGGCACCGGATCCATGAAGAAGGTGACCGGCACCAACAGCGCGGTGGCCATCGTGGCCGTCAGCCCGGGCATGGCGCCGACGAACATGCCGAAGGCGGCGGAAGCGACGATGACCCAGAGAACACTGGGATCGAAAACGAGGCCGGCGGCCGTGATCAATGCGTCCATGATGGCCTCACAGGACAGGGTCGAGCCAGCCGCGCGGCAGCGGCACGCGCAGCAGGGTGGAGAAGAACCAGTGGATCAAAAGCGTTGCGATCACGGCGGTGATGACGGCCGTGAGCATCCGCACGCCGAACCACAGGAAGAGTGACAACAAAATGCCAAAAGCGACCGGAATGAAGCCGACCGTTTCGCCGACGAGAATGTAGACGAGCAAAGAGATCAGCATCAGGAAGAAGCTCACGACGCGCCAGGGCTCGCGTGTCCACGGCGCCAATACGACCCAGCGCTCTCCGGCGCGGCGCGCGGCAAGTCCCCGCCAGGTCAGGAGCCCGCCGCAGATGATGAGGATCGAGGCCAACACGCGGGGAAACAGAGCAGGTCCGTGAGGCTGGCCCGGGAATTCCGGAAACGTCGATGTTACGGCGAACATCGCGACGGCAAGAAGAATTAGGATCAGCCCATTGACGGCGTCATTGGCGCGCATGGTCGCTCCGGAAGCTTCAGCAGGAGAAATCCAGGTGAGGCCGGGGCAGCAAACGGCGCGCAAGATCGGAAGACCTTGCGCGCCGGTCTGTTGCGTCAGGACTTGGCGAGGCCGGCGGCCTTCATGGCTTCGCCCATCTGCTTGTCCGACTTGTCCATAAAGTCGGCATAGCCCTTGGCGTCTGCCCAGAGGACGCCAAAGCCCCGCGAGGCCATGAAGTCGTTGTACTCCTTCGAGGCGTAGATTTTCTGCAGCGCGGCCGTGAGCTTGGTCGCCATGTCGGCCGGCAGGCCTTTCGGGCCAACGAAGCCGCGCCAGGCGCCGGTCGTGAAGTCGATGCCCATGGCTTCCTTCAGGGTCGGGATGTCCTTGAAAGCGGCGGCGCGCTGCGGCGCCATCAGCGCGAGGCTGCGCGCCTTGCCGGCGTCGAGCATGGCGCGGGCCTCCGGGATCGAGCAGGTGGTGATGTCGATGCCGCCGGCGGCGAGATCCTGCATGGCCGGCGCCGCGCCGTTCGAGGGTACCCACGCCACGTGATTGGCCGGCAGCCCCATCGCCTTCAGCCAGCCGACGAGGGCGAGATGCCAGATGCCGCCCTGGCCGGTGCCAGACGCCTTGAACTTGCCGGCCGGCGCGGCCTTGATGGCGTCGGCGAGATCCTTGACCGTTTTGTAGGGCGAAGTCGCCGACACCTGGATGCCCGGCGGATCTTCGTTCATCAGCGCCAGCGGCGTGTAGTCCTTCGGCGTGAGCTGGGTGAGGCCCTGCCAGTGCATCATGGCGATTTCCACCGTGACGATGCCGAGCGTGTAGCCGTCCGGCGGCGCGGTCGCGATGGCGGAATGGCCGACGACGCCGGAACCGCCGGTGCGATTGACCACATTGATCGGCTGGCCGAGGTCCCGCTCGAGCAGCGAGGCGACGATGCGACAGGTCGCATCGGTGCCGCCGCCCGCGCCCCACGGGCAGATCATCTGGATTGGTCGTGTCGGATAATTCTGCGCAAAGGATGGCGTGGCGCCTGCCGCCAAGCCAGCGCCAGCAACCGCCGTCGCGGCCATGAAGTCGCGTCGAGTTAGCTTTGTCATGCGGAACTCCTCCCTGTTGTCCGGTCTGAGCGCCGGGTTGATTATTCATCGGATGTTAGGTTGCCGCACGGCGGTCGGTCAATCGTCGACGAACGAATTTGGTGCGGCGCAAACAGGGCGTTGCAACCGCGCACTTGACATTGCGATGAGGGCCGGCGCGCTAACGACCGTCGAAAGTCTCGTCGTCCTTGGTGCGCATGCCGCCGAACAAGGCCGCGCCGCTCGCTGAAAGCATCGTCTGAAATGAATTGTACGGAATGAAAACGACAAATTCACCTTCGGCATAAGGTCCGACGGCATAGGGCGAGAAGTACACAACGAAGCCGGAACTCTTGCCCGTTTCGTTCGACGGCGCCAGCGCGATGCCGCCAATGTCGGTGATCTTGGGCTTCACGCTGGATAGCCATTGATCCTTGTTCGGATCGGCCACGTCGATATCGCGCGCTTTCTTTTCGACCGCCAGCGCCGCGCGGATGAGATGAGCAAGTCGCTGGAGCGTCGGCCCGCCGTCCGCCATCTCCTTGAAGAACGGCTTGATGTTCATGAAACGCGCCGCCTGCGCGTCCCACAGCAGCGTATCGATGACGTGATTGGGATGGGCACCGCCCTGATAGCTGTCGTCCGTACGCAGAACGCTGACGTAAGTGCCGATGGCGCTGCGCAGCTTGTCGATGCGCCGGTAATAGAACTTGCGGCCATCGCTGAAAAGGTCGGGCGTCGATTTGAATTCGGCCGCAGCCTCGGCCCGTGCCTTGTCATACTCGCGCTTGCCGCTGGCGAGCAGCTTTTCATAAAGCGCCGGATAGGTCTTCAAGGCCGGGTCGATGACGACGCTGGCTTCGATGGTCCTGTCTTCGCTGGCGATGACAGGCTTGGGCTCGTCTGCCGCCATTGCGGGAGCCGCAAAGGCCAAAAGGACGAGAAGCGCAAGCTGGGGCCTCATCGGAATTCCTGTCGTCGAATTACTCCGCCGCCTGCTGATCGTGGCCGAGCCGATGGTGCAAGGTTTTCAGCAGCTTGAGCGCCGCTTCCGAGATCACCGTGCCAGGCGGGAAGATGGCTTCGCAGCCGGATTTCATCAACGCATCGTAATCCTGCGGCGGCACCACGCCGCCGACCACGATCATGATGTCTTCGCGGCCTTGCGCGGCCAGCGCTTTCTTCAGTTCGGGCACCAGGGTGAGATGCGCGGCGGCGAGCGACGACACGCCGAGAATATGAACGTCATTCTCGACCGCCTGCCGCGCGGCTTCATCGGGTGTGGCAAACAACGGTCCAATATCGACGTCGAAGCCGAGATCGGCAAACGCCGAAGCAATCACCTTCTGGCCGCGGTCGTGGCCGTCCTGGCCGATCTTGGCGACGAGCAGGCGAGGGCGTCGGCCTTCGGCGGCTTCGAAGGCCTCGACAGCTTCACGCACCTTATCAACCGTCGGAGTCATGCCGACCTCCCGCTTGTAGACGCCGGTGATCGACTTAATCGACGCGACGTGGCGGCCAAAGACTTTTTCCAGGGCGTCCGAAATCTCGCCCACGGTGGCCTTGGCGCGGGCGGCCTCGACCGCGAGTTCCAGCAGATTGCCGTTGCCGGTGGCGGCGCGGGTCAGCGCAGCGAGCGCCTCCTTGAGCGCGGCCGGGTCGCGCTCGGCCTTGAGGCGCGCCAGCTTGTCGAGCTGCTTCTGGCGGACCTCGGCATTGTTGACCTTGAGCACCTCGATCGGGTCTTCCTCGAGCGGCTGGTACTTGTTGACCCCGATCACGGACTGCACGCCCGCGTCGATCCGGGCCTGCGTCTTGGCCGAGGCCTCCTCGATGCGCAGCTTGGGAATGCCGGCCTCGATGGCCTTGGCCATGCCGCCCAGGCTCTCAACTTCCTCGATATGCGCCCAGGCCTTGGCGGCGAGATCGGCGGTCAGCTTCTCGATGTAATAGGAGCCGCCCCATGGATCGACGATGCGCGTGGTGCCGCTTTCCTGCTGCAGCAGGATCTGCGTGTTGCGGGCAATGCGCGCCGAGAAATCGGTCGGCAGCGCGAGGGCCTCATCGAGCGAGTTGGTGTGCAGCGACTGGGTGTGACCCTGCGTCGCCGCCATCGCCTCGATCATCGTGCGGGCGACGTTGTTGAACACGTCCTGCGCCGCCAGCGACCAGCCCGAGGTCTGCGAATGCGTGCGCAGCGACAGTGAGCGGGCGTCCTCCGGCTTGAACGGCTTCATCAGCTTCGCCCAGATCATGCGCGCGGCGCGCAGCTTGGCGATTTCCATGAAGTAGTTCATGCCGATCGCCCAGAAGAACGACACGCGCGGCGCGAACTGGTCGATGGTCAGCCCGGCCTTGATGCCGGCGCGGACATATTCGAGGCCGTCGGCCAGCGTATAGGCGAGCTCGAGGTCCTGCGTCGCGCCGGCTTCCTGCATGTGATAACCGGACACCGAGATCGAATTGAATTTCGGCATCTCGGCGGACGTGTAGGCGAAGATGTCGGAGATGATGCGCAGCGACGGCCCCGGCGGGTAGATATAGGTGTTGCGCTGCATTTCTTCTATGACGATGTCATCCTCGACCGGGCCCTAAAATTCGTTGTGCGGCACGTCCTGCTCTTCGGCGGCGACGATGTAGAGCGCCAGCACCGGCAGCACCGCGCCGTTCATGGTCATCGATACGCTCATCTGGTCGAGCGGGATGCCGGAGAACAAGGTGCGCATGTCGTAGATGGAGTCGATGGCGACGCCCGCCATGCCGACATCGCCGGCAACGCGCGGATGATCCGAGTCATAGCCGCGATGGGTGGCGAGATCGAAGGCGATGGACAGGCCCTTCTGGCCGGCGGCGAGATTGCGGCGGTAGAAGGCGTTGGAATCTTCGGCGGTCGAGAAGCCGGCATATTGCCGGATGGTCCAGGGCTGCGCCGCATACATCGCGGGATAGGGGCCGCGCAGGAACGGCGCTTTGCCGGGATAAGTGTCAAGGAAGTCGAGCCCGGCGACGTCCTTCTCGCCATAGACCGGCTTCACCGGGATGCCTTCCGGCGTCATCCACGGCGAGGCATTGCCGTTGTTGGCGGCGAGCCTGGGCTCGGCGAAGTCGACGGTGGCGAAGTTGGGGATTTGGGTCATTTGTTTCCGCCTGCTTTCAAGCGTGCAATCTTCATCTCGTACTCTGCGAGCTTGGTCTGGATCGCGTCATTTGACCTCGCAGGCCATAGACTAAACGCAAGATCAGCTACTGTCGCTGTCGGCGCTCCCTTGAGTATCTTGCGAGACAGAATGAAAAAAAGAAGCGCGGTTGCGACAATTGCCCCAAACAGTCCGGCAATACTTACCTGTTCGGCCCACACTGCGTTGACCAGCAGCAGGATAACGACGCCAATCGCGACGACTCCCGCGCCCGTCAGAACGCAGTCCCTGACGTGCCGTTGACGTGCATCCGCACTGGCCATTTCGATCAGGCGCAGACGCTCGGCCTCGAGCTTTGCCATCTCATCGCTCATGTGTTCTCTTATATATCATACGCGGCCTGCAAGGTCGAAAGCACTTCGCTACCGACATAGATGAACGCCGTCACGCCGGCATCCTTCAGCGTCGCTTCGAGATCGCCCGGGCGGCCGGCCAGATGCACGGTGGCGCCGGCGGCGGCGAGTTCCGTCGCGGCCTCGACCGCTTCGGCCTCATACACCTTGTCCGATGAACAGAGGCAGGCGAGCTTCGTTCCCGATTTCCTGAACGCCGTGACCATCTCGGCGCGATCCTTGTAGCCGTCGCTGACGATCGCCTCGATGCCGCCCGCTTCATACAAATTCCGGGCGAAGCCCGCGCGCGCGGTGAAGTCGGAGAGCTTGCCGAGCGTGGCGAGAAACACTTTCGGCCGCGCGCCGGTCTTGCGCGCCAGCGCGTCGGACTTGTCGCGGAGCGCCTCGAACGGCGCGGCAAGCCGTATGGCGTCGAGGGCAGGGAAGGTGATCGCGCCGGCGATGGGCGCAACGGTCACGCGTGGCACGCCGAGGACCTTGACCTCGGCCTCGCCGAGATGGGGGAATTCGCTGGCGCCGGTGAGCGGATCCTTGCGGCGGGCGACATTAGCCTCGCGCGCCTTGCGCGTTTCGGCGACCTTCTTCTGGACCACACCCTCTGCAATGGCGTCGGCCGCGCCGCCGGCTTTCTCGATCTCCTGAAACAGTGCCCACGCGGTCTGGGCCAGTTGCGTCGTCAGCGTCTCGATGCCGCCGGCGCCGGCCGCCGGATCGGCGACGCGGTAGAGGTTCGACTCTTCGAGCAGGATGAGCTGCTGGTTGCGCGCGACCCTTCGGGCAAATGCATCGGGCAGGCCGCGCGCCTGCGTGAACGGCAACACCGTGACAGCGTCCGCGCCGCCGACGCCGGCGGCCGTGATCGCAATCGTGGTGCGCAGCATGTTCACGTAAGGATCGCGCTGCGTCATCATGCGCCACGCCGTCTCGGCCGAGACGAAAGCCGGCTTCGGCGCCAGCCCGCTCGCTTCCTCGACGCGCGCCCACAGCTTCCGCAAGGCGCGGAATTTGGCGACGGTCATGAACTCGTCGGCGTCGGCGGCGAGGCGGAAGAAGATCAGCTCGCGCGCCTTGTCGAGCGGCACGCCGCTGTCCGCGAACATGCGCAGATAAGCCACGGCGTTGCCGAGCGCGAAAGCAAGCTCCTGCGCTTCCGAGCCGCCGGCGGCATGCACCGCGCGGCCATCGGCGACCGCGAACGGACCCTTGAAGCCTTGTCCCGCGAGATCGGCGGCGAAGCCGGCCAGCAGTTTGGCGGTCTCGGCCCAGGGCCGCGGCGCGGCGCCGTTGCGCGTCATCAGCCCGAGCGGATCGTGGCCGAAACGGATCTGCGTCGCCGCCGGATCGATGCCGCGCGCCTTCACCGCCCTGGCGAGATTGAGCCCGGATTCCTTTTCCTGTGCGCTGAAATCGGTCTCGATGGCCACGGCATCGAGCCAGACATCCCGCAGCGCGCGGGCGATGGTCTGCTCGGAGCCGCCGAGCCCGTAGCCGTAGCCGCCGATCGAGCCGGCGAAGACCAGCGACAGGGCGGTGGCGCCGTTCTCGAGGTCGATCAGCGCCTGCTTGTTCGCTTCCACCGCATCGGGATGATCGACCCGCTGAGCCACCTGCCATGGCGCGCCGGCCGCGCGGCCGGCTACGGCATGAGCGTCCCTGGCGCGGGGGTAGAGCGGCTCGACGCGCAGGCCGTCATAGGTCCGCGTGACAAGGCGCTTGTCGAAATACGCGCCCTTGAGGGCGGCATCGACCAGTTTGCGCCACGCGGCGGCGTCGGTCGGCGGAAATTCGGCGGCGAGGGACAGGGACTTGGCGTTGGTCTTGGGGGTGCTCATGGGCGGCAAACTGCCATAGAAGAAGCCATCTCGCTATTGCGATATGACAAGCCTGCCGGCCTCAGGCGCGCGGCGGCAGGCGCTCGATCCCGGCGGTATCGACGCCCCGCAGCGCCTCCCGGAGGTCGCGCCCGGCGATCCGCCCACCGGCCGCGATCTCGGCCAGCGGCATCAGCACGAAGGCGCGCTCGAACAGACGCGGGTGGGGCAATTCCAGCCCCGGCTCATTCAGGGTGAGGTCGCCATAGGCGATAATGTCGATGTCCACCGTACGCGGGCCCCAGCGCTGTTCGTTGGCCCGGTCGCGGCCAAGCGCGCGCTCGACCTCCTGGACCCGCGTCAGAAGCGCCAGCGGCGCCAGCGTGGTGTCGATGGCGATGGCGAGATTGATGAAAGGCGCTTGCTCGGTGACGCCCCAGGGCGGGGTTCTGTAGTCGGACGAGCGGGCGGCCAGCGTCACGCCCGGCGTCTGCGCCAGTATATCCACGGCGCGCGCGAGCAGGGCGCGGCTGTCGCCGACATTGCCGCCCAGCGCGAGGTAGGCGCGGGTCATTTGCCCTTGGCACGGCTGCGCGTGAGCATCACGCCGACGTCGGTGAAGGTCGCCGCGATCGGCGCATGCGGTTTGTGGATCGTCACCGCGATCTTTTGCACGCGCGGGAAAGCCGCGAGCACCGCGTCGGCGACCGCGCCGCCGGCCGCTTCGATCAGCCGGAAGCGCTGGCCGGTGAAGGCCTTCTCCACGCATTGCGCGACGTCGGCATAGGACACCGTGTCCTTGACCTTGTCGGTGCGCGCTGCTTCCGACAGGTCGATGTCGAGATCGAGATCGATGGTGAAGGTCTGTCCGACCTTGCCCTCATGCGGCATGACGCCGTGATAGGCGTGCAGGGTGAGGCCACGAATGAAAATGCGGTCGGTCACGGCGCGCTTCCTTTCTCGATGGCG
This sequence comes from Pseudolabrys sp., assembly GCA_017849615.1. Lineage (GTDB taxonomy): Bacteria > Pseudomonadota > Alphaproteobacteria > Rhizobiales > Xanthobacteraceae > Pseudolabrys. The sequence continues at coordinate 403,535 of JAFIGS010000017.1, read as the reverse complement.
GCGAGGACGCGCAAGGCCTGCACCGTCGCGGCGACGTCGTGGACGCGCACGATCGCCGCGCCCTGCTGTACAGCCCAGATGTGGCTGGCAATCGAGCCGCCGATGCGCTCGGTGGGCGGCGCCGGGCTCACCGAATTGATGAACCGCTTGCGTGAGGCGCCGACCAGCAGCGGCAGCCCGAAGCTGCGGAATGCGGCGGTGTGCGCCAGCGTGATGATGCTCTGCTCCGGCGTCTTGCCGAAGCCGATGCCGGGATCGAGCACGATGTTCTCCCGGGCAATACCCGCCTCGGAGGCCACCGCGATCGACCGCGCGAAAAATGCTTCGACGTCGGCGACAATATCGATGCGCGGATCGGCCTCGTCGCGATTGTGCATGACGATCACCGGCACGCCGCGCGCCGCCACCACCTCGGCCATGTGGGCATCGCGTTGCAGGCCCCAGACGTCGTTGGCGATGGTCGCGCCATTGTCGAGCGCCCAGGCCGTCACCTCGGATTTGAGCGAGTCGATGGAGACCGGCACGCCGAGCCGGGCGACCGTCGGCAGCACCGGCGCGAGCCGCTCCATTTCCTCCGCGGCGCTGACCGGCTTCATGCCGTCATAGGGCCGCGTGGATTCCGCGCCGATGTCGATGATGTCGGCGCTCTGGGCGACCATCGCTTCGGCATGGCCGATGGCGCGATTGGGATCGAGAAACTTGCCGCCGTCGGAAAAGGAGTCCGGCGTGACGTTGAGAATGCCCATGATCAGCGGCCGGCCGCGCGCCAGCAGCGCCGAAAGAGGCTCGGCCGCGCGGGACGCCGAAGCGGACGTTTCGAGTTTTTGAGCCGTATCCATGCCGGTGGCATGACGCGGCCCACCGGACGCTGTCAAGCAGGGCCGCGGGATGGGACAGGGCTAGCGCCGGTAGGAAATCTTCAGCGGCAGCTTCTTGGCGTGCTCGATCCAGCGCTCGACGATCTTCTCGGAGGGCAGGAACCGGACGATCTGATGATCTTCATTGGCCTTGGCCATGGCCGCCGCGAGGTTCCTGGCGTTGCGGTGCGCCAGTTCCTTCACCGTATCGACGCCGGCGTAGTGCAGCAGCGCCGCATATTCCTTGCTGACGCCTTTGATCCGCATGCGGTCGGCGACATTGGCCCAGCACAGTAGCTGCTTTTCGTCGAAGGAGGTCATTTCGGCCAGCAGCCGGCGGCCCCTCACGGTGCTAGCCTTGTCCAGCAGCGCGCCGGTCGAGCGTATCCCCGCCGACTTGAGAGCGGCGGCGACATTGCCGTCGATTCCCTGAATGTCGGTGATGGGATAGGACATGCAGAACTCCGGACGCGGTACAAATGTGCTTGGTTGCAGGACGCTTGGCGTCAGACGAACTGGCCGAGGCCCGGGATAGAACCGACGATTTCGCCGATGGCGTCTTCGCCGATCTTCTCGCGGGCGAAAGAGATGGTTTCCTTCGTAACCGACTGCACCTGACCCATGCTCAGGCCCGCCGCCATCATGCGGCTGCCGGCGCCCATCAGACCGCCCATGGAAAACAGTCCTCCGCTGCTCTGCTCGGCCTGCAGCAAGGCATTGCCGCCGGGCAGGCTGTCGATCAAAGCCTGCACCTTGTCGGCGGGGCCTTCCTTCTGCAGGAAATCGAGAATGATGCCGACGCATTTTTCGGCGGTTGCCTGGTCGATACCGACATTGGCAACAAGACGCGCAACCAGATCGTTCATGGTCTCCTCACGCTCCGCACTGTTGGCGGAGTTTGCAAATGATATTGAACGTTTTGTCGACCTTGACAAGCATGATGCGATACCCCGGCGCGTAAATGTCGCGGCGTATTGCGACGCTGCAACTGGTACGGCACCGGATACCGACGGGATGTGATGGCCGTCACATATGAGATTCAGGATACTGATCGGGATTTGCGTCAAATCGGATGCAACATTCGGAATTTGCGACAGCTTCTTCGGCGTGATGATACGTGATGCAGGTCCGATATGGCGTTTTTATGCGCACATGGCTGCGCGGGGCGCCGTCTTGACCGATATCGCTTAAGAGTATCTGAATGTCGCGCCTCGAACGTGGGGTAACGAAGGTCGTAGGCTCATTCTTGCTCCGGTTTTGAGCTCTGCCGCGACGAAGCTTTTGAAAAGGACCGTATTGATGAGCACGCTCGACGACGTTTTGGCCCATATCGACGGCGATATCGACCGAAGCGTCGAGCGGTTGTTCGCCTTGTTGCGGATCGCGTCGGTGTCGACCGATCCGGCGTTCGCGGAGCAGTGCCGTGCGGCGGCGGAATACGTCGCTGCCGACCTCAAGTCCATCGGATTTGATGCGAGCGTGCGGCCGACCGCGGGTCACCCCGTCGTCGTTGGCAAGGCAAACGGCGCGAAAGCCCCGCATGTGCTGTTCTACGGGCATTACGACGTCCAGCCGGTCGATCCGCTCAATCTCTGGAGGACGCCGCCGTTCGAGCCGCGCATCGACACGCTGCCGGACGGTCGCAAGATTATCGTCGCGCGCGGCGCCTGCGACGACAAAGGCCAGTTCATGACCTTTATCGAGGCTTGCCGTGCCTACAAGGCGGTGACCGGCAAGCTGCCGCTGAACGTCACCGCCATGATCGAGGGCGAGGAGGAATGCGGCTCGAAGAACCTGCCGATTTTCGTGCGCGATAATGCCGCCGAGTTGAAGGCCGACCTGGCGCTGGTCTGCGATACGGCGATGTGGGATGCGAATACCCCGGCGATCACCACCTCGTTGCGCGGTCTGATCTATGAGGAAGTGAAGATCACCTGCGCCGACCGCGATCTGCATTCCGGCCAGTTCGGCGGCGCGGCGCAGAATCCTATTCGGTTGCTTGCCAGAATTCTCGGCGCGATGTGGGACGACAACAACCGCGTCACCATTCCCGGCTTCTATGACGGCGTCGATGACCTGCCGGCGGACATCAAGGCCGACCTCGCGGCGCTCGGCCTCACCGAGGAGACGTTCCTCGGCCCGATCGGGCTGAAGCATTCGGCCGGTGAGAAGGGCCGCCTGCTCATCGAGCAGATCACGACGCGGCCGACCGCCGAGATCAACGGCATCATTGGCGGCTACACCGGCGAGGGCGCCAAGACCGTCATCCCGGGCGAAGCCTCGGCCAAGGTCTCATTCCGTCTCGTCGGCCGGCAGGACCCCGACAAGATCAAGGCGGCCTTCCGGCAGTTCGTCCGCGACCGCCTGCCGGACGACTGCAAGGCAGAGTTCGGCAATTTTGGCGCCGGCGCGGCGCTGCAATTGTCGTTCGACAATCCGGCGCTCAACAAGGCCCGCGAGGTGCTCGGCGAGGAGTGGGGCAAGAAGGCGGTCACCGTCGGCGCCGGCGGTTCGATCCCGATTGTCTCTGACTTCAAAAACGTGCTTGGCATGGATGCGCTGATGGTCGGCTTCGCGCTCGACGACGACCGGGTTCACTCTCCGAACGAGAAGTTCGACCTCAAGTGCTTCCACAAGGGCATCCGTTCGTGGGCCCGCATTATTGACGCGCTCGCGCAGGGCTTAGCGCCTGCGGCAGACCGCCACACTCCCGGTCATGAAACCGTCGTGGGGCGGCGGCATTGTCCGCCGTCATGACCTACAAGAATGATCCCGACGCGCCCAGCCACGGCAGCGATGACTGGCTGGAGGCCGAGCTCGCCGATACGCTCGACGAGGATTTCGAACTCGAATTGTCGGAACCGGCGCTGACCGGCGAGCTGCGCAAGATTTACAAAGGCGCGCATCCGCCCGGGATCGACCGCCGCTACTACTTCCAGAACCTGCTGCGTCTGCAGGGCGAGCTGATCAATCTCCAGGATTGGGTCGTCGCCAACCGGAAGAAGATCGTCGTGGTGTTCGAGGGCCGCGATTCCGCCGGGAAGGGCGGCGTCATCAAGCGCATCACCCAGCGGCTCAATCCGCGCGTTTGCCGCACGGTCGCGCTGCCGGCACCGACCGACCGCGAGAAGACGCAGTGGTATTTCCAGCGCTACGTGTCGCATCTGCCGGCCGCCGGCGAAATCGTGCTGTTCGACCGCTCCTGGTACAACCGTGCCGGTGTCGAGCGCGTCATGGGCTTTGCCGAACCGGATCAGGTCGAGCAGTTCTTCAAGGACGTGCCGGAATTCGAGCGGATGCTGGTCCGCTCCGGCATCACGCTCGTCAAATACTGGTTCTCGATCACCGACGAAGAACAGCAGATGCGCTTCCTCATGCGCATTCACGATCCGCTCAAGCAGTGGAAGCTGTCGCCGATGGACCTGCAGTCGCGCGTGCGCTGGGAGGATTATACCAAGGCCAAGGAAGACATGTTCGCGCGCACCAACATCGACGAGGCGCCCTGGTACATCGTCGAGGGCAACGACAAAAAGCGGGCGCGGCTCAACTGCATCGATCACCTGCTGTCGCTCATTCCCTATGAACCGGTGCCGCACAAGGGCATTACGCTGCCGGAGCGGGTGTTCGATCCCAACTACGAGCGCAAGACGTTGTCACCGGAACTGTACGTGCCGGAGAAGTACTAGGAGCGCTTCCAGGCGAAGTGGAAAACGGTTCGCCGTCCGGAAGCGCGACCAAGAAAATCCGCTACTTGCGCGCCAGCGCCATCAGGCTGCGGAAGGCGTCGGGGTCCGACAGGATCGAGCGCTTCTCCCGCGCGGTGAGCAAGGTCATGGCCTGATCGAGACTGCCGAATTCGGCAAGACGCGCCTTGGCGATGACGAGCTCGCGGTCGATGTCGCCGGGCGAATGCGGCGGCGGCGGCGCAAGCTGGCTCAGATGCGCCTCGGTGACTTCGGTGCGCCGGCGGAGCACTTCGTCGAGCGGCGTATCGGTGGCGAGTTCGTTCGCCAGTGTATTGGCGCGGACCAGCACGGCGGGGGGCGTGCGCTCTTCCGGCGCGACCATCACGGCGCCGAGGCCCTTGCGCGCGGTGAACGCGGCGAGCGGCATGGCCAGTGACAGGCCGACGGTGACCGGCGTCATCCAGAGGAACAGCGAGAACGACACGGCGTAGGCGGCGGCGGCCAGCAGCAGACCGATCAAGGTCAGCGGGCCGTAGCGGCGCATCAGTTCGGCGAAAGGCAGGCTGCCGTCGTCGCGGCGCTGCACCTGCCAGCCGGCGTCGCGGCCGGCGAGGACGCTGAACACCGCGGATGACTGGAACACCATCATCGACGGCGCGATCAGCGCCGCCAGCACGATCTCGACCACGACGCCGCCGCTCAGGCGGATGCCGCCGCCGAAGCTGCGCCGCTCGCCGCCGCGGAACAGCGTGGCGATGAGCGCCAGCAGTTTCGGCAGGATGAGCATGCCCATGGTGGCGCCGAACACGTAAGCGGCGCGGATCGGATCTTCCGCCGGCCACACCGGGAACAGCGTGAAGCCCTTGGAGAAATATTCCGGACGGATGAAATGCGCCTGCAGCGATATCAGGATGCCGATGATGAGGAAGACGAACCACATCGGCGCGGTGATGTAGGCGCCGATGCCGATGAGGAAATGCAGCCGCGACACCGGATGCAGGCCGCGCGCCGGCAGCACCTTGAGATGCTGCAGATTGCCCTGGCACCAGCGCCGGTCGCGCGCGGCGAATTCGGTGATCGACGGCGGCGTCTCCTCGTAGGAGCCGGGCAGGCTCGGCGCCATGACGACGCCCCAGCCGGCGCGCCGCATCAGCGCCGCCTCGACGAAATCGTGCGACAGGATATGGCCGCCGAACGGCTTTCGCCCGCTGAGTTCGGGGAGCCCGGCATGGGCGGCGAACGCCTTGACCCGGATGGCGGCGTTGTGGCCCCAGTAATTGCTCTCGGTGCCGAACCACCAGGCGATGCCGCGCGCCAGCATCGGCCCGTACAGGCGGCCGGCGAACTGCTGCAGCCGCGCGAACACGCTGCCGCCATTGACGATGACCGGCAGCGTCTGCACCAGCCCGATCTCGGGATGCCGCTCGAGAGCGGCGGCGAGCCGCACCACGGCATCGCCGGTCATCAGGCTGTCGGCGTCGAGGATGACCATGCTTTCATAGGCGCCGCCAAAGCGCGTGACCCAATCGGCGATATTGCCGGCCTTGCGCGCGACATTGTCGCGGCGGTGCCGATAGAAGATGCGGCGGCTGCCGGTGCGCGCGATCAGCGCCAGATACTGCTCTTCCTCATTCAGCCAGATCGCCGGATCGGTCGTGTCGCTGAGCACGAAGACATCGAAGCGATCGGCCAGCCCGGTGTCGGCGATCGACTCCCAGGTCGCCTGCAGCCGGGCGAACAGCCGGGCCGGGTCTTCGTTATAGGTCGGCACGAGCAGCGCGTGGCGCTTGTCGAGGCCCGGCAACGGCGCGCGCGGATCGATGCCGAGCGAAGTGTCGGGACCGGCGAGCGTGAGCACGAAGCCCGCGAACGCATTGGCGAAGGAAAAAGCGATCCAGGCGAACATCGCGACGAACAGCACCAGAATCGCGGTTTCGAGGATCGTCAGCGTCGAGACCGACAACACCAGATACATCTGCTCGGCGGCGATGCCGGTCATCGCAAGTGTCGCGAGAATGATGAAAACGCGGCGCAGGGCGAGATAACGCGGACGCGAGCCGGCGGGCGGGTCGCGGCGGGCCTCGCCATGCAGCGGCTGCCCCGGCATGTCCAGACGCGCTTCCGGCGGCAGGAACGGCGGCGTCTCGCTGCCCGGCGACAGGGGCGGGGCGCTGCGTCGTGGCATTTCGGCGCCGGTCACGGCGTCCATCGATAGACCCAGATTTCCGACAGCGGCGTATCGCCGTCGAAAAGGCTGGCGCGCAGTTCGACCACCGGGTTCTTTTCAGGGTCGAGGTTGAACGACAGCCGCCAGCCGCCGGTCTCCTTGTTCGGCTGGGTCACGACGTTGCTGATCTTGCCGAAATTGGCGCTGACCTGGCCGCGCACCGCCTCGGGCTTGACGCCCTTGAGCTTGTCGCCGGCGATGTCGAGCACGAACAGGCGGCCGGTGCTGGCAGCGCCGCTTGCGGTCTTGACGAAGCGCGCGAGCTCGGCGCCCGGTTTGCCTTCGCCCCAGTGCAGGCGATAGGTGTAGTTGTATTCGCCCTTGGCCTTGAGCGGGTCCTTCGGCCGCCAGAAGGCGACGATGTTGTCGTGCACTTCTTCCTTGGTCGGGATTTCGATGAGGCGCACGGCGCCGCTGCCCCAGTCGCCGATCGGTTCGACGCGCAGGCTGGGCCGCGTCTGAAAGTGCGATTCCAGATCCTGATAGGCGGCGAAATCCCGCTGGCGCTGGATCAGGCCGAAATTGCGCGGGTTGGTGTCGAAGAAACTCGAGATCTGCAGGTCGGTCGGATTGGTCAGCACGCGCCACAGGTTCTCGCCGCGGCCGTTGAGAATTGCGAGGCCGTCGGAATCGTGCACCGCCGGGCGGAAGTCGTCGACGCCGTAACGGCCATTGGGGCCGAAGAAGAACATGCTCGTCATCGGCGCAATACCGGGCTCGTTGATATCCGCGCGCGGATAAACCGCCATCTCGACGTCGTAGATCGTCGCCTCACCGGGACGGATGGTGAAACGATAAGCGGCGGCGGCGCTCTTTGAATCGAGCAGGGCGTGCACGACGATCGAGGTGGCGTGTTTCTCCGGCTTCTCGATCCAGAACGAGCGGAAGGCGGGAAATTCTTCGCCCTTCGGATCGGCGGTGTTGATGGCGAGCCCGCGCGCGGACAATCCGTATGTCTCGCCCTTGGCGACGGCGCGGAAATAGCTGGCGCCGAGAAAAACGCTGACCTCGTCGTAGTAGTCCGGACGGTTGATCGGCGCGTGAATACGGAAGCCGGCAAAGCCCATGTCGGAGCCGGGCTCCGGCGGCTTGATGTCGTCGAAAGTGAAGAGGTCGGGGGAATAGACGACGGCGCTGGCTTTGCCGTCGACGACTTCGTGCAGATCGACGCGGCCGCTGTACATGAAGCCGCGGTGGAACATCTGCAACTGGAACGGCAAACCCTCATTCCGCCACAACGCGCGGTCGGGCACGAAGCGGATCTTGCGATAGCCGTCATAACCGACGTCCTTGAGCCCGCCGGGAATATTCTGGTCCTGCGGTGTGAAAGGCTTCTGCGCCAGATCCTTGGCCATCTGCCGCACGCTCGCCGGGTCGAATGGTACCGGGCCACGCCGCGCCGGTGCGGCCGCGGCGTGCTGGGGCGCGCCAATCACCACACTACGCAACGGCATAGCCGCGGCGGCGACCGAAACGATGGCCGTTGTCGCCAGAAATTGCCGACGGTTCACGAAAAGGTCTCCCATTGCGGTAGGCGCACGACCGGTCACGGCGCCCGAGGCCACAATCCGCACGATCAATGCGGCGGAGAGGCTAGAGTTCCATAAGAAGTTCTGTGGGTAACGCTACTTCTTCAACCGATATCCGGTCTTGAAGATCCACCACACGATTGCGAGGCAGATAACGAGGAAAAGCACCGTCATGCCCAGGCTGATCGCCGGACTGACGTCCGCCACCTCGAAGAAGCTCCAACGAAAGCCGCTGACCAGATAGACGACCGGGTTAGCGAGCGCGATCTTCTGCCAGACCGGCGGCAAAACGTGCGTCGAGTAGAAGGTGCCGCCGAGGAAGGTAAGCGGCATGATGATCAGCATCGGTACGATTTGCAACTGCTCGAAGCCGTCGGCCCAGATGCCGATGATGAAGCCGAGCAGACTGAAGGTGACCGCGGTCAGCACAAGGAAACCGATCATCCAGACCGGATGCGCGATCTGGATCGGCACGAACAGCCAGGATGTGGCCAGAATGATGAGGCCGAGAATGATCGACTTGGTCGCCGCGGCGCCGACATAGCCGCAGGCGATCTCGAATGCCGACACCGGCGCCGACAGGATCTCGTAGATCGTGCCGGTGAAGCGGGGGAAGTAGATGCCGAACGAGGCGTTCATGGTGCTCTGCGTCAGCAGCGTCAGCATGATGAGGCCCGGCACGATGAAGGCGCCGTAGGGGACGCCCTCGATCTCGGTGATGCGCGAACCGATGGCGGCGCCGAATACGACGAAATAAAGCGACGTCGAAATGACCGGCGAGACGATGCTTTGCCACACCGTGCGGAAGGTGCGCGCCATTTCGAATTTGTAGATGGCCAGAATCGCGTGGAAGTTCATGACCGATCTCCCGCGCCGACGGTCTCGCTCTGCTTGACGAGGTCGATGAATATTTCCTCCAGCGAGCTTTGTTTTGTTTCAAGATCGCGCAAACGGATATCGAGCCGGTTGAGGTCGGCGAGCAGGCGCGTCACGCCGGTGCGCTCGCCCTGCGTGTCGTAGGTGAAGACCAGATCCTTGCCGTCGTTGAGCAAGGCAAGATTGGCGAAGCCGAAGATATCGGGCGGTATCTCGAGCAGGGGCTTCTGCAGATGCAGCACCAGATGCTTTTTGCCGAGCTTGTGCATCAGCTCGGTCTTGCGCTCGACCAGAATGATCTCGCCCTTGCTGATGACGCCGATGCGATCGGCCATGTCTTCGGCTTCGTCGATGTAATGCGTCGTCAGGATGATGGTGACGCCCGCGGCGCGCAGGTCGCGCACCACCTGCCACATGTCCTTGCGCAGTTCGACATCGACGCCGGCGGTCGGCTCGTCGAGGAACAGCACCTGCGGCTCATGGCTCAGGGCCTTGGCGATCAGCACGCGGCGCTTCATGCCGCCGGACAAGGTGCGGATCTTGTCGTCCTTCTTGTCCCAAAGCGAAAGATCCCGGAGGACCTTCTCGATGTGGGCCGGCTTGGCCGGTTTGCCGAACAGGCCGCGCGTAAAGCTCACCGTGTCCCAGACGGACTCGAATGCGTCGGTCGTCAATTCCTGCGGCACCAGGCCGATCATGGAGCGGGCCGCGCGAAAATCATCGACGATGTCATGGCCGCCGACCGTCACCGTGCCCGTCGAGGCGTTGAGAATGCCGCAGACGATGCCGATCAGAGTTGTCTTGCCGGCGCCGTTGGGACCGAGCAATGCAAAGATCTCGCCGCGCTCAATATCGAGATTGACGGTCTTGAGCGCCGTAAAGCCCGACGCATAGGTCTTCGACAGGTCTTTGATGGAAATGATCGATGACATGAATGAATCGCGCGCGTAAGGGAGGGCCGAGCCGATATAAGGGGACGGGATTGCCACCGCCAGCCCTCGCACAGCAAAAATATTTCACGTTGCGCGGCGTCAGCGGCTCATCAGAGACGGTGCGCCGCCAGCACCCGGTCGGCGGCCTCAACGCCGGTGACAAAGGCGCCGTGGGCCGTGGAAAAGTCGTGCCGCGAACAGGCCTCGCCGGCGAAAAACAGCCGATCGTCCACCGGCGCCGCGAGTGCCGCGCGCTGATCGGCGGCGCCGGGAATCGCGTAAGAATAGGCGCCGCGGGCGTAAGGGTCGGCGCCCCAGCGGTGCAAGGCGATGGGTTTGAGACGTTTGTCGAAACCTGATCCGAATAGCGCAGTCAACTCGTCGACCGCGAAGTCGAAGAAAGCGGCGTCGCCCTCCGCCTCGAGTTCGCGCGCCAGCCGTCCGGCGAGATAGCATTCGATCATCGGTCGCCCGAAGGGGCGGAAATGATAGTTTCCTGTGCCGGCGCGGTCGGTGCGGCCGAACACGCGGCTCTCGGCTTCGAACTCCTCGGCATTGTCGAGGGCGATGAACAGCTTGTCGTCGAGACCGAGCGGCAGCCCGCGCGCGGCTTGTGTCTTGGCGGGCAGCGCCGGATGAAACAGGTTTTCGTTATCGCCGATAATGCTCGTCGGTAAAGTGACGATGATGCGGTTCGCATCGAAGTCGCCGCGCGATGTCTCGATGGCAATGCGTTTGCGGCTGTGATCGATGCGCGTCACGGGGCATTCGAGAACCGCACGCAGGCCTTCTCCGAACGACGCAATCATGGCGCCATAGCCATCGACTAGCCGCCAGTTCAGCTCGGTGTCGTCGTAACGGTCGAGGTCGATGGTCGACATTCGGTCGAGTTCGGCGCCCGCGATATATGTCATCACGGCATTGAGCATTCCGTTCCATTTGCCGTTCGGCGGCAGCAGATCGGAGATGGGCCGATCGTCGCCGGTGGCCGCGGTTTCGGAAACGCGGGCGAACAATTCTCCCATGGCGGCGCGGAAGGCGCGTTGGGTTTTCGCCGGAACGATCTCCGTCATGGTTGTGCGGCCCCATGGTGGAAGCGCCTTGTCGAAGCTGCGGCCTTGCGCCGTGGCGATGGCGACCCATGGATTGCAGTCGGCCGAATGCAGCCAGCCGCAGCCCATGTCGAGGGCGTAGCCGGAAGGGTGCCGGATCGTGCAGGCGCGGCCGCCGAGACGATCGCGCGCCTCGATAATCAGGCAATCGACGCCATGTGCCGTCAGTTTGCGGGTGGCGGCGATGCCGGCCGCGCCGCCGCCGATGATTGCCACGTCTACACTGCGCTTGGTCATGACAAAGGCCGGTATCTGACGATGTCGCAATGAAAAGGGGCGGCGCCACTTCTGCGCCGCCCCCCTTCTATCATTCGCTGCGCCTTACTTGGTGGCGGCGGCGTACATCTCTTCGACGTATTCCCAGTTCACCAGGTGATCGAGGAACGCCTTGAGATAATCGGGGCGACGGTTGCGATAATCGATGTAGTAGGAGTGCTCCCACACGTCGCAGCCCAGGATCGGGGAGGCGCCGTTGACCAGCGGATTTTCGCCGTTCGGGGTCTTGGAGATGGCGAGCTTGCCGCCCTTCACCTCGATCCAGGCCCAGCCCGAACCGAATTGCGTGGCGCCGGCCTGAGCGAAGTCGGCCTTCAGCTTCTCGAGGCCGCCGAGGTCGGAGTCGATCGCCGCTTTCAGCTTGCCGGGGATCTTGTCGCCGCCGCCATTGGGCTTCATCCACTTCCAGAAATGGATGTGATTGTAGTGCTGGCCCGCATTGTTGAAGAGGCCGGCATTCTTGCCGTGCGAACCCTTCACGATCTCTTCGAGCGACTTGCCTTCGAGGCCCGAACCTTCAAGCAGCTTGTTGCCGTTGTCGACGTAAGCCTTGTGGTGCTTGTCGTGGTGGTACTCGAGCGTCTCGCGCGACATATAGGGCGCCAGTGCATCGTAGGAATAGGGCAGTTCGGGCAGCGTAAATGACATCAGGTCCTCCTCGGTCCACGACGGGTCGAACGCGGATTGGCCGGCTCCGGATGGCAACCGGCACATCTGGTTCGAGTTCCTCGATGGGGTTAATTAGGCCGGGCCGCGGTCCGGAGCAATGTCTGCGGCCCGCGCTATTGTGCAGCCGGGCCATGACTCTGCCATGAAGGACCCTCCGGCATATTCGGGCTCCAAGGATTATTTTAACATTCGACCTTGCCGTGGCCGCCTAAAAAGGCCAGAATTCCTCATAGGTTGAATAGTTTAGCTGGAATTGAAGCGGTCCCTCTGTAGAATTGGCCGCGTTTTTCGAGGATCGCAGCCGGCCATGTCGATTCTGCTTTACGTCGTAGGCGCTTTCGCTGTCGCGATCGGCGCCGCCCTGATCGCTTTTGGCGTGCCGATCAATGAGTTCAGTTTCGGCAATACGCTGATCATCGCCGGCACCGTATCGGCGGTCGGAGGCCTGATCGTGCTCGGCCTCGGCGTTGTCGTGCGCGAGCTGCAGCATCTGTCGTCCGTCTATGGCCGGGCCGGGCCAAGAACATCGCGAATGCCTGACACCGCGCCTGCGCCAGCGCCGGTCCTCTCTCCGCCGGCGCCTCCAGCCGCGCCAGCGCCGCCGGCCGCCGCCCGCGTCCCGTTCCCGCCGCGGCCGAAAAGCGCAACGCCGGCCGAGCCGGCCCTGCCGCGCGAGGCTGCCGCACCCCCGGCCTTCGAGCCGCGGCCCGACCTGCCGCCGCCATTCCCGTCCCGGCGGCCTGTGACGACCCCGGTGGCGCTGCCGCTGACCTCGCCCGGCCCGCGGCCGCAGGAGGAGGTGTTCGGCGCGCCGACCTTGCCCAACCCGGATGAGACGCCGCGCTTCGACCCCTATCCGGACGAAACCGACGCCGCGGAGGCCGCCGAACTGGCCGAAGCCGGGGAATGGGACGACAGGGCCAATCCTGCGGACAAGGTGGAGGAGGAACCCGAGCTCGAGCACCGGGAATCGCCCAAGGCCGGCGAAAAGGCGGCCGAGCTGCCGGACTTTACGCCGGCGGCACGGCCGACCGCTGCCGACAAGCCCGACACCAGCTATTTCGACGCGATGTGGCCGGTCGAGGATGCCGAGCCGTTCAAGGCAAAGGAGCCGGACCTGCCTCGTCACGGCTCCAGGCCCGCCGCTGCCGAGCCTGCCCCAACAGAGCCGACCAGCGCCGCCGCCGATCAGGAAAAGCCGTCGGCGGACGAGCCGCATGCGGTCGCCATTCTGAAGTCGGGCGTGGTCGATGGCATGGGCTACACGCTCTATGTCGACGGTTCGATCGAGGCGGAATTGCCGCAAGGCACCTTGCGCTTTGCCTCGATCAACGAGTTGCGGGCGCACCTGGAAAAGACGTCCTGAGCCACCTGGCGGGCTCTCCGGCCCGCCGCGGTATTAAGCCCGGCCGTATTCAATAATGTCCCAAACGAAGACTTGGCTCTATTGGCCAGGTACCGGGATCGACTTGCAATGCTTGCCGCCAGTTAGTAGATAGTAAATAGAAGAAAGCAGCCGAAATCGGTGCGATGCAATCGGGGACGACGGGCCCCGGTTTCGTTTTTGCGGAGCCGGTGCTTCAGACGAGCGGGATGGACGGTGGCACTTGGCCACGCGCGGGGGTGAGGCGGCGATGAGCGACACGAACAATCCCGGTAACTTTATCGAACTGACGGCCGAGATCGTTTCGGCCTATGTCAGCAACAACACGGTCGCAGCCGCCGACATACCCGCGCTGATCAATCAGGTGCATGCGGCGTTGTCAGGCGTCTCGGGCAAGGGCGGCGAGACGCCTGCCGAGCCGCTGAAGCCGGCGGTCCCGGTAAAGAAGTCGATCACGCCGGAGCACATTGTCTGTCTCGAGGACGGCAAGAAGTTCAAGTCGCTCAAGCGGCATTTGCGCACCCAGTACAACATGACGCCCGAGCAGTATCGCGAGAAGTGGGGGCTTGGTCCCGATTACCCGATGGTGGCGCCGAATTATGCCGCCGCCCGCTCGCAACTGGCCAAGGAAATGGGGCTCGGCCAGCAGCGGCGCCGCCGCTCCAAATAGGCGCCGGTGAGCGGCGCAGGCTCGACCGACCCGCGACGGAAACGCCGCGGGTTTTTTGTTTGCGTGCTAATGTGAACTTAGTCCTTGCGCGGACCGGTCTCTCGCGTTATGGGTATAGCATCCTAGAAAGGGATGATAAGCCCAATGACCGCCATCGCCCAACAGATCGCAACCGAACCTGCCACGACCGGATCCGGCCAGGACCGTTCCGCCGCGGCGCCCGCGCAACGCCGTGACGGCGGGAATTGCCGGCCGCCGAGGGCTTCCGAGGCCCCCGAGATCGGGGCGCACCGCGCCGCGCGTCTCTCGCTCGAGGAACAGGTCGTCGACACGCCGGCCGGCCCCCGCCGCGTCACCGTCGATACGGCCGAAAGTCCGCTGGCGTGGCTGGCGCGGCGGCGCGGCCGCGATGGCCGTGCGCTGATCGCGCCGCATCAGCTACAGGCCGGTGAGCGGCTGCGCGCCGATTTCACAAGGGCGCATTTGATGCCGCGAACCACCGCGGACTGGGCCAGCCCGATCTCGTCGAACCGTCATTCGGCGACGGGCGGCGCGGCCGCCCTCGCGGACGGCGCCATCGCGGCGCGCCAACGCGTCAACGCTGCCATGGACTCCGTCGGGCCGGAGTTTTCCGGTCTGCTGATGGACCTCTGCTGCTTTCTCAAGGGCCTCGAGGAGATTGAAGCGACGCGCGGCTGGCCGGCGCGTTCCGCCAAGGTCGTGCTGCAACTCGCGCTCGACCGCCTGGCGCGGCATTACGGCTATCTGGCGCAAGCCCGCGGCAAAGAGCAGTCAGCCGTCCGCACCTGGCTGGCCGAAGGCTCGGCATTCCGTGTCGAGTGAGCGGATGGCGTCAGGCGGCGGCGAGGGCGGCGTCGGCCTCGGCGCGGATGCGCTCGACCATCGAGCGCAGGCCGTTGGAGCGCTGCGGCGTCAGGTTCTCGCGCAGCCCGATGCGGTCGAACAGCGCCAGCGCATCGGTGGCGAGAATGTCGCGCGCGGATTTGCCTGAATAAAGCGCCAGCAAAATGGCCACGAGGCCGCGAACGATGTGCGCGTCGCTGTCGCCGTCGAACGTGAGAACGGGGCCGTTATCGCCACCGGAGATTTTGGTCTTGAGCCAGACCTGGCTGGCGCAGCCCTGGACCTTGTTGGCTTCGGTGTGGTCCGCCTCGGCCATCGGCGGCAATTCGCGGCCAAGTTCAATCACGTAGCGATAGCGGTCGTCCCACTCATCGAGCAGCGCGAAATTCTCAACAATGTCGTCGATCTTGGTCATCGATCTGGGTCACGGCTCGCGATCAGAAGCGTTCAAGCGCACCGGTTCCCGGTGCGGCTCTTCGCGAACCGTATATAGGCAGATTGCCCCAAAGGCCAAACGGGGCGGCGCGAGCAGCGCCCCCGTCGACAGACCGGGCAAAGCCGTCTGCTTACGCCGACGGGCGGCCAGCGCGGGCTTCGCGGCGCGGCGGCAGCGGCACCGGCGCGTGCCAGGCGGGTTTCATGTCGGTGGGCGTCAGCGTGCCGTGATTGATGGAGGTGCCGAGAGCGCCGGTGGTCGAGACGCCGGCAATGCGGGCCGGTTCTTCGACCGGCGCGGCCTTGTTGTCGGCGATCTGGTTGCTGACGAACTCGATGATGGTGCGCGCGCCGGCCTCGGCGCGGTGGCCGATCGCGGTCGCGACCTTGCCGCCGACGACGCAGGCTTCAGCATTGCGTTCGCAAAAGCCGCGCATGTCCGACACGGCAGCGCCGGCGAACGTCATCGCCTGAACCGCATCAATCTTCGCCTCCGGCGACTGCGTCTTCTCGCCCGTCCCCGGCAGAAGCACGCATACGATCGTCAGCCAGAAGGCCATCCGCAACAGGAAGAACATGACCCACCTATTATCGTCCCCGACGGCTTTTGCGCCGCCTTGTATTCAAATTTAGCAGACAGGCTTGAAGCTGTCCTTGGCGATGAAACGCGCATTTTGCTCAAACTTGCCGCGAGTTCGACTCGAATTCGATGAGAATTGTAGAAATCAGCATTTGACTAAAATTTTAGCGAATTCCGCCCGATGCCGGTTTGGCGGCATTTGACGAAAGGATCGCATGGTTACCGCGCCGGTAAGGTTTGGATTCTTTAACGACGCGTTGAGGGTGCGCGGCAACCGAAATTTCACCATGGAAGTCGAATAGCGGCGAGGTTCGTGGCGCATCCGCAACGCAGCGGCGTCCGCGCCGCGCCCCTTAGCTTTCGCTTAAGCGGCGGCCCCCTAAGGTCGCGCTCGAATAAGGGGCGCGTCTTCAAAGGGACGTGTGACAGGGACAGTGAGCTTTCTCACTCCACTGTGGCAGTATGTAGATGCCTTGGTGTATCCGGCCGCCCGGCAGGATGCGCTGACGGCCGCGCGCCACCGTGCCTTCATCGCTCCGCGTCTTATCGGCAGCCTTGTCGCTCTGGCCAGCTTTCCGGTGTTCATCGCGTTCCGCGGCGTGCCGAATGCACTCGAGCTCGGTGTCTTCGCCTGGCTGGTGGCGCCGATCCTCACCGCCTACTTTCTATCGCGCACCGGCCGCTACGAGGCCGCGCATGTGCTGTCGTCGCTGGCGCTGACCGGTCTGGTGACGGCGGTCGCGCTCTACAATGGCGGCATTGCGTCGTTCGCCGCGATCTGGCTGGTCGTGGTGCCGCTCGAAGCGTCGCTGTCGGCGTCGCGCCGTGTCGTCGCGCTGGCGTCGATCTTCGCGCTCAGCGCCGCCGGCCTGATGGTGATCGTCGGCGCCTACGATCTCATTCCGCCGGCCGCGTCGTCGAACGGCGCGCTCGCCGCGCTCGGCGTCGTCTCCGCCGCGCTTTACGCCACCGGCCTGGCGCTCGGCGCCGAGCAACTGGCGCGCACCAGCGTGTGGCTGCGCTACGCCGAAGAAGACCGCTACCGTCTGCTCGCGCGCAACATGACCGACGTGATCACGCGTCACGACCGGAACGGCGCGGTGCTGTTTATTTCTCCGGCCGCAGAATCGCTGTTCGGCACCGCGGCCGGCGTGTTAACCGGTCACGGCCTGTTCGACCACGTTCATGTCGCGGATCGTCCGGCCTTCCTGACGGCGCTCGCGGACGCTTCGGCGCACGGCGAGGACCGGTCGGTGGAATTCCGCATTCGCCGCGGCGGCGAAGGCGGCGAGATCAGCCGCTTCGTCTGGGTCGAGATGCGCTGCCGGCCGCTCGACGACAGCACCGGCGTGCTCGGCACGGAGCGCGAAGTGGTCGCGGTGTTGCGCGACATCAGCGAGCGCAAGCTTCACGAAGAAGCGATGGAAGCGGCCCGCGCCGAACAGGAACGCGCCAATCTGTCGAAGAGCCGCTTTCTCGCGACGATGAGCCACGAACTGCGCACGCCGCTCAATGCCATCATTGGCTTCTCCGAAATGCTGACCCGAGAGGATCTGGTCGTACAGCCGGAGCGGCGACACGAGTATGCGCGGCTCATCAACGAGTCCGGCCATCACCTTCTTTCGGTCGTCAACGGCATCCTCGACATGTCGAAGATGGAGACCGGCAATTTCGAAATCACGCCGGAGCCTTTCGCGCCGTCGCCCGTCCTGACCGGCTGCTGCGATCTGCTTGCGCTCAAGGCGCGCGACGCCGGTGTCGAAATCAGGACGAAACTGGCGGCGGATCTGCCGGAGATCGTCGGCGATCGCCGCGCCTTCAATCAGATCCTCATCAACCTGATGTCTAACGCCATCAAGTTCACGCCGCGCGGCGGCAGCGTCACCATCACCGCCCGGCGCGACGGAGCCGCAATCGCCGTATCGGTGGAAGACACCGGCGTCGGCATCGGCGAGGACGACCTGCCGCGGCTTGGCGAGGCTTTCTTCCAGGCGCGCGGCACGTATGACCGCCGCCACGACGGCACCGGCCTCGGCCTGTCGATCGTGAAAGGTCTGGTCAAGCTGCATGGCGGCGACATAGACATCCGCAGCCGTCTCGGCGAAGGCACGCGCGTGACCGTGCGCCTGCCGATCGATTGCGAAGGACATAAAGCGCCGGCCGATCCGATCCGGCTGGTCACGGAGCGGGCCGGCGATCTCGCCGTGGTCGCCAAAGTACTGGTGAAGAAAAGTGCGTAAGCGGAAAAGCCGGGCGGCTGCGGCCGCCGTCATCGAACAACCGTCGTCCAGCGGCGTCGGGCGCCTGATCATGTCGCACCCGCGCGAGTTCGTCGGCGTGCTGCTCGGCGGCACGGCCAGCGTCATCATCTTCGTCAATGCGCTGGCGATGCAGAAGGGGCCGCATCCGGCGCCGTTCTTCTCGGCGCGGCCGGCGCCCGTTGCCGCGGCGCCCGCGCCGGTGGTGGCGCAGCCGACCCGCGTGCCGCCCGTGCAAGCTTTGCCGCCGACGGCGCAGCAGCCGGCGGCGCCAGTGCTCAACCGCGTGCAGACCATCGCCGAGATCCAGCGCGAGCTGACCAGGCGCGGTTTCTATGACGGCACCGCCGATGGCATCTGGGGCGCCAAGACCGATGCCGGCGCGCGCGACTTCGCGCAATCGATCGGCGTCAAGGTCGACCCCAACGCGCCCGAAGAACTGCTGCGCGCCATGCAGGCCTCGGCGCCGTTGCCGCAGCCGCAGCCGGCGCGCCGCGATCCGATCGCCGAACTGATCGCGCCGTCGCCGCGCGTGCTGGCCGTACAGCGCGCGCTGGCGGATTTCGGCTACGGCCAGATCAAGCCGTCCGGCAACTTCGACGCCGCGACACGCGCCGCCATCGAGAAGTTCGAGCGCGACCGCAAGCTGCCGGTGACCGGCCAGATCTCGGACCGCTTCGTGCGCGAGCTGTCGGTCATGACCGGGCGGCCGCTCGAATAACGGTCGATTGTCCTCGCAGCGGCGTGGTAGTCAGGGCCCATGCGGCTGAAATCGAGCATCTGGGTCGCGGCCTATGTGCGCCGCTGCAACATCGAGGGCGCCTTTGCCGTCGTGCGCAAGCGCGGCGCGGAAGAGGCCGGCGCCATTTTCATCATCGTCAACCGGCTGGACGGCACCGCGACGCTTTACGGTCCGGCGCCGCAGACCGCCATTGACGACGAGAATTCCGGCGAGCGCGCTTTCACGGTCATCGTCGGCCGGGACGGCCCCGCGCCGGAAGCCGACATTGAAGCGAAGCTGCAAAGGGAAACGCGTTTCGACCCCGATCTCTGGATCGTCGAGAGCGAAGACCGCGCCGGGCGGCACTTCCTCGACCGGGTCGTGACCTAGGCGCGGGCGTCAGCGCGTCGCCTTGTGAGGCGCGGCCGTCTCGCGCGGATCGGCGCGGCGGTTCTCCCGCGCCAGCGGGCGGCGCACCGTGCGCAGATCGTCCTGATAGACCGGCTCGTGACGGCCCTTGGTCGGCACGCGCGCGGCCGGCGCATCCTGCCGCCACAGCGTGACCATGTGACAGGCCGCGGCCAGCGAAATCTCGTCATAGAGCACGGCGAGATCGAACACGCGTTCGACCGACCGGCCGATGGCGGGATTGAGGAACAGGAGAATGCGCTGGAGCACGGCGGCCTTGATGCCGAGCGCGCGCGCCAGGATGACGATGGGCTCGCCGGAATTATCGTCGGTGATGCGGCGCGCCAGCTCGCGGTCGACGCCGAGCGCGCTTTCGACCAAGCGGGCGAAGGCGGCGGGCTCGCGGTGCAGCGCGGCCTGCTCGAGGCGGGCGATTTTGTCGTCCGGCAGCGGCGCGATCAGGACGGCGGGCGCGGCGACGATGTCGAGATTGGCGAGGATCAGCCGGCGATCGGCCGGCGGCGCGTCGAGGAAGACATCGGTCAGGCTGGCGGTGGCGATCGGCGCGGCGAGGGCCGGCGCGGCGTCCGGCACCAAAGTCGCTTCGGGCGCGAAGGTCACTTCGGGCAGGGTCACTTCGGGCAAGGTGACTTCGGGCAAGTCGGTGATCGCGGGCGAGGCCGGCATGCTGTCTCCGAGGCCGAGCTTGGCGAGAATGGCGGGCGGCGGCGCGGCGTAATGCGACAGGCTGGCGGCGACCGCGGCCTTGGTGGCGGCATCGACCGTGTCGATGAGGCCGAGCGCCAGTTCGACATACTGCTTGGTTTCGTCGGCGGTATGCGCCGGCTTCTGCACGTAAAGGTCGGTGAGGACGCGCAGCAGGGTCGGGCGCACATCGACGCCGTCGCGGCAGGCGAGGTCGACGAGGCCGTCGATCGGCGAAATGCTGGGGGGCTTGATCATGATACTTAACGAAACTCGGCGGCTGCGCCGAACATTAGAGCGACCGCGTTAGCAAGCCGTTAACCTTGCAGCCCCTTTAATCATTCGCGTCGGCCCGGCAGGTCCGCAGGTATCGGGTACAGTTCGGTAAGCGAGGGTGGAGTTCGACAGCACATTGATGCCGTAGCGTGACGGCTGGCCGGGACGAAATAGGGGACTGCAATGGGCGAAGTCATCCGTTTTCCCGAAGACGCCGGTCGGACTCTTGGTTTCGGCCGGGGCCACCACATCAATGCGGACTCGGAACCTGCGACGGTCATCATTCTGCCGGTCATACGGATCGAGCGTGCGCCGGACGGGCTCGAGCCCGACCAGGGCAACAGTTCGGGCCGCCGCCGGCGCCGCCGTCTGGCGCGTTGAGCCGAACGAATTCTTCCAAAGGGTCGCGATGCGCGCAAAGCCACGAACGCTGCCGCTTGTCATCGCGCTTATGCTGGCCCCGGCACTGGCCGGTTGCGGCCTCAACGGCGATTTCGACGAGATCAGCCCGAGCCTCGTTCGCGACAACATCCATAACTGGGTCGGCCGCGACAACGCCAAGGGCGAGGCGATCACCCCGTCGAGCTTTGAACTGACCGACGAGGAGCGCAGCCTGCGCGATCTCGCTTATCCGCTGATCGAGCCGCCTTATCTGCGGCACAAGTTCTATTCGGTGGCCAATGAATACGGCCTCAACCCGGATATCGAGAAGCAGATGGCCAATCCGGCCGCCTATTACGACCACATGATGGACGACAAGGCGCGCTCGCCGACGTCGCGTTATGCGACGCTGACCCAGGACATCCGCAACGACAGCGAGCGGCTGCCGGGCTTCTTCTCGACGGCGACGCGCGTGATCGACCTCGACGCCAAGCGCGGCAAGAGCCTCGCCTTCATTCCCGGCCTGACCGCGGCCGAGCGCACCAACACGCTCAACCGCATCAAGGAGAACGACCGCGTCATCGCCCGGGTGCGGGCGAGCCTTGGGCGGCGTGTCGCCAATTACCGCTACGCCTTGGAACGCCTGGTGATTTCCTCGCCGTCGCAGGAGGCGGTGACAGTCGAGCAGGCGCTCAACCGGCTGCACGCCGAAGTCTCGCACTATCGCGTGCAGACGGCGCCGCCTTATCAGCGCGGGCCGAGCCTCGCCTTCCAGCGATAATATTCCGAATTTGGATCAGCGTTTGGTGGCCGGCGCTACCACCGGCGCCGTTTGCACCGCGCAGCGCGCATTGGCGATGGTCGCCTGCGCCATCGGCAGCAGCCCGGGTTCGGGCGCCAGCGCGCGAATGGCGATGATCCCGGACACCGTCGGCGACTCCACGATCAGACGGTCGGCGGCCGTGACGTCTTCGTCTTCCGGCATCGCGTTTTTCTGTTCGGGTGTCATCAGATCGAGTTCGATGACGCGCCTGCCGGCCGCGCGATCGTTGATGGCGTAATAGGCGACGTCGTAGCGCGTATAGAAAGACACCGACGTATAGGCGAGACTGACCGGCACCGTGAGCTTGAGCGGGCCGTTCGACAGGTCATAGCGGCAGACGCCGGCGGCAAAGGCCGGATCCATGAACGGCATCGCCGCCTTTTCCGGACGCGGCTGCGGCAGGGGAACGACGCTGTTGACGGGCGTGTCGTTGGCGAGGCGCGCATAGGCATCCTGGGTCGCGGTTCGCGGCAGAAGGATGATGGTGCCGAGATGCACGACGCCGCCGAGCAGCGCGCCGCCCAGTAAAAGAAGCAGCCAGCGGATCATGGTCTGCCCCTCGCCTGGTGCTCGGGGCAGCTGCGCGTTTCGATGGCCGGCATCGGCACTTCACGGCCGGCCTTTGTGGCGACGCCGACCGCCGTATCATAGAGGCGCAGGACCAAGGTGTAGCGATCGACGCCGGCTGTCGGCAGCCAGTTGCCGGGCTGGGCGCGCGCCGACACCACGATTTCGAAGCTGCCATCGGCGCGGCGCACGATTTCCTGACTCGTGAAGCCGTAGCGGTCGATGGAGTTGGCGATCAACTCGCCGTCGGCGCTGTAGAGCGACAGCGTCCAGAACCGGGCCGCCGGTGTGACGCCGGACAGCACGACGTCGCAGCGGCCGTCGAGCGCCAAGCCGTAATCGTCGCTCCTGGCGTTAAAGAAGACGCCGTCCCCGAGCGCGACCGGCAATTGTCCCGTGCGGGCGATGCTGGCGCGGGCATAGGGATCTGCGTCCGCGGTGCCGGTCTTCGGCCAGGCCGTCCAGCTGCCGATGGTCAGCGCGCCGAACGCGGCGCCGCGCGTCAGCGCAAAGTAGGTCAGGCCGAGGCCAACCGCGCCGGCGACGATCAGGGCAAACAAGGTGGAGGTCAGAAGCCGCACGGCCGATCCGTTGGCAGGGGAGGAGTATCGAGTCGCATGAGGCCGCAGACTACGCCGCCCAGGGCGGCGCGGCTATTCAGTTGCTCTTGCCGGCGGCTTGGTTTTCCAGCGCCGCGGCGAGCGCGCCGCCCCCATCCGGGGCCGCCTGCATGCCGGGACTGGTGAGATCGGCACGCTTGCCGCGCTCATTCGCCACCGTGGGGCGCAACGGCGTCATGGCGCGGTTGGCCTCGTCCAGGAGCCTTTCCACCCGCACGAGCGCCTCGGCGCCGCGCTTCGACAGCAGCGTCGGCCGCCGGGCCGCCGGCGCCTTGTCGTCGCCCTTCGACGTCCGCGTCGCGACCTGCTGTTGCCGCTCCGGCACCGGAACGCCGGGCAACTGGCGAACCTCGATGCCCTGGTGGGCGTAGTCCATGATGGTGTGCCACGTCATCGCCGGCAGCGAGCCGCCGGTCATGCGGTTGGTCGGCGTGTAGTCGTCGTTGCCGAACCAGACGCCGCAGACGAAATTGCCGGTGTAGCCCATGAACCAGGCATCGCGGGACTCGTTGGTGGTGCCGGTTTTGCCGGCAGCGGCCACGCCATTGAGGCGCGCGCGACGCGCGGTGCCGCTTTCAACAACGTTGTTCATCATCTTGATCATGTCGGCCGAAACAGAGGCCGGCAATGCGCGCCGCGGCTTGGGCCCGTCGCGGTCGAAGCGCCACACCAGATTGCCGTCGCCGGTCCGGACTTCGAGAATGGCGTGGGGCTTCACCGCCATGCCGAGATTGGGGAAGGTCGCATAGGCGCCAACATGCTCGAGCATGGTCACGGCATCCGCGCCGATCGGCAGCGACGGCGTGTCGGGGAGCGGCGTCGTGATGCCCATCTTGTGCGCCGTCTCGACGATGCGCGAGCGCCCGAGCTTGGGATTGCCATCGCCGATCGCGACCGACAGGCGGACCGCGACCGTGTTGATCGAGTTCGTCAGCGCGGTGATCAATGTCATGGAGCCGCGGAAGCCGCCGCCGTAATTGCGCGGGCACCAGTTGCCGAGGCAGATCGGCGCGTCGACCACGATCGAGGTCGGCTTGAAGCCGCGCTCCAGCGCGGTCGCGTAGACATAAGGCTTGAACGACGAGCCGGGCTGACGCATTGCGTCGGTGGCGCGGTTGAACTGGCTCGCGCCATAATCGCGTCCGCCCACCATGGCGCGCACTGCGCCGTCGACTTCCATGACCACTGTGTTGGCCTGGCCCGCATGATACTCGCGGCCATACTGACGCAGGATGCTTTCGATGGCGTCATCCGCGACCGACTGGACGCCGGTATCGAGCGCGGTGCGCGCGATGAAAACGCGCTCGGTCATTGTCTTCGGCATCGTATCGACGAGCTTCTTCATCTCGTCGAACGCCCAATCCAGATAATAATTCGGCGCGTGCTCGGCTCTTCGGTCGACGGCGGTGGCGGGGTGGCGGCGGGCGCCGAACACCTGACCTTCCGTCATGAAGCCGGCCTCGACGAGATTGTCGAGCACGACGTTGGCGCGGGCGCGCGCCGCCGGCAGGTTGACGTGCGGCGCGAACTTGGTCGGCGCCTTGAACAGGCCGGCCAGCATCGCCGCCTCGGACAGGTTCACGTCCCGCGCCGACTTGTTGAAATAATACTGCGCCGCCGCATCCACGCCGAAGGCGCCGCCGCCCATATAGGCGCGGTCGAGATACAGCTTCAAAATCTCGTTCTTGGTGAGCCGCGACTCCAGCCACATCGCCAGGAACGCTTCCTTGATCTTGCGGTCGAGGGTGCGCTCGTTCGACAAAAACAGGTTCTTGGCGAGCTGCTGCGACAATGACGAGCCGCCCTGCACGACGCCGCCGGCGCGCGCATTGGTGACGATGGCGCGCGCGGTGCCGGCGATATCGATGCCGAAATGCTCGTAGAAGCGGCGGTCCTCGGTGGCCAGCACCGCCTTGATCAGGTGATCGGGGAACTGGTCGAGCGGGATGGAATCGTTGTGGCGGATGCCGCGGGTGCCGACCTCGTTGCCGTAGCGGTCCAGAAACGTGACGGCGAGCTCGGATTTCTTGAGCCAGTCGTCGTCCTGCGTCATCTGGAAGGCGGAGGTCGCGAGCGCCACCATGAGGACGCCGCCGGCGAGCCCGAGCGTGGCGCCCTCGGAGGCGATCTCGACGGCCCAGCGCCGCACGCCGGCGACATGGAAGCGGTCCATGAAGGTGGAGAAGCGCTCGTAGCTCTCGCGCAGCCCGGCGGCCGAGCGGAACACGGAAAAATCGACCCAGGCGTCGACGGCCAGCATGGCGCGCTTGAGCTTCTGGCGCGCGGTCTCGGGAGGCAGGTCGTCGAGAGCCATAAGGTCAGACTTTTCAAACGGTTACGAAGCGTGCGCGGCCGCCGGGTCGGCGCCCGCCGGACACGGCGGACCGGAAGCGGACAGGCCGGCCACGCCGCGCGCCCGTGCCAATTTAGTGCATCGGGGCCGGTTTCTCTATCGAAACGAGGCGCTTATCGGGCCGAAAGGTGAACGGGAATTGGGGCGGGAATGGGGGTGGAGGTGGAGAGCGAATTTATCCGAATACGCCCTTGAGAACATATCATGAACAAAATAGGTTGTAGGTGGCGCAATGCACTCGCAAGAAGCACCCGGGGATGATTTGCAGATACCCGGCAGCGTAAGCAAACGTCGTGCTACCTAATGGGAATTGTTTAGCATGAGATCCGGAGCAAATTTCAGAATGGAGCCAGTCACTTCAAGGCGCAGCGCCGGTTCGCGCAGCTTTTCGGACGAGGCGGCGTTACAGCTTCCCTTGACCCAGAACGATCAGAATACGATCAGCCTAGCTGTGCGCCCCGGCCCCCGCGCGATTGAAGATGATGCGTTTCCATTTGAAGCTCTTAGCGACGTGGCGGAAATTGAAAGCTGGCGAAAGGAAATCAATCGCCCGCTTTATCACATTCATAAATGGTGGGCGCAGCGTCTTGGGACTGTGTTTCGTGCGATGGCTCTTGCGACTTTTGCGCCGAAAGGAGCAAATGTTCTCGACCTATTTTATAGCCCGACCCGGATAGACAATGCGGTCATTTTCGATCCGTTTATGGGGAGCGGGACAACGGTTGGTGAGGCAGGTAAGCTTGGTCTGAGGTCAATCGGTCGAGATATAAACCCGGTTGCGTATTTTCTGGTTAAGAATGCACTCGCGACGCACGACCGTTCAATAATTCTCCGCACCTTTCGTGACATCGAGAAGGATGTTGCCGATCTAATTCGCAAGTTTTATCGCACCAAGCTTCCCGATGGCAGAAGCGCGGAAGTTCTTTATTTTTTCTGGGTGAAATCTCTCGACTGTCCTGCCTGTGCGAGACCGGTCGACCTGTTTTCTTCTTACGTCTTTGCGCGAAACGCCTATCCGAAGAAGTTTCCGGCGGCTCAAGCTCTGTGCCCCGCCTGTGGCGCCATCAATCCCGTCAGTTACGATGCTCATCGAGTGTCGTGTTTAGCTTGCAACCAAACATTTGACCCGCAGTCGGGCCCGGCAAAAGGTCAGAACGCTGCCTGTCCATCTTGCGCACATGCGTTTTCAATCTCGAAAACAGTCAGGGAGACCGGTCGAGCACCCGCTCACCGTATGTACGCGAAGTTGGTGCTTCTTGCCGACGGGTCCAAGCAATATCTCCGAGCGACAGACGATGACCGCGCGCTATATGCTTCAGCGGAAAAGGAGCTCGAAAATCGAGTTGACGCTTATCCAGTTGCTTCAATTGAGCCGGGGTACAATACAAATCAGGCTCTAGGATACAATTACCGCTATTGGCACGAAATGTTTAATGCGAGGCAGCTGCTTTGCCTGTCAATTCTCGCGGAAAGAATTAAGCTAGTTTCGGACCCTGCATTGCGTGAACTATTCACCTGTCTTTTCTCGGGGGCTCTCGAATTCAATAATATGTTCGCTTCTTATAAAGGCGAGGGGACCGGGGCGGTGCGTCACATGTTTGCGCACCACATTTTGAAACCGGAGCGGGTTCCGTTGGAGGCCAACTTATGGGGTACGCCAAAAAGTTCTGGATCGTTTTCGACGATGTTCGAAGGTCGAATTCGGCGGGCGCTTGACTATGCCGACGACCCATTCGAGTTGCGTGTTAGTTCGCGAAATGGGAAGAAGGTAGGTGAGAAAGTATTTGGGCTATCCGAGAAAATCGGATTCCAGGTAGCTTACGATTTTAAAGAATTTGCGCGCGGTAGGCGTGTGTACCTATCGTGTGGCGACTCAAGTGCAACGGATATTGCAGACCGGTCTGTCGATGCCGTTTTGACTGACCCGCCGTTCTTCGACAATGTTCACTATTCTCAGCTCGCAGACTTCTTTCATGTTTGGCAGCGACATATTCTTGGCGCTGTAGGTAGTTGCTCGGCGCAGACGACGCGGTCCGTCGCAGAAGTGCAAAACGGCGACGTGCGAGCATTCACGGATCGTCTTGGTGCTGTGTTAAAGGAAGCTCATCGGGTGTTAAAGGATGATGGAATACTTGCTTTCACTTATCATCATTCGCGCCCTGAAGGGTGGCGGTCAGTGCTCCACGCCTTGATGGATGCGCGGTTTGTTATCACTGCTGTTCATCCGATTAAAGCTGAAATGTCTGTAGCCATGCCCAAGCTTCAGGCCAAAGAACCAATCGATTTGGACATAATAGTGGTCTGCCGCAAGCGTGCCGGCCTTGAGCTCGATAGTCAATGCGACGATCTTTGGTCTTCGGTCGAGTCCTTGGCTGCCGAACAGGTCCGCCGGTTTCGTGTCGTGGGGCGGCGGCTAAGCAGGAACGATGTGCGAATAGTTATTATGGCTCAGCTTTTAAGGCGGCTCTCCGGTTCTGGCGACGGCGTTGGTGCGCTAGATCTGCTTGATGTTAGTAATTCTATAATCGAAGATATGATCGAAAGGCTTCATGTTAGATTTGGTGCTTAGGTTGCGACTGACGAAGGTGAGGCGTTGATGGTGTCGAATGTTTCTTTGATTTTTAAGTCTTGTGTGTCGGCAATCCGCAATGGTGAATTAATTGAGCGCGAAGGGCGCAACGATAAGGAATTTCATTTTCAGAATTGGTTTAAGCGGCGTCTTGAAGGGCTTGGGTTGAATTATGATTCTCCTGGGAGAAATACGTATCCCGATTTTCGGCTTGTTCGCTTTGCAGAGGGATACGAACTGAAGGGGCTTGCTTACCCAGGTCGTGATGCAGATTATGACTGCAATAGCCAGGTCCCTCGCGGAGAGCACAATGGGCGGCAAGTCTATTATGTGTTTGGCCGTTATCCGAGCAGTCCCGACGGCAATCGTTATCCGGTGCTTGACTTGGTTCTCTGCCACGGAAGCTTCTTAAACGCGGACAATACATATGTTCATAAGAATAAGAGTTTCCGCGGGTTTGGCAGTTACGGAGACATTCTCGTTCGCGATCGAAAAATGTATGTAGCTCCAACCCCTTTCGCGCTAGCCAAAGGTACTGCGCATCGGCGTACCTTAATTGTGCCTGCCCACGACGTGGTTGATGACGATTTGATTGAAGTTGGCGCGCTGGCGCGCCGTGAGGCGGATCGCGTTGTGGTTGCTTACAGTTTCGACTTGAGAACCAACGACCTGCAGACGGCGATGTTAGATAATCCGAGCGCGGGACGCGAGCACGTCTTCAAGGCGTATCGTTTGAAAGGTGATCCAGCCGAGACCGTTTCTTTGCGTAATCAGGCCCAAGTCATTGCGGAGCTGGAGAGTGAAGCTAATGACGCCGAGGACTCCGAATAATTTTCCGTTTAGGGACGCCTGTGGTCGTGCACATCAAGAACCCAGAGACCGTCAGCCTATCTGAGCTGGCTCAACTGCGCGGACAGAGCATTACCGGAGTGCTGATCGACCTCATGCGTTGGGAGCTGGAGCGCGAAGACCGGAAGTCTCGGTCGGAGGATTTGCCTGGGGGACCGCAGAAGTGACGACATTCGAAATCTTCGCGCTGGCCTGGATTCCCATTTCGGTGGCGATCATTGTGCTGTTTGCATTCAATGCCGACCGGATCGAGGGCTTGTTCCTGAGGGGCAAGCGTCACACCGCCCGACCCAGTAAGCCACGGTTATAGAATATAATCCTTGACAGCGTAACGCTGCTCCGCTAGTTTTCCGGCATTCTCCACAATCGCATCTGTCAACACGGGGTCTTTCCATGACGCCGCGGAAGTCGTCGCGCGCGGCTGCGCGCAGGGAGTATCTCGCCATGGACGGGCGGGAGTTGGTGTTCGCGCTCGCGCCGGAAGCGGGGCAGGGCGCGGTGCGGAAGGTGGAGGTGGAGAGGGCGGATGTTCGTCTGACTCAGTGTCCCCCTCTCCCTAGCCCTCTCCCCACAGGGGAGAGGGGACAGGCAGAGTGCGGGGAGAGGGAACAGCCCGAACTTGCCGGACAGTCAGCAGAAGAAAGCGCGCCCACCCCTGACCTTTCCTCCCCTCGGCTCGCTGACGCTCGCGGGGGAGGGGAAACGCTCATGGCCCGCGTCCAGGCGCTCTATGAGGACTCCGCCGTGCCGGTGCGCGAGATCGCGCGGCTCTGCGGCGTCACCGAGCGCACCTTGTATCGCTATGTTGAGACCGGCGGCTGGCGGCGGCGTTACATCGTCCGGCCGCGCGGGCAGGCCGCCGCGGCTTCCAATCGCGGCCGTCGCTGGCAGCGCGCGAGCGGCCTCGAGCCGGTCACCGGCGCCGGCGGCCGCTTCATCGCGCGCGCCGAAGCGGAG
The DNA here is from genome assembly GCA_017849615.1 of Pseudolabrys sp. Lineage (GTDB taxonomy): Bacteria > Pseudomonadota > Alphaproteobacteria > Rhizobiales > Xanthobacteraceae > Pseudolabrys. The sequence goes on along the minus strand of JAFIGS010000017.1, from coordinate 373,951 downwards.
CGGCCGGCGGTTCACGGCCTCAAGGCGCTCGATCCCGGCGCGCGAGCGCGCGCGGCCACGTCCTGCGCCGCCGCGGGTTCGCGCGCCGCCAAGGCGTGGGCCAGGGCTGACAAGCGGCAGGTCTGGGAGGCGCGCATTGCCGCCATCAACGCCGTCTCCGCGGCGATGGCCGCCTATAACCGCTTCCGCGCCACGCGCGGGACGGATCGCTCGCCGGTCGCGCGCGCCCGCGACAACGGCACCGAAGACCTCTACCTCGCGCAGATCGAGGCGGCGCTCGCCTGCGTGCGCAAGCTCCGGCTCTGAGCGGCGCCATCTTTCGCCATCAGCGCTCTTGTGTCGGCGCGGCCGATGCGGGAAGGAGGGGCAGGAAACCTGAACCCATGCCCGAGTCCCGCAAAATCACCGACAAGGCCGCCCCCGACAAGCCGCTTCCCTTCTGGCGCACCAAGAAGATGAGCGAGATGACCCCGCGCGAGTGGGAGAGCCTTTGCGACGGCTGCGGCCGCTGCTGCCTCAACAAGCTCACCGACATCGACACCGCCGAGACGGTCTACACCGATGTCGGCTGCAAGCTGCTCGACACCGCCTCCTGCCGCTGCGCCGATTACAAGAACCGCCAGAAGAAGGTGCATGATTGCGTGCGCCTGTCGTGGCGGAACATCCGCCGGCTCAACTGGCTGCCGCCGACCTGCGGCTATGTGCTGGTGGCCTCGGGGCAGGACCTGCCGTGGTGGCATCCGCTGATTTCGGGCTCGCCGGAGACGGTGCACGAGGCCGGCATTTCGGTGCGCGGCAAGGTCTCGGCCAATGAGGTCGATGTGCCGGACCGCGATCTCGTCGATTACATCGTGAAATGGCCGCAGCGCTGGCCCAAAGGCTCGCGCGGCAAGGTGCGGCCGAAATAGGCCGCGGCGTGACATCATGAGCGAACAGCCACCCCTTTCGACAGCCGCGCCCGGCGGCGCGCCGGCATCGCCGCTGACGCACAAGCAGATCGTCCGGATCGTCCTCGGCATCACCTTGGCGATGTTTTTGGGCGCGCTCGACCAGACCATCGTCGCCACCGCCCTGCCGACCATCGGCCGCCACTTCCATAATGTCGAGGATCTGGCCTGGGTGGTGACGGCCTATCTTTTGACCGGCACGGCGGCGACGCCGCTGCTCGGCAAGCTGTCGGACATGCACGGCCGCCGCGTCATCATGCTGAGCGCGGTGGCGATCTTCATCGCCGGCTCGGTCGCCTGCGCGCTGGCGCCGAACATGACGGCGCTGATCCTGGCGCGCGCCTTCCAGGGCTTCGGCGGCGGCGCGCTGATCGCGCTGGCGCAGACGGTGATCGCCGACATCGTGAGCCCGCGCGAGCGCGGCCGCTATCAGGGCTACATCGCCGCGGTTTTCGCGCTGTCGTCGGTCGGCGGGCCGGTTCTCGGCGGCATCCTCACCGAGCATATCGACTGGTCGCTGATCTTCTGGATCAACGTGCCGCTCGGCGCGCTGGCGCTGGGCATGACCTGGCACATGCTCAAGCTGGTGCCGTTCCACAAGCGCGAGCACAGGCTCGACGGCATCGGCGCGGTGCTGATGATGCTGGCCTCGGTGTCGCTGCTTTTGGCGCTGTCGTCGGGCGGCGCGCGCTACCCGTGGCTGTCGCCGCAAATCGCGGCGCTGGTGGCAGGCTCGGTGGTGCTGTGGCTGCTGTTCGCCTGGCGCCTCGCGCGCGCGCCGGAGCCGTTCCTGCCGCTCAACATCCTGCGCAACAAGGTGGTGCGCGCGGCGACGCTCGCCGGCTCGTGCACGATGGGCACCCTGGTCGGCATGACGATCTTTCTACCGCTGTATTTCGAAGGCGTGCTGGGGCTGACGGCGACGCAATCGGGCCTGGCGCTGATCCCGATGCTCGGCGCGGTCACGGTGGCGGCGCTGCTGGCGGGGCAGGGGCTGATGCGCCTCAAGCGCTACAAGCGCATTCCCGTTGCCGGCAATGCCGGCGCGATCGCCGCGCTCGTCATCATGGCGATCTTCCCGGACCGGCTGTCGATGGCCGCGGTGATGGCGCTGACCTGCATCGTCGGCCTCGGCTTCGGCATGGTGTTTCCGGTGTCCACGGTGTGCATGCAGAACGCCGTCGAGCGCCCGCAAATGGGCATCGCCACCGGCGCGGCCAATTTCTTCCGCGCGCTGTTCGCGGCGCTGGTAGTGGCGATCCTCGGCGCCATCGTGCTCGGCGGTCTGGGCGGCGGCGCGGGCGCCTCGGTGGAAGTGCTGGCGCGTTCGGTCTCGGTGCACGATCTGGGGCTGGCGTTCCGCATGGTGTTCGCGGTCTGCGCCGCGGTGCTGGCCTGCGGCCTCGGCTTCATCTTCGCACTGGAGGAAGTGCCGCTGCGCGGGCCCGGCGGACCGGCGGCGGAGCCGCTCTGAGCGGCGAGCGCCGCGCGGCGCCGCTAGTGCGCGACCGCCATTTCGAGCGCCTGGGCGAGCTTCTGCGTGTTGAACGGCTTCTCCAGGAAGGCGATGTTCTGCTGGCTCAGCCATTTGCGGTGCTTCTGCGCCGGCTCGTAGCCTGACATGCAGACGATGCCCATGCCGGGCCGCGCCGCGATCGCTTCCTTGATCAGCGATACGCCGTCCAGCCCGCCCGGCAGCACGACGTCGGTGAGCAGGATGTCGATGGTGGCGGGCGAGGCGATCAGATCGAGCGCCTCCATGCCGTTGGCGACGGCATGGACCTTGAAGCCGAGATGACGCAACTGCGCGGTGGCGACGATGCGCACGTCGGCATCGTCCTCGACCAGCAGCACGATTTTCTCGCTCTTGGCGGGGCCGGGCGCACCGGCATTGTCGGCGTCGTCGGGCGGACAGGCATTGGCGACGCGCGGAAGCCGGATGGTCACCGACGTGCCGCGTTGCGGCCTGCTCTCGATGCCGAGCTGGCCGCCGGACTGCTCGGTGAAGCCCTGCACCATGGAGAGCCCGAGGCCGCTGCCCAGCCCGTCGGCCTTGGTGGTGAAGAACGGCTCGGCGGCGCGCGCGAGGACGTCCTCGCTCATGCCGAAGCCGGTGTCGCTGATGGTGATGCGGACTTCCTCGCCGGTCGGCCAGCGCGGCGACTTGGCGAGAGCGGGATCGCATGGCCGGCATTCGGTGGCGATGGTGATCTGGCCGCCTTCGGGCATGGCGTCGCGGGCATTGATCGCGAGATTGAGCAGGGCATTGGCTAACTGATTGCGATCGACCGAGATCACGGCGTCCTTGGCGTTGAGCCTGGTGACGAGGTCGATATTGGTGCCGAGCGTGCGCTGCAGGAGGCGCAAGGTGTCGAGCACCAGTTGGTCGATCGGCGTCGGCTCGGCGCGCAGCGGCGTTTGCCGCGAGAACGCCAGCAGGCGGCGCACCAGCTCGCGCCCGCGCCGCGTCGCGCGCATCGCCGCATCGACCAGATCCGGGTCCGCGGTGAGCCCGCGCGCGTTCGCGCGATCGACGAATTCGAGGCTGCCGGCGATGACCGACAGCAGGTTGTTGAAGTCGTGCGCGACGCCGGCGGTGAGCTGGCCGACCGCCTCCATCTTCTGCATCTGCCCGAGCGTCATCTGCGCTTCCTCGCGCCGGCGCATCTCCTGCGCCAGTTCGGCGGTGCGCGCGCTGACGCGGGCCTCGAGCTCTTGATTGGTGCGCGCCAGCAATTCCTCGGCGCGGCGGCGCATGGTGACGTCCTGGATGGTGCCGAAGATGCCGGTGACGGCGCCGCCGCTGTCGCGCACCGGCGTCATCCAGATTTCCAGATCGACGATGGCGCCGTCGGACCGCCGCGCGCGCAGAATGAGATTGGGAATCTCGAGGCCCGCGGTGGCGTCCTTGCCGGCCTTGTTCAACAGCGGACGGTCTTCCGGCACGAGCAACTCATAGAAGCCGCGCACGGTCAGCGTATGCTCGGGAGAGAAGCCGAATATCGAGAATATGCCGGCCGACCAGGTGATGGTGCGCGAGGCAAAATCGTTCTTGAAGTGGCCGAGAAGGGCAAGACGCTCGGCGCGGGCGAGATTGTCGCGGCTCTCCTTGAGCGTTCCTTCCGCCTGGATGCGATCGGTGATGTCGGTCAGCGTGCCGACCATGCGGACCGGCTTGCCGGCGGCGTCGCGCTGGGCCATGCCGCGGCTGTGCACCCAGATGAGCCGGCCGTCGGCGCGCTTGATCCTGTACTCGAGCAAAAAAGGCTGCCCGTCCTCGAGATGGGCGCGCAGGACTTCGCGCACGGCAGGCTGATCGTCGGGATGAACGAACGACAGATAATTTTCGAAGTCCGGCGCAGGCGTGTTTTGGGCAAGGCCTATGATCTTGCGCCAGCTCGGCGATTTATAGTGTTTGCCGGTTTCGATGTTCCAGTCCCAGATGCCGTCGTCGACGGCCTCCTCCACCAGTCGATAGCGCTCCTGGCTGCGGCGCAGGTCGTCCTGCGCGGCGAGCAGCTTCTGCTCGCGCATGATGCCCCACCGGATGCCGAGCAGAATGCCCATGGTGACGAGCAAGGCGATGACCCAGTAGATCTGCGCCTGACGGCTGACGTGCCGGTAGATGTAGTCGTCGGTGACAGACACCGTCGCAATCAGCGGGTAGTCGCTGATCGCACGATAGGCGACCAGCCGCGGCTTCCGATCGGGCGGCCGGGGCTCGCTGAAGAAGTGCCCGACCGGAGCGGCCGGAAGGTAGTTGAACAGAGCGGAAGACAGATCGCTGCGGCCGCCGGCCTGCATGGTCTCGGCTTTGCCGTTGGCGGCGCGGGCGCGCACGACGCCGTCCATGCCGATCAGGCCGAAAGTGCCGCCGGGGCCGAGATCGAGATCGGCGCCGACCTTAATCAGCGCCTCGGGCGTCACGGCCGCGGCAACGACGCCGGCGAATGTGCCGTCCGGTGCGACCAGCCGGCGGGTGACGACGATGGTGGAGCGGTTACTCAGTTTGGCCTGGAGCGGCTCGCTGAAGAACAATTCGTCGGTCGGCGTGTCTTTCTGCCGCTGGAAGTATTCCCGGTCGGCGAAAGTCTGGTCGGCGGGCATCATGCCGAGGCCCGGCCCGACGCCGCCCGAGGCGGCGACCGCGTTACCGTTCTTGTCGAGGATGATGAATTTGTAGTCGAGCTCGGTTCGCGCCGCCTTGTCGTTCAGCCATGCCTGCAGATCGTCGGCGGACTTCGTCTGCTGATAGGCATGGCGGAAAAGCTGAAGCGTGGAATCCACGCTCCGGAAAATGTGCGAGTAAGATTGATCGACGATACGGACGAGATTGGCCGTGGTGTGCGTGGCATTGGCGAGGGCCTCGCGCCGGTCGTTGACGACCAGCAGCACGAGCACGCCGTAAACCACGGCCAGCATGCACAGACCGAGGAACGTCGCCGGCTGAATCCAATCCCGCCAGCCGGAACGGCCGTCAATGCGCCCGCGAAGCTGATCTGTCACGTCGGCCCGCCTCCCGTGGGCGGCTTACCCCACTGCGGGCATTCTTATCGTGCGTGGTTTATTCGAGGTACGCACAGGCCGACGTTATACACATTACTTTGCAGCACTTTTGTTAGGACGCCGCCAGCTTTCCGGCGAATACCGCGAACCGATCGATCAGCGCCTTGAGGAACTCGCGGACGCTGGCCTCCGTCACATTATTATCGGCGTCGATCAGGTCCTGTTTATAGAGGATATACGCTTCACCGCCGAGAAGATGCAGACCCTGGTCGCCGAGCACGGCGCGGAGGTGCTGTTGTACGACAGCGGTCGAAATAGCGCCGCCGGAGGTGCCGGTGACGACGGCCGGTTTGTTCGGCCAGGACGTCTTGCCCCAAGGCCGCGCGCCCCAGTCGATGGCGTTCTTGAGCACGGCGGGAATCGAACGGCTGTGCTCCGGGGTGACGAAGAGCAGGGCGTCGGATGCATCGACCTCGCCCTTGAAGCGGGCGACGGGCGCCGGTACCGGCATTTCGTGGTCCTGATTGTACATCGGCAGATCGTCAATCTGGATGAGCTTGGCCTCGAAGGCGTCGCTGCCGAGCCCGGCCAGCGCCAGCGCCAGTTTGCGGTTGATGGATTCCTTGCGGTTCGAGCCGACGATGAGACCCAGTTTGAGCTTGGCCATTGAAACCTCTATTATTTAGCCTAAGTTACGTTCTGTAACCGAGGATAAATAGATGACTGCGCAGAACCCGCAAGAAGGCACAATCTCCATACCCGGTACCCTTCATGTGGCCGAAGACTGCCGCGCCGTCAGTGAGGTGCTGGCGAGGGTCGGCGACAAATGGACGGTCCTCGTCGTTTCGACGCTCGGCGACGGCCCCAAACGCTTCAACGAACTGCGCCGGTCGCTGGGCTCGATCTCCCAGCGCATGCTGACCCTGACGCTGCGCGGCCTCGAACGCGACGGGCTGGTTTCCCGCACCGTATTTCCGACCATTCCGCCGCGCGTGGATTACGAGCTGACCGCGCTCGGCCGCTCGCTGCTCGCGCCGGTCCAGGAGCTCGGCTTGTGGGCGCGGCAGAATCGTCCGGCGATCCAGCAGGCGCGGGCGCAATTTGACGCGGGCGGTGCGAACTGAGGCGCCCCGCGACAATTTCGTCGGGGCGTCATGTCGCCTCACTCTCGCCGGCAAAACGCGTTTTACGACGATTCCGGCCACAACCGCGGGCGGATCAGTCTTTCGGCGCTCTGGACGACTAGTAAGGAATTACCATAGCCTGCGGGCAGTGACCGGTCTGCCGTGGGGGCGGCGGCCGGACGCAAGGTGGGGCGACATCGTTAGTGGGGGAATGGTCGCGTGCCCCGATACTACTTCAATTTCAGCGACGGCAGTCGCTGGTTCACCGATGACGCCGGCGAGGAATTCGGCGGGCTCGCCGATGCGCGCCGCCATGCGATCCGTCAGGTGCGCGATCTCAAGGCCGCCATGTGCGCGCCGGGCATTCAGGATTTGTCGGGCTGGACCATGCGCGTGATCGACGGCGACGGCCGCGCCGTGTTCGAAGTCGGCTTCGATCTCAAGCCGGACCGGGTCGCCGAATAACGCGGCGGCGTTTCAGCGCTGGCGGCCGACGAACTCAATGCCGAGCTCGCCGCCCAACCGCCAGACCACGCGGCAATCGCGCCGCTCTTCGCCATCCTCGCCGACGACCCACAGGATGAAGAGGTCGGGCATGCCGGACTCGCAATAAAGCCGGGCGCCGCTGTCGGAAATATCGGTGATCATGCAGCTGCGCGGAAGCGCGCCGGCGCCGCTGTAGTATTGAGCGACGCGGTTGATGGCGCGCCGCGGCGTTTTCCGTCGTTCTTTCAGCAAGGCCGATCGCATGTCGTCATCCGGGGACGACGACGTTTTACCTCCGGGCCCCTCAGATTGGCTTAAGGCGAAGAAACCAATTTGAAGCAATCGGCGGCAACCAACCGGACCGCGCCGGCGAAAAAAAATTCGACTAAATTTTTTCGCGTGGGAAGGCGGCCGCCGCCCGCGGCGCCGGCCGCGACAGGGAGAGTATCCCGTTGCGGCCGTTGGGATTTTTAGCCTGCGGCCGCCGGCAAAGATAAAAATCATAAACTAGGAAAATACGCTTGACAGCGTGACGCTGCTCCGCTATGGTTTGGGTATGCTCCACACTTGCGTTCGGTGAGGCGCGCCGCGGATCGCGGGGCGACGATGTTGCACGGAACGCGCCGCCATCCCTGGCGTTGGACTCGTGAAATGCCGCGCTTGGCGCGGTCACGGTTCATGCAGGAATGAGGTGAGGGCGATGGCAAAAACAGAAAATGGCCGCATCGTGGAATCGGCGACCGAATCGCGCGCCGGCGAACGCGGCCCGAGCGTGCGCAACGTGTTGTTCGCCAGCCTGGCGGGCGTCGTGGTGCTGTTCGCCATAGTTTACATGTATTTCTTCGCCGCCTGACGGCGCGCCGCGAGGCGGCCGCGGGCTCGACAGCGAGAGGTTTCGACAGTTCGGAACGCGCCGGTTTTGCCGGCGCGTTTTTTCATGGGGGAGGGTGACATGACGGCCAAGAAAATCATTCCGCCGGACGTACTTGCCGAGGCGAGACGCCTTTACGAGCAGACAAACGCGCCTGTCGGCGATATCGCCGCCCTGGTGGGCGTTTCACGTTCGAACCTGTACGAGCGGGTTCGCGCATTGGGCTGGCGCAGCCGCCACGCCAAGCCGACCTTCAGCCTCGCACGCGTTGTGAGCGAAGCGGTCGCGCAACCGTTACCCGAGCCGCAACCTCTCGCCGTTCCGGTCGTGCTGGATGCCGCCGCAGCGGCCCAACAACGTTTGGCAATCGCACAACGCATGATGAGCGTTGCCGAACGCGAGATGGATGCAATCGAGCGCATCATCGCGGTATTGCGGCCGGCCGACGCGCTCGAAGCCGATCACAGTGCCCGGACGCTCGCCAGCGTGTCGCGAACGCTTCGCGACATCGCGCAACTCACCAAACCCGGCGCAGAGCCGACGACGGATGAAGTCAGCCATGATCCCGTGCCTCGCGACATCGACGAGTTCCGACGAACGCTTGCTATCCGTATTGAAGGACTTATCGAAGCTCGAACCGGACGACCGGGCCGCGGTGCTGGCGGCCCTGCTGCCGAATGAGGTGGAGATCCTCAATTCGGATTTCTGCCTGTTCGCACACGAGCACCAGAAGCCGCCGGACCTCGCTGCCGATGGCAAGCCGTGGCGCACGTGGCTCATTCTCGGCGGCCGCGGCGCGGGCAAAACCCGCGCCGGCGCGGAATGGGTGCGCGGCATAGCAAAGGCCGACGGCGCCGCGCGCATCGCCCTCGTCGGCGAGACCGAGCACGACGTTCGCTCCGTCATGATCGAGGGCGCTTCCGGCCTGATGGCCGTGCATCCTCGATCGGAGAGATTGAAATGGTACCCGACACGCCGACGCGTCGAATGGCCGAACGGCGCGATCGCCGAAGTCTTTTCATCCGAAAATCATGAAGGCCTGCGCGGCCCGCAGTTCACGGCCGCGTGGTGCGACGAACTCGCCAAGTGGCGTCAAGCCGAAGCAACCTTTGACATGCTGCAGTTCGGACTGCGCCTTGGCGAGCGGCCGCGGCAGGTGATCACCACCACGCCGCGGCCGATCGCGCTTCTCCGGAAGATCATGGCCGACCCGGCGACGGTGCTGACCCGCGCCGGCACCGTGGCGAATGCGCTCAACCTGTCGGCGTCCTTCGTCGAGCAGGTGTTCGCGCAATACAAAGGCACGCGGCTCGGCCGCCAGGAGCTCGACGGCGAGATCGTCGAGGAGCGCGCCGACGCACTGTGGACGCGCGCCGGGCTGGAGGGCTGCCGCGTGACGGCTCCGCCGGAACTGACACGCATCGTCGTGGCCATCGATCCGCCGGCGTCGTCGAAGCGCGGCGCCGATGCCTGCGGCATTGTCGCCGCCGGTCGCGCCGGAGACGGCACGGTTTATGTGATCGAGGACGCCAGCATCGCGGGCGCTACCCCGCAGGGCTGGGCGAGCCGCGCCATTTCGCTGTGGCGCAAGTATGAGGCCGATGCGCTGATCGCCGAGATCAACCAGGGCGGCGAGATGGTGAGCGCGGTGCTCAAGTCGATCGACGGCGGCGTGCCAGTGACGACGACGCGGGCGACGCGCGGCAAATATCACCGTGCCGAGCCGGTGTCGCAACTCTACGAGCAGGGCAGGGTGAAGCACGCCGGCAATTTCCCCTCGCTCGAGGACGAGATGTGCGACTTCGGGCTCGATGGATTGTCGTCGGGCCATTCGCCGGATCGTCTCGATGCGATGGTGTGGGCGGTGGCGGCGCTGACCTTTGCCGCGCGGCCCGAGCCACGGATCAGGCGGCTTTAATGTCACCGCTTGAAGCGCGCGATGCACGCGCATGCCCCGGAGTGAGACGGATTGCACGGTTAAGAGCGGTAAATCCTGCTACTCATGCGCGATAATCGGTGCCGCCACGGACAATAATATTTCACGGCGAGAATGTGCTCATGGCGTGAATTGACGTTGTTTTATCGCAGTTGTTTATTCCGAATGTGCCTTTTCGCGACACAATCGTTAACATGCATAGCTCAGCGCCGGAGTCATGCTCGCGCTCGTCATGTTTTGGTCACATTGAGGCGGCGGAAGGGGGCCTCAAACAGACGCGGCTGTCCTGCCGCTTCCTTCCCTCAGCGGCGCCAATGCCGCCCTTCAAGACAGGTGACCGGGATATTGAAACGAGCTGCACTTGCGATCTTGACGATCGCTTCGATCACGGCCGCGGCGACGAGCGCCGATGCCAGACCGAAACATCGCCAGCAGGCACAGGCGCCGGTAGCGCAAGTATCGTGCGACCAACGCGGCTGTTCCGACAGCCCGACCGCGGTGGCCGCACGCCAGTCGACGCAATCCAGGCAGGCCGGTGCAGCCGGTTCGCGCCAGGCGCGTCGCGGGCGCATTGCTGAAACGAACGAGGCCTACACGGCGCGCGCCGAAGCCCGCCGCGAGGCGCAGGTGGACGCCAACGGCAACGCCGTCGTTCTCGGCGGCCGGCCTTCGGGATGCCCGCACCGCTTCTGCGGCTGCGAGGCTTCGCTCTATGTGTTCGGCGAGATCCGCAAGGATCTCAATCTCGCGGCCAACTGGGTCCGCAAGTTCCCGCGCACCCAGGCGGCGCCCGGCATGGTGGCCGCGCGTTCCGGCCATGTGTTCGTGCTGATGAGCCATGTCGAAGGCAATCAGTGGCTGGTGCATGACGGCAATTCCGGCGGCGGCAAGACGCGCCGGCATGTCCGCTCGATCGCCGGCTATGCCATCGTCAATCCGCATGCCTCGCGGGTGGCGTCGAACTAGTGACGAGCCCGGCGACCGCCGGGTGTCAGCGACAACCAACAGAGGAGCCCGCCGGCGACGGCGGGCTTTTTTCATGCTCGAAACACTCAAGAGACTGCTGCGTCCCCCGGAGCACAAGGCCTCGCGCGCCGCGCGGCTGATCGCGCTCGAAAGCGGCGGCCGCGCCCGCTGGACGCCGCGCGATTACGCGGCGCTGACGCGCGCGGGCTATACGCGCAACGCCATCGTGCACCGCGCGGTGCGGCTGACCGCGGAGGCGGTCGGCTCGGTGTCTTTCGCGCTGTATGACGGCGCCAGCGAACTCACCGCGCATCCCTTGCTCGATCTCCTCGCGCGGCCCAACCCGCGCCAGGATGGGCCGGCTCTGCTCGAGGCCATCGCGGCGCATCTGATGCTGGCCGGCAACGCCTATGTCGAGGCGGTGAGCGTGGAGAGCGCGCCGCGCGAACTTTATGCCTTGCGGCCCGATCGCATGAAGGTGGTGCCGGGCGCCGATGGCTGGCCGGCGGCTTTCGACTACACCGTGGCCGGCAACACCGTGCGCTTCGCGCAGGAGGGCGCGGGTGCAAGCGGGCCGCCGCCGATCCTGCATCTGACCTTGTTCAACCCGCTCGACGATTATTATGGCCTGAGCCCGCTTGAGGCGGCGGCGACCGCGGTCGATACCCACAATTCGGCGACGGCCTGGAACAAGGCGCTGCTCGACAACGCGGCGCGGCCATCCGGCGCGCTGCTCTATTCCGGCGCCGAAGGCGCCGTGATGAACGACAACCAGTTCGAGCGGCTGAAGAAGCAACTGGACGACGACTATCGGGGCGCCATCAATGCCGGGCGGCCGATGCTGCTCGAAGGCGGGCTCGACTGGAAGGCGATGTCGCTGACGCCCAAGGACATGGACTTCATGGAGGCCAAGAACGCCGCGGCGCGCGAGATCGCGCTGGCCTTCGGCGTGCCGCCCATGCTGCTCGCCATTCCCGGCGACAACACCTATTCGAATTACGCCGAGGCCAACCGCGTGTTCTGGCGCGCCAGCGTGCTGCCTCTGGCGAACCGCATCGGCGCGGCGCTGGCGCAGTGGCTGGCGCCAGGCTTCGGCGGCCATGCGCTCACGCTCGCGGTCGATATCGATCGCATCGAGGCGCTCAGCGCCGACCGCGCCGCCTTGTGGGAGCGCGTCACCAAGGCGCCGTTCCTCACGTCAACGAGAAACGCGCGGCGACGGGTTACGGCGCGCTCGAAGGCGGCGACGCGGTGTAGCCCTTGTCCCGGGCGCGGCGCAGCGCACTAGCGATTTTCTCGGGTCATCCCCGCGCAGGCGGGGATCCAGCGCTTGCAGCACTCGCCTCAAGGGCTGGATCGTCCGCTTTCGCGGACGATGACGACCTCGCGTGAGTGGCAAGCGATGCCCGACATTATCGAGACCTTCTCCGCGCGCGGCGACCTCGCCCATGTGGCGCTGCTGATGTGGGCGCTGACGGCGACGGCGCTGGCCGGGTTCGCCTTGCGCGAACTTACCGCCGCGATCCGGCGCTTCGACGACTTCGTGCGCGAACTGGCGCGCTTCAACGACATCTTCAAGGACCGCTCAGGAGATCGATGATGGACACGTTGCATACCGTGCTGCGCTCGATCAAGCGCGAGACCAAGGAAGCCAATTCGCCCCGCCGCGACCACCTCGACGTGTTTCGCGAGTTTCTCGATCACCTCGACCGCGCCAGCAGACGCAGGAGCGCGGCACCGCGTGCGCCGAAGATGAAAGCGAAGCGCGGCAGGAAGTAACCGCTCCCGTGTCCCGGGCGCGGCGCGGCGCACTTGCGCGGTGCGCCGCAGAACCGGGACCCATGATTCATCGCAATTTTTCTGGGTCCCGGGTCTGCGCCGCAGCACTGGCGTGCTGCTGCGTGCCCGGGACACGCATGTCCGGAGCGCCTCATGCTCGCACTCTCCACCGAACCCACCATCGCCTCCGTGTTCGCGCCGAAGACGCGCATTCACGAGGACGGCACCGTGGAAGGCTACGCCTCGCTGTTCGGCGCCATCGATCAGGCGCGCGACATGGTGGTGCGCGGCGCCTTCGCGCAGACGCTGCGGCAGAAGAGCGTGCATCGCGTGCCGATGCTGTTTCAGCACGACCCGGCCGAGCCGGTCGGCGTCTGGCTCGAGCTGCGCGAGGACGGGCGCGGGCTTTACGCGCGCGGCAGGCTCATCCCCGAAGTGGCGCGCGGCCGCGAGCTGCTGGTGCTGATCCGCTCCGGCGCCATCGACGGCCTGTCGATCGGCTTTCGCACCGTGAAGGGCCGCATTGATCCCAGGACGCGGGTGCGCGCGCTGCTCGCGGTGGATCTCTGGGAGATTTCCATCGTCACGTTCCCGCTGCTGGCGGGCGCGCGCGTGCATGCGGTGAAGGACGCTGCCTCCCGGCGTCCTTCATTCGCGCGCACGCGCGCGGAGAATGAGTGGCGCGCGATGCTCGCGGGCGAGGGCGCGGCGGCCATCGCGTCGCCGCGGCCGCCGGCGCCGCCGCGCGTCGAACGCCTGCGACGGCGGCGGGCGGGGTGATGCGATGCGGGAGGACCTTGTCGATCTTCTATGGCAGCGCCGGCTGACGCTGCAGCAGCTCGCCTGCGCGCTGAGCGAACTGAAGCGCCTGGCCGCGGAGACGCGCCTGGAGCGCGCGATGCGCCGGCATGGCGTGGCGCTGCGGATCGCCTCGAAAGCCGGTTTTGGACCCGATCAGCCGCGTGTGCCGAAAGGCAATCCGGGCGGGGGCAGTGGACAGGAGGAGCAGGCACGGCAGGAGGGTCGAGCCCTCCACCCAACGGGACGGCCGGTAGTTTGCCAGAGGTACCGAAAGAGCGGCCACCTCTGTCGACCGACCGCACTGCAGCTCTAAAAAGAATAGCAAGGCGGCTTGGACCCTCGGTAACGATTGCCGAGGGTTTGTATAATGCGGCATCCTGGATCCATGAGTACCACGCCAAGATAGACTCCTATCGCGACCCGCCGAAATCCATGCAAGAATTGCAGGATGCCGTGTCGAACACGTCAAAGGCGGGTTATCAGGATCACCATATCGTCGAACGAACATCGGCCGAGCGCGACGGCGGATTCCCGAGATCGATGATCGAAGGTCGGGACAATGTGGTGCGTATCCCGACGATGCGGCACGAAGACATAAATGCGTGGTACCAGCGGCCAAATAGAGAGTTCGGCAATCTCTCGCCGCGTGAATATCTGCGCGACAAAAGCTGGGATGAGCGTCGAAGTGTGGGTATCAGAGCCTTGATAGATAATAGGGTTCTCAAGCCATGAGAGTGGATCTTCGATCAATGTCAGTAGGGGCTTTGGTCCAACGATTTATCGAATTGTGCCTGGGACAATATGAAGCCGAATTACGCGGTGAACTCGCCAAGGAAAATCGTCTGATCAAGGATATGTTCGCCGTGGCGGATGAGCTGAAGACACGTCCTGGAGATCAGCGCACCGCCTTTCTTCCGCTCTATGATCATCCCAATCCTCAGGTGCGATTGATGGCAGCGAAAGAAACGTTGGCTGTTGCGCCCAAGGAGGCTCGGCAATTGCTTGAAGTCATACGTGCAACGGAAGAATCGCCACAGGGCCCCGATGCTGGTATGTGCCTCTGGGCGCTGGATCAGGGAATCTTCGAGCCGACCTAGCCGCTACCCCTTCACCGCCGCGAACCTTGCGCCGCCGAGCGCGCCTTCGCTGACCAGTTCGACGAAGCGGACATAGCTTTCATAGAAGGCGTCGTGGCCTGACACGGTGCCGGCCGCCAGCGTTTCGCCGCGCAGCTTCTGATACATAGCCAGGCGGACTTTCAGGATCTCCGCCCAGTCGGCGGTGAGATCGTCCACCGACGTCACCGTGAAGCCGGCGGCTTCGATCAGCGTTTTGTAGGCGGGGATGTCGTAGAGATTGGTGGCGGCCATGCCGGCCCACATCAGTTCGGCATCGTCTTTCCCCAGTGGCCGGTGCGCCACCCAGTCGGTGAAGGCGAGGCGGCCGCCGCTCTTGAGAATGCGATGCGCCTCGGCCAGCGCCTTCGATTTATCCGGCACATGGAGGAAGGCCTCCTGGCTCACGACGGCGTCGACGCTTTGATCGCCGAGCGGCACCGCCATGACATTGCCTTCGATGACGCGAACGCGGTCGCTCAAGCCGGCAAGCGCCGTGAGGTCCGCCGCGCCGCGCACGCGCGCGGGCGTGAGCTCGATGCCGGTGACGTCGGCGCCGTAGCGATGCGCGAGATAGCGCGCCGGGCCCCCCAGGCCGGCGCAGAAATCGGCGACGCGCATGCCGGGGCCGATCTGCGCGCGCCGGGCCAGCGCGTCATTGGCGTCGAGGCCGCCGTAATGATCCTGATCGTGCGGGAATAGCTCGTCGGGCGAAATGCCGGTCAGGTTGCCGCGCGCCGCAAGCAGCTTGGCCTTGATGATGTCGGCCGAGATGGGATGGCGCTCATAGAAGTCGATCGCCGAACGGATTTCGGTGGTCACGTCGCGTTTCCTCTTTTCACGCGCCGTTCGTGTCACTCGCCCGGCGCCCGCCGGCCGAGAATAGCGAAGTTTTGCCGTTGCACCAGAGACATCCATTCAACAGGAGAACCACGATGGATATCGAGACGACCACGCTGGAGACCAAGGCCTATGATAGCAAGGCCTACGAGAGCAAGTCGGGCATTCCGCACGACGCGGTGGTGACGCATGCCGAGATGATGCGCGCCTTCGAGGCCTTCAAGGAAGGCAATGACGAGCGCCTGGCGCTCGAGCAGAAGCGCGCCGGCGATGCGCTGATCGAGGACAAGCTCGCCCGCATCAACGCCGCGCTCGACGTCCAGCAGCGCAAGCTCGACGATATCGCGCTCAAATCGGCGCGGCCGGCCTTTGGCGGCGAGCAGAAGGCGGCGCGCAGTGCCGCTGCCATCGAACACAAGAAGGCGTTCGACGCTTATATGCGCGGCGGCGATGCCGGCGGCCTCGCCACGCTGGAGGCGAAAGCGATGTCGATCGGCTCCAATGCCGACGGCGGCTATACCGTGCCGGTCGAGCTGGAGAGCGAGATCGGCCGGCGCCTCACCGCCATCTCGCCGATCCGCTCGATCGCCGGCGTGCGCACCATCTCGGGCAGTGTCTACAAGAAGCCGTTCATGACCGCCGGCCCCTCGGTCGGCTGGATCGGCGAGACCGGCTCGCGGCCGCAGACGTCGTCGGCGACGCTCGACCAGCTGTCGTTCCCGGCGATGGAGATCTACGCCCAGCCGGCGGCGACCGCGACCTTGCTCGAGGACTCGGCGGTGAATATCGAGGAGTGGCTGGCGCAGGAAGTCGAAGCCGTGTTCGCGGCGCAGGAGGGCACGGCTTTCATCACCGGCGACGGCTCGAACAAGCCGAAGGGCTTCCTCAGCTACACCACGGTGGCCAACGCCTCCTGGAGCTGGGGCAATCTCGGCACCATCGCCTCCGGCGCCGACGGCGCCTTCGCCGGCTCGAACCCGTCGGATACGCTGGTCGATCTGATCTATGCGCTGAAGGCGGGCTACCGGCAGAACGCCAGCTTCGTCATGAACCGGAAGACGCAGGCGAGCATCCGCAAGTTCAAGGACTCGACCGGGCATTATCTGTGGCAGCCGCCGGCAGCGGCGGGCGGGCGCGCCTCGCTGATGACCTTCCCGGTGGTGGAAGCCGAGGACATGCCGGACATCGCCGCGGACTCGCTGTCGATCGCCTTCGGCGATTTCGCCCGCGGCTATCTGATCGTCGACCGCGCCGGGGTGAGCGTGCTGCGCGATCCCTATTCGGCCAAGCCTTACGTCTTGTTCTACACGACCAAGCGCGTCGGCGGCGGCGTCCAGGACTTCGACGCTATCAAGCTGATGAAGTTCGCGGCGAGCTGACTTCGACCGGCCTCATGGTGAGAAGCGCGCCGTTGCGCGCGTCTCGAACCATGAGGCCGCCCCATCCTTCGAGACGCGGCCTGCGGCCGCTCCTCAGGATGAGGGCGGTTAGAGCCCCGATCATCGACGAACGCGCATACGAGACTATTCCCATGACATCGCCCTATCTGACGCGCCAGCGCGACCGCTGGACGCGGCCGAATGCGCATTTGTTCGTGCGGCCGGACTGGCGGCGCTTCGTGCCGCACGACCAGGACGAGCACCCGTTCGCGTTCTATGAGAACAAGTATCGGCCCGATCAGCCACGCGTGCCGGCGGGCAGCCGGGAAGGCGGCCAGTGGACCGCGGACGGTGCCGGCAGTCAGCGGACGACCAAACCGCCGAGCAACGACCCGCGCGTCATTTCCGATCAGACGCCGGACAACGACTGGAAGCCCGGCGCGCAATATGCGCAGGGGCCTAAGGACCTGCCGGGCCGTTCGAGCGCTTATGGTTTGGGTCGAGGTCATCACCAAGTCGCCCAAGCAATTATTAATAAGTATCCGTTTTCGGAGGAAGCGAGGCGAGTATTCAATGAATCGAGCACGGGAAAATTATACGACCCTCGCAGCAACAAATGGGACAAGTATCACGTCGAATACAACAAAGCGGTCGGTGAAGTTGTAGACGATTACCTCAAAAGGAATAATGCTAAGCCAGAAATCATGACCGAAGCCCAGGCTCGCGATCTGCATAAGCAGATTCTCGAGTCGGGCGATGAGAGGATCAGAACTTACAATAAACGTATGATGATCCGGGAAATCCGAATTCATATCTTGCGTCGATTTGGTCGCGAATAGTTTATTGCGGAGGCAACATGGAAGATCTGGACGCAGTCCAGGACGCCACCTGGGAGCGTCTCCATCAGGACGTCATGGGTGTGTTAGCCCAGTATGGCATCGAAGACGGATTCGGTGACGGTGATTATTGGATCAATTATGATAATTACGGCTGGACCAGAATCGAGTTGGGCATTCAAAATCTCGATTTTTTTCGTCCACAGGTCGTTGGAGATCTGCGCGCGCTCCTGCGGGATCTTCCCGAATGGGAAATCACCATGGCAGTCGATGTGATTGCCAAGAAGGGGGTGTGGCCGATCATGGGCCTCACGATCCGCCGACATGAAATCATCGACGGTCTGCGGCGGGACATCTTGCCCGACGTGTTCCGAACGTACCACTACGCCGACAGCCGGCCGGGAACGGGATACGATTAAGTCTGCGTCGGCGGCGACGTCCAGGACTTCGACGCCAGCAAGCTGATGAAGTTCGCGGCGAGCTGACTTCGACCGGCCTCATGGTGAGGAGCGCGCCGTTGCGCGCGTCTCGAACCATGAGGCCGCCCCATCCTTCGAGCCGCGGCCTGCGGCCGCTCCTCAGGATGAGGGCGGTTAGAGCCCCGATCATCGACGAACGCGCATACGAGACTATTCCCATGACCTCGCCTTATCTGACGCGCCAGCGCGACCGCTGGACGCGGCCGAATGCGCATTTGTTCGTGCGGCCGGATTGGCGGCGCTTTGTGCCGCACGACCAGGACGAGCACCCGTTCGCGTTCTATGAGAACAAGTATCGGCCCGATCAGCCGCGTGTGCCCGCCGGCAGCCGGGAAGGCGTGCAGTGGACCGGTGAGGGTGGTGGCGGACAAGAAGACGACGGCGGTGGAAGTGGTTCCGGCACGGAAGACACCGTGGGAGTACAAGTCGCCGGGTCTGTCATTCCCATTTGTATCATTGGCTCAAAGGCACTTTTCGGCGATGGCACATTTAAAGTAACTTACATCTGTGCCGACGGCCGGGAGTTTATAGTCCGAGGTGTTGGCTGAATACCGGGAATAATTGTTCAACCAAGATGACGATGCCACCAGCCAGGGTGGTGCTGTGTGCGAGCGATCGCGATCAAAGTGGTGGACGATGACATGTCAGACGACGAATTTACAATGCCTGGCCTGGTTTCTATAACGCCCGAGGCGCTGGCCTATGCGCGGGACTTCGCGGCGAGTGTTGCCAGCGCCCAAGGTGGACGTTATGTCGCGACCTTTGATTGGGTGCAGTCGATCGGCGTGCGCGAGGGTAAAGACGCGCCATTGCGAGAAATCGGTCCGTGCCTGCTCTTGGGCGGCTACGAAAGGCGCGATGTCCCGGCGACGTTTATCAACAGGACGCTGGAGTTCGATTACGCGGTAAAGATACCGGAAAATGTCTTACGCGGCAGCGCCCGACGCGTCATCGAAATCGACGATACAATGCCGTTTAGGCTCGCCTTGCGTTAACGCCAACGGAATGCGGCGCGAATGAGCGCTACGCCATCACGTCCAGCAGCTGCCCCAGGCCGTCGCTCTGCGCCTTCAGCGTCTGCGCATTGGCGGCGAAGGAGACCTGCGAGGTCATCATGTCGGCGAGCAGGGCGGCCATGTCGCCGCCTTCGCTGGCATTGGCCATCTTGATCATGGACGCCTGCATCTTCTGCGATGCCGCGACCAGGCCTGCCATTGATTGGGAAATGCCGCCGATGGAACTCATACCGGCAGGTTTAGCCACGCGGCGTTAAGCGGAGGTTGGCAGGAATGGTTAGCGCGGCGTTACTTCCTGCCGGGCGCTGTCCTCAACCACGCTCTCGAGCTTCTTGCTGAGGATCCAGGACAGGCCGAGGAAGATGATGAGGGTGACGACGCCGAAGCCGGACGAAGCGTCGTTCATCAGCTTCTCCGACACCGAGCCGAAGGCATAGCCGACGGCCACGATGACCACGCTCCACAGCCCGGCGGCGATGAAGTTCAGCACCAGGAAGGTCGGCCAGGAGAGATTCGACAAGCCGTAGGCGAACGCGGCGACGCCGCGGATGCCGTGCGGATAGCGATGGAACAGCACCATCAGCACCGCGTGCTTGTCGGTGAGGCGCGCGGCGATCTTGACCAGCTTGTCGATCCGCGGCCATCGCTTGAACAGGCTCGGGCCGTAGCGGCGGCCGAGATAGAAGCGCACGACGTCGCCGAGGAAACTGCCGATCCAGAAAACGATGATGAGCGTCGAGACCTTCAGCGCGCCGGCGAAGGCCGCGTAGCCGGCGAACAGGCCGAACAGCAGGCTGTGCGAGGCGGCATAGGCGAACAGGAACGTGTAGGCCGCATCGCCATGCTGGCGCAGAAGATCGAGGAATGAGGACAGGTCGGTCGGGATCAAGGGCAGGGTTCCGATTGAGCGCGCACCCTAGCGGCGGGCCGGGCGGGGCGATACTGCGGCATCGTGTCTTTATTCGACCGGCAGGGGCGAGCCGAGCGCTCTGGCGGTGTCGAGGATCCAGGTGCGGTAATTGAGGAGCGGGGTCAGACCCGTGAGGCCGCCGCAGCCGGCTTCGTTGCGCGGCGCGGTGGACCAGCTGACGACGCCCATGACTTCGCCGCCGCTCTCGCCCTTGCGGCCGAAAGCGGGCCCGCCGGAGTCGCCGGTGCAACTGCCGAGGCCGGCGCGCGCGTTGCGCGTATCGGGGTCCTGCAGGCGAATTTGCAAACTGCCGGGCTGGCCGGTGACGACGAGCGGCGCCATGCGCGGCTCGCCGGCGCCTTGCTCGTTGTTGTCGCGCGTCGCGCCGTAGCCGGCGACGATCATCGTCTCGCCGACGGCGACGCGGCGCGTGCCGCCGAGCGATGCGGGAACGACGGAGGCGGGCAGGGGCGTCTTGAGTTTCACCAGCGCGACATCGGCGGTGGCGCGGTTGGCGACGTAGTTCCCCATGTTGAAGCCGGGGTGGCTGCGCGTGGTCTCGACTTCGGTGACGCCGCCGTCCTTGCTCAGGCGCACGCGATAATTCGCCGGCCGCGCCACGCAATGCGCCGCGGTGAGCACCAGATCGCGCGCCAGCGCCGTGCCGGTGCAGAGACCGCCGCGGCTGTCGACCAGCATCACGATCGACGTCGCGGCAAAGCCCGACGCCGGCGGCGCATTGCCGGTGATGGCGAAGGCCGGCGTCGCCAAGGCGACGGAGAAAAGAAGTGCAAGGCGCATGCGGACAGGCATGAGCCTTGAGTGCGGACGATTGTCAATCTTGTCAGGAAAACCCATGCCCTCCATTCTCCTCACCGCGCCGGCGGCTGAGCCGCTGTCGCTTGCCGAAGCCAAGGCCTTTTTGCGCGTCGAGCACAATGACGATGACGACGTCATCGGCGCGCTGATCGCCTCGGCCAGCGCGGCGGCTTGCCGGTCACCGAACTTGCCGAAGACGATCTCGTGCTGGCAGGTGACGCCGCGCAGGATCGTTATTTTGCACGGCTGACACGGGCGCAGGACAGCGACCTGCCGCGGCAGGTGTCGCTCGCTTTCACCGAAGTCGGCAGCGACTATCAGCGGGCCACCGCGACGTCCCGGCGGCTGGTCGGCGCGTCGACGCGCAATGCTCACGCCGAACTGGCGATGGTGTGGCGCGGCGAGCAGGTCGAGCGCCGCGCCAATATCTGGCTGCAGGATCTGTGGGCGACGCGCGAGCATGCGAATTTCGCGCTGCCGCCAAGCCACCTGGCGCTGACGCCGGGCGATGTCGCGGCGCTGACGGTCAATGGCCGGCGGCGGCTGATCGAGATCGAGGAAATCGCCGACGCTGAGACGCGCACGGTCGCGGCGCGCTCGATCGATCCGGAGGTATTCAATGTGGCGCTGTCGCCGCCGCTGAGGCAACAGGTGACGGTGCCGGCGCCGGTCGGGCCGCCGGTTGCGGCGGCGCTCGATCTGCCCAATCTCAGCGCCGAGAGCCCGGTAGTGTTGTCGCGGCTCGCGGTGTTCGCCGAGCCATGGCCGGGCGCGGTGGCGGTGTGGGCCGCGCGCGATGGCGCCAGCTACGCACGCGCCGGATTGGCGTTGGCTCCCTCCGTCATCGGCGAGACGCTGGACGATCTTCGCGCCGGACCGGCGGCGCTCTGGCATCGCGCGGATGTGCGGGTGAAGCTCTATGGCGGCGCCCTGTCGTCGGCATCCGATGTGGCCGTGCTGGCCGGGGCCAATGCCGCGGCGCTGCGCAATGCCGACGGACAATGGGAAGTCATCCAGTTCGCGCAAGCCGAACTGATCGGCGAGCGCACCTATCGGCTGTCGAGGCTGTTGCGCGGGCAGGGCGGCAGCGAGTGGGCGATGGCGCCCTTGCTCGCAGCAGGCGCACCGTTCGTGCTGCTCGACGGCCATGCGGTGCCCATCGCCAGCGGCAGCGAGGCGCGCGATCGGTCGTTGTCGCTGAAGATCGTCGCCGCCGGCCGTGACACCGCCGACGCCGCCGCGTTGGCGCTGGACGTCACGCCGGGCGACACCGCGCTCAGGCCGCTGGCGCCGGTGCATCTGCGCGCCGTGCGCGGCGCGGCCGGCGTTACCTTGCGCTGGATCAGACGGACGCGCGTCGATGGCGATAGCTGGAGCGGCGAAGTGCCGCTCGGCGAAGACAGCGAGCGCTACGAGATCGACATCATGTCGGCCGGCGAGGTTAAGCGCACGCTGAGCAGCGCTACGCCGACGGTGCTTTATGCCGCGGCCGATGAACTCGCCGACTTCGGCGCGGCGCGGCCGTTCCTCACGGTGCGCGTTGCGCAACTGTCGGCGACGGTCGGGCGGGGCTTTGCCGCACAGGCGACCTTGTTTCTCTGATTTCTCATCAACGGATAGACCCATGACAACGACGGCCAATCTTGGCCTGCCTTGCATTCAAGGCAGCCAGGCGCAAAAGCACGTCACCCATAACGAGGCTTTGCGCATTCTCGATACCCTGGTGCACCTCGCGGTCATCGACCGCGATCTGACCGCGCCGCCGGAACACACCTTCGAAGGTGACCGGTACATCGTCAACGCGGAAGCGACCGGCGCCTGGGCCGGATGCGACTACGCGATTGTGGCGCGGCAGGATGGCGCCTGGCAGGTTTGCGAGCCCAGGCCCGGCTGGCTCGCTTATGTCCTCGACGAAGGCGCGTTGCTGGTGTGGAGCGGGTCGGCCTGGGTCGACGCGATCGCGGCGATGACGTCGCTCAACAACATGACGCTGCTCGGCGTCGGCACCACGGCGGACGCCAGCAATCCGCTCAGCGCCAAGCTCAACAATGCGCTGTTCACGGCGCGCACCGTCGCCGAAGGCGGCGATGGCGATCTGCGCTACAAGCTCAGCAAGGAGAGTGCGGCCACGACACTGTCGTTCCTGTTCCAGGACAATTATTCGGGACGCGCCGAAATCGGGCTTGCCGGCGACGACGACTTTCATTTCAAGGTGTCGCCGGACGGCGCGACCTGGTTCGAGGCTCTGGTGCTCGAAGCGGCAAGCGGGCGGCCGAGCTTGCCGCGCGCGGCGAAATTCTGCGCCACCACGAATTTCGACAACTACATCGCCGCCGACACCTGGACCAAGGTTCAGTTCAATATCGCCGATGTCAACGATCAGGCCGCATTCAACGCCGGCAGCAACAGTTTTGCCGCGCTCTTTGCCGGCGTTCACGCCTTCGGGTTCTCGTTGCGGTTCAAGGCGAATGCAGCCGTGCCGACGAAGGTGATCGTCGCGTTCTACAAGAATGGCGCCGAACTGGGCCGCGGCCGTGCTGCGTCCGGCGCACCGGTCGACGGCGTTACTGCATACAACCTCGCGGTTCTGGTGCCGTGCGCGGAAGACGACGTCATCGACGTGCGGGTCCGTTTCGACACCAATGACGGCTATGTCAGCGCCGATCAGTCGCAGTTCTGGGGCCACTACGTACCGTAGCTCAGCTTTGCTTCCGCTTTTCACATCCGAACATTCAAGGAGACGGCAATGGCGGCGCCCAGTTATGACGCCTCGCTCGCGCGGCTGCTCGCGCACGAAGGCGGTTACACGAACCACCCGTCCGATCCCGGCGGGCCGACGAATTTTGGCATCACCATCGCCGACTATCGCAAATACGTGAAGACGGACGCGACGGCGAACGACGTCAAGACTATGACGGTCGCGCAGGCCAAGGCGATCTATCGCGCGCGCTACTGGAATGCGCTGCGCTGCGACGATCTGCCGGCCGGTGTCGATTATGCCGTGTTCGACTACGGCGTGAATTCCGGCGTTGGCCGTTCGAGCAAGGTGCTGCGGCGGCTGCTCAAGCTGCCGGACCGGGCGCATACGGTCAGCGACGCCGTGATCGCGGCCGCGCGCCGCACCGATGCGGCGACGCTTGTGGTTGCGATCTGTGACGAGCGACTTCGCTTCCTCAAGTCGCTGAGGACCTGGCCGGTGTTCGGCAAGGGGTGGGGGCGTCGCGTCGCCGACGTGAGGGCGGCGGCATTGACGATGGCGACATCGGCGACCGCGCCGCCACCGCCGGTCATCACAGCAAGGCATGAACAGCCCGCCGCGCGCGGGCTTTTTCATGCCTTCGCTTCACTTCTCATCGCCATGTTCAGGAGGACATAAAATGTGGAAGCGGATCACCACCTGGTTCAGGCATTCGGCGACGATCCTGTGGGCGCGCCTCGTTGCCTGCGCCGGCCTCGTCCTGGCGGCGGCCGAAACGATACTGCAGGATCCTGCGGTGTCGCAGGCCGTGCAGGCGGCGCTGCAGCCGCGTTACGTGCCTTACTATGTGATCGCCATCGGGCTCATCACCGAACTGGCGCGCCGGCGCACGCTCAACCGGGATTGACGCCATGCTCGGCACTTTCCTGGGCTGGCTCGGCAATCTTCTCGGCGGGCCTTTTGCCAAGGCCGCCGTGGATGCCTATCGCGCCAAACTCGCGGCGGATAATACGTCGGAGAAAATCGCCGCCGATTTGGCCGCCCGCGCGCTCGATGTCGAGGCGCGCGAGCGCGAGATCGCAGGCAAGCTCATCGTCGTCGAGCAGGGCCGCTGGTTCACGGCCTTGCCGCGGCCGCTCTTCGCCGGCGCCTTCATCATCTACGTCTGGAAGGTGGTGGTGTGGGACAAGGTGCTGGGTCTCGGCGTGACCGATCCGCTCAAGGGCGACGTGGCGGACTGGGCGATGATCGTGCTCACCGCTTATTTCGGCGGGCGGAGTCTGGAGAAGGTGGCGAGGATACTGGCGAGGAAGTAAGATCGGCGGGCAATTTGCGGAGCCTCGCTACTCATGGACATCTTCGACGCCGTCTCGTCTCGCTATTCCTGCCGCGCCTTCCTCGACAAGCCGGTGCCGGAAGCCATCGTGCGCGACATCGTGGAGCGAGCGGCGCGGGCGCCGTCGGCTGGCAACATGCAGCCGTGGCGCGTCTACGCGCTGGCGGGTCAGCGCGTCGAAGAGCTCAGGGCGCTGCTGCGGCCACGCATGGCGAGCGAATTGCCGAAGGGCGAGGGCGTCGAATACGTCATCTATCCGCAGCCGATGACCGAGCCGTACCGACAGCGCAGCTTCAAGGTCGGCGAGCTGCTCTATCAGGCGATCGGCGTACCGCGCGAGGACAAGGCCGGGCGCTATCGGCAGTTCGGCCGCAACTACGAATTCTTCGGCGCGCCGGTGGCCTTGTTCTTCGCGCGCGAGAAGGACCACGGCGCGGCGCAGTGGGCCGACATCGGCGGCTATCTGCAGACCGTGGCACTGCTCGCGCGCGGGCATGGCCTGCACACCTGCCCGCAGCAGGCCTGGGTGTCGTTTCACAAGACGGTGCGCGCCTTCCTCGGTCTTCCCGACCATCTGATGATCTATTCGGGTATGGCCCTTGGTTACGAGGACCCGGCCGTCGCCATCAATCAATGGCGCGCGCCCCGCGCGCCGCTCGAGGACTTCGCCACTTTCGAAGGCTTCGAAACCTGACGGCAGGCGGTCCCGCTTGCCGTTCAGCGAGCGTTCACCGGCGCGCTGTTATTCTCCGCCTCATGCCGGTTTTCCGCATAACCACCGCATTAATTCTACTCGGCTGTCTCGTCGTCCCGGGGCAGGCCTCACTCGGGGCCGACCGCACGGCGCGCGCCTGCCTGACCAGGGCCGAGCAGCGCGACGCCATCGCCGAACGCAAGGCCATTCCGCTTGCCGCCGCCATCAAGCTGCTGCGCGAGCGCGACCGCCGCGGTGAGGTGGTGCGCGCCGACCTGTGCCGGCGCGACGAGCAACTCGTCTATGAGCTGACCCTGCTTGGCCGCAGCGGCAAGGTGGCCCGTGTCGAAATCAATGCCGGCAACGGCGAGCCGCTGTCCGGGCTGTGAGGCCCGCCTGATCCCGAAAAAGGCTCAATTTCGCGCCAGACGGCGGCAGGCCGGCGATTTAGGCTAGGATCGCGGCCGGTGATTCTTGTTTTGTCGCGTTTCTGGACGGCGAACCGGCTTCCACTTCGCCTGGAAACGCTCCTGCAAATCGAGCGGAGAGACTTTCCTTGCGCCTCCTCGTCGTCGAAGATGATCCCGATCTCAATCGCCAGTTGACCAGCGCGTTGAGCGACGCCGGCTACGTGGTCGACCGCGCTTTCGACGGCGAAGAAGGCCTCTTCCTCGGCGACACCGAGCCCTATGACGCGGTGATCCTCGATATCGGCTTGCCGAAGATGGACGGCATCTCGGTGCTCGAGGCGTGGCGGCGCAACGGCCGCGTCATGCCGGTTCTGATGCTGACCGCGCGCGATCGCTGGAGCGACAAGGTGCAGGGCTTCGACGCCGGCGCCGACGATTACGTCGCCAAGCCGTTTCATCTCGAGGAAGTGCTGGCGCGGCTGCGCGCGCTGCTGCGCCGCTCGGCCGGCCATGCCAGAAGCGAATTCGAATGCGGACCGGTGCGGCTCGATACGCGCAACGGCCGCGTTACGGTCAACGGCAACCCGGTGAAGTTGACCAGCCACGAATACCGGCTGCTCGCCTACCTGATGCATCACAATGGCCGCGTGGTGTCGCGCACGGAGCTGGTCGAGCATCTCTACGATCAGGACTTCGACCGCGATTCAAACACCATCGAGGTGTTCGTCGGCCGCATTCGCAAGAAACTCGGCGTCGACATCATCCAGACCGTTCGCGGCCTCGGCTACATGCTCGCGCCGCCGGGCGGCTGATTGCGATGCGCTTCAACTCACTTGCGCTGCGTCTGTTTCTCTCGGCTTCCGCCTGGACGGTGGCGATCCTGCTGGTGACCGGCATCGTTCTGTCGTCGCTCTATCGCCAGACCGTGGAGCGGTCGTTCGACCGCAGGCTCGGCGTCTATTTGCGGACCCTGGTGGCGGACGTCGCCGCGCCCGAAGACGACCGTTTCCCGAAGGCGCTGGGCGAGCCCTTGTTCGAGTTGCCGCTGTCAGGATGGTACTGGCAGGTCACCAAACTCGGTGCGGCCAAGCCGGAACTGCGAGCGTCGCGATCGCTGTGGGACGGAGGGCTGCCGCATCTGGAAGATCGGGGCATTGCCGCCGGACCTGATGGCTCGCGCCAGGGTTATGTCACCGGGCCGGAAGATCAGAATCTTCGTTTGGTCGAGCGCAACATCGATCTCGGCGAGGACGGCCAGTATCTCGTCGCGGTGGCGGGCGATGCGGCCGAGATCACCGACGACGTTCGCGCCTTCGACAGGGCGTTGCTCATCACCTTCGCGATCCTGGCGGCGGTGCTGCTGCTGACGACAATGTTTCAGGTGCGATTTGGTCTGGCGCCGCTCAAGCGCATCACCAGCGGCCTGGCGGCGATCCGCTCCGGCAGCGCCGAGCGTCTTGCCGGCGCTTTCCCGGTCGAGATCGCGCCGCTGGCGCGCGAGACCAATGCGCTGATCGATGCCAACAGGGACATCGTCGAGCGCGCGCGAACGCATGTCGGTAACCTCGCCCATGCCCTGAAGACGCCGTTGTCGGTGATGGTCAATGAAGCCTCGGCGCGGCCGGGCGATCCTCTGGCCGGGAAGGTCGAAGAGCAGGCCGCGATCATGCGCGACCAGGTGGCGCGCCATCTCGAGCGCGCCCGTATCGCCGCGCGCGTGACCGTGGTCGGCTCGGTGACGGAGGTGGTGCCGGTGATCGAGGCGCTGGCGCGCACGATGGAGAAGATTCACCGCGACCGCGCCATCGCCATCGAGGTCAGGGCCGCTGCGGCGGTGCGCTTCCGCGGCGAACGCGCCGACCTCGAGGAGATGCTCGGCAACCTGATCGACAATGCGTGCAAGTGGGCGGCGTCGCGGGTGGCCATCGAAGCCTTGCGCGATGGCGCCGGCGACGGGCAGGTGGTGCGCATCCTGGTCGACGATGACGGCCCCGGCCTTACTCCCGCCGAGCGTGAGCAGGTTGCCCATCGCGGCCGCCGGCTCGACGAGAGCAAGCCGGGCTCGGGCCTGGGCTTGTCGATCGTGGTGGAGCTGGCGCAGCTCTATGGCGGCGATCTCAAGCTCGCCGCGGCGCCGATCGGGGGCCTGCGGGCGGAATTAACGCTGCCGGCGGCCTCATAACGCTTGTGCGCGCCGGACTTTTGCCCCATTTCTTGCTTCTCGATAAAGGCATAAGTTCCATTCAGGCCGGGTCGCCTGCCGTTCTCTCCATCGCATTCCGGGGGTCTCGATGTCCGTCACCAAGTTTCTTGCCATTGCCACGGTTGGCCTGTCGCTCGCGGCCTGCGCCGGCAACCCGGACGGATCGGGTCCGGGACCTCGTGAGAACACCGGCACGCTGCTCGGCGCCGGCACCGGCGCGCTTCTGGGCGCCGCGGTAGCGGGCGGCGGCACCGGCGACCGCCTGGCCGGCGCGGCGATCGGCGGCCTGCTGGGCGGCGTGGTTGGCAACCGTATCGGCGCCTCGCTCGACGAGCAGGATCGCCAGCGGGCCTACGCCGCGCAGATGGATGCGCTCGAGCGCGGACCGTCGGGTGCGCCCGTGACCTGGCGCAATCCGGACTCCGGCCGCTACGGCACGATCGTACCAGGGCCGGCCTATACCGATCGCGGTCACAACTGCCGCTCGTACACCCACACGATCTATATCAGCGGTCAGCCCGAAACCGCGCGCGGTACGGCGTGCCGTAACCCGGACGGCACCTGGACACCGCGGACCTGAGGCGGCGACGGAACCGGACGTTTCGGCGCGCCAACGTGCCGAAACGTCGCATCGTCGTGACATGCTTAATCGGTTCTTAACGGCCCGCGCGTTATCACACCCGCTTAGCGATGAGAGCGGGCAGAGCCGGCGATGGCGGGCGCCGACACAATCGAAAGACTGCAGAACTACCTGCGCGCGCTGGCGCCGCAGGCGCGCGCCTTGCTGCTCGGCGAGTTCGAGCGCAGCCTGCTGCGTGGCGAGGATCTCGGCGCCGCCGAAATCGTGCTGCAGGAACTGCGGCGCATCGCGCGCGACCAGCAGGCCGGTCCGCCGCGCCTCGGCCACGCCGCGCGGATGTTCTTCAAGCCGCTCGAACCTTTCCTCGTCGACGATCTCGGCCAGCATCGCCATCTGGGTCGCATCGCGCGCGCATCCCTCGAACCGCTGTGGACATGGATCGGCCGCGATCTGCTGCCGCGCGACGCCGCGGAGATGGACGAACTCGTCAACACCGCGCTGCAGGCCGGCGACGACGAGAAGGCGCAGTATCTGATCCGCACGCTGCAGGATCGCGTCGTGGTGGCGCTGAATGACAGCATGCGCTCGGCGGCTTTCGATGAGCAGGCGCGGCGGCGCATGCTTGGGCAGATCGGCACCCAGCGCGCCGAAGAAGACGCGCAGACGCTCAAATGCGTGCTCAGGGCGCGCGACGGCCTCAACGCCATGCAGGCGCGGCTGCCGGTGCAGGTCGGCAATCTTTCGAGCAAGGCGCTCGACGAATACAAGGCGCTGATCGAAAAGACCGGTGCACCGGGCACCGATATCTTCCTCTACTCGTTGCTGACGGTGCGCAGCCGCTTGGCGGCGCCGTGGCAGCTCATCCGCTTCGGCGTCAAGGCCGCCGGCAGCGACACCGCCGCGCGCGTCGCCGAGACGCCTTATGGCGTGTCGGTCAGCATCGTGCTCTCCGAACTAGAGCGGCAGGTGCTCGAGCTTCGCGACGACCTGCGCAGCGGCCGCGGCGTGGCATCCGGCGCGCTGCTCAAGACCATTCATGATTCCGCGCGCGGCCTGCGCACCGAACTCGACCTGCCGGTCGACTCCACCTGGGGCCGCAGCCTGTCCGGGCTGCGCGGGCAGATCGGCGAAACCTTGCGCGCCGAAATCGAGTCGATGCCGGGCAGGGTGCGCCGGCTGCTGCGCGTTCGCTCCGCGGCGAACATCGCGCCGAAATCGACCATCGATCAACAGGACGCGGCCGAAACCGAGACGCTGGTCTCGTTCGTCGGCACCTGCCGCCATTTCGCCGGCGAACTCGCCATCAACGAAATGACGCAGCGGGCCTATTCCGACCTGCAGCAGTTCCTCGACAATACCATGCACGGCCTGATCGACGCGCTGCGCCAGTCGGGACCGGGCGAGCGGCCTTTCCGCAAGTCGCAGGCCGACGTCGCGGTGCGTCTTTGCGGCCTGGTGTTCGGCAAGGACTACGCCATCCAGTACGCCCGGGCGGCCGAGGTTGCGGCGGTCAGCGCCGAAGGTGGCAAAGGCGCCAGAGCCGCAAGCGCCTGAAGCCGGACTGCATGCCGGTACGTCGATTCAAGGCCTGAATCGCAGTTTTTTCGCCGCAGCCGCAATTGATTTTGCTCATTGCGGCCACGATCACGGCTGATGTATTGCCCTGAAGTCAATTAGGGTGGGCTGGCGGCCATGCCGGTGCCGCCTGCATGGAATCCCTCGCCCGATGAGCCTCTGGTTTGTGTTTGCGCTGATGACCGCCGCGGCCATTTTCGCCGTGCTGTGGCCGCTCGGGCGGCGCAGCGCGGCGGAGGGCGGCAGCGACCTCGAGGTCTATCGTGACCAGCTCGAGGAGATTGCCCGCGACCGCGCCGAAGGCCGCATTGGCGCGGCGGAGGCGGATGCCGCCAGGATCGAAGTGTCGCGCCGGCTGATTGCCGCAGCCGACGCGGCGGAGAGCGAGGCGCAGAGGTCGGAGGGCGGCCCGGTGTGGCGGCGCCGCGTCGCGGCGATCGTCGGCCTCGTGCTGCTGCCGATCGGCGCGAGCGTTGCCTACCTCGCGCTCGGTTCGCCGCAATTGCCGGGCCAGCCGCTCGCCGAGCGGCGCGCCGCTGCGCAGCAGGACAACTCGATCGACACGCTCATCGCGCGCGTGGAGGCGCATCTCGAGAAAAATCCGAACGACGCTCGCGGCTATGAAGTCGTGGCGCCGGTCTATCTTCGCATGGGGCGCTTTGCCGACGCCGTGAATGCGCGGCGCAAAGCGATTGCGCTCGCCGGCGAGAATGCGCAGCGCCAGGCCGATCTCGGCGAGGCATTGGCCGCGCTCGGCAACGGCGTCATCACCGCCGATGCCAAGGCGGCGTTCGAGCGCGCGCTCGAACTCGACCGCAACGATCTCAAGTCGCTGTACTTCATCGGCCTAGCCGCGGAACAGGACGGCGATCGCAAGAAAGCCGCGGCGATCTGGATGAGCATGCTCAAGGACGCGCCGGCGGATGCGCCGTGGGCTCCGATGGTCGGCGAAGCCCTGACGCGGGTCGGCGGCGTTCCGCCGAAGCTGGCCGAGGTCGCGCCGGCCCAACCCGGACCCAGCGCCGACGATATCGCGGCGGCCGGGCAGATGAGCGAGCAGGACCGCAGCGAGATGGTTCGCGGCATGGTGGCGCGGCTTGCCGATCGTCTCAGTCAGGACAGCGGCGATGTGGCCGGGTGGCAGCGCCTGATGCGCGCCTATATGGTGATGGGCGATCGCGACAAGGCGAAAGGCGCGGCGGGGGATGCCCGCAAGGCGCTCGCCGCCGATCCCGACAAACTGCGGCAGATCGACGAGACGATCAAAAGCATGGGACTGGATGGATGACGCGCAAGCAGCGGCGGTTGGCGATGATCGGGGGCGCGCTCGGGGTGCTCGGCGTGGCCGCGGCGCTTGTGCTGTTCGCGCTGAAGGATTCGATCGTCTTCTTCAATTCGCCGTCCGACGTGGTCGAGAAGCACTTGCCGGCCGGCTCGCGCATCCGCATCGGCGGTCTTGTCGAGCCCGGCAGCCTCGAAAAGGGCGACAATCTGCAGGTGAAATTCAAGGTGACCGACGGCGCCCATCAGGTCGCGGTGCGTTATCAGGGCATTCTTCCCGACCTGTTTCGCGAAGGGCAGGGGGTCGTAACCGAAGGCAGACTCGAGCCGGGCGGCTCGCTCGCCGCCGATTCCGTGCTGGCCAAGCATGACGAGAAATACATGCCGCGCGAAGTGGTCGACGCCTTGAAGAAAACCGGCCGCTGGCAGGAAGGCGAGATGCGCACCGATGCGCATGTCGTCGGCAAAGATGTTGTGGGCAAGGATGGCGCCGCCAAAGACGCCGAGGTGAAGAAGCCATGACCCCGGAAGTCGGACATTACGCCCTGGTGCTGGCGCTGGGGCTCTCGCTGATCCAGGCGCTGGTGCCGCTCTACGGCGCGCAGACGCGCGATGTGGCGCTCATGCGGCTCGGCACCTCGACGGCGATCATGCAGTGCGTGTTCGTCGCGATCTCGTTCGGCGCGCTGATGACGGCTTACGTCACGTCGGACTTCTCGGTGGCGAACGTATTCGAGAATTCGCACTCGACCATGCCGCTGATCTACAAATTCACCAGCGTCTGGGGCAACCACGAAGGCTCGATGCTGCTGTGGGTGCTGATTCTGGCGGTGTTCGGCGCGGCGGTCGCGGTGTTCGGCGCCAATCTGCCGACGGCGCTCAAGGCCAATGTGCTGGCGGTGCAGGCCTGGATCGCCTGCTCGTTCTATCTGTTTATTCTGCTGACGTCGAACCCGTTCCAGCGGCTGGCGCGCGCGCCCATCGAGGGCCGCGACCTCAACCCGATTCTGCAGGACATCGGCCTCGCGATCCACCCGCCGCTTTTGTATCTCGGTTATGTCGGCTTCTCGATCGCGTTTTCGTTCGCGCTGGCGGCGCTCATCGAGGGCCGCATCGACGCCGCCTGGGCGCGCTGGGTGCGGCCATGGACGTTGACCGCCTGGATGTTCCTGACGGTCGGCATCTCGATGGGATCGTACTGGGCCTATTACGAACTCGGCTGGGGCGGTTTCTGGTTCTGGGATCCGGTCGAGAACGCCTCGCTGATGCCGTGGCTGGCGGGCACCGCGCTGCTGCATTCGGCGGTGGTCATGGAAAAGCGCAATGCGCTCAAGGTCTGGACCATCCTGCTGGCCATCCTGGCGTTCTCGCTGTCGCTGATCGGCACCTTTTTGGTGCGCTCGGGCGTGCTCACCTCCGTTCACACCTTCGCCACCGATCCGTCGCGCGGCGTGTTCATCCTGTGCATCCTGATCTTCTTCATCGGCGGCGGACTGGGGCTGTTCGCCTGGCGCGCGCCGCTGCTGCGGCAGGGCGGGATTTTCGCGCCGATTTCCCGCGAGGGCGCGCTGGTCTTCAACAACCTGTTCCTGACCATCGCGTGCCTGACCGTGTTCGTCGGAACGCTCTATCCGCTGGCGCTCGAGTCGTTGACCGGCGAAAAGATTTCAGTCGGTGCGCCGTTCTTCAATCTCACCTTCGCGCCGCTGTTCATCCCGCTGATGTTCGCGATGCCGTTCGGCACGCTGCTGGCGTGGAAGCGCGGGGACATCTACGGCGTGACGCAACGCCTGATGGCGGCCTTCGGCGTCGGCATCGTCGCCGTCGCGGCGGCGCTGGCGGTTGCCGGCGTGCAGCATGTGCTGGCGGCGTTCGGCATCGGCCTTGGCTTTTTCGTGATCTTCGGCGCGGTCATCGACCTCACCGAACGCGTCGCGCTGTTCCGCCGCCCGCTCGGCACGTCGCTGTCGCGCGCCGTCGGGCTGCCGCGCTCCGCGTGGGGCACGGCCGCGGCGCATGCCGGTGTCGGCGTGACCCTGATCGGCATCGTCTGCGCCTCGACCTGGGGCACGGAGCGGATCGTCGCGGTCAAGGACGGGCAGACGGTGTCGCTCTCCGGATACGACCTCACATTCGACGGCATGGTGCAGCGGCAGGGGCCGAACTTCCGCGAACTGGCCGGCCGCTTCACCGTGAGCGAGAACGGCCAGGTGGTTGGCGCCTTGTCGCCATCGAAGCGAACTTTCTCGGCGCGAAGCATGTCGACCAACGAGGCGGCATTGCTGAGCCGCGGCTTCAGCCAGCTCTATCTGTCGCTCGGCGATGCCAATGCCGACGGTTCGCTGGCCATCCGCTTCTACTACAAGCCACTGGTGCTGCTGATCTGGATCGGCACGCTGATCATGGCGTTCGGCGGCATCCTGTCGCTGTCCGACCGCCGCCTGCGTGTCGGCGCGCCGAAGCCGGCGAAGGTGAAGCCGACCTTGCAGCCGGCGGGGTAGGGCAATGCTGGGCCCCATATTCCGCGATGTTCCCCTCCCTCCGCGAAGCGGTGGGGAGGGGTTAGGGGTGGGGGGCTCTTTATTGCGGCGGTTCGCGGCGCGTCTTCGCATTTTCTTTTCGCCCCACCCCCACCCCCGACCCCTCCCCACCACGCCGCTGCGCGTCGCGGGGGGAGGGGAGAAGCGGGCGATGCGGCGCGTCGTCTTCATCGCACTGCTGACCGCGTTGCTGATGCCGTTCCATGCGCTCGCCGTGCAGCCCGATGAAATCCTGAAAGACCCGGCGCTGGAGACGCGCGCGCGAACGCTGTCGCAGGAATTGCGCTGCATGGTCTGCCAGAACCAGTCCATCGACGATTCCGACGCGCCGCTGGCACGCGACCTGCGCCTGCTGGTGCGCGAGCGCCTCGTGAAGGGCGATAGCGACAAGCAGGTGCTCGACTTCCTGGTCGAGCGTTACGGCAACTTCGTGCTGCTCAAGCCGCCGGTGGAGCCGCAGACCCTGCTGCTGTGGACCGTGTCGCCGCTGATGCTGATCGTCGGCATCGTCGCGCTCGTTGTCATGGCCCGCCGGCGCCGCTCCGTTGCCCTGGATTCCGGACGCCTGAGCGCCGATGAACAGCGCCGGCTCGACGCCATCATTAAACCGGGCGGTCCCGACTGACTGCCGCTGGCGCCAAGACATTGAAATTCAAGCACAAACTTTTTCCCACCTTACCGATTTTTAATCCCCCCGTCAGAACGCTGTAAGGCGGCAACCTCCATCTTCGCATCAACACGGCGCGCTCAGCGCCCCATGCTGACAGACGGCGCTACGCGCCTGATGCGATCCGATGGAGATTTTCAAGATGTCCGCGAGCGTCAATCCTGCTCCCCAATCCCCCAACTCCCCGAAGAAGCCGCGTGCGCTGACCGTGCGTCGCGCTGCGCTGCTGGCGACCACCATTGCCGGCCTCGGCGCTGCGGCGTTCGTTGCCACGCCTGATTTCAATCTGTCGCTGCATTACCCGGCCGCGATGGCGCAGAACCTCACCGAGCAGGCGCGCAAGCTGCCGGCTCCGAACGGTTTTGCCGACATCGTCGAGCAGGTGAAGCCGGCCGTGATCTCGGTCCGGGTTAAGGTCGACGGCGGCTCCGAAACGATCGGCCGCGGCGGCGCCGACATGGAAAACGTGCCCCCCGGACTGCGTGAGTTCTTCCGCCGCTTCGGCATGCCCGATGGCATGCCCGGCCAGGGTCCCGGGATGGGCCCGCGCGGGGGCCGCGGCGGTCATCCGTCCGTCACCGGGCAGGGCTCCGGCTTCTTCATCTCGGCCGACGGCTTCGCCGTGACCAACAACCATGTCGTCGACAAGGCCGAGAGCGTTGAGGTCAAGACCGACGACGGCAAAACCTACAAGGCCAAGGTGATCGGTACCGATCCCCGGACCGATCTGGCGCTGATCAAAGTCGATGGCGCCTCGTTCCCGTTCGTGAAGCTCGCCGACAAGCCGCCGCGTATCGGCGACTGGGTGCTTGCGGTCGGCAACCCCTTCGGCCTCTCCAGCACCGTGACGTCGGGCATCGTTTCGGCCCGTGGCCGTGACATCGGCGCCAGCGCCTATGACGACTTCATCCAGATCGATGCGCCCGTGAACAAGGGCAACTCGGGTGGCCCGGCCTTCGACGTCGAAGGCAATGTCATCGGCGTCAACACCGCGATCTTCTCGCCGTCCGGCGGCTCGGTCGGTATCGCCTTCGCGATCCCGTCGGAGACGGTGAAGACCGTCGTCGCCCAGCTCAAGGAGCACGGCTCGGTCACGCGCGGCTGGATCGGCGTGCAGATTCAGCCGGTCACCCAGGAAATCGCCGACTCGCTCGGGCTCAAGAAGACGCAAGGCGCGCTCGTCGCCGAGCCGCAGGCCGGTGGCCCGGCGCAGCAGGCGGGCATCAAGGCCGGCGACGTGATCACCGCGGTCAATGGCGAAGAGGTCAAGGATGCGCGCGATCTGGCCAAGAAGATCGGCGCGATGCAGCCCAAGCAGAGCGTCAAGCTGACGCTGCTGAGCGGCGGTTCGGAAAAGACGGTGCAGGTCTCACTCGGCACCTTGCCGACCGATCAACAGGCCAAGGCCGGCGACACCGGTGACGACAATGCCGAAGGCGCCGATGTCGGCAAGCTCGGCCTGACCCTCGCGCCCGCCGGTCGTGTTGCTGGGGCCGGTGCCGACGGTGTTGTTGTTACCGACGTTGACGGCGCCGGCGCCGCCGCCGAGCGCGGCTTCGCCATCGGCGACGTCATCCTCGAAGTCGCGGGCAAGAAAGTGTCCTCGCCGAACGACGTGCGCCAGGCCATCGCCGCGGTGCGCAAGGACGGCAAGCGCACCGTGCTGATGCGCGTGAAGAAGGGCGACAACAGCCGCTTCGTCGCCTTGCCGGTCGGCAACGGCTGACACCGCCAAGTTCGGGGATGTGCCGGCGGTTACCGTCGCCCCCACTGCCGGCGCACCCTCGGCGGGACGGGCCCTGAGCCCGTCCCGCCTCTCTAGGCCGCAGGACCGTACGCGGATCTGGCGGCGAACGTGCTTCATCCCGGCAACCGTCGCCCCCGCCGGGATGGGGTCGTTGAGGGGGTGGCGGGCCAGCCCCGTCACCCCCTCGCGTACGACCTGATTTTCAGGCCTGGCCGGGCGCAACGGCCTAATTGGAGGCTGACAGCGGCGTCATGCGGCAGAACAGGCCGCCGAATCGCCTGGAAGTGATGGTAATCCGATGGCTAGTTACGAGCTCAGCACGAGTCAGCGCCTGTCCGCTCCAAGGGGCGAGGCGCAGCCGGATCGGGTCACCATGCGCCTTCTCATCATCGAGGATGACCGCGACGCCGCCGACTATCTGGTCAAGGCGTTCCGCGAGGTCGGCCACGTCGCCGATGCCGCCCATGACGGCGACGACGGTTTCGCCATGGCGCTGGACGGCCAGTACGACGTCCTGATCGTCGATCGCATGCTGCCCAAGCGCGACGGCCTGTCGGTCATCGGCGAGCTGCGCAAGAAACACATCGAGACTCCGGCGCTGATCCTGTCCGCGCTCGGCCAGGTCGATGACCGCGTCAAGGGCCTGCGCGCCGGCGGCGACGATTATCTGCCGAAGCCCTATTCGTTCACCGAACTGCTGGCGCGGGTCGAGGTGCTGTCGCGCCGCCGCGCCGCGCGCGCCGAGGAGACCGAGCTGCGCGTCGGCGATCTCTATCTCGACCGGCTGTCGCACACGGTGCGGCGCGGCACGGAAGAAATCGTGCTGCAGCCCCGCGAATTCCGGCTGCTCGAATATCTCATGCGGCACGCCGGGCAGGTGGTGACGCGCACCATGCTGCTGGAGAATGTGTGGGACTATCACTTCGATCCGCAGACCAACGTCATCGACGTGCACATCTCCCGCCTGCGCTCCAAGATCGACAAGGGCTTCGCCCAGCCGCTTCTGCATACGGTGCGCGGGGCCGGCTACATGATCCGCGACGGCGCCCGTTAATCGCATCGTCATGACCGATGGTGAGTGCCCACTTTACCTCTCCCATGGGGAGAGGTCGGATTGCGACGCAATCCGGGTGAGGGGATACGATCTATCGAGAGTCACTTGCCCCCTCACCCCAGCCTCTCCCCCAAGGGGAGAGGGAGCGGGCCGAAACCGCGGCGCCCACTAGGGGCTGGCTGCCGGCTCGTCTAAAGTCTCACCATGGCCCAGGATTCTCAGGCGCAGGACAAGAAGGCGCGGACCTTTTCCGCGCTCGGCAAACTACTGCGCACCACGACGTTCAAGCTGACGCTGGTGTATCTCACCGTGTTCGCGCTGTTCGCGATGGCGCTGCTCGGTTACTTCGCCTTCAACACCCGCCGCCTGATCACCGAGCAGATCACCGATACGGTGAACGCCGAAATCACCGGCCTGTCCGAGCAATACCGGCTCGGCGGCATTCGCCGCCTGGTGCTGACCGTCGATGCGCGGGCGCGCCGGCCGGGCTCCAGCCTTTACCTCGTGACGACGTTCAACGGCGATACGCTCGCGGGCAACGTGACCGATCTGCCGACCGGCGTGCTCGATACCGACGGCTGGATCGAGACGCCGTATAAACGGCTCGACGAAACCGAGGGCGCCACGCATCCTGAGCATCATTCGCTCGTCCGGGTGTTCCAGTTGCCCGGCGGCTTCCGGCTGCTGGTCGGGCGCGACCTCGAGGAACGCGAGCGGCTGTACAGCATCATCGCCTCGGCCGGTCGCTGGTCGATCGCGCTGGTGATCGTGCTCGGCCTGGGCGGCGGCCTGTTCGTGACGCGCCGCGTGCTGCGCCGGGTGGACGCCATGACCGAGACAAGCCGCTCCATCATGGCCGGCGATCTCGGCGAGCGCCTGCCGGTCGAAGGCACCGGCGACGAGCTCGATCGTCTCGCGGAGAACGTCAACCTGATGCTCGAGCGCATCGAGGCGCTGATGCACGGGCTCAAGGAGGTCTCCGACAACATCGCGCACGATCTCAAGACGCCGCTGACGCGGTTGCGCAACCGTTGCGAGGAAGCGTTGCGCACGGCCAGCAGCGAAGCCGAATATCGCAGCGCGCTCGAGGGAACCATCGAGGAATCCGACGGGCTGATCCGCACCTTCAACGCGCTGCTGCTGATCGCGCGCGCCGAGTCGGGCCAGTCGCGCGACGACATGGCGGAGTTCGACGCCGCCGAGCTGGCGCGCGACATCGGCGAACTCTATGAGCCGCTGGCCGAGGAGAGGGGCATCGCGCTCACGGTGGAGGCCGAACAGCCGGCGACGCTGAAGGGCAAGCGCGATCTCGTCAGCCAGGCGCTCGCCAATCTGGTGGACAACGCCATCAAGTACAGCCTCGCGGGCGAGCGGCCGGCCGATGCCCCGCCGCCGGCCATTCTCGTCCGCGCGCAAGTCGAGGGCGAGCGCGTCTTGCTGACGGTGGCCGATAACGGCCCCGGAATTCCGGAAGCTGACCGTTCGCGGGCGCTGGAACGGTTCGTGCGGCTGGAGCAGAGCCGTTCGCTGCCGGGATCTGGCCTCGGCCTCAGCCTCGCCGCGGCGGTGGCGCGGTTGCACGACGGTGAGCTTACCCTTGCCGACAACGCTCCCGGTCTCAAGAGCATCATTGCATTGCCGCGCACGGGACCGGTACAGATGGCGGGATGAATGCGCCGAATCAGCATGCCGGGCTGACGCTGGCTGAATGCATCGCTGCCGCTCCCGTCCTCACCGACGCGGCGGTGGCGCGCGCCCGTGTGGGCGAATGGCTGGCGTCCCTGGCCGGTCCGCAAGCGCAGACATTGCGCGCGCTGTTCGACTCCTGGCCGCGCGCCGCGGCTTTGGTCGAAAGCCTGGCCGAGAGCTCGCCCTTCCTGTGGGACCTGATCACGGCCGATCCGGCGCGCTTCATGGCGCTGTTGCAGGCCGATCCGGAGCGTCATCTTGCCGCGCTGCTCGCGCGGTGCGGCGGCGAGGCCGCGCAGGCCGACGACATCGCCGACGCGATGCGTGCGCTGCGCAAGATGAAGGCCGAAGCGGCGCTGCTGATCGCGCTGGCCGATATCGGCGGCGTGTGGCCGATCATGCAGGCGACCCGCGCCTTGACCCAGCTCGCCGACACCGCCGTCGATGCCGCGGTGCGTTTTGCGCTCGCGGAAGCCGCGCGCGCCGGCAAGTTGAAGCCGACGGACGCGAGCCAGCCGCAGCTCGGCAGCGGCTACATCGTGCTCGCTATGGGCAAGATGGGCGCCTTCGAGCTCAACTATTCCAGCGACATTGACCTCATCGTTTTCTTCGATCCCGATATCGCGCCGCTCGCCGACGGCGTCGAGGCGGCGCCGACCTTCGTGCGCATCACCCAGCGCGTGGTGAAGCTGCTGCAGGAGCACACCGGCGACGGCTACGTGTTCCGCACCGATCTGCGCCTGCGCCCCGATCCCGGTTCGACCGGCATCGCCATCTCGACGCCGGCCGCGCTGTCCTATTACGAAAGCGTCGGCCAGAACTGGGAACGGGCCATGCTTATCAAGGGCCGCCCTTGCGCCGGCGACATCGCCGCGGGCGAGGCGATCCTCCACGAACTGTCGCCCTTCGTCTGGCGCAAGTATCTCGATTACGTCGCCGTCGCCGACGTTCATGCGATGAAGCGGCAGATCAACGCGTTTCGCGGCCACGGCGAGATCGCGGTCGAGGGCCACAACATCAAGCTCGGCCGCGGCGGCATCCGCGAGGTCGAGTTCTTCGCCCAGACCCAGCAACTGATCGCCGGCGGCCGCAATCCGCATTTGCGCGACCGCGAAACGCTGGTGACGCTCGACAAGCTTCGCGACGATGGCTGGATCGGCGCCGAGGCCCGCGACGAGATGAAGGCGGCCTATCTGTTCCTGCGCGCGGTCGAGCACCGGCTGCAGATGATCAATGATGAGCAGACGCAGGAGCTGCCCGACAACCGCGAGGCGATGGAGCGCTTTGCCCATTTCCTCGGCTTCGAAAGCCGCGACGCCTTCGCCGCGGTGCTGGTCGGCTATCTCAAAATGGTGCAGCGGCATTACGCGCGGCTGTTCCAGAAGGAGCCGGAGAGCGACGCGCCGGCGCTGAATTTTCCGGACACGGCGGACGATCCGAAAACCGTGGCGCGGCTCGGCGAGATGGGCTTCCGCGCGCCGCTGGAAGCTTCCGGCATCGTGCGCCAGTGGCTGCGCGGCGAGCACCGTTCGCTGAACGGGGAGGTGGCGCGCAGCCACCTGATGACCTTGCTGCCGGTGCTGCTCGAACAGCTCGGCCGCACCGACAATCCGAACGCCACGCTGGTGCTGTTCGATCACTTCCTCGGCAATCTGCATGGCGCGGCGCGGCTGTTGTCGCTGCTGCAGCAGAAGCCCGACCTGATCGCGCTGACCGCGCTGGTGCTGGGGGCCGCGCCGCGGCTCGGCGAAACGCTGGCGCGGCATCCCGAAGTGATGGATGCGCTGGTCGATCCGAGCTTCTTCGGCGCCTTGCCGGATGACGAAGAGCTGCAGCGGCGGCTCGACGCCGCGCTGGCGCAGGCGCGCTACGACGAAGACCTGCTCGAGCGCATTCGCATGTTCGGGCTCGAATACCTGTTCCTGATCGGCGTACGCATTCTCACCGGCACGCTGACGGCGCGCGCGGCCGGCGAGGCCTATGCGCGGCTGGCCGACGCCATTCTGCGCGCGGTGCATCGCGCCGTGGCCGACAATTTCGCGTCGGTCTACGGCCACGTGAAGGACGAGCAGACCGCTGTCGTCGCGATGGGCAAGCTCGGCGGCCGCGAGATGACCGCGAGCTCCGACCTCGATCTGATCATGATCTACGACTTCGACAGCGAGGCGCCGGAATCCGACGGCCGCCGTCCGCTTTATGGCGGGCAGTATTTCGCGCGGCTGACGCAGCGCCTGATCAACACGCTGACCGCGCAGACCAACTACGGCGCGCTCTACGAAGTCGATATGCGGCTGCGGCCCTCGGGGCAGGCGGGGCCGCTGGCGACGCAGCTCGGCAGCTTCGTTCACTATCAGGAGAACGAAGCCTGGACCTGGGAGCACATGGCGCTGACCCGCGCGCGCGTGATCACGGGCTCGCCGGAGTTCGGCAAGCGCGCCGACGCGGTGATCAAGGACATCCTGTGCCGGCCGCGCGACAAGGCGCTGATCGCCGGCGACGTCGTCGAGATGCGCGGCGCCATCGCCACCGAGAAGGGCGACGCCAATCCGTGGGATCTGAAATACGCCAAAGGCGGCCTGGTCGATCTCGAATTCATCGCCCAGTATCTGCAACTGGTGCATGCGCATGACCAGCCGACCATCCTCGATACCTCGACGGCGCGCGTCCTGGACATCGCACGGCAGTTGCGTCTGATTTCGGTGGAGGATGCCGAGGTGCTGCGGCCGGCGGCGCAGCTCTATCACGACCTTACGCAGATATTGCGGCTGTGCCTGTCCGGTCCGTTCGATCCCAAGACCGCGGGGCCGGGGCTGTTGCGCCTCCTGACCCGCGCGGCGGACGTGCCGGATTTCGCCACGCTCAACGCCACTTTGTTCGAGACGCAGGCCAAGGTGCGCGCCAGCTTCGTGCGGATATTGGGCGGGGAGCCTTAGGTTCTCGCCGTCATTCCGGGGCGGCCCGAAGGGCCGAACCCGGAATCGAGCCACAAGAACGGATCGATTTTGTTTCTGGATTCCGGGTTCGCGCCTGCGGCGCGCCCCGGAATGACGGGCTTAGGCCGCTTCTTCCTTCGGCAGCGGGCACTGCGGCGACAGCGGCAGACGCACCGTAACGACGGTGCCGGTCCCGAGCGCCGAGCGGATGCGCATCGAGCCGCCATGCAGTTCGACCAGCGACTTGGCGATGGCGAGGCCGAGGCCCGAGCCCTGATGCGTCTTGGTGATGTGGCTTTCGACCTGCTCGAAGGGGCGGCCGAGGCGGGTGAGCGCGTCGGCGGCGATGCCGATACCGCTGTCGGCAATGCTGAGCACGACGCAATGATCGGTGGCGCGGCCGCGCACGGTGATCTGCCCGCCGGCCGGCGTGAACTTGACGGCGTTCGACAACAGATTGAGCGCGATCTGCTTGAGGGCGCGGCGATCGGCGCGTAGGTGGAGGTCCGGCGCGATACGGGGAGCGAGCGTGACGTTCTTTTCCTCGGCACGCGCCGAGACGACGCGCATCGACTCGGCGAGCAGGGCATCGAGCGACAGATCCTCGAAGTCAAGCCGCATGCGACCCGCTTCGATCTTCGACATGTCGAGAATGTCGTTGATGACGTCGAGCAGGTATTTGCCGCTCGAGTGGATGTCGGTGCAGTACTCCTGGTACTTCTCGGCGCCGAGCGGGCCGAACATGCCGGACTGCATGATCTCGGAAAAGCCGATGATGGCGTTGAGCGGCGTGCGCAATTCGTGGCTCATATTGGCCAGGAATTTCGATTTGGCCTGATTGGCTTCCTCGGCGCGGGTTTTCTCGATGGCGTATTTGCCGGCCATGTCCTCGGCGCGCTGCTGCGAACTGCGCAGGTCGGCGATGGTCGCCATCTGCCGCTTCTCGCCCTCGACCAGCTTTTCCTCGTGCGCCTTGATGGTCGTGATGTCGGTACCGACCGAGACGTAGCCGCCGTCCTTGGTGCGGCGTTCGCTGATGTGCAGCCAGCGGCCGTCATCGAGCTGAGCCTCGAAATTGCGGGCGCCCGGCTTGGTCGGGCCGTTCGAGGTGACGGTGTGACGGACGATCGGCTCACGGCCCTGCGCCACGACGGACTCGTAGGATGCGCCGGAGACGATGGCCTCGTCGGGTAGGCCGTGCAGGTCCTGGAAATTGGAGTTGCACAGGACGAGGCGGTTGTCGGCGTCCCACAGCACGAAGGCTTCGGGGATGGTCTCGATGGCGTCGCGCAGGCGCAGGTCGGCGGCGACGGTCTTCTCGACGAGATTCTTCTGCTCGGTGACATCGACGGCGATGCCGATGAGATGCAGCGCGGAGTCGCCGGGCTGACGCGCCAGTTCGCAGCGCGCGCGCAGCCAGACCCAGTGGCCGTCGGCGTGCCGCATGCGGAAGGCCTGATCGATGGTGGCGCTTTTCGCCTCGGCGAGTTCGCGGGCGACGTCGTAAAGCTGCACGTCGTCGGGGTGGACGAGGGCGCTGACGTCGCCGAAGGAAAGGAGATCGTCCTTGGCCTCGAGGCCGAGGATGTCGAACATCGACTGCGACCAGAAGATGCGGCCGCGGGCGAGGTCCCAGTCCCACAGGCCGCAGCGGCCGCGGTTCAACGCGGTGTCGATGCGGGTGCGTACGGTTTCGTAGATGGTGTCGGCCTCGCGGGCGCGCGTCGCCTGCCAGTGGAAGGCGAAGCCGAGGATCAGCACGACGAAGCCGGTGGTCGCCGACAAGGTGACGGTCAGCGTCGTGATCGAGCGGGACGGCGCGGCGGC
This sequence comes from Pseudolabrys sp., assembly GCA_017849615.1. Taxonomy (GTDB): domain Bacteria; phylum Pseudomonadota; class Alphaproteobacteria; order Rhizobiales; family Xanthobacteraceae; genus Pseudolabrys. The sequence continues at coordinate 329,907 of JAFIGS010000017.1, read as the reverse complement.
GGCGTCTCGCGCCTGCACGACGGCGAGCTGGCCGAACGGCTCCTTGAGGCCGCGCACGGTGGCGAGCACATCGTGGCCGGCGGGCGTGACGACGCCGAGCACGCCGGCATCGGCGCCGAAGGTGGTGAGCGGCTGCGTCGGGCCGAGCAGGTCGATGAGGCGGCGGCCGATGGTGACGCTGGTCGAGGGGATGGCGGCGGTGATGACGCCGTTGCGGTCGGTGATCAGGAAGGTGCGGCCGTTGCCGTTCGCCCAGTCGGGCAGGGCCTGCGCCAGCAGTTGCTGCGGACGCTCGACGGCGTCGCGCGCATTCTTCAGCGGACGTTGCAGGCGTTCGGCGGCGATATCGGCGGCGGCATCGAGCGAGAGCGCCATGAACTCGACCGCCTGGCGGCGCTGGTCGAGAACCTGCACGACGCCGCCGACGCAGATCGTCGCGAGGAACGCGATGATCAGCACGGGCACCGCGCGTCGCAGCAGGGGCTCGGCTGTGAGGAGGCGACGATACGCCGGCTTGGCGATCGATTGCGCGAGACCCTTGATGGAATCGCTCTGTGCAGACGCACCCGCCGCGTGGGCGCGCGCCATGAAGGCCTCCATTTTCAATTTGTCCCCTGCCGCCCCGGATCCGGACGCCGCACAACGCACCGAATCAACAGGGGCCATTGGAATCGATGCGTTCCGATTTGTCGAGAGTCCGAAGAGTCAATTCTTTAAAATTCGTTACCCACGGAAAATAGAGTCGGATCAATCCACTAGCGGCGCGCGGAAGGCGATCGCTTCCACGCCGGCGCCGGATTTCGGCAGCGAGGGGCCTCAGGCCAGCGCGCGATCGACAATGTCGGCAAGATCGCGCGACAGTTTGCCGTGCGAGCGCATGCGGCGCAGTTGCGCCTCGGCGAGACCGCGCCGGGCCGGCTCGAAGGTTCGCCAGGTGCGGAACGCGGTGGCGAGCCTCGCCGCAAGCTGCGGGTTCTTCGGATCGATCTCGAGGATCGCATCGGCCACGAAGCGGTAGCCGAGGCCATCGGCGCGGTTGAACTGGGTGAGGTTGCCATGCGCGAAGGCGCCGATCAGCGCGCGGACGCGGTTCGGGTTGCCCATCGAGAAGGCCGGATGCGCGGTCAGCGCGCGCACCTTGTCCAGCGTGGACTTGTGCGGACTGGCGGCCTGCAGCGAGAACCACTTGTCGATGACCAGCGCGTTGTCGGCGTAGCGCGTATAGAAGTCGTCGAGCGCTTCCGCGCGCCCCGGCGCGTCATGCTGCACCAAGGTCGACAGCGCCGCCATGCGATCGGTCATGTTGTCGGCGGCGGCGTATTGCTCGCTGGCGCGCGTGTAAGCCGTCGAGGCTCCGGTCGCCGCCATCAGGTCGAGCGCGACATTGCGCAGCGCGCGCCGCCCCGCCGATGCGGCGTCCGGCGTGTAGGGCTCCGACGAGGTGAGCCTTTCGTAAGCGTGCGACAGTTCGGCGCCGAGGCGAATGCCGATATCCTCGCGCAGCGCCAGCCGCGCGCGCTGAATGCGGTCCGGGTCGATGTCGCGGCCGATCTCGCGCGCGATATCGCCTTCGCCGGGCGGCGTCAGGGCCAGCGCGATGAAGGCGGGTTCGAGACCGGCATCGTCGAGAATGGCGGCGAGCGCGGCGATCAGGCTGTCGTCGGCGCGCAGCGAGCCGCCGGCGCGCAGGCGGTTGACGTTGTCGAGGAGGAGGCGCAGGGCGGTGGTCTGCAGCGCCTGCCAGCGGTTGAACGGGTCGCCGTCATGCCGCGCCAGCAGCGCGAAGTCCGAGCCGGTCAGATCGGTGACCAGCTTGATCGGCGCGGAGAAACCGCGGTTGATCGATAGCACCGGCCGCTCGGCGAGGTCGGCGAAGGCGATGGTCAGTTCGGTTTTGTCGAGGATCAGCACGTCGCGGTCGATCGAACCGTCCTGCGCGGAGACGATCGGCAATTCCTTGCCGTTGGTGTCGATGAGGCCCATGCGCAGCGGGATCAGCATCGGCTCCTTGTTCGGCTGGCCCGGTGTCGCGGCCAGCGTCTGCTTGAGCGCGATCGTATAGATGCGCTTTTCCGCGTCGTAGCGCGTTTTTATCGTCACTTCCGGCGTGCCGGCCTGCGCGTACCAGCGCATGAACTGCGTCATGTCGCGGCCGCTGACATCGGCGAAGCATTGCACGAACTGCTCGACGGTGGCGGCTTCGCCGTCGTGTCGCTCGAAATAGAGATCCATGCCGGCGCGGAATTTGTCCCGCCCGATCAGGGTCTCGATCATGCGCACGACTTCCGAACCCTTCTCGTAAACCGTGGCCGTATAGAAGTTGTTGATCTCCTTGTAGGCCGCCGGCCGTACCGGATGGGCGAGCGGTCCTGCATCCTCGACGAACTGCGCGGCGCGCAGATTGCGCACGTCGGCGATGCGCTTGACCGGGCGCGAGCGCATGTCGCTGGTGAATTCCTGGTCGCGATAGACGGTGAGCCCTTCCTTGAGGCAAAGCTGGAACCAGTCGCGGCAGGTGATGCGGTTGCCGGTCCAGTTGTGGAAGTATTCGTGCGCGATCACGGTCTCGATGCCGGCGAAATCGGAATCGGTCGCGGTATCGCCGGAGGCCAGCACGTATTTGTCGTTGAAGACGTTGAGGCCCTTGTTCTCCATCGCGCCCATGTTGAAGTCGGACACGGCGACGATCATGAAGATATCGAGGTCGTATTCGCGGCCGAAGGCTTCTTCGTCCCAGCGCATCGAGCGCTTGAGCGCATCCATCGCATAATCGGCGCGGCCTTCCTTGCCGTGCTCGACATAGATGCGCAGCGCCACCGCGCGGCCGGAGGCGGTGGTGAAACTGTCCTCGACGCAGGCGAGGTCGCCGCCGACCAGGGCGAACAGATAGGACGGCTTCTTGTGCGGATCTTGCCAGACGGCGAAATGCCGGCCGTTGTCGAGATCGCCGCTGTCGACGAGGTTGCCGTTGGCGAGCAGCACCGGCGCCTCGGCCTTATCCGCCTCGATCCGGGTGGTATAGACCGCCATCACATCGGGCCGGTCTGGGAAATAAGTGATGCGGCGGAAGCCCTCGGCTTCGCATTGCGTGCACCAGGTGCCGCTGGAGCGGTAGAGGCCCGAAAGCTGGGTGTTCGCGGTCGGATCGACCAGGGTCTCGATCTCGAGCGTGAAGGGCCCGTGCGGCGGTTGCGCGATGGTGAGCTTGTCCGGCGTCGCGACATAGCTGTCGTCGGGGAGGGTGATGCCGTTGCGCTTGACCGATACCAGCGACAGGCCGTCGCCATTGAGCACCAGCGGCGCGGGCGCGGCGTCGGGGTTCGGCCTCAGCGCCAGCACGGCCCGGACCCGGGTCGCGGTCGGATGCAGGTTCACATCCAGATGGACGGTATCCACCAGCCAATCGGGGGCCTGGTAATCGGAAAGGCGAATGACGGGGGCGGTGTCGGTGCGCATCCTTGTGATCTAGGATGTTCGGGCGCGAATGGGAAGAAGCAGGAGCGCCACACGATGACCACGATGCGGGCTATGGTCCTCACGCGGCCGGGTATGCCGCTGACCATGCGCGAGAGCCCTCTGCCGGCGCCGGGCGCGGGCGAATTGCTGATCGCGATTGCGGCCTGCGGCGTCTGCCGCACCGACCTGCATGTTGTCGATGGCGACCTGCCGCAGCCGAAACTCCCGATCGTGCCGGGCCACGAGATTGTCGGCCGGGTCGCGGCCATCGGGCCGGGCGTCACGGATTTTGCGATCGGCGAGCGGGTCGGCGTGCCGTGGCTCGGCGCGACCTGCGGCCATTGCCCTTACTGCCGGGACGGCCGGGAGAACCTGTGCGATACGCCGCTGTTCACCGGCTACACGCGCGATGGCGGCTTCGCCAGCCACACCATTGCCGATGCGCGCTATTGCTTCCCGCTCGGCGAAGACGGCGACGATGCCGGGATCGCGCCATGGCTGTGTGCCGGCCTGATCGGCTGGCGCAGCTATCGCATGGCGGCCGAAGGCGGACGCGATCGGAATTTCGCGCTCGGCCTCTACGGCTTCGGCGCCGCCGCGCATATTCTGGCGCAGGTCGCGATCTGGCAGGGCCGCCGTCTTTATGCCTTCACGCGGGCCGGCGACGGCGCGGCGCAGGATTTTGCCCGTTCGCTGGGCGCGGTGTGGGCCGGCGCGTCGCATGAGATGCCGCCGGAGCCGCTGGATGCCGCCATCATCTTCGCGCCGGTCGGAGCGCTGGTGCCGCTCGCGCTGAAGGCGGTGCGAAAGGGGGGCCGTGTCGTCTGCGGCGGCATTCACATGTCCGACATCCCGGCGTTTCCTTATGCGCTGCTGTGGGAGGAGCGAAAGGTGATGTCGGTCGCCAATCTGACGCGCGAGGATGCGCGGGAATTTCTGGCGATCGCGCCGAAGGCCGACGTGCATTGCACGGTGGCGCGCTATCCCCTTGACCGGGCCAACGAGGCGCTGGCTGATCTGCGCGACGGCCGCCTGCAGGGAGCGGCGGTGCTGGTGCCGTGAGGCCGCTCTGAAAGCGGCCACCTCTTCGCCCCTATTGGCGCCACATCACCGGCACAAACATTCCAAAATACAGCCCGGAACCGGGTTTACCTGGCGGTGTCAGGCATCGTTTGCACAAACGGCGAGATGACATGGGTAGCGGCGAAAGATTCGAATCCCTTGATGCGGGGCGCGGCATTTGCGCGATTCTGGTGGTGGTCTTCCACTTCATCGCGGAGATGGACAGCGATCTGCGTCAGGTGACGTTCTTCCGCAACAGCTACCTTTTCGTCGATTTCTTTTTCGTCCTGAGCGGCTTCGTGCTGTGCCACAGCTATCGCGGCCGTATTGCCTCGCCGCAGGACTTCTGGCGCTTGGTGGTCAAGCGCGTCGGCCGTGTGTGGCCCCTTCACGCCACCGTTCTCGTCGCCTTCATCGCCGCAATCGTCACCATCGGCCTGCTGCCGCATCCGAAGGCGCTCGATCTGACCTGGCACACCGGCAGCTATACCGTGCAGGCCATCGTTCCGAGCGCGTTCCTGCTGACGGCCTTCGGCCTGCAGGGCTCGGTGTGGAACGGGCCGGCGTGGAGCATCGGCGCGGAGTTCTACACCTATCTGCTGTTCGCGCTGGTCATGATGTTCTGGGTGCAGCGGCTGGTCACGGTGGCGCTGACGCTGTCGGTCGCCGCGCTGGCGGTGCTGTACTGGCAAGCGCCCGCGTTGATGAACTCGACATGGGACTACGGGTTCATCCGCTGCATCGCCGGCTTCTTCGCCGGCATTGTCACCTACCGCGTGTACGGCCTCGTCGGAACGACGACCTTGCTGCGCGCCACCATGTCGGAAGTCGCGGTGATCGCTGCCATCGTTCTGTTCGTGTCCATGGCCGGCGAGAATGGCGACAATGTCTCGCCGCTGAGCCTTGCCGCGCCTCTGGTGTTCGGCTGGGCCGTCGTCGTCTTCGCCGGTCAGCACGGGTTGCTGTCGCTGCTGTTGCTGACGCGGCCGTTCCGCGCGCTCGGCCGCTATTCGTTTTCGATCTACATGATCCACATGCCCATGCTGATCGTGCTCTGCTACGGCGCGTGGTACTTCGGTTATCGCACGCTCGCGTTCCAGGACGGCGGCGAGGCGGTCCCGGTCGGCTCGTCCGGCCTGCTGATGGCCGATTTCGTCCTGGCCGTCATCGTGGCCGCCGCGGCGTGCTATCGATTCATCGAAACGCCGGCACGGCTGCGCTTCAATCGCATGGCCGACGGCAAAGGCCGCGGCCCGCGGGAGGCTCTCGCGCGAGCCTAGCCGCGCATCGGTTCGGCGTGACCGATGACGCGTTTGATGAGGGAGGAGTGCTCCTTCAAGGCGCGCTCGAGGACGTCGACCTTGTCGTGGACGGCGAGCACCGTCATGTCCGGATCGACATGGCAATGGAAATTGACGATCTCGCCTTCGTCGGTCTCGCGCACCCGGACCTCGTGAATGTTGCGCAAGCTCCTGTCGGCGGCGGCCAGCTCCTTGAGCGCCGCTTCCACCGCGACGACGCGCTCGGGCAGGGCCTCCCGGCCTGAGAGTTCGCCCGGCTGCAGCGGCTCGATATGCGTATCGACCTCGACATTGTCGCCAAGCTCGCCGGCGATGGCCTTTTCGAGGCCGTCGGCGATGTCGTGCGCTTCGGCGAGCGACAGCTTGCCGTCGACTTCCAGATCGAGCGCCACGGCCAGCTTGTCGCGCAATGTGTGGACCGTGACATGATGCACCGCCAGCGCGCGGTTGCGGGCGACCACCATGATGCGGTCGACGATGGTTTCGTCGTCGATGGCGATCGGATCGGTGGTGACGCTGGTCTCGGTGCGCGGCATGTTGACGGCGATGGCGGACGTGACGGCCGCCTTGATTTCCGCGACGCGTTCGAGCGGCAGCGCCCGGTTCACCGCCACGGTGATGTCGACGAAAGTCTTGTCGCCGGCATCGCGCGCGCGCACCTGCTCGACCGCGACCACGCCAGCCACCGCCGCGGCGATGTGGGTGATGGTCTCGGCCGCGCCTTCGGGCGCCGTGTCCAGGAGGGTGAGGATGGTGCGGTGGCCGAGCCGCCAGCCGGCGACACAGACCAGCACGGCGACCACGAGGGCGGCCGCCGAGTCGGCCCAGCCGAAACCGAACCAGACGCCGGCGAGGCCGATCAGCACCGCGCCCGACGACCACATGTCGGAGGAGAAGTGCAGGGCGTCGGCTTCCAGCGCCTGGCTCTGCGTCGCCTTGGCCGTGCGCGTCAGGGCCCGGGCGCGGTAATAATCGATCACGATCGAGGCGATGATGACGCCGAAGGCCCAGTAGTTGGCGACGACATCGTGCGGCTCGCGGTTCAGGAGGCGCATCACGCCCTCCCAGATCACGATGCCGGACAAAAGAAAGAGCAGGGCCGTTTCGCCGAGCGCCGAGACGCTTTCGACCTTGCCGTGCCCGTAATGGTGCTCCTCGTCGGCCGGTTTGCCGGATACGCGCACCGCGACATAGGTCATGATCGCGGCGCCGCAGTCGATCAGCGAATGGCCCGCCTCCGACAGAATGGCCAGTGAGCCCGTCGAGAAGCCGACGATGCCCTTGGCGATCGTCAGTCCCGCCGACGCCAGGACCGACGTGAGGGCGACATATTCCTTTTCGCGTTGCATGCTGTCTCGCGCCTGAGTGCGCGGCGGAGTGTCCGCCGGGAGCGACCGTCTAGCGCAACGCTATCGCGATTTCGACCGTGATGTTTGCTCCTGCAAATGAGTTGCAGAAAAGCGCGGCGCAAGCGCCGGGTAGGCGCGGGGCGAGCGCACGAAGGCCGGCGCGGAAGCTAGAGGACGAGGCCCGTCGCCGGATCGATCAAATGCATGTGGTCGAGGTTCGCGCGCAGCGGCATTTGCGCGCCGGCGTTGCCCGCCGCCGTGGGCTCGACGCGGCCGCACACTTCGGTGCCGGCGATACGGAAATACACCATCGTCTCCATGCCCATCGGCTCGACGACGTCGAGCGTGGCATTGAACTCCTGGCCGACGCCGTTGTGATGGCCGCGGGTTTCGGTGACGTGCTCGGGGCGCAGGCCGAAGGTCACTTGCTTGCCGGCGTAAGGTTTGTAGCGCGCCGTGCGGCCGTCGGGAACATTGAAGGCCAGCGTGTCGGTTAGGCGCACGCGCAGGGCGTCGCCATTGCTCTCCAGCGTGGCCGGGATGAAGTTCATGGCCGGCGAGCCGATGAAGCCGGCGACGAAGCGGGTTGCCGGATGGTGGTAGAGATCGTTCGGCGTGCCGATCTGCTCGATCTTGCCGGCATTCATCACGACGACGCGGTCGGCCAGGGTCATGGCCTCGACCTGGTCGTGGGTGACGTAAACCGTCGTGGTGTTCACCTTCTGGTGCACGCGCTTGATCTCGGTGCGCATCTGGACGCGCAATTTGGCGTCGAGGTTCGACAGCGGTTCGTCGAACAGAAAAACCTTGGGATTGCGCACAATGGCGCGGCCCATGGCGACGCGCTGACGCTGGCCGCCGGACAGTTGCTTGGGCCGGCGCTCCAGAAGCTCGGTGATGTCGAGAATGCGGGCGGCGTTGTCGACGCGGGCCTTGATCTCGGCCTTGGGGAATTTGCGCAGCTTGAGGCCGAACGACATGTTCTCGGCCACCGTCATGTGCGGGTAGAGCGCGTAGTTCTGGAACACCATGGCGATGTCGCGATCCTTGGGCGGCAGGTCGTTGACCACCGCGCCGTCGATCGAGATCTCGCCGCCGGTGATTTCCTCCAGCCCGGCGATCATGCGCAAGGTCGTCGATTTGCCGCAGCCCGAGGGGCCCACCAGCACCACGAATTCGTGGTTCGGGATCTCGAGATTGATGCTGGCGACCGCGACGACGTCGTCGTACTGTTTCACCACATTGCGCAAGGACACGTCAGCCATACCGGAATTCCCTTTGAGCGATGATTGCCGTCGTTGCTTCTGGCCGCATCAGCCTTTGGTGGCGCCGGACGTCAGCCCGGCGATGTAGTAGTCCATCAGGAACGCATAAATCACGAGCGGCGGCGCCGCCGCAAGCAGGGCGCCGGCCATCAGCATGCCCCACTTGTAGACGTCGGCGCGGATCAGGCTGGTCACCGTGCCGACGGTCAGCACCTGTTGGTCGGCGGAGTAGAGGAAGGCCATCGGATAGACGAAGGCCGCCCAGGAGACGGTGAAGGCGAAGATCATCGCGGCGATAATGCCGGGCAGGGCGACGGGGATGAAGATCCGCAGCAGCATCTGCATGTGGCTGGCGCCGTCGATCAGCGCCGCCTCGTCGAGCTCCTTGGGGATCGACTGGAAGTAGCCGATCATGATCCAGGTGCAGAACGGCACGGTCAGGGTGGGATAGACCAGCACCATGGCCCAATAGGAGTTCAAGAGGCCGATCGACTTGACGATCTGGAACAGGGGAATGAACAGCAGCGTGTCCGGCACCAGGTACGTGAGGAAGATGCCGGTGGCGAGGATGCTGGAGCCCCAGAACCGCATGCGGCCGAGCGCGAAGGCGGCCAGGATGCTTACCACCATGGTGATGACGACGACGCAGACCGTCACGATGACGGTGTTCTTGAAGAAGATCAGAAAGTCGGTGTCGCGCAGCAGGATACGGAACTGGTCGAGCGTGGCGCCGCCGGTGATCAGCCACGGATTGGTGGCGAGCTTGGCCATTTCGCTGTCGGTCTTGAACGCCGTGATGATCATGTAATACGGCGGCAGCAGGAAGAAGATCGCGAACAGGATGAGGAAGAAGTACGAGGTGTAGAGCGCCCAGCGCCGGTTGCGGCGCAGGCTGGCGCCAACGGTCAGGCGTTTGCCGGCGGGCGCGGCCGCGGTGATGCTGGTCATCCGATTTCTCTCCCGCGTTTACGCACGCCCCTGAGGATGAAGATCGCCGCGATGGCGAGGATCGGGAACATGAACAGCGACGTGGCGGCGCCGAGCGGCAAATCGCCGGAGCGGATGCCAAGCAGGAAGGAGTAGGTCGCGAACATATGGGTCATGTTGCGCGGGCCGCCGGCGGTCATGATCTGCACGATGTCGAAATTGGCGAAGGTCACGATCAGCGAGAACAGCACGGTGATGGCGATGATGTTGCGCATCATCGGCAGCGTGATGTGGATGAACTTCTGCCACGCATTGGCGCCGTCGATGGCGGCGGCTTCGTAAAGCTGCTCGGGCACCGATTTGAGCGCGGCCAGGTACATGATCAGGAAAAACGGCGCGCCGTACCAGACATTGACGAGGATCACCGAAAACCGCGCCCAGTAAGGATCGCTGAGCCAGGGGACGCCCGAAAAACCAAGACTGCGCAAAGTGTAATTGAACGCCGAGTTCGTCGGGTCGAACATCCACCACCAGCCGAGCGTCGACAGCGCCAGCGGAATGACCCAGGGCACCAGCAGCATGCCGCGCCACTTGCGCTGGCCCTTGGCGGGCAGGTTGTTGACGAGATGCGCGGTGATGAGGCCGATCAGCGCCTTGAAGAACACGGCCGCCAGCGCGAAGATCGTGGACTGGTACACGACCATCCAGAACGTGTCGCGCGACATCAGGTATGTGAAGTTGGCAAGGCCGATGAAGCGCGTTTGTGCCTTGTTCAGCAGCGAGAGGTAGATCGAATAGAACGCCGGATAGATGACCAGGCAGACGATGATCGCGATGAGCGGCAGACACATCAGAAATGCAACGGTCGATCGTCGCCGCAGCAACAATTGCATTGTGTTTGGTTTCGCCGCCGCTTTGTCCGTAGCCGTAGCCCCCCACGTCTGCACGGTATCGGCCATTGGATGCGGTCCTGCCTGTCGCTGTTTTTGATGTTATTGAGCGGCGCATGCCGGCGACTGCCGGCATGCGGGCTTTCGTGTGCGTCTGCCGAGCGCTAGGCCCGCAGCGTGCCTTCGAGCTCTTTCTCGGCCCACTTGATCACGTCGTCGAGCTTCTCCTTGCCCTGCGTGAACTTGGAGATCATCACAGTATTGATGGCCTGGTTGTAGATCTGGGCGCCGACTTCGGAGCGCGCCGGTGCCCCGGTGATCGAGGTCTGCTCGTCGCCGCGCGGCGGATAGCCGTAGACCGTGCCCGCCGGAGGGCCGACCTCGTTCCATGTCTTCAGGTCGTACATGGACTTGAAGGAGGGCAGGTCGTAGCCGACCGAAGCTTCGACGAGGCTTGCCACGGCTTCCTTCTGGGAGACGAATGTCAGAAAGTCCTTGGCCGCCTGCTTGTTCTTGGAGAAGCTCCATACGCCGTAGAACTGAGGCAACTGGCCGACGAAACGGCCCTTGGGTCCGCGCGGCACCGGATGGGTCCAGCACTGCTCGGATACTTTCGGGTTGTCGCGCTTGGCGACGGCCCAGGCGCTCGGCGGGTTCATGATGTTCGAGCCTTTGCCCGAAATCAGCCAGCGGTTATTGCCGGCATCGTCCCAAGCGTAGACATCCGGCGGGCTGACTTCCATGATCTTGCGGGCGATTTCCATAGCCACCCGGGTTTCGTCGGAATTGATCTTGATGTTGTCCTTGGCGTCCACCATCACCACGCCGTAGCTGTTGAACAGCCCGCCGACCCAATCCACGGCGTCGGAGGTTTGCCCCATCGGGAGGCCGACCGGAAAGCCGGCCTTGAACAGTTTTTGCGCAGCGGTGACATAAGTATCCCAGTTCCAGCCATCGACCTTGGCCTTGTCCCACTTGCTTTCATCGGCCGGGAACAGTGCCGGTATGTCGATGCCGGCATGCTCCTTGTACAGGTCGATGCGCGAGCAGCACGGCTTGACCTGGCTGCCGACGGTGGTCGGCACGCCACGCCACGACCCCTTGATCTTGGCGAGATACTCGGCGACCGGGCTGATCGGGCCGTATTTGCCGATCAGGCCGTTGACGAGGTCGTCGAGCGGCTCAAGCTTGTCCTGGTGGATACGGATGTTCCAGTCACGGTGAGACATGATGTCGTGACCGGTGCCGGCCTGCGCTTCGGCGGCCGCGGTAAGCTTGTCCTTCTCGCCTTGCGAGGTGATGTAGTCGATCTTCACTTCGACCTTGTTCTTGTCGCCCCATTCCTTGGCCAGCTTGTCGAGCGCGGCATTGGCGCCGGGCACCCAGTGATCCCAGCAGCCGAGTGTCAAGGAACCCGCGGCGTATGCGCCGCGAACATAAGGTGAGGCTATCGCCGCGGCTGAACCCAACGCGGCGGTTTTCAATACCGAACGACGTGACAGTGAGCTCATGGTTATCCCTCCCGATAAGGCCGGCTTTGTTGTCTCTGCCTTGGCAAAAAACATAGCTTGGGGATTTCGGGACCGGAAGCGAATAAAGTCGTAAAGCCGCTGGTCGGATGGAAATTAATGTTCTTGCGACGCAATAAATCAAATGCGCCGCGCTGCGGTGCCGATGTTGAGTCGGTGCATTGCAAAAATAAACAAATAGTTATGTCGATACGTCAGCAATGCTGATCTATTTCGTTACGGCGGGAGATTTCAAGTGACGGTCAAGGTCTATCGGGTGCCGTAGGCGCGGTCGCCGGCATCGCCAAGACCGGGGACGATGAAGGCTTCGTCGTTGAGGCCTTCATCGATGGCCGCGGTCCACACGCGCACGTCGGGATGGATGCCGCGGATACGTTCGATGCCTTCCGGTGCACTGACGAGGCAGACGAGGCGGATATCGTTGGCGCCGCGTTCCTTGAGGCGATCGACGGCGGCGACCGCGGTGTTGGCGGTGGCGAGAACCGGCACGACGACGATGACGAGGCGCTCGTCGAGATCGTGCGGCGTCTTGAGATAATATTCGACGGCCGAGCGTGTCTCCGGCTCGCGATACATGCCGATATGCGCGACCCGCGCCGACGGCAGGAGATCGAGCATGCCTTCGGCGAAAGTCAGCCCGGCGCGCAGGATCGGCGCGATCACCAGCTTCTTGCCGGCGAGGACGGGCGACTTCATCTTCGCCAGAGGTGTTTCAATGTCGATCATCTCCAGCGGCAGGTCGCGCGTGACCTCGTAGCCGATCAGCATGCCGACCTCGGTCAGCAGCTCGCGGAACGATTTGGTCGACCGCTCCTTGTCGCGGATCAGGGTCAGCTTGTGCTGCACCAGCGGGTGGTCGACGACAGTGACGCCTTCCATGTCTCTCTCCGGATACTTAGAAAACAGTGCCGTCGCTGATGACGGTGATCGGCGACGCGCCATCCTCGCGCTTCTCGCGGGCGATGGCGCGGCCGGCGGCCCAGGTGCCGCCCTCAAGTATCTTCGCGAGCGGTAGCGTTTCGGCATCCATGTCGAGGCGACCGCGGATGACATCGGCGAGTTTGTCGAGCAGGGCCACGGTAAGGCTGCGCCATTCGACGACGAGCTCGGAGGAAACGTCATGCGCTTCCAGAATCCGTTGCGGCTCGTGCAGTTCGAGCACCGAAGCGTCCACGAACAGGCCGCCGTTGCGGTATTCGGCAAGACCTGTGAGGCCGTCGATGGTGGAGACGGTGACGCCGGCGCGCTGCAACGGTTCGATCAGCGAGTAGGACAGCCACTGCGACAGCTTGTGCAGCGGCACGAGGCCGTTGGTCGCATCGTCGGTGACGAGCATGCGATGCCGCCAGCAGTCGCCGAGCGGCACGCCGCCGAGCGACAGGCGTGACGGCCAGATGGGGCCGAGTTCGCCGAGCAGGGCGCTCAGAATGTCCGGCGCGGCGAGCGCGTTGCCATGCCGCGCCACGATGTGATCGAACAGTCCGCCGGGACGGGCGCCGTCCTTCAGCGCGAACACGGCCGGCTTTGAAAGCGCCAGTTCGCCCAGCCTGCGCAACAGCGCGGCGCGGCCGTCGAGACCGACCAGCGGATTGCCGTCGGAGACCTGGAAGCCGCGCGCGAGATCATCGGCGGTGAGCTGCGCCAGTTTGGCGGCATCGACGCGCAGCGGGTCCTTGTCATTCGCGGAGAACATACCGGCGGCGAACGTGTCGAGGCTGGCGAGCGCGAGGCCCTCCGAGCGGCCGATCTTCTCGCCGGATGTCGGATCGGTGTAGCGCCACTGCGCGCCGGCCCCGGCGTCGAGAAAGACGCTGACTATGGCGAGATCGAACTCGGCGCGCGCCTGCGCGGCGGCATCCTTGCTCGTCGGCAGCGCCGCGAAGCGGTCGGCGCCCTTATGGACGAAGTGCCGCCAGCGCGAATGAAACGGCACATCGAGCGACGGGTAAGCGGCGCGGGTCACCGCTATGACGCGGTCGGCGACCTTGTCGAGCCTTGCCAGATCGACGCGGAAGTGCGGCAGGCGGCCATCAATGCCAAGCGCCAGAAGTTTGTGCGCGCGCGTGCGCACGGCGTCGGCGGTGAGAAGAGAAAAAGCGGCGTCGGTCTCCGAGCTCATCGGGTTCCCAGCGTGTCTGGAGGTGAGGGGAAGCGCTCAGTACTTGTTGAGCGCGCGGCCGACGGTGCCGGTCAGATCGTCCGGCTTCACCGCCGCGGGCGAGAAATAGCCGGCAGCCTTCTTGGCCGCGATCTCGACATGGGCGTCGGACGGAATCATCTCGTCCGGGATCGGCACGCGTTCGACGATGTCGATGCCCTGCGAAACCAGCGCGTCGTGCTTCATGTCGCTCATCGAGATGAAGCGGTCGAGGCGGCGCAGGCCGAGCCAGTGCAGCACGTCCGGCATCAGTTGCTGGAAGCGCGCGTCCTGCACGCCGGCGACGCACTCGGTGCGCTCGAAATAGGCCGCGGCGGCGTCGCCGCCCTCCTGCCGCTTGCGCGCATTGTACACCAGGAACTTGGTGACCTCGCCGAGCGCGCGGCCTTCCTTGCGGTTGTAGACGATGACGCCGAGGCCGCCTTCCTGCGCGCCGCGCACGCATTCCTCGATGCCGTGAATGAGATAGGGCCGGCAGGTGCAGATATCGGAGCCGAACACGTCCGAGCCGTTGCACTCGTCATGGACGCGGCAGGTGATGCGGGTCGCGGGCTTGTTCAGTTTCGACACATCGCCGAACAGGTAGACGGTGATGCCGCCGATCGGCGGCAGGAACACCTGCAGGTCGGGCCGCGTGACGAGCTCGGGGAACATGCCGGCGGTCTGCTCGAACAGCACGCGGCGCAATGTGCTTTCCGACGTGCCGAAGCGCTCGGCGATGCCGGGCAGATGCCACACCGGATCGACTGCGATCTTGGTGACGCCGACGCTGCCGTTGTCGCGCACCAGTTCGCCGTCGGCTTTCAGCCGGCCGGCGCGAACGGCGTCCTGCAATTCGATGAGATCGAGCCGCGCCTTGGTGATGGCGATGCTGGGGCGGATATCGACGCCTTCGGCGATCTCGTCCTTGAAATCCTCGGCGACGCGATGGCCGAAGGGATCGAGCGAGACGATACGCTTGTTCTCCGCCCATTGCGCGAACGGCCCGATGTCTTCGGCCGGATGCGTGTTGTGCAGGTCAGGCCGGCGGATCGGATCGAGCGCGCCGGATGAAACAGCGAGCGCGCGATACACCGAATAGGAGCCGCCATGCGTGCCGATGACGTTGCGGTCGGCGGGGCGCGACACGGTGCCGATGATGGGCCCGCGTTCGCGCGCGGTTGCCGCACCCCAGTGAATGGGAAAGCGCGGTTTGCCGCCGGGAACGGGATGCGAGGTGAGGCGGATATGATCGGGTCGATTGGAGCGTGTCATGCGTAAAACCGGAGTTGTGGTCGCCTGAATTCAGGAAAACCAAAAGCATAAAGCCCGCCATCGACGACGGGCTGACGCGTTCGGTTGCTTACTCGGTTTTAAGGGCCGTCTCAGTTCCCCCGCCGGATCGAGCGATCCGGTCGTTGAGGACGTCCCTTAAAAGAGAAATATAGCCTCGGTTTCCAAACTTGCAATCGTCTTCGCGCATGTCGGCCATTCGGGTATGCGGCGACATAATGTCATGCAGGCTTAACCAAAGCCTTCAGCCGCTTGCTTATATGTTCGGCGAACACCGCGGTGGCGACGGGGAGATTGCGCTCGCGTAACTGGCCGAAGACCAACATTGCGGGCGGGCGTCGCTCTTCTTCGCGACCAGGCCGAGCTTGTTGCGTTGCGGCATAGTGCCGATGGCGCTCTGGAACGAAACAAGGTTGGTGTGGAGCACAAGGCCCCGCAGCAGTTCGAATGAATTGGACTCTGCTGCAAAGTTGAACTTCAGGTCGGTGCGGGCCATTGCTTGTTCCAGCAACTGACGCCCGCCAATCGAACGCTCAGCCAGTGCGACCGGATAGTTCGCGCAATCCCGCAACCGGACTTTCTGTTGTCTCGCGAGGGGTGGCCCTGCGCAGCCTGGCTGCAGGCGATGCGCACGGTGCTGCGGCGCAGCCCTTAAGATATTCAATCTGCGATTTCATCCGCTCGGCTTTACCGCGGATGCCGTGACATTGAGATGCTCCGCCGCCTTGCGGATCGAATGGGCGCGGGCGACGGCAGACGGCGAGGACCCAGAGATGGAGTTCTCTCCTTCGTTGGTTGGACTATCGTCGTCATGGCCGGGCTTGTCCCCGCCATCCATGTCTTCCTGACTGAGTTGGCAAAGACGTGGTTGCCCGGCACAAGGCCGGGCATGACGACGGAGTGCGCAGCGGGTCAGGAGCGCCCCAGCAACTCCTTCGCCATCATCACATGCACGCCCTTGGCGACGTTGACGAGTTGCGTCACGCAACAGTCGCCGGCGACGCTGATCAGCGAATAGGCGTCCTCGCGCGACAGGCCGCCGATTTCGCCGATCTTTTTGATCATGGCGCGCAGCGCGAATTCGGCGGCGAGGTCGAGGTCTTCGTTGAAGCCCATGGTGATGACGTGGCCCGGCGTCTCCGCCCAGGGATGATCGATGCCGGTCTGCTTGAGGAGCGAGACGCGCAGCTTGCCGCGCAGCGCCGTTTCGATCGCGGTGACGCAGACTTCGCCGTCGCCCTGGACGGCGTGGCCGTCGCCGACCGACAGCAGACCGCCCTTGTTGAACACCGGCAAATGCAAGGTGGCGCCGACGCCGAGGTTCTTGTTGTCCATGTTGCCGCCGAACGAGCGCGGGATATTCGAGATGCAGGCGCCGTCGGCGGGTTTGGGCGCCACGCCCATGACGCCGAAGAACGGCGATACCTTCAGCTCCAGCCCCCACGGCATGGTGACCACGCCGCGCTTCTCGTCGATCGGCACGAAGATGGTGCGCAGCTTGTCGAAGTCGTTGGGCAGGGCGCCGAGGCCCGGCTTGATCATGTTCCAGCCCCAGGGCTGGGCAAAGCCGAGTTCGAGCACCTCGACCACGAGTTCGTCACCCGGCTCGGCGCCGGCGACGTCGATCGGGCCGGTCATCAGATGCGCCCCGATGCCGCGCGGCACTTGCGTCAGCACGCGCTGATGTTCCGGCGTCATGGCAAAAGGCGAGCCGGCCGGCGGCAGGTTCTCGTCATTGCCGGACAAAGTCGTCACCTCCACGGTGTCGCCGGATTCGATGCGCAGCACCGGCTTGATCGCGGCGTCGAATACGCCGCGGTGCACGGTCCCGACATCGCCGCGGAGGACGTGGTTCTTGCTCATGGTGCGCGCTGCTCCGTTTCTTGCTGCCGGCGGCCCGTGCGGACCGGGCGAATGCCCAGCGTCTTCATGCGCGAGGGGTGGTGGGTTTGACATCTAGCAGTTCCGCGGCGCCGCCGCGCCCGAAAACCTTGCCGCCGCCGGCCGCGCCAGCCTTGCGACTCGAGCCGCGCCATCTTCAGAAGCTGCAGCGCGGCCATCAGCTTGTCGGCGTCGATCTGCGGCGCACGCTCCAGCTCGTCGAACGGCCGCGTCCCGTTGAGGTCGCGGGCCCAGCGCGAGATCGAGGCGCGGCCGACGCCGGTGCGCGCGGAAATCTCGCCATAGGCGAGGGTGGTCTCCTCGATGAGTTCGCGCACCGCCGCCACGGTGGCGTCGCCATGCGGGCGGCGCGACGCCTGGCCTTGCGCATTGCGCCGGCGCGGCAGCACGGGAATGGCGTTCGGCTCCGCGGCGTGCCGGGACTTCAGGGCAGGGCGCTTTGCAAGGTCCCGCCCTCATCCTGAGGAGCATCGCGTCAGCGATGCGTCTCGAAGGATGGGGCGGCCTCGTCCTTCGAGACGCGCCCCTGCGGGGCGCTCCTCAGGATGAGGCCGGATGGGGCAGTATAAGACCTGTTCCTTCCGCTCATGGTTGATCCTCCGGTGACAGCGCGGCGGCGCGCGCCTACATAGGCGGCAAAGGACACCACCCATGACCAACCGCAAATCGATCGGCTTTCTCTCGTTCGGCCACTGGACGCCGTCGCCGCAGTCCGGCACGCGCTCGGCCGCGGACGCATTGTTGCAATCCATCGACCTCGCCGTCGCCGCCGAGGAGCTGGGCGCCGACGGCGCCTATTTCCGGGTGCATCATTTCGCGCGCCAGCTCGGCTCGCCGTTTCCGCTGCTGGCGGCGATCGGCGCGCGCACATCGAGGATCGAGATCGGCACCGCCGTCATCGACATGCGCTACGAGAACCCGTTCTACATGGCGGAGGATGCCGGCAGCGCCGATCTTATCAGCGGCGGGCGCTTGCAGCTCGGCCTGTCGCGCGGCTCGCCCGAGCAGGTGATCGATGGCTATCGCTATTTCGGCTATGTGCCACCCGAGGGCGTGAGCGACGCCGACATGGCGCGCAAGCACACCGAAGTGTTTCTTGAACTCCTGAAGGGCGAGGGCTTCGCCAAGCCGAATCCGCGGCCGATGTTTCCCAATCCGCCGGGCCTGCTGCGGCTCGAGCCGTTCTCGCAAGGCCTGCGCGAGCGCATCTGGTGGGGTGCGGCGACCAACGCCACGGCGCAGTGGGCGGCGAGACTCGGCATGCATCTGCAGTCATCGACGCTGAAGATCGACGAAAGCGGCAAGCCGTTCCATGTGCAGCAGGCCGAGCAGATCCGGCTCTATCGCGACGCGTGGAAGGAAGCGGGCCATGCGGGGACCCCGCGCGTCTCGGTGTCGCGCTCGATCTTCGCGCTGGTGAGCGACAAGGACCGGATGTATTTCGACGACGACGAGAGCCAGGACCAGATCGGCCTTCTCAGCGAGAAGGAGCGCGCGATCTTCGGGCGGTCCTATGCCGCCGAACCGGACAAGCTCATCGAACAGCTCAAGGGCGACGAGGCCATCGCCGAGGCGGATACGCTGCTCTTGACGGTGCCGAACCAATTGGGCGTCGATTACAACGCCCATGTCATCGAGGCGATCTTGAAGCACGTCGCGCCGGGGATGGGCTGGCGCTAGCGACACCTCCTGCCAAAACGAACGAAGCCGCCCTCGGGGAAGGGCGGCTTCGTTTTTTAGAGCATGATCTTTTGGGATCATGCCCGTTCTGCCGTCGCTCAGGGGGCGTGAGCGGCAGCAGGAGAGCTCTTGTTTTCCTCAGGCGCGGCATTGTGATTGCGCAGCGGGCGGAAGCCCGACAGCGCGCGCACCAGGAGATAGAAGACCGGCGTGAGGAAAATGCCGAAGATGGTGACGCCGATCATGCCGGCGAACACGGCGACGCCCATGGCGTGACGCATTTCGGCGCCGGCGCCTTCCGACATTACGAGCGGCACCACGCCCATGATGAAGGCCATCGAGGTCATCAGGATCGGCCGCAGCCGCAGGCGGCTGGCCTCGAGCGCGGCCGCGAACGGCTTCCGGCCGGCGAATTCCAGTTCGCGCGCGAACTCCACAATCAGGATGGCGTTCTTCGCCGACAGGCCGACCAGCACGAACAGGCCGATCTGGGTAAAGATGTTGTTGTCGCCGCCGGTGAGCCAGACGCCGATCATCGCCGCCATCAGGCCCATCGGCACGATCAGCATGATCGCCACCGGCAGAACGAGACTCTCATAGAGCGCGGCCAGCACCAGGAACACCAGCAGGATGGCGATCGGATAGATCAGCACCGCGGAGTTGCCGGCGAGGATCTGCTGATAGGTCAGCTCGGTCCATTCGTAGGTGATGCCGGTCGGCAGCGTTTCGGCGGCGATGCGCTCGATCGCGGCCTGCGCCTGGCCCGACGAATAGCCGGGGGCGGGGCCGCCGGAGACGTCGGCGGCGAGGAAGCCGTTGTAGCGCTGCGCGCGCTCCGGGCCCGCCGTCGTCTTCATCTTCAGCACGGCGCCGAGCGGCACCATCTGCCCGGTGGTCGAGCGCACCTGCAGGCGGGCGATATCCTCGGCATGGGCGCGATACTTGGCGTCGGCCTGCACGCGCACGGAGTAGGTGCGGCCGAACTTGTTGAAATCGTTGACATAGACCGAGCCGAGATAGGCCTGCAGCGTTTCGAAGATATCCGGCACCGCGACCGAGAGCTGGCGCGCGGCGGTGCGGTCGATGTCGGCGTAAAGCTGCGGCACGTTCACGCGATAGCTGGTGAACAGGCCGGCGAGCTCCGGCGCGGTCATGGCCTTGCCGAGGAACGCCTTGGTGGCCTCGTCGAGCGCGTTGTAGCCGAGACCGGCGCGGTCCTCGATCTGCAGCTTGAAGCCGCCGATGGTGCCGAGACCCATCACGGGCGGCGGCGGGAACATGGCGATGAAGGCTTCGTCGATGCCGAAGAACTTCTGGTTCAGCGCCATGGCGATGGCGCCGCCGGACAGGTTCGGCGTGGTGCGCTCCTTGAAATCCTTCAGCGTGACGAAGACGATGCCGGCGTTCGACGAGTTGGTGAAGCCGGCGATCGACAGGCCCGGGAAGGCGATGGCGTTCTCGACGCCCGGCTCCTTGAGCGCGATGTCGCTCATCTTGCGGATGACATCCTCGGTGCGGTCGAGCGTGGCGCCGTCGGGCAGTTGCGCGAAGCCGACGAGATACTGCTTGTCCTGCGCCGGCACGAAGCCGCCCGGCACGATGTTGAACATGCCGACGGTGACCGCCACCAGCACGGCATAGACGCCCATCACCAGCGCCTTGCGGCCCAGCAGGTTTTTGACGCCGCCGGTGTAGGCCTGCGTGCTGCGCGTGAAGCCCTTGTTGAACAGGCGGAAGAACGGCCCGAGCACCTTGTCCATGCCGCGGGTCAGCCAGTCCTTCGGCGCGTCGTGGCCTTTGAGCAGCAGGGCGGCGAGCGCCGGCGACAAGGTCAGCGAATTGATCGCCGAGATCACCGTCGAGATGGCGATGGTGAGGGCGAACTGGTTGTAGAACTGGCCGGACAGGCCGCTGATGAAGGCGAGCGGCACGAACACCGCGACCAGCACCAGCGCGATCGCGACGATGGGCCCCGAGACTTCGCTCATGGCCTTGTAGGTCGCTTCGCGCGCCGGCAGGCCCTCCTCGATGTTGCGCTCGACGTTTTCGACGACGACGATGGCGTCGTCGACCACGATGCCGATCGCCAGCACGAGGCCGAACAGCGACAGTGCGTTGATCGAGAAGCCGAAGGCGTGCATTACCGCGAAGGTGCCGACGATCGACACCGGAACGGCGAGCAGGGGGATGATCGAGGCGCGCCAGGTCTGCAGGAACAGGATGACGACGAGCACCACCAGCGCGATGGCCTCGAGCAGGGTGTGCACGACGGCCTCGATCGAGGCGCTGATGAACTGGGTCGGATCGTAGACGATGTCGTAGTCGACGCCGTCCGGCATGTTGGTCTTCAGTTCGGCCATCGCCTTGCGGACCTGGGCCGAGATATCGAGCGCGTTGGAACCGGGCGCCTGCATGATGCCGATGCCGACGGCGTCCTTGTTGTCGAGCAGCGAGCGCAGCGCGTAATCGGCCGAGCCGAGTTCGAGGCGCGCCACGTCCTTCAGCCGCGTCACCTGGCCGTCGGCGCCGGTGCGGATGATGATCTCGCCGAATTCCTCGATGGTGCTCAGGCGGCCCTGCGCGTTCAACGACAACTGCAGATCGAGGCCCGGCACGCTGGGCGCCGCGCCGACGATGCCGGCGGCGGCCTGCACGTTCTGGGCGCGGATTTCGCGGACGATGTCGCTGGCTGACAGGCTGCGCGCGGCGACCTTCTGCGGATCGAGCCAGACGCGCATCGAGTAGTCGCCGGCGCCGAAGATCATGACGGTGCCGACGCCGGGAATGCGCGACAGGCGGTCCTTGACGTTGAGGGTGCCGTAATTGCGCAGATAGGTCATGTCGTAGCGGCCGTTCGGCGACAGCAAGTGCACGACCATGGTGAGGTCGGGCGAGCTCTTGGTCGTCGTGATGCCAAGCTGGCGCACTTCCTCGGGCAGGCGGGCTTCGGCCTGCGCCACGCGGTTCTGCACGAGCTGCGTCGCCTTGTCGGGATCGGTGCCGAGCGCGAAGGTGACGGTGAGGCTCATCACGCCGTCGGTCGTCGACTGGCTGTTCATATACAGCATGCCTTCGACGCCGTTGACGGCTTCTTCAATCGGCGTCGCGACCGTTTCGGCGATCACGCGCGGGTTGGCGCCCGGATAGGTCGCCCGCACCACGACGGAGGGCGGCACGACTTCGGGATATTCCGAGATCGGCATCACGCGCAGCGCGAGAAGGCCCGCGAGAAAGATGACGACTGAAAGTACGCCGGCAAAGATCGGACGGTCGATAAAAAAGCGCGAAAGATTCATGACAGCACCGGCTGTTCAGAACTGAAAAAAACGAAAAGATGAAACGAACCGCCGCTTACTGGCGGTTCGTCTGGTCGTTGGAAGCAAGCATCGGCACCAGCTTGGGGACGACCGATGCGCCGGGACGCACGCGCATGAGGCCCGAGACGATGACCTGATCGCCGGCGGCGACACCGTCGGTGACCACGCGCAGGCCATCGACCGGCGAGCCGAGGCTCACGGCGCGGTAGGCCGCCTTCTTGTCCTTGTCGACGACGAGAACGTAACGCTTGTCCTGGTCCGTGCCGATCGCTCGCTCGTTCACCAGCAGCACCGGCTTGTCGTCGGCGCGGCCGAGGAAGAGGCGGGCGAACTGGCCCGGAATGAGGGCGCCGTCGCTGTTGTCGAACACGGCGCGCACGCGGACGGTGCCGGTCGTGGTCGCAATCTGGTTGTCGATCAGCTGCAGTTTGCCCTGCCGCGGCGTGGCGCTGTCGCCGAGGATCATCTGCACCGGGATGCGGTCGATCTCGTCACGCGCCGCCTGCGTCGGCAGCGAGCCGAGCGAACGGAGCAACGAGGCTTCGTCGGCATCGAAGCTGGCGTAGATCGGGTTCACCGAAACCAGTGTGGTCAGCACCGGGCCGCTCGAACCGGCGGCGACGAGATTGCCGACGGTGACATTGAGGCGGCCGACACGGCCGGCCACCGGCGCGCGGATCCTGGTGTAATCGAGATTGAGCTGGGAGGATTCGAGGCTCGCCTGCGCCGCACGCACGTTCGCTTCGGCCTCACGCGCCGCGTTCTCGCGCTGATCGAGATCGCGCTGCGACAGCGTGCGCGAATCGATGAGCTGCTTGCCGCGCTCGAGATCGGTCTGCGTCAGCGCCGAACGCGCCTGGGTGGCAGCAAGCTGGGCCTGCGCCCGCATGACCTCGGCCTTGTAAGGGGCGGGGTCGATGGTGATCAGGATGTCGCCTTTGTTGACCAGCGCGCCTTCGCGGAAGTGTACGGCCTCGATCGCGCCCGCAACGCGCGAGCGGATGTCGACACGCTCGACGGCTTCGAGACGGCCGGAGAACTCATCCCACAGCTTGACGGATTTCGGCTCGACGATTGCGACCGAGACGGGAACGGCAGGAGGCGCGGCAGGCACGGCGGCCTTGCTCGTCCTGTCTGACATCGGCAGCAGCAGATACGCGCCCGCCGCGACGACCACCGTGATGGCAACCAGTCCAGCGCCCCAAAGGCGCGCTCGGTACGGTCCCTTTTCCATTGCAAATTCTCCAACCGGCACGTATGTAGGTTCTGTAACGAGCGCTACAGATGTACCGGCTGGCGGGAACTGTCAAGGGACTTATATAGCCCTTGTTACAAAAATAAAGCCGGGCTCGGGTGGAAATCGGCGAAGAGGGAAATTCTTGAATGGCTACAATGGGAAGACCACGGGAATTCGATACGGAAAAGGCCCTCGACAAGGCCTTGGACGTGTTCTGGCGCCATGGCTATGAGGGCGCTTCGATCTCCGAACTGACCCAGGCCATGGGTATCAGCCCACCGAGTCTCTACGCCGCTTTCGGCAACAAGGAGAAGCTCTTCCACTCCGCGCTCGACCGGTATGCCGAGGTCCGCAAGCAGGTCTGGACCGAGCTGATGAACGAGCCCACCGCGCGCAAGATGATGGAGCGTCTGTTCGACCGCGTCATCGAGTTCTACGTCGATGAGAGCAATCCGAACTGTTGCATGCTGGTGAAGCTGTCCACTGCGGAAAGCGACAAGGTGCTGGCCGAGCATCTGTGCGCCAAGCGCGCCGAAGCGGAAACGATGCTGGTCGAGCGTTTCAGCAAGGCGAGGGCGGACGGTGAGCTGCCGGACGACGTCGCGCCGGTCGATCTCGCCGGCTATTTCATGACCGTGCTCGATGGCCTGTCGGTGCGTGCCTCCGCGGGAGCCAAGCGTGACGAATTGCACAAGGTGGCCACGCTCGCGATGCGCGGCTGGCCGGGGAAGTAGAGCCGCCTGACATTATGCTTGCCCCTCGTCCTGAGGAGGCGCCGAAAGGCGCCATCTCGAAGGACGAAGGCCGCGGCCTCATCCTTCGAGACGCATCCTTCGGATGCTCCTCAGGATGAGGAGCTAGGTTGTCATGCGGCGGCCGTTTCAACGCTCTTCATGAACGTCGCCGTCAGATTGACGTCGGCCTGCGTCAGCCCATGGCCGCCGGGCACGATGCGCTGTTCGGCTTTCGCACCACGCTCGTTGAGCTGCGCCGCCAGCCGCGCCGGATTGTCCGGCGAAGCGAGCGGATCCTGCGCGCCGGACAAAATCAGCACCGGCGTGCCGGGGATCGGCAGGTTCGGCGGATCGCTCAGCGGCACCATGGCGCGCAGCAACACCGCACCGGACAGCACCTCCGGCCGTTGCAGCAGCAGCGCTGCGGCGATGTTGGCGCCGTTGGAGAAACCGAGCGCGACCGGCGCCTCGATGCCGTAAACCTGACGCGCCGTCATGACAAAATCCGCCAGTTCGCCGGCGCGCCGCTTCACGTCGGCCTCGTCGAACACGCCTTCGGCGAGACGGCGGAAGAAACGCGGCATGCCGTTTTCCAGCACCTTGCCGCGCGGCGACAGCAGCGCCGAGCCCGGCGCCACGGCGCGGCCGAGATCGATCAGATCGTTCTCGTCGGCGCCGGTGCCGTGGAGGAGGAGGACCGGCGGCGATGCCGCCGATCCCTTCTCGAAGCGATGCAAGAATCCTTCAAGTACGTCACTCATTACGCGGTCTCCTCTTCGAGCGCCGGTAGCACCTTCTCGATCTCGGCGCGGTGGCCTTCGAGGAAGGCCGGCAGCTTCAGATCCTTGCCGAGCGTCTCCACCGGCTCATCGACGGCGAAGCCGGGAACGTCGGTGGCGATTTCGAACAGCACGCCGCCGGGCTCACGGAAGTAGATCGAGCGGAAGTAGTTGCGATCCTTCTGCTCGGTCGGATGCTGGCCGTGCTTCTCGGTCAGCTTCCTCGCCATCGCCGCCTGCTCGGCGTCATCGGCCGCGCGGAAGGCGATGTGATGCACCGAACCGCGACCCATGCGGCCCGGCAGGAAGCCACCGGCTTCGTAGATGTCGACATAGGCGCCGGGCGTCGCCGAGGCCTGATAGCGGATGATCGAGCCTTCACGCGCGACTTCCTCATAGCCGAGGACGTCGGTGAGAATGGCGCCGGTCTTCTCAGCCTTGTCGAGCAGCAGCGTCACGCCGTGGAAGCCACGGATGGCGTGCTCCGCCGGGATGCCGCCGGCCGCCCACGCCTTCTCATTCTCCGCGCCGGGAACGCCGACGAGCGCGAGGCTCATGCCGTCCGGATCGGTGAAAGCGAGCACCGGTTCGCCGAAACGCTTCTCCAGCGGCTCATAGGCGACGCCTTTTTCGGTGAGGCGATGCGTCCACCAGCCGATCGAGGAGGCCGGCACGCGGAACGCGGTCTGGTGCGTCTGGCCGACGCCGCCGCGGCCGGGGGCGGCATGCTCCCAGGGGAAGAAGGTCAGGATGGTGCCGGGCTGGCCAGCCTCATCGCCGTAATAGAAGTGATAGGTGCCAGGATCGTCGAAATTGACCGTGCGCTTGACGAAACGCAGGCCGAGCGTGCGGGTGTAGAAGTCGAAATTGCGCTGGGCGTTACCAGCGATCGCCGTGACGTGGTGGATGCCGGACATGACAGGCTCCTTTTTCTGGGGCCTCGGTGGCCCGCGTTGATCTCGTGCCGGTAAAGTGGCCCGTCCTCCAGAGAACGACAATCTGGTAATTTGTGGCGGCATTGTCTATGAATTGGCGACAATTAGGGACCGCCGTACCCGCCATGGACAAGCTCGCCAGCCTCCGCGCCTTCGTCAACGTCGTCGAGCTCAAGTCCTTCGCCGAGGCCGGCCGCAAGCTGCGGCTATCGCGCTCGGCGGTGAGCAAATATGTCGGTGAACTGGAGCGCGATCTCGGCGTGCAGCTCCTCAACCGCACCACCCGGCAGGCGTCGCCGACCGAAACCGGGCAGGCCTACTACGAACGCGCCGTCGCTGTGCTCGCCGATCTCGACGCCGCCGACCAGGCGGCGACGCAATTGCAATCGACGCCGCGCGGCCTGCTGCGCGTCAACGCGCCGATGTCGTTCGGCACCATCAAGCTCGGGCCGTTGCTGGCCGATTTCATGGATGTCTATCCCGATCTGCAGATTCAACTGGTGCTGACCGACGAGCAGGTCGATCCGGTCCAGGAAGGTCTCGACGTCACTCTGCGCATCGCCGAGTTGGAGCCCTCGTCGCTGATCGCGCGCAAGCTCGCCGATATCGAACGCGTGGTTTGCGCCTCGCCGGGCTATTTCAGGAAGCACGGCAGGCCGAAGACGCCGGCCGACCTGCGCCAGCACGAGTGCCTGACTTACGGATTTCTATCGACCGGAAATCAGTGGAAGTTCACCGGCCCGGATGGCGAGGACGTCTGGATCGCGCCGAAGTGGTCGCTCTGCGTCAACAACGCCGAGGTGCTGCGCGACGCCGCGGTGAAGGGCAGGGGCATCGCCGTGCTGCCGGTTTTTCTCGCCGAACAGGCATTGAACAGCGGCGCGCTGGTCACCGCGCTCGACGATTACAAGACGCCGCAGCTCACGCTGTACGCCATTTACGCGCCGACGCGGCATTTGTCGGTGAAGGTGCGGCTGTTCATCGACTTCCTGGTGCAGCACCTGCGCTGAGACGGGGCGGAACCGGCGCCCGACATTGTATGACGGTCGTATTGACCCCCGGCAAGCGGGGCTTTACATCCTGCCGGGACCTCCGCACGCGCGCAACAAACGGACCGCCATGAGCAACGACCAGCCCCTCGCCATGCAACTCGCGACTTTCGCGACTGAGACGAAGGCGCTGCCGGCCGAAGCGCTCGAGCGCGCCAAGATGAGTCTCGCCAGCACCGTGGCGAGCACGGCGATGGGGCAGGACATCAAGTCCGCGCGCATCATCCGCGATCTCGATCTCGCCAATGGCGGCGCGCCCGATGCCACGCTTTGGTTCGTCGGCACCAAGCTGCCGACCGTCGCGGCGGCGCGGGTCAATGCGGTGGCCAGCGACGCGGCGGCGAGCGACGACAGCGACCTGCGCAGCATCGCGCATATCGGCACCATCGTCTCGACCGTGTCGGTGGCGCTCGGCGAAAAGCTCGGCTCGTCCGGCGCCGACATGCTGGCCGCGATGGTGGTCGGCTATGAAATCGCCGGCCGCATCGACGAGGCGCTGACACCGGGCCGCATGCAGCGCGGCTTCCACGGCTCGGTCTCGACCGTATTCGGCGGCACGATTGCCGCCGGCCGGCTGCTCGGGCTGAACACGTTGCAGATGGGCCACGCCATTGCGCTGGCCGCGACCTCGATCGGCGGCATGGCCATCTCGGCCGACACCAGTTGCGGTCGCGAATATCACGCCGGCTGCTCGGCGGCGGCGGGTTTGCAGGCGGCGCTCGCCGCGCAGGCCGGCTTCGAGGGCGAGCTCGGTGTGCTCGATCTGCCACGCGGCTTCCTCTCCGCCATGAACGGGCAGGCCTTCGAGGACATCACGCGCGATCTCGGTGCTTCGTGGGACATCGTCACCGATATGGCGATCAAGCTGATGCCGGGCGCGCATCCGTTCCACGCCACGGCGGAAGCGGCATCCGACGCGGCGCGTCTCGGCAAGGTCGACCCCAAAGAGGTCGAGAAGATCATGATTTCGTCGTCGGTGCAGTGGACCAAGTTCAAGGGCGCGCCGCATCCGCGCAATCTCGTCGATGCCGCGCACAGCTTGTATTACTTCGTCGCGGCGTCGATCGCGGACGGCCGCTTCAGCTGGGAGCATATGACGGCGGAGAAGATGGCCGATCCCGTCATCGCCGCCTTGCAGCACAAGGTGACCTTCGATCCCGACCCGGCGCCGTTGCCGGATCGCTTCCCGCATCGCCATGGCAGCACCGTCATCATCACCATGAAGAACGGCCAGGAATTTCGCAGCACCTGCAAGGCGCCGCGCGGCTCGGGCCCGCGCGGAGTGGAATGGAGCGATGTCGAGGACAAGTATCGCGCGCTGGTGCCGCTGTCCGGTCTCGCCGCCAACCGCATCGAGAAGAGCCTCAGCCTGATCCGCGGCTTCGACAAGGGCGCGCCCGCCGGTGAGCTGACGTCGATGCTCAGCCTGGCATGAGTCTCGCTAGGCGGTGGGACGGCTGAAGACGTAAACAAGTCCGGTCAGCATCAGCGCCGCCACCGCCGTTGCCGCCGGCCAGCCCGGCTCGCGGCCGAACCAGAAGATGAGAAAGCCGGCGACGATGCCGGCGAGCGCCATCATTTTGGCGCGCCACGGAATGGTGCCGTTTTCGCGCCAGGCCCGCAAGGTCGGGCCGAAGGCCGGATGGTCGAGCAGCCAGGCTTCGAGGCGTGGCGAGGAGCGCGCTAAGCAGGCGGCGGCCACAATGAGGAAGGGTGTCGTCGGCAGCACGGGCAGAAAAGCGCCGACAAAGCCGAGGCCGACGAAGAAAACTCCCAAAGCCAGATAGATCTGACGCATCGCCTCGAACGCCTCTCGCGATCGCCACCATGAGACGGGCGGCGGGCCTCGACCATGGTAACGCGAACGGGCCGGATAGCGTTGCGCGTATTATTCGCGGCGGCACGCAAATGGCGCGGCGGGAATTCACGTCCGAAAGCCTTTCCCCGGCAATTATTTTAGGGTTAAAATATCTACCGGTGCGGCGTTTCGGCGAGGGTGAACTTATGAAGATCGCGGTTCTAGGTGGCGGCAACGGCTCTTACGCGGCGGCCGTCGATATGTCGGAAGCAGGGCACGAGGTCCGCTTCTGGCGGCGTGACGCGGCGGCGCTCGCGCCGGTGCTGGAGAGCGGCGCCATCACCGTGCGCGACTTCAAGGGCGTGCGCGACGTCAGGATCGCCAAGCCGACGACGGACCTCGGCGAAGCGGTGCGCGGCGCCGAGCTGATCGTCGCGCCGGTGCCGGCCTTCGCGCAGGAGGATCTGGCGGCCGCGCTGGCGCCGCATCTGACCGACGGGCAGGTCATCTATCTGCCGCCGGGCACCTTCGGCTCCTATCTGATGATGAAGGTGCTGCGCGCCAAAGGCTGCAAGGCAGACGTCGCCATCGCCGAAACCGGCACGCTGCCATGGCTGACGCGCAAGCGCGGGCCGAACGAAGTCGCCATCACGACGCGCGCGACGCGGCTGCCGACCGGCGTGTTCCCGGCGCGGCTGACCGACAAGGCGCTCAAGGTGATTTCCGCGGCGTTCCCCGGTGCCATCGAGCCGGTGGAGGACGCGCTGTCCGGCGCGCTGATGAATGCCGGGCCGATCATCCATCCGCCGCTGATCATCATGAGCGCGGCGCCGATCGAGCATTTCCCGCGCTGGGACATTCACAAGGAAGGCACGCAGCCGTCGGTACGGCGCGTCCACGACGCGCTCGACGCCGAGCGCATCGCGCTGCGCGAGGCGCTGGGCTACAAGGCGCCGCACTTTCCGCTGGCCGATCACTACAAGACGTCGAACTGGATGTACGGCCAGCTCGCGCATGACAAGCTGGTCGACTCCGGCGACTGGCACGAGCATCTCGACCTGAAGACGCATCGCTACCTGCAGGAAGATGTCGGCATGGGTCTCGCCCTGATCGTCTCGCTCGGCGAATGGGCGGGCGTGCCGACGCCGGTGGCGGCCGGGCTTCTCGCCATCGCGGGGGCGGCGAGCGGCAATGACTTCCGCAAGACCGGCCGCACCATGGAAACGCTCGGCCTTGCCGGCGAAAGCCGCGAGAGCCTTTCCGCCATGCTCGGAAAGGGCATCTGATGAGCGCGCCGGTGATCGCCTGCGTCGGCGCCGGCCGCATGGGCCGCGGCATCGCCCATGCCTTCGCCTATGCCGGGCATGATGTCCGTCTGATCGACGGCAAGCCGCGCGACAAGGATGGCCAGAAGCGCCTGTTCGCCGATTGCGAGCGCGAAATCCGCGCCTCGCTGAAATCGGTGGCGGATATCGGCGGTTTTAACGCGGCCGATATCGATCCGATCATGGCGCGCGTGTCCTATTACGGCTTCGACGAGATCGGGGCGGGCCTCGACGGCGTGCGCATCATCTTCGAGGCGGTGCCGGAAACGGTGGACGCCAAGAGCGAGGCCTTTGCGGTGATCGACAAGGTGGCGGCCAAGGACGCCATCATCGCCTCGACCACCTCGACATTTCTCTCGACCGAACTGTCCGGCTACAGCAAGCGGCCGAGCCACTTCCTCAATGCGCACTGGCTCAACCCGGCCTTTATCGTGCCGCTGATCGAACTCAGCGCCACCGACGACACCGACCGTGGCGTGATGGCCGAGTTCAAGGCGGTGCTGGGATCGATCGGCAAGGTGCCGGTCGAGTGCAAGGCCTCGCCCGGTTACATCGTGCCGCGCATCCAGGCGCTGGCCATGAACGAGGCGGCGCGGCTGGTGGAAGAGGGCGTCGCCTCCGCCGAGGATATCGACAAGGCGGTGAAATACGGCTTCGGCTTCCGTTTCGCCATTCTCGGTCTGCTCGAATTCATCGACTGGGGCGGCGGCGACATCCTGTTCTACGCCAGCCGCTACATGACCGATGCGATGAAGAGCGACCGCTTCGAGGCGCCGCAGATCGTCAAGGACAACATGGCGGCGGGCCGCAACGGCCTGCGCGACGGCAAGGGCTTCTACGATTTCTCGACCATGGATGTGGCGGCCTATAGGCGCGAACGGCTTTCGGCTTTCCTGCGCGCGCTGGATCAGATGGGGCTGGCCAAGCCGCCGGTGGTCAGGCGTTAGCAGCCGCCGCGCGCAGCGCCACCTTGTCGATCTTGCCGACGCCGGTCTTGGGGATGGCGCCGCTGGTGTCGATGCGGGCCGGCACCTTGTATTTGGTCAGCCGCTCCTTGAGATAATCGAGCAGGCTCTCGGCATCGGCGCCGGCATTGTCCTTCAGCGTCACATAGGCGTGCAAGGCTTCGCCGCGATAGCCATCTGCAACGGCAACAACGGCGGCTTCGGCTATATCGGGGTGCGCGCACAGCACTTCCTCGATCTCGCGCGGATAGACGTTGAAGCCGCCGACGATGGCCATGTCTTTCTTACGGTCGCGGATGAAGAGATAGCCGTCCTCGTCGAAGGCGCCGATGTCGCCGGTGTAGAGCCAGCCGTCGCGCAACGCGGCGGCGGTTTCCTCCGGACGGTTGCGGTAGCCGCTCATGATCTGCGGGCCGCGGGCGCGCACTTCGCCGGCGTCGCCGACCAGCAGCACTTGCGTGCCGGTCTCGACATCGACGATCTGGACCTCGGTCCATGGCAGCACGGTGCCGACCGAGCCGACCTTGCGCAGGCCGTGACGCGGATTGTAGGTCAGCACCGGGCCGGCTTCGGTCTGGCCGTAGCCCTCGCAAATGCCGCAGGCGGTGGCGTCTTCCCAGCGCCTCAAGGTTTCGACCGGCAGCGCCGAGGCGCCGGAGAAGCACAGCTTCAGCGACGAGAAATCGGTGCGCGCGAAATCGGCGTGGCCCATCAGGCCGGTGAACAGAGTGGGGCTGCCGGCGAAGAGGGTGATGCGCTCGCGGGCAATGAGAGCGAGCACGTCTTTCGGGTGATAGCGCGGCAGCAGGACGAGTGTGCCGCGGCAATGGCTGGCCAGATGCAGCCCCATCGCCATGGCGTAGGAGTGATAGAGCGGCGTCACAGCGAGGATGCGCTCGCCATCTTCGCTCGGCAGCAGAGCATCGCGCTGCGATACATTGGTGGCGACGGCGCGATGCGTGAGATCGACGCCCTTGGAGCGGCCGGTGGTGCCGCCGGTATATTGCAGCAGGCCGAGGCTGTCGGGCTCGGGGAAGCTGTCGATGGCGCGGCCCGCGCCGCGCCAGGCGGTGAGGCGTTTGTCGCCGCCGATGGCGACAAGGCGCGCGACGCCGATGCGCGCCGCCAATTCTCGCACTATGCCTTCGAGCATGACGTCGAAGACGATGAGCGCAGGATCAGCATCGCTGAGGATCGGCCCGAGCTCGTGCGCGGTATAGGCCGGATTCAGCGGCACCAGTTGCGCGCCGGTCGCCGCCACGGCGTAGATGGCGATGGCGGTGTCGATCGAATTGGCCATCACCACGGCGATGCGCGATTGGGCGACGCCGGGGCCGATAGCGGCGGCGAGTTCGGCGGCGAAGCCGGCGACGCAAGACGCGTAATCGCGGTAGTTCAAAGTCTCATCGCCGCAGCGCAGGGCCTCGCGATCCGGCGCCGCGGCCGCCGCCGCCGCGAGCATGTGAACGACGGTGGGGACGGGCGCAGCGGTCACGGGATCAGCGCCGCCGGTCGGTGACGGACAGCACGACGGCCATGGCGGTGTCGCCGGCGGCGCAGCCCTGGAACAGGCCGAGGCCGCCGCCGCGCATCACCAACTCCTCGATCAGTTCGATGACGCCGCGCACGCCGGTCGGGCCTTGCGGATGGCCCCAGACCAGCGAGCAGCCGTAATTGTTCATGCCCATGACGTCGAGATTGAAGTGGCGGGCGAAAACGATGTCGTTGATGACGAACGGGTTGTGCGACTTGATCGCGGCGAGATCGGACGCGGCGATGCCGGCGCGGTCGAGCGCGGCGCGCGCCGCCGGCACCGGCGCTTCCGGCATGTAGCCGCGATCGACGCGGGCCTGGCCGAAGCTGAGGATGCGGATGTCGATATCGGGATCGCTGGACAGGTCGCAAGCGCGCTCGGCGGTGGTGATGACGATGGCGGCCATGCCGTCGGCGGGATGGGTCTGCGTGCCGTAGGTGACGGTGCCGCCCGGCATCACCGGCTTGAGCGCCGCGAGCTTGTCGGCCGTGGTGGGGTGCACGCCTTCGTCGCCCTTGAGCTGGCCGACGGTCTTGGCGAAGCGCTCGTCCGGCACCTCGAAGGGCAGTTCCATGAAGCGGCGCAGGAAGGCCGAGTCATTCGCGGTCGCCTCGGCATATTGCTCGTAGCGGCGCATGGTGACGGCGTTCTGCTCGGCGGTGCCGACATTGTGCTTGCGCGCGACATTCTCGGCGGTCTCGACCATCGCCAGTTTGGCGTAAGGATCGCGCATGAAATTATCGAGCACCCAGTTTTCGTGCTCGCCGGTGCCGCCGGCGGCGTTGGGCGACGGATAATAGATGTGCGGGCCGTTCGAGGTGCGATCGCCGGCGACCGCCAGCGCGACTTTGGCGCGGCCGGCGGCGATCTCCGAGGTCGCCGCTTCCATGATGCGAACGCCGGTGGCGCAGGCCTGGTTGATGGTCGGGCCGCCGACATGTTCGGCGCCGGCCTCGCCCATCAGCCAGGGCAGGCCATAGAACGCGCCTTTCTGCGGCACCGTGGTGCCGAATACGCCGAAGTCGAAGACGTCCGGCGCGATGTTGCGCTTGGCGAGCGCGTGCCTAGTCACATGCGCGGCAAGGCGCAGCGAATGCAGATGCGCCAGCGAGCCCTGCCACTTGGCGAAGGGACTTGCCCAATAGGCGCCGTAAGGGATCGAGATGTCGGTCATGGAGCCCTCGCATGGTCGATCGGGCATCGCCCCGGCCGCGACCGGGGCGATCAGTGACTGGCGCCGCCGCCAAGATAGGTGGAGATCAAACGCGGATCGTCGATGAGCGTTGCGGACGAGCCGGAGTGCACGATCTCGCCGGTCTCCATGACATAGCCGAAGCCGGCAGTTTCGAGCGCAGCGCGCGCATTCTGCTCGACCAGCAGGATCGACACGCCGGTCTCATGCAGCGAGGCGATGATCTTGAAGATTTCGCGGGTGATGAGCGGCGCAAGACCAAGGCTCGGCTCGTCGAGCATCAGCAGCTTCGGCTTGGCCATCAGCGCGCGGCCGAGCGCGAGCATCTGCCGCTCGCCGCCGGACAATGTGCCGGCCTTCTGCGCGCGGCGCTCGCGAAGGCGCGGGAAGCGGCCATAGACTTCCTCCATCGACGCCTTGATCGCCGCCGAGCCGTCGCGGCGCGTATAGGCGCCAAGCAGCAGGTTGTCGTAGACGGACATGTCGGCGAACAGCTCGCGCCGCTCCGGCACCAGGCAGAAGCCCATTTCGATGCGGTCTTCGGTCGGCAGCGCGGTGATGTCGGTGCCGTCGAAGATGACGCGGCCGGCGGCGGGGATCATGCCAATGACGCTGGTCAGGAGGCTGGTCTTGCCGGCGCCGTTGGGGCCAATCACGGTGACGATCTGGCCGCGATCGACCTCGAGTGACACGTTGCGCACGGCTTCGGCCTTGCCGTAGCTGACGCTGACGTTCTGGATGGAGAGCAGGGCCATCAGGCGACGCCTCCGAGATAGGCTTCCTGTACGCGAGCGTCGGCGCGCACCTTGGCCGGCTCGCCCTCGCACAGCTTGCAGCCGAACTCCATGACGACGATGCGGTCGACGAGACCCATCACGAAGTCCATGTCGTGCTCGACGAGCAGGATGGTGAGGCCCTCGGCGCGCAAGGTGCGCAGCAGTTCGGCGAGCGCCAGCTTCTCCTGACGGCGCAGGCCGGCGGCCGGCTCGTCGAGCACCAGCAGAACCGGGTCGGCGGCGAGCGCGCGGGCGATTTCAAGAACGCGCTGATTGCCGAGCGGCAGGTTGCCGGCGAGTTCGTAAGGGCGGTCGCCGAGGCCGACGCGTTCGAGCTGCCTCATCGCCTCGTGGCGCGCGCGGGCTTCCTCGGCGCGATCGAGGCGCAGCGCGCTCCTGATGAAGCCGGCCTTGGTGCGGCCATAGGTGCCGAGCAGCACGTTGTCGATCAGCGTCATCTTCGGCCGCAGCTTGACGTGCTGGAAGGTGCGGGCGATGCCGGCGGCGGCGATCTTCGCGGCGTTGGCGCCGGTGATGTCCTTGCCGGCGAAGGTGATGCGCCCGGCGCTGGGACGCAGCGCGCCGGTGATGACATTGAACATCGTGGTCTTGCCGGCGCCGTTCGGGCCGATCAGCGCCAGGATCTCGCCGGCGCGGACATCGAAGCTGACATCGTTGACCGCGATCAGGCCGCCGAAGCGGCGGGTCACCGCGTCGACCTGCATGAGAGCGGTTTCCTTCGCCGGTTGCGGCTGGCGTGGCAGCAGCTCGGCCTGCGGTGGCCGCTCGCGGCGGGGTTCGGGAATCCACTGCGCGATGAAAGGCACGATGCCGTTGCGCGCACGCTGCAGGAACAGGATGAACAGGGAAGCGAAGACCACGACTTCGAGCTGGCCGGACGAGCCGGGCGCGATCTTCGGCAGCACGTCCTGGATGCCGTTCTTGAGCAGGATGATGATGGCCGCGCCGAGAACGGCGCCGAGCAGGTAGCCGGAGCCGCCGATCATCGCCATCATCAGGAAGATGATGCTCATGGTGACGTCGAACGGCGTCGGGGAAACGAAGCGGCCCATATGCGCGTAGAGCCATCCGGACAAGGCGGCGCACAGCGCGGCGATGACAAAGGTGACGAGGCGGATCTGCAGCGCGTTGACGCCGAGCGATTCCACCAGCGTGTTGCCGCCGCGCAGCGCCCGCAGCGCGCGGCCGACGCGGGAGTCGAGCAGATTGTGAATGGCCAGCATCGTCAGCAGCAGCGTGCCCCAGATCATGTAGAAGATCTGCCCGCTGTCCACGAGCGCGATGCCGCCGATCGAGATCGGCGGCAGGGACGAGAGGCCGTCAAATGCGCCCAGCCCCGGGATGTTGCCGAAGCTGAAATAGATCGCGAGGCCCCAGGCGATCGTGCTCAGCGACAGGAAGTGACCACCGAGACGCAAGGTCACCGCGCCGAGAATGGCGGCGATGAGCCCGGTCGCGACCAGCGCCAGGATCAGGCCGAGCCATGGCGAGAAGCCCATGACCGACGAGGTCCATGCCGTGGCGTAGGCGGCAACGCCCATGAAGGAAGCCTGGCCGAACGACACCATGCCCGCATTGCCGGTCAGCAGGACGAGGCCGAGCGCGACCAGCGAGTAGACGCCTATATAGTTGAGCAGCGTGATCGAGAACGGCGCGAGGTAGAGCGGCGCCCCGAGCAGCGCGAGGAGCGCGACGGCGCCGATCGCGATGGTGATCTGGCGGCTCATTCCTCGTCCTCTTCCTCGGCGTGTACCAGCGTGTAGGACCGCCACAGCAGGACGGGGATCAGGATCGAGAACACGATCACGTCCTTGAACGGGCTGCTCAGGAACGCGGCGAAGCCCTCGAGGATGCCGACGAACATCGAGCCGATCGCCGTGACCGGGAAACTCACCATGCCGCCGATGATGGCGCCGACGAACGATTTGAGACCGATCAGGAAGCCGGAGTCGTAGAAGATGGTGTTGACCGGCGCGATCAGAATGCCGGACACGGCGGCGAGAACCGAGCCGAGCAGGAAGGCTATGGTGCAGGCCTGCTGCGGGCGGATACCCATGAGGCGCGCGCCCGTGCGGTTGATCGCGGTGGCGTGCAGCGCCTTGCCGTAAAGCGTGAAGTTGAAGAACAGGTAGAGCAGGAAGCTGAAGAAGATCGCCGAACCCAGGATCAGCATGGCTTGGCCGGAGACCGGCGTGCCGGCGATGAAGGTGGTGAAATCGACGAGGCTCTGGGTGCGCACGCCTTCCGGGCCGAAGAACAACAGGCCGAGGCCGCTCATGGCGAAATGCAGCGCCACCGATACGATCAGCAGCAGCAGCACGGTCGCATCCGCAATCGGCTGATAGACGATGCGGTTGAGCAGCGGCGCGATCGGCAGGATGACGGCGACGGTGAGCAGCAGGCGCAGCGGCGTCGGCAGCAGCGTGCCGGCGGTTGCCCAGGCGATGGCGGCCGGTATGAGCGGGAGCGCCAGATAGAAGAAGAGGGCGGCCGGAATCTTGCCGAGCGCGCCCTTGCGCCACAGGCTGAAGACTTCCATCAACGTGGCCATAACGGCGAGCACGGCGACCATGCCGACCGTACCCGGCATTTGCTTGTTTTCCAGGCTGGCCAGCGTCAGCGCGGTGAAGGCGGTGATGTCGCCGAACGGGACGAAGATGATCCGCGTGACCGCGAAGATCAGGACGAAGCCGATGGCGATCAGGACATAGATGGCGCCCGAGGCGATGCCATCAATGGCCAATATCGCGGCGATCTGTGCGTTCATGGTGATGTGCTCAAATCGCCGCGATAGAGGGTTCGTTGCTTAGGGCTGGTAGACCCACTTGCCGTCGGCGAGCTTCACCACGACGAGGCTGCGCTCATCGACACCGAAATAGGACTTCGGCGTGAAGTTGTAGATGGCATGGGTGCCGGCGACGTTCTTGTTGGCGTAGATCGCATCCATCAGCGCCTGCCGGAATTCCTGCGTGCCGGGCTTGGCCTTGGTCAGCGCGACCTTGGCGGCCTCGAGGAAAACGACCCAGCCGTCGAAGGCATAGCCGGAGAAGCCGTCATCGGCTTCGCCGCCATTCACCTTCTTGAACGATTCGTGGAAGGCGGTGCCGATCTTCTTGGCGAAGTGATCATTCGGGAGCTGGCTGGTCACGACAACCGGGCCGGCCGACACCTGCGTGCCATCGGCGGCCTTGCCGCCGATACGGACGAAGTCGCGGTTGAGCAGCGACGGCGTGCCGAAGAACGGGCCCTTGAAGCCGAGCTTGCGCAGTTCGAGGAGCGGCAATGCAGCCTGCGTTGCGGAGCCGCCATTGAGGAAGCCTTCCGGCTTCGCCGCGACCACCTTGAGGGCCTGCGCGGTGACGGAGGTGTCGGTGCGCGCGTAGCGCTCGTTGGTGAGAACCTTGGGTCCGCCATTGGCTTCGGCCGCCTTGGCGCCGTTGTAGACGAGATCGCCCCAGGAGTCGGAGAAGCCGATGAAGCCGACCGATTTGACGCCATCGCGCTGCATGCGGTCGGCGATGACCTTCACCATCAGTTGCGGCGTCTGCACCATGCTGACGCCCCACGGATGGCCGTCGGCCGGGATCGGAACATTGACCGGCGACACCGCGAAGAAGGGCACCTTCAATTCGTTGGCGATGGTCATCATCGCGTTCGTGCCCGGCGCGCTCGAGGTGCCGATCATCACATCGACCTTGTCCTGCTCGACAAGCTTGCGCGCGTTCTTGGTCGCCTGAGAGGGATCCGAGCCGTCATCAAGCTTGATCAGCTTGATCTTCACGCCGCTCACTTCGTCCTTGTAAGCGTAGGCGGCGTTCATGCCCTTTTCGTAGTTGATGCCGATCGAGGAAGCAGGTCCGCTGAGCGATGTCACAAAGCCGACCGTGATCTCCTGCGCGTGCGCCGTACATGCAAGAAGCAAACCGGCAAACGCTGAGACGCCGAATACGAGTTTTCGCATGGTGATCTTCCTGCCCTTGGTGCTGTCGCTTGTTCACGAAACGTCGAAAGAATTCACGCCGTCAGAGGCCGGCCGGAAATCCCGGTCTGCTTCTCATGCCGCCTCGACATGCATGTCCTGCGCCAAGTTCGCGGCGAAGGACAACAGTCCACGCCTGCGCACATGCTTGCCGCTGCCGGCAATTATTTTAATCTTAAAATGATCGGTTTTGACGAGTCAACAAGCGCCCGCGTCGCAAGCGATTTTAAGTGCGCTTGACTGTATAGCCGGCGGCTTCGCGATCCCAGGTCCCGGCGCCCACGCCGCGTTCGGTCAGCTTGTATTTCTGAACCTTGCCGTTTTCCGTGGTCGGCAGAGCGTCAACGATATCGACGTAACGCGGCACTGCGAAATAGGGCAGGCGCGGTTCGCAGTACCGGATCAGGTCGAGCGGATCGAGCGTCTGCTGCGGATGCAAAACCGCGGCGATCATGACTTCGTCCTCGGCCAGAGACGAACGCACCGGGAAGGCGGCGGCCAGCGCAACCGCAGGGTGGCTGAGCAGAACCTGCTCGACCTCGAACGACGAGATGTTTTCGCCGCGCCGGCGGATCGCATCCTTGATGCGATCGACGAAACGGAAATAGCCGTCGCTTTGGCGCACGACGCGGTCGCCCGTATGAAACCACAGATTCTGCCAGGTTTCGACGGTCTTTTCCGGGGCGGCAAAGTACCCGGTGGCGAAGGCGAAGGGTTCGTTTGCGCGAACGAGCAATTCGCCGGGCTCGCCATCCGGAACGGTGTTGTCGTCGGCGTCGACGACGCGCGCCTCGAAGCCGGCGAACACCGTGCCCATGGTGCCGGGCTGCTGCCGATCCCATGTCGTGCCGATGGCGAAATTGGTTTCGGTCGAGCCCCAGCCGTCGACGAGTTGGATGCCGGTCCGCGCCGTGAACTCCTCGTGGAAGCGTGCCGGAACGCCGGGCGCCAGCGCGACCTTGACGCCATGGGCGCTCTCTTCGGGCGAGCGCGGCCGCGACAGCAGGATGGGCACCATGGCGCCGAGCACATATGTGGCGCTGGCCTGCGAGCGCGTCAGCGCCGCATAGAAATCCGACGCCGAAAACCGCTTCTCATAGGTAACGCTGATGCCCATCAGCATCGCCTGGAAGAAGGTGTTGAGCGCATTGGTGTGGAAAAGGGGTAGCGTCGATTGCAGCCTGTCGTCGCCGCCGAGGCTGAGCAGGGCCGCGGTGTTGGCGCCCCACCAGAAATACTGCGCGTGCGGGCAGCAGACGCCTTTCGACGGCCCGGTCGTGCCGGAGGTGTAGAGAATGGTGAGCATGTCGCGCGGACGCATGGCGGCGGCCTCGCAGGTGTCGCTGGATTCCGGCATCGGCTGCGACGCAGTATCACCGGCCTGAAGCGGCTTCTCGGCATCGATAGTCCACAGCATTTCGAGCGGCAGGGCTTTGAAATCGAGATGGTCGAGATTGCCCGCGAACTGACTTTCGATAATGAGAAGGCGGGCGGCCGAGTTGGTCAGGATGTGCTGCAGTTGCTGCCCGCGCGAGGCGGTGTTGACCGGCACGGACACGGCGCCGATCCAGGCGCAGCCGAGAAAGGCGCGCATGAATTCGAAGCGGTTGGAGCAGATCAGCGCCACGCGATCGCCGCGCTTGATGCCCGCCGCGAGCAGGGTGGCGCCGAACGCGGCGGCCTCATTGCGCGTCCGCGTATAAGTCCACGTTTGTCCGCCAAATATCACGAGCGGCTTATCGCCATACCGGGCCGTCTGACGCGTCAGCATGGCCGGCACCGTGCGGTCGCCCGGCGCGAAGCTCTGCGACAATTGCCGCACCAGCGCTGCGGCGGCGGGGTTCGGCTCGGACGAGAACGGCTGTGATGTCATGGACATTCTGGAAAATATTTCTAACTTAAAATATCTTGGACCGGCAACGGAATTCGCACAAGGGCGGGCAGGGCCACGGGAGGCATCATGCGCATCTGGTATCAAAGCTACGTCGACTACGAGAACGGCAAGACCTATTGGGACCGGCTCCGCGCCCACCTGAAGAGTATTGTCGATCCGGGAACCGAGGTGGAGGTGCACGGCATTACGCCGCACGATTCCTATGCGCATCCGATCGTCGAAATGCGCTGCGCCCGCGAGGTCATCTGCAACGCGGTGCGCGCCGAGCGAGATGGTTACGACGCTTTTGTTATCGGCCACTTCCAGGATGCCGGGCTCTACGAAGCGCGTTCAGTTGTGAACATCCCGGTGGTGGCGCTTGGCGAAGCCTCGATGTTGTATAGCTGCCAGCTCGGCCAGCGCGCCGGCATCGTCACCATCAATACCCGCTACATACCGTGGTTTCGTCACCAGATCGCCAAATATGGCCTCGGCCATCGCGTCACCGGCATTCATGCGATGCAGTTCGAGCCGGGACAGATTCTCAACGCCTATGAGTCCGAAGCGCTGGCCGAAGAGGTGAAAGACCTGTTCGCCGAACAGGCCAAACCGCTGGTCGCGGACGGCTGCGAGGTACTGATCCCCGGCGGCGGCATTCCGATGCTGCTGTTCTCGGCCATCCACGGCCACGCGGTGGACGGCGCGCCTGTGATCAACGGCATTCCGATCGCGATGAAAATGGCGGAACTGGCGGTGAAATTGCGCAAACTGGCGGGTGTCGGCGTCAGCCGCGCCGGCGAGTTCGTCAAGGCGCCGCCGGAGATCATCGAAGAGTTCATGACCAACCCGAAGGGGCTGTAAAAGAAGGGGCCGGGGCGTTGCCAAGCAGATTATTTTAGACCTAAAATAATCCGCACATGGCCGAAACCCTGACATTGACCGTGACCGAGGTGCGGTCCGAAACGCCGCTGGTTCGCGCGGTTGTCCTGGCGCGGCCGCATGGCGAGCCGCTGCCGTCATGGCAGCCCGGCGCGCATATCCGCATCAAGCTGCCCGGCGGCGACGACCGCTCCTATTCGCTGATCAATCTGCGCGACGACGCGCAGGCGACGACGCGGCCGACGGCCTACAGCCTCGGCATCCGGCTCGAAGACCCGAGCCAGGGCGGCTCGCGCTTCATGCATGCGCTCAAATCCGGCGACAGCGTCGAGGTGCTGGCGCCGTCCAACAATTTTCCGCTCAATCCGGGCAGCGAAGCGGTGGTGCTGATCGCCGGCGGTATCGGCATTACGCCGATTGCCTCGATGGCGGCTGCGCTGACCACCGACAAGCGGCCATACCGGCTCTATTACGCCGGGCGCTCGCGCGAACAGCTCGCCTTCATCAAGGAGCTGGAGGCCTTGTGCGGCGACAGGCTTGCGCTGCATATCGACGACGCGGCGGGTAAGGTGTTCGACATCCGCGGCCTGATGGCGTCCTTGAGCGGCAATGAGCCGGTCTATTGCTGCGGCCCGCGCGCGATGATCGATACCGCCATCGCCGCGGCCAAGGAACTGGGCTGGGAGAACGGCCGGCTGCGCTTTGAACTGTTCACCGCGGCGGCGCCGGTCGCCGGCGACGGGGCGTTCGAGGTCGTCTTGAAAAGTACGGGCGAAAGTTTTCTAATTCCCCCCGATAAAACCATCCTCGACGTGCTGATCGACGCCGGCAAGGATCCGCTGCACGACTGCAAGCGCGGCGATTGCGGCATCTGCCAGGTGGACGTGATCGAGGGCGTGCCGGACCACCGCGAC
This sequence comes from Pseudolabrys sp., assembly GCA_017849615.1. Lineage (GTDB taxonomy): Bacteria > Pseudomonadota > Alphaproteobacteria > Rhizobiales > Xanthobacteraceae > Pseudolabrys. The sequence goes on along the minus strand of JAFIGS010000017.1, from coordinate 287,809 downwards.
TACATCCTCACCGATGCCGAAAAGGCCGAGGGGAAAAAGATGCAGATTTGCGTGTCACGCTCGAAGAGCCCGCGTCTGGTTCTCGATCTGTGACGGCGGAAACGGAGTAGGACGATGGCGAGATACCGCGACAACGTCGAAGCAGTCCGTAACCTGGTGCGTCCGGCCGAAGTGCACCGCGACGTCTATATCGACGACGAGGTGTTCCAGCTCGAGATGGAGCATCTGTTCGCCAATACCTGGGTCTATATCGGCCATGACAGCCAGGTGCCGAACCCCGGCGACTATTTTGGCACCACGATCGGCCTGCAGCCGGTGCTGATGGTGCGCCACACCGATAATTCGGTGAAGGTGTTGTTCAACCGCTGCCCGCACAAGGGCACGCGCATCACCACGGAGACCTGCGGCAATACCGGCAAGTTCTTCCGCTGCCCGTATCACGCCTGGAGCTTCAAGACCGACGGCTCGCTGCTCGCGATCCCGCTGAAGAAGGGCTACGAGAACACCGGCCTCGAGCAGAGCCATGCCGGACAGGGCATGGCGCCGGTGCGGCACGTCCGTAATTATCGCGGCTTCGTCTTCGCCAAGGTCAACGATGTCGGCCTGGGCTTCGAGGAATTCTTCGGCGAGAGCCTGTCGAGCTTCGACAACATGATCGACCGCTCGCCCGTGGGGAGGCTGGAAGTGGCCGGCGGCCCGCTGCGCTACATGCACAACTGCAATTGGAAAATGCTGGTCGAGAACCAGACCGACACCTGCCATCCGATGGTCGCGCACGAATCTTCGGCCGGCACGGCAGTCAATGTCTGGAAGAACGCGCCGCCGGGCACCAAGAAGCCGATGGCGGTGGAGATCTTCGCGCCGTTCATGAGCCCCTACGAGTTCTTCGAGAACATGGGCATCCGCGTCTGGCCGAACGGCCATGGCCATACCGGCGTGCATCACTCGATTCACTCGGACTACTCGGCGATCCCGGGCTATTTCGAGAAGATGGTGGCGGCCTATGGCGAGGACCGCGCCAGGCATATCCTCGGCGAAAACCGCCACAACACCGTGTATTTCCCGAACCTGATGATCAAGGGGCCGATCCAGCTCATCCGCCTGTTCAAGCCGCTGGGGCCGGACAAGACACTGGTGGAATCCTGGACGTTCCGGCTGGTCGATGCGCCGGATGTGCTGCTCGAGCGCACGCAGATGTATAACCGCCTGATCAACGCGCCGACTTCGGTGGTCGGCCATGACGATCTGGAGATGTACGAGCGCGCCCAGGAGGGCCTGCATGTCGACGCCAATCAGTGGGTCAATGTGCAGCGGCTCTACGATCCGAACGAGCCGGTCGATGTGACCGCCGAGACCAATGGCACGACGGAATGGCAGATGCGCAACCAGTTCCACGCCTGGCAAAAATTCATGACGATGTCGATGTAAGCAGGCGCGCATGACCAGCCCGACCGACAAAGAGATCATCGATTTCGTCATCCACGAGGCGAGGCTGCTCGACCAGCACCGCTTCGAGGAGTGGCTCGCCCTGTACACCGACGACTCCTATTACTGGATGCCGCTGGAGTGGGGCCAGACCGATCCCAAGCTGGTCGGCTCGCTGATGTACGAGGACAAGCTGCTGCTGCAGATCCGCGTCGAGCGGCTCAAGGGCAACCGTACCTTCTCGCAGAAGCCGAAGAGCCGCTGCCACCACGTTCTGCAGACGCCGCAGATCGACGGCCGCGACGACGCCAAGGGCGAATACGTCACCTGGACGCCGATGCACTACATCGAAACCCGCCAGGACGAGCAGCAGCTTTACGCCGCCTGGGCCACGCATACGCTGGTCCTGGTCGACGGCGTGCTGAAGATCAAGCTGAAGCGCGTCGACCTCGTCAATTGCGAGGCGGCCTTCGGCAACATCCAGTTGTTCATGTGATGGGTGCTTTGAAGGACCCACAAGGAAACGCCCGTCTTCCCTATGACAACGTCGTCGTCTGCGCGCCGGTGACGGTGCCTTATGTGCGTTATTCGACCGACACCGCGCATTGGTGGATCGGCCGCGCGCTGCATCAACTGACGAAGACGGCCGGCATCGCGCCGAAGGATATCGACGGCCTGGTGCTGTCGAGCTTCACCACCGGCGCCGACAGCGCCGTCGGCATGACGCAGCATCTTGGCCTGTCGCCGCGCTGGCTCGATCATGTGCCGATGGGCGGGGTGAGCGGCGTGGTCGGCCTGCGCCGTGCCGCGCGCGCGGTGCAGAATGGCGATGCGCAGTTCGTCACCGTGGTCGCCGGCGACACCAACCACGTCGATTCCTTCCGCAAGACCTTGTCGTCGTTCTCACGCTTCGCGCAGGATGCGGTCTATCCTTACGGCTCCGGCGGCGCCAATGCCTCCTTCGCGCTGATCACCAAGAACTACATGAACAAATATGGCGTGACGCGCGAGGATTTCGGCAAGATCTGCGTTGCGCAACGGGACAACGCGCTGTCGATCCCGTTCGCCATGATGAAGAAGAAGCTGACGCTGGACGCATACATGAAGGCGCGGCCGATTTCCGATCCGCTGCATCTGTTCGACTGCGTCATGCCGTGTGCCGGCGCCGAGGCGTTCCTGGTCTGCCGTGAGGACGTGGCCAAGTCGCTCAGGCTGCCCGCGGTGAAGTTGCTGTCCACCATCGAGCGCCACAATGCCTTTGCCGATGACCCGATCCAGGTGCGCGGCGGCTGGGCGGTGGATGTCGATGACCTGTGGCAGATGGCCGGCGTGAAGCCCGATGACGTCGATCTGTTGCAGACCTACGATGATTATCCGGTGATCATTACCATGCAGTTCGAGGATCTCGGCTTCTGCAACAAGGGCGAGGGCAAGGACTTCATCCGCCAGCACACCTTCACCACCGACGGCACGTTCCCGCACAACACCTCGGGCGGACAACTGTCGACCGGGCAGGCGGGCGCCGCCGGCGGCCACCTCGGCATCACCGAAGCGATGCGGCAATTGACCGACCAGCCGATCGGCAAGCCGGTGAAGGACGCGAAGATCGCCGTCGTCTCCGGCTTCGGCATGATCAATTATGACCGAGGCCTGTCGTCGGGCGCCGCCGTGCTGGCGAGGGCGTCATGACCGAGCCGCTCAAACGCCCCAGGCGCAAGGACCCGCTCAAGCGCACCCAGCAGCCGCTTTATCCGCAGTCGATCCGCAGCCGCACGGCGCATGGGCTGACCAAGGCGGCGGCGGCGGGTCGTTTCGAACTGCAGACCTGCGACGATTGCAGCACGGTGTTCTATCCGCCGCGCGACGCCTGCCCGACATGCCTGTCGGAGCGCCTGCCCTTCAAGACGGTCGACAATCGCGGTACGCTGCTCGCCGAGACCACGATCCGGACCTCGACCGATCCTTACTTTCGCGAGCGCACGCCCTGGCGCGTGGGCCTGACCAAACTCGATGCCGGCCCGGTCATTCTGTCGCACATCCATGGCGACGTGCTGGAAGGCCAGCGCGTCCGTCTCGATCTCAAGCTCGACAAAGGCGGCGCGCCGGTGATGATTGCGCTGCCGGAGAAAGACACACCCAACATGGCCGACGATCCGCATCTGCGCGAAATGACCTGCGATCCGAAGTTCCGCCGTGTCCTGATCACCGACGGCCGCACGCCGGTCGGGCAGGCGATGGCCAGGGCTTTTTCGGACGCCGGCTGCAACATCGTTTTCGTCGGCATCGCCGATCCGTGGAAGCCGTTTCCCGGACAGGACGAGCTGAGGAAGATCGAACGCGTCGAGATCGTGCCGCTCGACGTCACCGACTCTGAGTCCGTGACCGAGCAGGCCGAGCAGAATGGCGGCCGCATCGACATCGTCGTCAACACCGCCGAGCACATTCGCGCCGGCGGTATCATGCAGCGACACGGCGTCACGGTGGCGCGCGAGGAGATGGACGTGCGTTACCTGGGCCTGATGCGCCTGGCGCAGGCCTTCGGTCCGGCGATGCGCGGCCGCGGCGCCGACGGCGTCAACTCGGCGACGGCCTTCGTCAACCTGTTGTCGGTGCATGCGCTGATGAACTGGCCGCAATACGGCGCCTATTCGGCGGCGGAGGCGGCCTCGCTGTCGGCCGCGCAATGCCTGCGCGCCGAATTGCGTTCCGGCGGCGTGCGCGTGATGAACGTGTTCTTCGGCCCGCTCGACACCGAATGGTTCCAGATCGTACCGCCGCCGAAGGTGACGCCGGCGGCGTTGGCGAAGGCCGTGGTGCAGGCGCTGCAGCGCGGCCTGGAGGATGTGTTCGTCGGCGATATCGCCGAGGATGTTCGCGCACGACTCGCCGCCAATCCGAAGGCGCTCGAGCGCGAACTAGCAGGATAGGAGGACAGCATGGCGACCACTCCGGCTTCCGACCTTCTCGGCATGGCGCAGCGCGTTGCGTCCGGTGCGATCAAGGTGGTCGATCTCACGCAGACATTGACCCAGGAATTCCCGACCATCGTGCTGCCGCCTGAATTCGGGCAGGCGGCGCCGTTCCGCCTCGAGGAAATCTCGCGCTACGACGAGCGCGGGCCGGCCTGGTACTGGAACAACTTCTCGGTGTCCGAACACGCCGGCACGCATTTCGATGCGCCGATCCACTGGATCTCCGGCAAGGATCTGCCGAACAACGCCGTCGACACCATCGATCCGCGCAAGTTCATCGCGCCGGCCAATGTGGTGGATTGCTCGGCCGAGAGCGCGGTCAATGCCGACTTCGAATTGACCGTGCCGTTTCTCGAAGCCTGGGAGAAGAAGCACGGCCGCATCGGCGCCGGAGAGTGGGTGCTGCTGCGCACCGACTGGTCGAAGAAGTCTTATGCCGAATATGCCGGCATGCGCGAGGATGGCGCGCATACGCCGGGCCCGGTGCCCGAAGCGGTGAAGTGGCTGGTGGAAGAGCGCGACGTGCACGGCTTTGGCACCGAGACCATCGGCACCGATCACGGCCAGGGCCATCACTTCAATCCGCCGTTCCCGGCGCACTTCTATATGCACGGCAAGGGCCGCTTCGGTTTGCAGTGCTTGACCAATCTCGATCAACTGCCGCCGAAGGGCGCGGTGATCTTCTCGGCGCCGCTCAAGATCAAGAACGGCTCGGGCAGTCCGCTGCGCGTGCTGGCGCTGGTGGAGGCGGCATGAGCGGCAACACCGCTATCGTCACCGGCGGCGCATCCGGCATCGGCGCCGAGATCGCGCGGCAACTGCTCGGCGCGGGCTATGAGGTCGTCGTGTTCGATCGGCAGAAGCCGAAGGATGCTGCTGCAAAACTCCACGGCGTCGAGGTCGATTTGCTGGACAACAACGCGGTAGCGCAGGCCGCCGCCGATGTCGCGAAACGCTTCGCCGTGACACATGTCGTGCACAATGCCGGCACCATTCGGCCGGCGAGCATCGAACAGACCAAGATCGAGGATCTGCAGGCGCTGACGCAGCTTCACCTCGGCGCGGCGCTCACCATCACGCAAGCGGTGCTGCCCGGCATGAAAGAGCGCGCTTTTGGCCGCATCGTGCTGATGTCAACGCGCGGCGCGCTGGGCCTCGCCAACCGCACGGCTTACGGCTCGACCAAGGCCGGCGTCGTCGGCCTGGTGCGGAGCTGGGCGCTGGAACTGGCGCCAGCCGGCATCACCGTCAACGCGGTGGCGCCGGGACCGATCGGCGACACCGAGATGTTTCGTGGCGTCATCCCGGTCGGCGATCCGCGCGAGCAGAGTCTGGCGGCGGCGATCCCGGTGAAGCGGCTCGGCCGCAGCGACGACGTCGCCCGCGCCGTTCTGTTCTTCGCCGATCCGGCGAACTCGTTCGTCACCGGGCAGACCTTGTTCGTCTGCGGCGGCTCGAGCGTCGGCTCGATCGTGATTTGACGGCTAGTGCAGGAAGCTGTCGACGGTCTTGAGCGCACCGTCGAGCGCCACGCCTTCCTCATCCTTGAGCGCGGCCTCACGCAGGCGGCGCACCCATTCGGCGGCGTCGGGCCGGCCCTCGAGCTTATTGGCGGCGGTCATGACGCGGTCGAACTTCGACAGCCCGCGCGTATGGGTGTCGGAATAGCCTTTGACCAGACGGCGATTGTTGAGAAGCTCGACGGCGAGGTCGTAGTCTTTCGCCGCGGCGTCCCGCACCCGCGCCAGCCAGGCATCGCGATGCACCACTTCGTTGGCGTGACGCAACGTGCCGCGGCGGAAGCGCTTCAGCCCGCCGAGAATGTACAGCATCAGGAACCAGCGAATGGTGCCGGTGCGCACGCGGCGGCCGCGATTGACGAATTTGTCGAGCGCCTTGAAAAGACCGGGGCGTACTTCGATGAAGTGGCCGAGCGCCTTCGGCAGCGAGCCGGCGACTTCGTCCATGCGCGGATGCATGAACTCGGTGGTGTAGACGAGCTGATCCGGTGCGACGCCGACTTCCTTGCGCACGCGCTCGAAGCGGCTGGCGCGCGTTTTCAGGTCGGCAACGCGATAGACGTCGTCATAGGCCATGGCGACGGCGATGTATTTGGTGGCCGCCGCCGTCAGAGCGTGGCCACGGTCGACGCGATCCAGGGCGAGGATGCCTTTGACGAGGTCAAGATATTCGCCGCCATAGGCCACGTCCTGGAAATCGACGACGCGCTGTAGCCCGGCAGCGAGCATCGCCTGCGTCTCGGCCGGAAATTCGGTCTGCGCCCGGGCGATAAGCTTGGCGTAGTCGCCTTGCGGTGCATTCGGCGCGGCGACGGTCTTCTTCGGCGGCGGCGTGATCTCGAGCGGTGGCCCGGCCTTGGCGCGCTCGTAGCCGGCGGCGAAGCCGCGCAGGCTCGGCTCGACGCCAACGCCGGCGGCGCGGATAGTCGCTTCATAGGCTTCGCGCGCGAAGGGCAGGGCGTCGGCCCCGGCCAGCGCGCCGAACAATACGGCTGAGATGGCGCTGCCGGTCTTGTCGCCGACGGCTGCCATGTCGAAGGCGACGAGCTTCTTGGCGGTGGCTTCGGCCGCCTTGAGCATGGTGGCGGCATCGCCGATGCCGTCGCCGGGCGTCTGCTTTTCCACAACGGCATAGGCGCGGTGCGACGAGGCGATCAGCGTGGTGCGGTCGGGTGTCACCAGCCCGCGCTGGATGGCGCGGCCGGCTTCCATGAACTCGGCGCCGATGACGATATCGACTTCGCCGGGTACGGCCATCAGCGACAGCACGGGTTTGAGGCCGGGCGGCGCATTCGGCGGCAGCGGCAACGCCTCGATGTAATAGATCGTGGCGCCGGTGCGCTGCGCGACGCCGGGCACCGAGGTCGATTGCGCGGCCCAGCCATGGGCCTCGCAAAGGGAAACGATCCAGTCGACCAGCACGCCGCCGCCCTGACCGCCCATGGCGAGTACGGCGATGGCGAGCGGCTTTGTCGTATCGAGCGCGGTCGTTGCGGGGGCGGCGTTCATGGGCGCGCCGTCAGGAAAGGGCAAGCGCGTGGCGGGCGCGGCGGCGCTGCAGGAAGCCGATCACCGCGCCGCGCAGACGCGCCATGAGGCGATCGAAGCCGGTCGGGTTGTGGATGATCTCGGCGCGGTAGAACGACGGACACAGCACCGCGGCTTCCGCGACCTCGCCGCAATTGCCGCAGCCGACGCAGCCATTGTCCACGGCGGCCACCGGATCGTCCTTCAAGGGATCGTCGCTGTGCTTGATAGTCAGCGACGGACAGCCGGAAAGACGAATGCAGGCGTGGTCGCCGGTGCAGACATCCTCATCGACGCCGTAGCGCTCGCGCACCATGCGCTGGCCGTCCTTCACCGCCTTGTTGAACAGCGGCTTCTCGCGGCGCTGCTTGTTGAGCATGCACTCGGACGAAGCGACGATGACTTTCGGGCCGGGCGAGCGGTCGGTGAGCGCTTCCTTCAATGTGTCGCGCATCTTGCCAACGTCGTAGGTGCGATCGACCTGGCGCACCCAGGTGGCGCCGATGCCTTCGACGGCCTTGGTGATCGGATGCTGCGTCGAGCGCGTGGCGTTGTCGGCGCGCGAGGACAGGATGTCCTGGCCGCCGGTCGCCGAGGCGTAATAATTGTCGACGACGACGATGACGCCGTCGTGCTTGTTGTAGACGGCGTTGCCGATGCTGGTGGTCAGGCCGTTGTGCCAGAAGCCGCCGTCGCCGATGAAGGAGATCGACTTCTTCGACGAGGGCACGTTGAACGCCGCCGCCGACGCGGGGCCGAGGCCGTAGCCCATGGTCGAAGCGCCGATATTGAACGGCGGCAGGATCGAGAACAGGTGGCAGCCGATATCGGCGGCGATGTGATGCTGACCGAGCTCCTTCTCGACCAGCTTCACCGCGGCGAAGATCGGGCGCTCGGGACAGCCGACGCAGAAGCCCGGTGGGCGCGGCGGCACCACGCCGGTGAGCGCCTTGACGCGCGGATCATCGGCAATGGCCGGCACGTTCGGCGCGCGGCTGGCATCCGACAACGCCGACGGCAGCGCGGCCGAGAGGAAGTCGCGCACACCCTTGAGCATGACGTCGGCGGTGTATTCGCCGGCCATCGGCAGAACGTCCTTGCCGTAGATGCGGGTCGGGATGTCGCGGCGGCGCAGGATGGTGTTGACCGCCTGTTCGATATACTCGGGCTGGCCTTCCTCGACGATCAGCACGCCGCGCTTGCCGACGCAGAACTGCGTCAGTTCGTCGTCGATCAGCGGGTAGGCGACATTCATCACATAGAGCGGGATGCGCGTCTCGCCCCAGACATCGGCGAGGCCGAGCCGCTGCAGCGCGCGGATAACGCCGTTGTACATGCCGCCCTGAACGGCGATGCCGACATCGGTGAGGTCGCCGTCGAAGAATTCGTTGAGCTTGCGGCTCTTGATGAACTCGACCGCGGCGGGCCAGCGCTTCTCGATCTTCTCCTTCTCCTGAATGTAGGAGGCGGGCGGCAGCACGATGCGATTGACGTCGCGGACCGGATTGTCCAGCGCCTGTTGCAGCGTGAAGGCCGGGCGCTTGTTGTCCTTGGCGATGAAGGACCCGTGGACGTGGCAGGAGCGCACGCGCACCTCGAGCATCACCGGCGTGTTGGAGGCTTCCGACAGTTCGAAGCCGTCTTCCACCGCCTTGACGATCGACGGCAGGTCGGGCCGCGGATCGAGCAGCCACATCTGCGATTTCATGGCGAAGGCGTGCGAGCGCTCCTGCATGATCGAGGAGCCTTCGCCGTAATCCTCGCCCAGAATGATCAGCGCGCCGCCGACGACGCCGGAGGAGGCGAGGTTGGCCAGCGCGTCCGAGGCGACATTGGTGCCGACGGTGGACTTGAAGGTCACCGCGCCGCGGATCGGGTACATCATCGACGCCGACAGCGAGGCGGCGGCGGCGGCTTCGGACGCGGACGCGGAGAACTGCACCCCGAGTTTGCCGAGCAGGTCCTGCGCGTCGGAGAGAACGTCCATCAGGTGGGAGATCGGCGAGCCCTGATAGCCGCCGACATAGGCGACGCCGGACTGCAGCAGGGCCTTGGTCAGCGCGAGAATGCCTTCGCCCCGGAACTCCTGGCCTTCGCCGAGTTCGAGGTCCTGAACTTCCCTGGCAAACGAGCGCTCGGCCATTCTCAGGCTCCAGGCCCGAAGGCGGCGCGCCGGCCTCTTTCAAGCGGCGGCGGCGGAGCCGGCCTCGCGGCATTTTCCACGGCCCGACCGGCCCTGGAATTGTTTCAATCTTAAAACATTTCGCCGTCTAGCGGTCAAGCGCCGCCCAGGGCCGGGCCTGCCGGTCGCGCGCGCGGAACGCCTCGACTTGCGCACGATAACTGCCGGTGAGATCGACGTCATCCCAGCCATTGAGCAGTTGGTTCCGGCTGACCGGGTCGATGGTGAAGGTGTAGCTGCGGTTGCCGCAGGTGATGGTCTGTTGCTGGAGGTCGACCGTGACCTCGCGCGCCGGATCGGCCTCGATGGCGGCCGCAAGCTCGGTGACCTCAGCCTCGGGCAGGGCGGCGGTGAGCAGGCCGTTCTTTACCGAGTTCTGCGCAAAAATGTCGCCGAAGGACGGCGCGATGACGCAGCGGAAGCCGTAATCGTACACGGCATAGACCGCGGCTTCGCGCGAGGAGCCGCCGCCGAAGTTGCGGCCGGCGATGAGCACCCTGGCATTGCGCCAGGCCGGTCTGTTGAGCGGGAAGTCGGCAAGGTCGTTACCGCCCGCATCCGTGCGGATGTCGGTGAACAGCACGCTGCCGAGGCCCTTGTCGCGCGGCCACTTGAGAAAGCGCGCCGGTAATATCTGGTCGGTATCGATGTTCTGCCGCATCAGCGGGCAGGCCTTGGCGGTGAGGCGCGTGAACTTGTCCATGGCTACACCTCGCGTCCGGCGAGCAGGGGGCGCACGTCGGCAAGATGCCCGGTGACGGCAGCGGCGGCGACCATGGCCGGCGACATCAGATGTGTGCGGGCGCCGCGGCCCTGACGGCCACGGAAGTTGCGGTTGGTGGTCGAGGCGCAGCGCTCGCCCTCCGGCACCAGATCGCCATTGATGCCGACGCACATCGAACAGCCCGACTCCACCCATTCGAGCCCGGCGTCCTTGAAGATACGGTCGAGGCCTTCCTGTTCGGCCTGCTGCTTGACCAGAGACGAGCCGGGCGAGACGAGCCCGGGCACCTTGCTGGTGCGACCGGACAGCACGGCAGCAGCGGCGCGCAGATCCTCGATGCGGGCATTGGTGCAGGAGCCGATGAAGACGCGATCGATGACGACGTCGGTCAGCTTCATGCCGGGCTTGAGGCCCATGTAATCGAGCGCGCCGCGGATATAGGCGGCGCGCGTCTCGTCCGTTTCGCGCGATGGATCGGGCGCGCGCGCGTCGATCGGCAGCGCATCGTCGGGCGTGGTGCCCCAGGTGACGATCGGCGCAATGCTGGCGGCATCAAGCGTCACCTCGCGGTCGAATTCGGCGCCGGCATCGGTCGGCAACTTCGACCAGTCTTCGATGGCGCGAGCAAAAGCCTCGCCCATCGGAGCGTAAGGCCGGCCCTCGATATAGGCGAAGGTTGTCTCATCAGGCGCCACCATGCCGCAGCGGCCGCCGCCTTCGATCGACATGTTGCACAAGGTCAGACGGCCTTCCATCGACAGCGCGCGAATGGCGCTGCCGGCATACTCGATGGCGTGGCCTTGCGCGCCGTCGGCGTGAATGCGGGCGATGATGGCGAGCGCAATGTCCTTGGCGGCAATGCCGATGCCGGCGTCGCCCTCGACATTGATGCGCATGCGCTTCGGCTTCTTCTGCCACAAGGTCTGGGTCATCAGCACATGCGCGACTTCGGACGCACCAATACCGAACGCGTAGGTGCCGAAGGCGCCGTGCGTTGAAGTGTGGCTGTCGCCGCAGACGATCAGCAGGCCGGGAAGGGTCAGGCCCTGTTCGGGACCGACCACATGCACAATGCCCTGACGCGGGTCGCGCAGGCCGAACAGGGCGACATTATTGTCGGCGGTGTTGCGTTCGAGCTTGCGCACCATCTCCGCGATTTCAGGATTGGCGATCGGTTTGTCGCGGTCGTGCGTCGGCACGTAATGATCGGCGATGCCGAAGGTGAGGGCGGGCTCCGCGACCTTGCGTCCGCGCGACTTCACTTGCGAGAAGCCGTGAAACGAACCCTCGTGCACAAAATGCCGGTCGACGAACAACAAGGCCGCGCCGTCCTCGCGCTGCGCGATCTGGTGGCTGGACCACAGCTTGTCGAACAGGGTTTGGGGCGTGTGCCTCATTTCGTCGCGTCTCTTGCTCTTAATTGCGGCGCCGGCGGGGCTTGCCGCGGCGAACTAATATTGTATGCTAAAGAATACCAAGTAAAGGGGCGGCCGCGGCCAACCCTCCAGAACAGGGACAGATCGTGCGCGACTGGCTCGGCGAAGCAAAGGCAAAGCAGGTTTATCTGATCCTGCGTGACCGCATCCTGAGCGGCGCCGTCGGCTTCGGCACGCGCCTTTCCACCGAAAACGAACTTGCCGAACTTCACGGCGTTTCCCGCGTCACCGTGCGCCGCGCGCTCGGCGAACTGGAGCGCGAACGGCTGATCGAGCGTCGCCGCAGCGCCGGGACCCGCGTGATCTACCGGCCGGCGCCGGCGCCGATGACTGCCGATATTTCCGGCGTGCTGGCCAACCTCGCCGAGATGGGCCGCCGCACGGGGGTCAAGCTGATGTCGTTCGATTATGTTCCGGCCGAAGGCGCGGTCGCGGAAGCGCTCGGTGTTGGCCCCACGGAAATGCTGCAGCGCGCGGTGCGCGTGCGTTCGGTGGACGGCCAGCCATTCTCCTATCTCACCACGCATGTGCCGGAAAGCGTATCGCTGACATTCTCGAGGCAGGATCTGGCGTCGCGGCCGCTGCTCGACCTCATCGACCGCGCCGGCGTGAAGGTCGATCGCGCGCGCCAACGCATCAGCGCGGTGCTTGCCGGGCCGGATGCCGCGGCGGCGCTGGGCGTTCACACCGGGTCGCCGCTCATCGAGCTCGTGCGTGTCGTGCAGGATCAAAACGGCCGCGGCGTCGAGCACCTGCACGCATTGTATCGGCCCGACAGATACGCCTTCGAGATCGATCTGGTGCGGTCCGGCGAGGCCGCCGGACTGTCCTGGTCGCCCGTCATGCGCCAGGTCGATGCCGTCCGGAAGGCGACCAGAGCGGTTCGCGCGAAATCAAAGCATGCCAACCCGGCCCGTCATCGGCCGCAACGTGAGATCAACAGGAGAGGGGAGTGACCATGTCTGACACGTTTTCACTGAGCCGCCGCCGGTTCATCGCCAGCACCGCGCTGGGCGCGGCGGCGGCCGCGACCGGCACCATCGCCATGCCGGCGGTGCTGCGCGCGCAGGGCGCGCCCATCAAGATCGGCGTGCTGCAGCCGGTCACCGGTCCGCTGTCCTACTCGGGCACACAGGGTCAGCTCGGCGCCATGCTGGCGATCGAGGAAATCAACGCGGCCGGCGGCATCAAGTCGTTGGGCGGCGCCAAGTTCGATGCGGTGGTCGGCGATGCGCAGTCGACCCCGGCCGGCGGCACCGCCGAAGTCGAGAAGATGAACGCGGCCGGCGTGTCGTGCATCGTCGGCGGCTATGCCTCCGGCATCTGCCTCGCCACCACGCAGGCGGCGGCGCGCTACGATCTGCCTTACGTCGTTGACGTCGGCGTTGCCGACAACATCGTGACCCGCGGCCTCAAGAACACCTTCCGCTTCGGCCCCGGCTTCGGCGTCATCGCCAATGCGGCGCTGGAGAACCTGGTCACGATCAATAACAACGCCGGCAAGCCGGCCAAGACCGTGATGATCGTGCACGAAGACTCGCTGTTTGGCGCCGGTCTTGCCAAACTGCTCAACGAGAAGCTGCCGACGCAGGGCTTTCAGGTGCTGGAGACCATCTCCCATCCGACGCCGACCCGCGACTTCAACACCATCGTCTTGAAGATCAAGGCGCAGAACCCGGACCTCGTCATTCCGGCGAACTACTACAACGAATACGTCCTGCTCGCCCGCACCATGCAGCAGCAGCAGGTCAAGCCGAAGGGCATCTACTCGGTGCTCGGCGGGGCGGCCTCGTCCTACAAGTTCGTCAAGGAATTCCCGGAAGCCGCCAAGGGCATCATGGATTGCAATCACTGGTTCAATCCGCTGAGCGACAAGGCGCAGGCGCTCAAGAAGACGGTCGAGGCGAAAGGTCAGTTCTTCACCTACGAGGTGTATCTGAACTACGCCTGTATCGGTCTCGTCGCCGACGCGCTGGAGCGTGCCGGCTCCGCCGACCGCGCCAAGGTGACCGAGGCGCTGGCCTCGTCGACCTGGGCCAACCATATCATGCCGTACGGTCCGACCAAGTTCGTCAACGGCCAGAACGAAGGCGCGGCGCCGTGCAACACGCAGGTACAGGGCAATGACATCAAGGTCATCCTGCCGGCGAAGTTCGCCGACGCCAAGCCGATGTTCCCGGTTACCTGACCCCCGAATGCGGCGCGGGCGGTCCGACAGGGCCGCCCGCGGTCGCGGTGTGTAGAATATAGTGCTGTCGCCCGTCATCCTCATTCCGGTGCTGCTCAACGGTCTCATGACCGGAGCCGTCTATGCGCTGATCGCGCTTGGACTGACCCTGATCTATGGCGTGTTGCACATCATCAACTTCGCCCACGGCGCCATGCTGACCGCGGCGATGTTCGCTTGCTATTTCGCTTTCAAGACGCTCGGCATCGACCCTTATCTGTCGCTGTTCGTCCTGGCGCCGGTGTTCTTCGCGCTCGGCTACGTCTTGCAGCGCTTTGTCATCGGCCCCGCCTCGCATGGTGAGGACCGCAACATGCTGCTGGTGACGCTCGGCCTTGCTGTCGTCATCGAGAATGCGCTGCTGGTGAACTTCCGCGGCGATACCCGCACCATCGACGTGCCTTACGCCTTCGCGACCATCAATCTCGGCTTCACGTTCCTGGCGGTGCCGCGACTGGTCGGCTTTGTTGCGGTGTTCGTCGTCGCCATCGCGCTGTGGCTCATCATGAGCCTGACCGATACCGGCCGCGCCATCCGCGCCGTGGCCAAGGAGAAACTCGGCGCCCAGCTTCAGGGCATCGACGTTCCCCATATTTATGCCGTCACCTTCGGTCTCGGCACCGCCTGCGTCGCCATCGCCGCGTGCCTGCTGATGCCGTCCTATTACGTCAATCCGGGCGCGGGCAACGCCTTCGTGCTGGTCGCGTTCACCATCGTGGTGCTTGGCGGCATGGGCTCGGTGCCGGGCGCGCTGATCGGCGGGCTGACCATCGGCGTCGTCGAAAGCCTGTGCAGCCTGTTCCTCGGCGACTCGCTCGGCCAGGTCGGTATCTTCCTGATCTTCATCGCCGTGCTGCTGGTGCGTCCGCAGGGCCTGTTCGGAGCGAAGGCATGAAGTCGTTTGTGCCTGTCGCGCTCGTCATTGTCGCGCTCGCGGTGCTGCCGCTGTTCGTGCAGTCCAATGTCGTCCTCAACTTCCTCGTCGTGACGCTGATGTTGGCGCTGGCCGGGCAGGGCTGGAACATCCTCGGCGGCTATGGCGGGCAGTATTCGTTCGGCCACGCCATCTTCTTCGGCACCGGCGCCTACGTCACCGCGATCCTGCAGGTGAAGTACGGCGTCAATGCCTGGCTGGCCTTCGGTTGCGGCATGGTCGCGGGGGCGGTTGTTGGGACTGTTGTCGGCTGGCTGGCCTTCCGCGCCGGCCTGCGTGGCTCATACTTCGCGCTGGTGACGCTGGCCTTCGCCGAAGTGCTGCGCATCGTCGCCAGCGTCGCGCCGATCACCGGCGCGGGCGTCGGCACCTTGGTCAATCTCGACATGCGCTTCTCGGCGATGCAGTTCCAGAGCCGCGCGGTGTTCTACTGGCTCATCCTGTCGCTGGTCGCGGCGGCGTTGATCATAACGTGGCTGATCGAGCGCTCGCGCTTTGGCGCCTGGCTGATCGCGGTGCGCGAGAATGAGGACGCCGCCCGCGCACTCGGCGTCAATGCGCTAACGGTCAAGCTAGGCGCGATGGTCATTTCCGGCGTCGTCACCGCCGCGGCCGGCTGCTTCTATGTGCAGTATTTCCTGTTCGTCGATTCTCATATCGCCTACGGCACCTGGATTTCGGTCGAGGCGCTGTTGACGCCGATCATCGGCGGCGCCGGCACCATCTTCGGGCCGCTGGTTGGCGCGCTGGTGGTGCGGGCGCTGGGCGAGGGCGCCTTGCTGATCACCGGCCATGCGCCGGGGCTCGATCTCGTCGTGTTCGGCATGGTGCTGATCGCCGTCGTGTGGTTCTCGCCGAGCGGCATCATCGGCTTGCGTAAGACCTTGCTGGGCAAGTTCAGGCGCCCCGCCGCGGAGGTACGCCGTGGCTGAACCGTTGCTCGATCTGCGGGGTGTTTCGCGGCGGTTCGGTGGCCTGCTCGCCGTCGGCGGCGTATCGATGAATGTGCGCGAGGGCAGCATCACCGCGCTGATCGGCCCGAATGGCGCCGGCAAGACGACCTTGTTCTCGCTCATCTCCGGTTTCCTCAGGCCGAGCGAAGGCGAAATCTACTATGACGGCCGCGACGTCACCGGCGAGCCGTCGCACAAACTGGCGCGGCGCGGCATCGGCCGCACCTTCCAGATCGTGCAACCCTTCGCCGGCCTGACGGTGCGCGAGAACATCCGTGTGGGCGCCTATTTGCGGCACCCGCGCCGCGACGACGCCATGGCTGCGGCAGAGAAGGTCGCGCGCGAAGTCGGTCTCGAGCCGGTGCTCGACGCGCCGGCCGACACCTTGACCGTCGCCGGTCGCAAACGGCTTGAACTCGCCAAGGCCCTGGCGACCGAGCCGAAGCTGCTGCTCCTCGACGAGGTCCTGGCGGGTCTCAATCCGTCGGAAATCCGCGACATCATTCCGGTGATCCGCGGCCTGCAGAGGCGCGGCATCACGGTGCTGATGATCGAACACGTCATGCAGGCGGTGATGAGTCTGGCCGAGCAGGTCTTCGTGCTTGCCGAGGGCCGCCTCATCGCCGAGGGCACGCCGGAAGCCGTAGCCGCCGACCGGGCGGTGATCGAGGCGTATCTCGGCCATGGTGCGGCAGTCCGGCTCGCGACGGTGTCGTCATGAGCGCGCTGCTCGCCATCGAAGGGCTCCGCGCCGGTTACGGCGAAACCGAAGTGCTGCGTGGCCTCGACCTCGTTGTGAACGCGGGCGAGATCGTCACCGTGCTCGGCTCGAACGGCGTCGGCAAATCGACGCTGAACCGGACCTTGTCCGGCGTGCTGCGCGCCCGGGCAGGGGCCATTCGTTTCGACGGCGCGCCGATCGAGCGCGAGAGCTGCGCCGCCATCGTCGCGTGCGGCCTCATCCATGTGCCGGAAGGCCGGCGCGTGTTTCCCAATCTGAGCGTGCGCGAGAATCTCGACCTCGGCAGCTACGCCCGCGGCAAGCCGCGCCGGGCGCAGAACCGGGAGCGGGTGTTCTCCATCTTCCCGCGGCTGCGCGAGCGCGCTTCGCAATATGCCGGCACGCTGTCCGGCGGCGAACAGCAGATGCTGGCCATCGGCCGTGGCCTGATGGCCGAGCCGAAACTGCTCATTCTTGATGAGCCGTCGCTCGGCCTGTCGCCGCTGCTGGTCGAGGAACTGTTCGGCCTCATCAAGCGCATTCATGCCGACGGCGTGTCGGTTCTGCTGGTCGAGCAGAACGTGGTGCAGAGCCTCGAAGTCGCCGATCGCGCCTACATCCTGGCCGAAGGCCAGTTCGCCATGTCCGGACCGGCCGGCCAGATCGCGGCCGATCCCGAACTTAAACGGACCTATCTGGGACTATGATGCATGACTGACAAGAACTTGCGCGCGCGCCTGTCGCGGCCGCCGATCCTGGTGGCGCCGGGCGTCTATGATCCGCTCACGGCGCTGATCGCCGATCAGGCCGGCTTCGAGGCGATGTATGTCTCCGGCGCGGCGATTGCCTACACCAAGCTCGGCCGGCCCGACATCGGCCTCGTTTCGCTGAGCGAGGTCGTCGATACCGTGACGCTGATCCGCGACCGGGTCGGCGCCTATCTCGTGGTCGATGCCGACACCGGCTATGGCAATGCGCTCAATGTCGAGCGCACTGTGCGCCTTCTGGAGCGCGCCGGCGCCAGCGCCATCCAGCTCGAGGATCAGGATTTCCCCAAGCGCTGCGGCCATCTCGACGACAAGACGCTGATCCCGGCGATGGAAATGGCCGGCAAGATCAAGGCCGCGGTCGATGCGCGTCAATCGCGCGACACTCTTATCATCGCCCGCACCGATGCCGTGGCGGTGGAGGGCTTCGACAGCGCCGTGGAGCGCGTCGCCATCTATCGCGAGGCCGGCGCCGACATGCTGTTCATTGAGGCGCCGCGCGAGCGCGGTGAACTCGCGCGCGTTGTCGAGAGCGTCGGCAAGGGCCTGCCGCTGATGGCCAACATGGTGGAAGGCGGCAAGACCCCGATCGTGCCGGCGCATGAGCTGGAGAAGATCGGCTTTTCCTTCGTCATTTTCCCCGGCGGTATCGTCCGCGCCATCGCCAGGGCGGCGCAGGACTTTTACGCCACGCTTCACGCGCAGGGAACCACCGACGCTTTCCGCGACCGCATGTTCGACTTCAACGCGCTCAACGATCTGATCGGCACGCCGGAGACCTTAGAGCGCGGCAAATGGTACGCCGACTACAAGCCGGGCAAGAACTGATGCGCACGCTCGATCCGGTCACGCTCGCGGTGCTCAATGGCCGTCTGGTGCAAATCGCCGACGAGATGGACGCCACGCTGTTCCGTTCGGCCTTCAATCCGATCATCGCCGAGGCGCACGACGCCTGCCACGGCCTCTATCACGCCGAGACCGGCGCGACCCTGGTGCAGGGCATGTCGGGCCTGCCGATCTTCGTCGGCGCCATGGCCTTCGCCGTGAAGGCGGTGATCGACAAGGCCAGGGCGCAGGGCGACCTTGAAGAGGGCGACATCTATCTCTTCAACGATCCCTATGATGGCGGCACGCATCTCAACGACTTCCGCCTGGTGCGCCCGGTGATGCGCAAGGGCAAGGTGTTCGCCTGGCTCGCCTCGGTCGGCCACTGGCTCGATGTCGGCGGCAATGTGCCGGGCAATTTCAACGCCAAGGCGACGGAGAGCTTTCAGGAAGGCTTCCGCGTGCCGCCGGTGAAGATCGTGCGTGCCGGCGTGTTCCAGCAGGACGTCGCCGACATCCTTGCCGCCAATTCGCGGGTGCCGCAATCGAACTGGGGCGATCTCAACGGCCAGCTCAACGCGCTGCAGCTCGGCGAGCAGCGGGTCCATGCTCTGCTCGACGAATACGGCGACGACACCGTCGCGGCTGTCATGCAGGCTTTATCGGCGCGCGCCGAGGCGTTGATGCGCGCCAATATCGCCGCCCTGCCGGACGGCACTTATTCATACGACGATTTCCTCGACAATGACGGCATCAGCGACGAGCCGTTGCGCATCGCGCTCGACCTGACCATCGCCGGCGACCGCATGACGCTCGATTTCTCGCGCTCGGCGCCGCCATGCCGCGGGCCGCTCAACATTGCGCGCTCCACCGCAGTGGCCTGCTGCTATGTCGCGCTCAAGCACCTGTTCACCGACGTGCCGGCCAATGCCGGGTGCCTCGCGCCGATCGAATTCGTCATTCCCGATACGACGCTGCTCGGCGTCTCGGCGCCCAAGCCGGTCGGCGGCTACACCGAAACCATCCTGCGCGTCATCGACACCGTGTTCGGGGCTTTCGCCAAGGCTGCGCCGGAGCGCGCCAATGGCAGCCCCTATGCGACCATCAACGCGCTGTCGCTCGCCGGCTGGCGGGCCGATCACAAGCGCTGGGTGATGTTCTGCTTCTTCGGCGGCGGCCTCGGCGGCAATCCGGAAGGCGACGGCCTCAACCACGGCAACAACCCGATCTCCACCGCGACCATTCCGCCGGCGGAAATCCTGGAGTCGCTTTACCCGATCATGTTCACGCAGTGGGCTCTGCGTGCCGACTCGGCCGGCCCCGGCTTCAACCGCGGCGGCTGCGGCGCGATCTATGAAATCGAGGCGCTGAACGAGGGCGACACCGACGTGTTCCTGCTCGGCGAGCGCGGCAAGTTTCCGCCCTTCGGCGTCAATGGCGGCAAGAGCGCGGCGCTCAACCGCTTCTTCTTCGACAGCGAAAGCGGCGAGCGCTCGCCGGACCTCGTCTCCAAGATCACCGACGTGCGCATCAGGCGCGGCCAGCGCGTGCGTCTGGAAACGCCGGGCGGCGGCGGCTTCGGCGACCCGATGAAACGCGAGCCGGCCCGCGTCGCCCACGACGTCGCGCTTGGCTACGTGTCGCGTGACCGGGCGGCGAGCGATTACGGCGTCGCGCTCAAATCCGACGGCACGGTCGATGACGGCGCGACGGCCAGGCTGCGCGGAAAGGTGCGCGCATGAGCCAGAAGAAAGCCATCGTCGGCGTCGATGTCGGCGGCACCTTCACTGATCTGTTCCTGTTCGACGAGGCGGCGCGCGCCTTCCGCACCGCCAAGGTGCCGTCGAACCGCGGCAACGAGGCCGCCGGCTTCATGCAGGGCCTGGAAACGCTGGGCGACGTCAAGACCTTCGGCTCGATCGTGCATGGCACCACGGTCGGCACCAACATGCTGTTGGAACGCAAGGGCACCCGCGTCGGCGTCATCACCACGCGCGGCTTCCGCGACGTGCTGGAAATGCGCCGCCGCGATCGCCGCCAGACCTGGGGCCTGTGGGGCAATTTTACGCCGATCGCCGACCGCGATCTTCGCCTCGAAGTCGACGAGCGCACTTTGTCGAACGGCACGGTCCGCACGGCGGTCGACGTCGATGCGGTGCGCCGTGCGGCGGAAGAGCTGAAGGCGAAGGGCGCGCAGGCGCTCGCCATCATCTTCATCAATGCCTATGCCAATGCCGACAACGAGAAGCGCGCCTTCGAGGCGGCGCAGGCGGTCTGGCATAACGAGCATGTCTCGGCCTCGCACCAGGTGCTGCCGGAGATCCGCGAGTTCGAGCGGGCCTCGACCACCGGGCTCAACGCCTATCTGCAGCCCGGCGTCGCCGCTTATCTGGCGCGGCTGGAGAAGGCGCTCGACGACAACAAGTTCAAGGGCACGTTCCACATCGTGCAATCGAACGGCGGCGTGATGTCGACCAAGACGGCGCGCCGTCTGCCGGTGCGCACGGCCTTGTCGGGCCCGGCGGCCGGCGTCATCGCCGCGGCGGCGATTGCCCGCGCGGCCGGCCACGACAACATCATCACCGGCGATCTCGGCGGCACCTCGTTCGACGTGTCGCTGGTCGCCGGCGGCAAGCCGTCGCTGGCGGCGCAGACCACCATCGACTTCGGCATGGTCATCCGCACGCCGATGATCGAGATCACCACCATCGGCGCCGGCGGCGGCTCCATCGCCTGGGTCGACCGCGGCGGCCTGTTGCAGGTCGGGCCGGAAAGCGCCGGCTCGGTGCCGGGCCCGGTGTGCTACGGGCAGGGCAATGAGCGCCCGACCTTGACCGACGCCCATGTCGTGCTCGGCCGCATCAATGCGGCGCGGCCGATCGGCGGCAAGCTCGCCGCGCTCGATGTCGAGGCGGCCAAGCGCGCCATCGAGAAGCATGTCGCAAAGCCGCTCAGCATCGACGTGATGGCGGCGGCCGAAGCCATCGTCCGCGTCGCCGATGCGCGCATGGCCGGCGCCATTCGCCTCGTCTCCATCGAGCGCGGACACGATCCGGGCAAGTTCGTCGCCATGCCGTTCGGCGGCGGCGGCGCGCTGCATGTCAGCGCGCTGGTCAAGGAGATCGGGCTCAAGGGCGCGCTGGTGCCGCGCTTCCCCGGCGTCACTTCGGCGCTGGGCTGCGTCATCGCCGATCTGCGCCACGATCAGGTGCAGACCGTCAATCTGATGGTCGACGGTCTCGACATGGCCGCGCTCGATGCGCGCATGGTCACGGCCGGCAAGGAAGCCAAAGCCGTGGTGGATGCCGCCGGCATCGCCGTCGAGCGCGTCGATGTGCTGTTCGAGCTCGACATGCATTATCTCGGCCAGACGCATACGGTGGCGGTGCCGCTGCCGGTGACATTCGGTGAGGCCGGCACAGGCATTACCGAAGCCGCGATTCGCGCCGCCTTCGACAAGACCTATGAGGCCGCCTTCAGCCGGTTGCTGCCGGGCATTCCGACGCGCATCGTGTCGTTGCGCACCGCGGCGGTCGGCCGCCGCCCGGCCTTCGATCTCACGGCCTTTGCGCCGGACGCCGACGCCTCGCTCGACAAAGCCGCGAAAGGCACCCGCAAGGTGTTTCACGGCGGCGCATGGCACGATGCCAAAGTGTGGTCGCGGCTCGACCTGCCGGCGAATGCG
The DNA here is from genome assembly GCA_017849615.1 of Pseudolabrys sp. GTDB lineage: Bacteria > Pseudomonadota > Alphaproteobacteria > Rhizobiales > Xanthobacteraceae > Pseudolabrys. The sequence goes on along the minus strand of JAFIGS010000017.1, from coordinate 265,911 downwards.
CTGATCGAAGGCCCGGCGGTGCTGGAGCAGCCTGACGCCACCATCTTCATCGATCCGGACCTCGCCGGCCGCGTCGATGCGCTTGGCAATCTCGTCGTGGAGCGCAAGTCATGAACATAAAGACAACGGCGCTGCTGCTGGTCGATCTGCAGAACGACTTCATCCATCCGAACGGTGCCTATGCGCGCGGCGGCGCCATCAGCGCCGAGGCCGCCGCCTTGCCGGCAAAGCTCAAGCCGCTGGCCGATGCCGTGCGCGCGAAGGGTGGTGTCGTCGGCGGCACGATGTTCACGCTGGTGCCGGGCCGCGGTGGCGAGCCGATGATCTCGTCGCATCTGAGAAAGCTGCGGCCCTTTCTGCGCAAGGGCGATTTCCTGCCGGGTTCGTGGGGCCAGCAGGTGGCCGAGGAGTTGCAGCCGCTCGATTTCACGGTCGAGAAGCTGGCTTACTCGGCCTTCTACATGAGCCGCCTCGACTGGCTGCTGCGCAAGTTCGGCATCGACAAGCTGATCGTCGGCGGCATCGTCACCAATGGCGGCGTCGCCTCGACGGTGCGCGATGCCCATGTGCGCGATATCGAGGTCACCGTGCTGGAAGACGGCTGCGCCGCGCCGACTGTGGCTTTGCACAAAGCCGCGATCGAAGGCCTGCGGCCGGTCGCCGATATCGCCACTATTGCCGAGGTGATGAAAAGCATCGGATGAGCCGGGTCCTGCCGCTGCCTGCGCGTTTCGACGCCGAGGTGCCGCTGGTCATCGTCGGCGCCGGCGCGGCGGGTTTGTGCGCGGCGCTGGCGGCGAAGGAGGTGGGCGCCGATCCGATCGTGATCGAGCGCGACGCCGTGCCGGCCGGCTCGACCGCTCTGTCGGCGGGTTTGATCCCGGCGGCGGGCACGCGCTTCCAGCGCGCCAAGGCCATCGACGACAATGCCGAATTGTTCGCGCAGGATATCCAGCGCAAGGCGCATGGCGAGAACGACGCGGCCATCGTCGAAGTCGTCGCGCGCGAGGCGGGACCGATGGTCGAATGGTTGGCCGACGCTTACGGCCTCCCGTTCGACGTTATCGACAACTTCACTTATCCCGGCCATTCCGCGCTGCGCATGCATGGCCTGCCGACGCGCTCCGGCGCCGAACTGATCGACCGCCTGCGCAGCGCCGCGGAAGCTGCTGACGTTACCATCCTGACGGCGAGCCGCGTCGAAACTCTGTTCGCCGATGAGCAGGGCCGCATGCGCGGCATCGAGCTGACGCGTGCGGATGATGGGCGTGAAAGGATCGGCTGCGACGCGCTTGTGCTCGCCTGCAACGGCTATGGCGGCAACGCCGCACTGGTGCGCGAACTGATCCCGGACATGGCGGATGCGCTCTATTTCGGCCATCCCGGCAATCAGGGCGAGGCGGTGCTGTGGGGCCGCGCGCTCGGGGCGCAGCTTTCGCATCTGTCGGCCTATCAGGGCCACGGTTCGGTGGCGACGCCGCACAATATTCTCATCACCTGGGCGGTGGTTGCCGAAGGCGGCTTCCAGGTCAATGCACAGGGCCGCAGGTTCAGCGATGAGACGCATGGCTATTCGGAGCAGGCGGCGCAGGTGCTGCGCCAGCCCGGCGAAATCGCCTTCGATGTGTTCGACGCGCGGATTGCCGGGATTGCGCGGCAGTTCGAGGACTTCCGCGCGGCGGAGAAGGGCGGCGCGCTGCTGACGGCCGATACTCTCGACGAGCTTGCGGCGCGCATGCGCGTTCCGGCGGAGGTGCTGGTCGCCGAATATAAAGAGACCGAAGAACTCAAAGCCCGCAACGGTACCGATCGTTTCGGCCGCGCGTTCTCGGACAAACAGCTGCTCACGCCGCCGTTCCATGCGGTGAAGGTCACCGGCGCGCTGTTTCACACCCAGGGCGGTCTCGTCGTCGATGGCGATGCGCGCGTGCAGCGTCAGGACGGCTCACTGTTTGCGAACCTGTTCGCCGCTGGTGGTGCCGCCGCGGGCGTCTCCGGCGACACGGCCGCGGGCTACCTGTCCGGCAATGGCCTGCTGACGGCGACCACGCTGGGGCGGCTGGCCGGCCGATCGGCCGCGCGGTTGCTGCGCGGCGGATAAATCAGCCTTCGATCGCGCCAGCGACGAATTCGCCGAGTGACAGCGAACTGGTCAGCCCCGGCGATTCAATGCCGAACATCTGCACCAGGCCGGGCAGGCCATGCTCGGCCGGCGTGTCGATGAGAAAATCCGCGGCCGGCTCGCCCGGTCCGGTCAGCTTCGGCCGGATACCGGAATAATCCGGCGCCAGCGCGCCGTCCTTCAGCGCCGGCCAGTAGGTGCGGATGCGCTCATAGAAAGCATCGGCCCGCTTCGGATCGACCGGATAATACTCTTCCTCGATCCATTCGACGTCGGGGCCAAAGCGCATACGCCCGGCGAGATCGAGCGTGACATGAACGCCGAGGCCGCCGGTCACCGGCGTCGGATAGATCAAGTGGGTGAAGGCCGGCTTGCCGGCATAGGTGAAGTAGTTGCCCTTGGCGAGCACGCGCCTGGGCACGCGGTCGGCCGGATAATCCGGCATCGCGCGGGCGATCTTCTGGGCCGACAGGCCGCCGCAGTTGATGACGGCATCGAACGCCATCTCGCCGGCTTCACTGCCCCCAAAGGACACCAGCCATTGCCCGTCCTGGCGCACCGCGCCGGTGACCGGCGTGTTGAAGGCAATGACGCCGCCGGCGTCTTCGAGATCGCCGCGCAGCGCCAGCATCACGCCATGCGCTTCGACAATGCCGGTCTCTGAGGACAGCAGCGCCGCGGTGCATGTCAGCGCCGGCTCAAGAGCTTTCGCCTGCGCCGCCGTCAGCATGGTCAGGCCTTCGACGTCGTTGATCTTGCCTTGGGCGGAGATCTGCTCAACCTTTTTCGTCTCGTCGTCGTTGGTGGCGACGATCAGCTTGCCGCATTTCCGGTGCGGCACGCCGTGCGAAGCGCAGAATTCGTAGAGCATGCGCCGGCCCGCGACGCAGTGTTTCGCGCGCACCGAGCCGGTCGGGTAATACATGCCGGCATGGATGACTTCGGAATTGCGAGACGACACGCCGGTGCCGATGGCGTTCTCCGCCTCGGCGACGATCACTTCGTGGCCCCTCTGCGCTGCGGCCCGCGCCGCGGCGAGGCCGACCACGCCGGCCCCGATCACCAGTACCTGCATGTTGTCTTCAAGTCCTCGGAAGTCGCGCGCGCGAAGCACGGCCCTGGCGCTTCGCGTCGAGTTTGAAATTCTTGGCGAGCCGGATCGAATTGGGCGTTTCGTCGGCGATGTGGGTGAGGAAGCTGGCGACCGCTTCCATGGCGCTGGCATTGATCTCGGCGAACAGGCGATCGTTGATGCGCTGCAATAGCGGCGTGAGTTCGCCGAGAATGGCGTTGCCTTCGGCGGTCAGCTCGATGAGCACGGCGCGGGTGTCGCGCGGGTGCGGCTTCTTGTCGAGAATGCCTTTCTTGACCAGCTTGCCGACCTCCGCCGTCACATTGGCGGCGGCCACATGCAACTGACCGGCCAGCGTATTGATGCCGACGGGGCCCTTCTTTTGCAGGTGCCAGGTGGCGAGCAGGATGGCGTATTCGGCGGCGCTCAGGCCGACCGAGGTCGCCAGCGCGCGGCGCAAGGCCAGCATGCCGGCCGCGGCAGCAAACAGATCGGCGATGAGTTCGCGGAACCGGATATCCGATCCGCCGACGAGCAGTTCGGGCAGGCTGACAGTGAGGTTCTTCTGCGAGGCGCGCCGCGCGCTCGAGGGCGCGGCAGCCTGGCTGGACGAAGACGGACGCTTTTTCGGCATCAATGCCTCATTGCCGTTGGCCGGAGACATCCCACCCATTACATGATCGAACGCGATAGCGGAATATCGGTTCGCCTTCACCAGCCGTGCAACCACAGATTATCCTCCGGCGCTCGGGGGCCGTCGATGTCCACGTCGCTGCCGGCTTTGCGCTGAGCACCGTCGCCGCGCTGACCGAAACCAAGGAAGTCGGCGCGCCATTTTTGTCGTCGTCACGGAGCGAAGGCCTGCCATGGTGACCGCATTGAGGAAGCCTGCCACGTTCGTTTTGCCCGCCGTCAAATGCGACCTGTACCATGGCGGTGCCTGGCACAAGGCACGCGCCGGACCGACTCAGGAAACGCACAATCCAGCAACGGGCGAGAGCCTCGGCGCCGTGGCCTGGGCCGAAGCCGTAGATGTCAATGCTGCCGTCAAAGCCGCCTATGCCGGCTTCAAGGTGTGGCGGCGCATGAAGTCGCCCGAGCGCGCCATTATCCCGCGCAAGGCGGCCGAAGTGATCCGCCAGCCATGTCGCACGGCCTCGTGCTGCGCAACCCGCGCACGGCGAATGTTCTCGACGCGCCCTCGATGTCGCTCCCGATCCCGGTGGCCGGATTGTCCGTCGCCCTGATGCTGATAGGGCGGCGCAATTCCGACCGTCAGTTGTTATCGGCTGCTGAACGGTTCGTAATGCGCTGGCGCTCGTCAGGGCGTCACGACCATGCGCCGGTCAGCGCTTCGCTGTCGGTCACCACGGCGACGTTCTGCAGGGCGTAGTTGACCGAGGCGGTGTGCCATTCGGCATTCATCGTCGAACAGCAATCTTCCGGCACCACCATGTAGTAGCCTTTGTCGGCGCCGGTGCGCGAGGTGTGCTCGATCGACATGTTGGTCCAGGCGCCGGTGACGATGACGATGTCGCGCTTGAGCGACTTCAGCACCGTCTCCAGCCGCGTTCCTTCCCAGGCGCTCATGCGCTGCTTCTCGACGACATGATCGCCGGGCTGGGCTTCGAGGCCGGGCACCGGAGCCGAACCCCAACTGCCACGCACCAGCGCGTTGGCGTCCGCAAGCCCTTCGAACAGCGGGGCATTCATGGTGACGCCGGGGCAGCCGGCCTCGACCACGAACCAGACATGAATCACGGGAATGCCGCGTGCGCGAGCGGCGGCGGCCAGCCGCGACGCGTTGCCGATGGCGTTCTGCTCGCGGCAATGGCCCGGCGAGCCGGAAGCGGCGAAGGCGCCGCCGTCCATCACCACATCGTTCTGCATGTCCTGAATGATGAGCGCGCAGCGCGACGGATCGAGCGAATAGCCGGATGCCACCTTCTTCGTGCCGTTGCGGGCGATGCTGGCGCTGGCCTGCGGCGCCGATGCGTTGCTCGCCGCGCCCTGTCGCATGTAGGGCTCGGTGCGCGGGCCGACCTTGGTCTCCACCGTATAGACGGAGTGGGACGCCGTGATGAATAGGGTGCGGAAGTCTCTGCCGCCCCAGGTCAGGTTGCCGACCAGTTCGGGCACGTGCAGCTTGCCGATCAGTCCGCCATCCGGCGCATAGACCCAGACGCCGCCCGGCCCGCAGACCCATATATTGCCAGACGCATCGCACTTCATGCCGTCCGGAACGCCCGGCTCGGTGGGGGAGTAGATGCCCGAAGCGAACATCCGCCCGCCCGACAATTTGCCGTCGGACTGCACGTCGAAGACGCGGATGACCTGCTGCACCGTATCGTTGATGTAGAGTAGCTTCTCATCGGGCGAGAAGCAGAGCCCGTTGGGTTGATCGAACAGATAGCGGTCCACCAGCAATTGCGGTTTGCCGCTGCCGGGCGGCACGCGATAGACGCCCTGGAAGCCGAGCTGGCGCGGCCGCTCGACGCCGTAAACCGGCATGCGGCCGTACCAGGGATCTGAGAAGTAAATAGAGCCATCCGATTTGACGCAGACGTCGTTGGGGCTGTTGAGCTCCATGCCGTCGACGTGCGAGGCGATCACCTCGCGCCGGCCGTCCGGCCGCTCGCGCACCAGCGAGGAGGTGGCGTGTTCGCAGACGATGAGGTTCAGCTCGGCATCGTAGGTCATGCCGTTGCACTTGTTCGCCGGCTTCATCACCTCGCGAATGCCGCTTGAATCGTAACGGCGGCGCACGTCGCCCGGCATGTCGGAGAACAGCAGGTAGCCGTCCTTCGGATGCCAGATCGGTCCTTCGGTAAACTGAAAGCCGGTGCCGATCTGGCGCACCGGCGCCCACAGATCGACGAGATCGGCGAAGCCGGGCCGGACGGCGACGTGCGTTGTCATGGCGAATCCCCTCGAAGCGTTGGGCGTCGTTTCATGCGCCCATTCGTTGCCTAGACCGCGAACCAGTTGCGCGGCGGCAGGCTCTGCACCACCGGACCCGGAACGGCCATGTCCATACGGCCGATCACCTGGCCGCCGGCGATCTTGGCGGGCTTGTCGTGGATCGGCAGCAGGAACTTCGAGCTGTTGAGCAGCTTCTTGATCGCCGCTTTTTCCTCCCGCTTGGAGACGCCGTGATTGCCGGTGGTGCGCGGCTCGTTGGCGTGGATCTCGTGGAAGGGATTCACGATCTGGTCGTTGAAGTCGTAGATCACGTCGCCGCAGATGGTGGCGCGGCCCTCGGCGGTGTCGACGTGGATGTTCATCGAGCCTTCGGTGTGCGCGCCGGCCATTTCCAGGTAGCAGCCGGGGAACAATTCGATCATGCCGGTGAGTTCGAGATCCTCGAGGCGCAGCGCGTCCCTGGTATGGAGGCGGTCGATCAGATGCTTGATGTCCGGCGCCGGATACTGCGGATGCATCAGGCCGGACACCGAGTATTCCAGTTCGCGGCGGTTGATGATCACCGTGGTGTTCATCGGGAACAGTTCGTCCTTGCCGGCGTGATCGATATGCAGATGCGTGTGCAGCACGTAGCGCACGTCACCCATGCGCACGCCGTGTTTGGCGAGCTGGTTCTCGATCATGTTCTCGTGGAACTGGAGGCCGCGCATACCGAGGCTTTCCATGATCTGGTTGTGACGGTAGCCGGTGTCGACGACGATCGGCCACGGACCGCCCAGGATGAGAAAGCCGAAGGTGTGGACGCGGCGCACGCGGCCGCAATCGCGCCCGAGCACCAGGAAGCTCGATTCAAGCTCGATATCGCCGTAATCGAGCACCTTGATTTCCAAAGCCATGAGAGCCTCCTCCTTAATTGACGGCCACGCCGGTCGCTCCGGCGCGCGGTTTCTTTGATGCGTTTGCGGGATCGGTCGGCGTCATGCGGCGCGTGTCTCCCCGATGGCGAGGATGGCGCGGCACAGCCGCGACGTTGAACTGGCGTCGCCGAGCGAGGACAGCAGCGGCCGGATGGCGCGCAGCGCCTCGGTTTGCGGGCTGTAGCCGGGGTCGAGGGCGAGCGGGGTGAACCAGTCGATGCGGTGGGCGCGGGCGGCGAGGCGGTTGACGGCGCGGATCATGGTCGTGGGGTCGCCGCGCTCGAGGCCGTCGGACAGCACGATGACGTTGGCGCCGCGGGCGTAGCCGGCAAAGCGCGGCACCGCGAGGAAGGCCTCGAGCGCGTCGCCGATCCGGGTACCGCCGTCCCAGTCGGCGACCAGGCCGGAGACCTCGGCGAGGGCCTGTTGGCGGTTGCGCAGCCGCAAGGCGCGGGTCGGGCGGGTCAGCCTTGTGCCGAAGGTGAACACCTCCACCCGGGGCATGGCGTGCACGATTTCATGACCGAGGGTCATATGTGCGTCGCTGCGCTGTTTCATCGAGCCGGACACGTCAATCAAAAGAAGAATGGGGCGCGGGCGCGTGGCGCGCCGCAGCCGCTTGAGGTCCATCACCTCGCCTTCGTTGCGCATGGCGGCGCGCAGGCTGCGCGCCAGATCGACGCCCTTGCCGCGCCGCGCCGCTTTGCGGCGATAGCCGCGCCGCCGCGGCAGCGCATTGGGCAAGGCATCGCCAAAGCGCCGCAAGGCGTCGGTGTCGTCGGGCACGCGCAATTCGCGAACCGCCAGCGCTTCCGCGCGGGTCGCGCTCTGGCCGGTCTCGTTGACCTCCTCGCCGATGACAATCTCTTCGGTGCCGACATCGTCCTGCACCTGCATTTCGTCGTCGGGCTCGAAACGCTCCTCGCCGGGCTCGCCGAAGGCGCCGATGAAATGCATGTCGAACAGCGCGTCGAACAGCGGGCGTTGTTCGGGATGCGGTGCGAGCGTCGCCACAGCCGCCTTGCGGACATGCTCAATGGTGCGCGGGCCGAGCAATTCGACCGCTTCGAGGAAGCTGACCGTCTGCTCCGGCGCGACCAAGAAGCCGTGGCCGCGCAGCAGCGCCGGAAAGCCGATCAGCGGCCGCACCGCGCCTGGGACGTTGCCGATCATGCCGCCATCCCCGGGATGAATTGTGCAAGCCGCGGCCGCAAATGAGCGAGATCTTCCTCATCCTTGATCGCGGCGCCGATGGAGCGGCGGAACGCTTCCGGCCAGGGAGCGCCAGTGTGCGCCAAAGCCGTCGCCGCCTCGGCCCAGTCCACCGCCTCGGCGACGCCTGGCGGCTTGGACAAAGGCTCGTTGCGCAGGATACCGACGGCGGCCACCACGGCGCGCGCCGTGCTTTCGGCGACGGCGGACGAGCGGAGCATGATGATCGCGGCTTCGCGCGCCGGATCGGGATAGGCGATGTAGTGATAGACGCAGCGCCGCCGCAAGGCTTCATGCAGATCGCGCGTGCGGTTCGACGTGAGGATCACCACCGGACGATCCGCCGCGCGCAAGGTGCCGCGCTCGGGAATCGAGATCGAGAAGTCGGACAGGAACTCCAGCAGGAACGCTTCGAACTCATGATCGGAGCGGTCGATTTCGTCGATCAGCAGCACGGTGGATTCCGGCCGGCGCAGGGCGGTCAGCATCGGGCGTTCGATCAGGAATTCGTCGCGATAAATGTCGATATTGGCGCCGTCCTGTGCCTGGCGGATCGCCAGCATCTGCCGCGGGTAATTCCACTCATAAAGCGCGGCAGCAGCGTCGATGCCCTCGAAGCACTGCAGACGGATCAGTTGCCGGCCGAGAATGCCGGCGATCGCCTTGGCGGCCTCCGTCTTGCCGACGCCGGGCGCGCCTTCCAGCAGCAGCGGCTTGCCGAGCGCGAGCGACAAATAGCCGGCGGTCGCGATGCCATCGTCGGCGAGATACATCGCCGCCTTGAGCGCATCGGCGAGCGCCTCGGGGCTGGCAATGCCGGCGATGGTCGTGCGCAAGGCCATGGTCAGTTGCCCCGCCGCGCTTGCGGTTTGGCGCCGCCATTGGCGCGCAGGCCGCGCAGCACCTTCTCCGGCGTGATCGGCAATTCATCGACACGCACGCCGACGGCATTGAACACCGCGTTGGCGACCGCCGGCAGCACCGGATTGGCGCACATCTCGCCAGGGCCCTTGCCGCCGAACGGGCCGTCCGGCGCCGGGCGCTCGAGGATGGTCACCGAGTAGGGCGCGATGTCGCCGGGACCCGGCATCAGATATTCGTTGAAATCGCGCGGGCCGTGCTCGGGATTCGGGTAATAGGGTTCAGGCGTTTCATATAGTGCGTGGCTCTGGCCCATCCAGGCGCCGCCGACCAGTTGCTGCTCGACCATTTTCGGATTGAGCGCGCGGCCAAGTTCATAGGAACTGGTGATGCCGAGCAGAGCCACTTCGCCGGTCTCGTCGTCGACCTCGACATCGGCCACGAGGCAGGCATGGGCGAAGGCGGTGTTGGGATTCATCTCGCCGGTCTCGGCATCGACGGCCGACAGCGGGATGAGGAAGATGCCGCGCCCGGCGATGGTCTTGCCCTGCTTGAATTGCGCGGCCTGCGCCGTGGCGCGCACGGTGATCGAGCGTGACGGCGCGCCGCGCACATGGATGTTGCCACGGCCGTCGGTGACGAGATCGGCGGCGTTGACCTCGAGCTCTTCCGCCGCCGCTTCCAGCAGCACGCCGCGCGCTTCGCGCGCCGCGGCGATCACCGCGTTGCCCATCCGGTGCGTGCCGCGCGAGGCGAAGGAGCCCATGTCGTGCGGACCGGTGTCGCTGTCGGCGGTGTCGACATAGACATCCTCGACAGGGACACCGAGCGTTTCCGCCGCCACCTGCCGCGTCACCTGCTTCATGCCCTGGCCGAGATCGATGGCCGAGAGCGCGACGGTGAACTTGCCGTCCGGGTTGGAATGGATCAGCGCCTGGCTGGGGTCGCCGCCGAGATTCATGCCGATCGGATAGTTGATCGAGGCCATGCCGCGGCCTTTGTGCCGTGCCATGTCAGCGCCTCCTGGTGCCGAAGACGGATGAGAAGCGCATCGCGCCGTGCTGCGGTGTCGCGCCCGGTGGCGGGGCCGGCGGCGGTGCATGCGGCGGCGCGGCGTATGGCGGTGATGCCGGAGGCGGCATCGGCGCCAGCGGCGCGGGTGCCTGCACGGCGGGTTGGCCCATCGGACGCGCCGGCTCGTAGCGCGGCACGTTGGCGGCGGCGGGCCGGGCGTCGCGGCTGCCCTCCATCTCGGGCTGCTTCGACAGCGCGATGCGCGAGGTGCCGGCCGGCAAAGTCTGTGTCGATGGCGCGTTGCGGGTCTCGGGGCGGCCAATTTGACCGCGCTGGTCGATCGGCGTTGCCGGGATCTGGCTGCGTTCGCCTTCGCCGCCGCCGACCAGCGACGACATGCGCTTGGCATTGTCGGAGATCGGCCAGTGCGCCTTTTCCGCCGCCACCTGCACACATTCGATCAGCGCGGTGTTCTTGGCGACGCGCCGGTGCGGCTTCATGTCCCCGTCGCGATAGGCGTTGAGGATGCGGAACTCCATCGGGTCCATGTTGATAGCATGGGCCAGCTTGTCCATCTGCACTTCGATGGCGAAATCGACCGCCGTGATGCCGAAGCCGCGCATGGCGGTTGACGGACATCGATTGGTGTAGGCGACGTAGACGTCCGACGACACATTCGGCACCCAGTAGGGGCCGGGAATATGCGCCGTGCATTTGACCGCGGCGTAGGAGGAGAGGCGCGTATACGCGCCGGCGTCGAAGTACGATCTGATATGGCGCGCGACGATGCGGCCGTCGCGCATCACGCCGTCCTTGACGTAGATACGTTCGGCACCGCGCGGCGAGCCGTACAGCATCTCCTCTTCGCGATCGAGCACATAGCGCACCGGACGGCCGGTCATCATCGCGCCGAGGATGGCGAGCGGCTCGGTGATCGAATCCACCTTGCCGCCGAAACCGCCGCCGACCGTGCCGCCGATGAAGTGCAGCCGGTTGGAATCGAGCTTGAGGATCTTGGCGGACGTGCCCAGCGAGAAGAACAGGCCCTGCGCGCAGGAATGCACGACAAAGCGGTTGTCCTGCTCCGGCGCCGCTATGGTGCCGTTGGTCTCCGTCGGCGCATGCTCGATCGGCGACATCTGATAGCGCTCTTCCATCACGATGTCGGCTGAACGGAACGCCTTTTCGGTGTCGCCGAAGCGCAGCTTCTGATGGTCGAATTTTTCGTGATACTCGAAGTAATTGTTCGGATAGGTATCGTTGACGACGGGAGCGCCAGGCTTGAGCGCGTCTTCGACATCGAATACGTGGGGCACGGTCTCGTAGTCGATACGCACAAGGTTGCGCGCGGCGAGCGCCGCGGCTTCGCTGTCGGCGATGACGGCGACGACCGGCTCGCCCTTGTAGTGGACCTTGTCGACGGCGAGCGAAGGCTCGTCGTCCTTGCCGAATCCGATCAGGCTCAGCAGCGTGTTCTTGTTCAACGGCACATCGGCGGCGCGCAGGATGCGCTTCACGCCGGGCGCGCGCTCGGCGGCGCTGGTGTCGATGGAGCGAATGCGCGCATGGTGATGCGGGCTGCGCACGACCTTGAGGTGCAGCAGGCCCTCGAAGGCGTGGTCATCGAAGAACGGCGAGCGGCCGGTGACATGACCCGGCATGTCCTGGCGCTGAACGCCCTTGCCGACGACGTTGAGATTGTCGTCGCGCTCGTTGGCAAAAAGGTCTTTCCTGAATTCGAGCATCGCGTTCTCCTTCAGGCCTGCCGCTGGCCGCGGTTGCCGGCGGCGGCAAGGATGGCGGTGATGATCGGCTCGTAACCGGTACAGCGGCAGATATTGCCGGCGATGCCTTCGATCACTTCTTCGCGGGTCGGATTCGGATTGCGCTCGAGCAGGGCGCGCGCCGCCATCAGCATGCCCGGCGTGCAGAAGCCGCATTGGGCCGCGAAATTGTCCATGAACGCGTTTTGCAACGGATGCAGGTTAGGGCCGTCCGCCATGCCGGACACGGTCTCGACATGCCGGCCTTCGCAGGCGACCGCCAAAGTGAGACAGGACAAGTGTGGCTCGCCGTCGATCAGAACGGTGCAGACGCCGCAAGCGCCCTGGCCGCAACCGTATTTCGGGCCGAACTCATTGAGGCCCCGCCGCAGCGTGACGAGGAGATTGTCGCCGGGATCGACGAAGGTCGCGCGGTCCGAACCATTGAGACGAAACTGGACGGGACTTTTGGCCATGCGGTTCTCCTCAGCGTCCTTCGCCGGCCAGCAGCCGGCCGAGATGCACGGGCGCGACTTCGCGGCGATACCAGTCGGATGCGATGGCATCGGTGACGGGGCGGGTGCCTTCGAGAGCGGCGGCCTTCGCGGCCTGAATGGCGGCGGCATCGAGCGGCTTGCCTTCGAGGGCACGTTCGACGCCGCGCGCCCGAACCGGTGCCGGCGCCATCGCGCCGTAGGCCACGCGTGCCTGGCCGATACGGCTTGCGGAATTCGGCAGATGAACGGCAATGCTCATCACGGAGACGCCTTTCGGCTTGACCCGGCTGACCTTGCGAAAGCGAAAGTCCGCAGCGTTCTGCGGTTTGGCGAACTGGACGCTGGTGACGAGACCGGAGGCGCCGCGCTCGCGCGCATTGAGGAACTCCTCGATCGCGACCGCGCGGGCCGAGCCGTAGCCCGACTGCACCATCACCTGCGCGTCGAGCGCCAGCAGTGCGACGGCGAAATCACCGTAAGGCGTTGCGGCGAACAGGTTGCCGCCGATTGTCGCCATTTGCCGGATGGCGGGGCCGCCGATAGCGCGGGCGACCGGATGCAGGAAAGCAAGGTCGCGATTGGCCAGCACCATCGCCATAGTCGCGCCGGCGCCGAGTTCGACGCGTGCGCCGGAGGCATTGATCTGATGATAGGCGGGATCGGTGAGCCGCAGCAGCGTGCCGTCGAGAAAACGGCCTTCGTTGATGTCGCGCATGACCAGTGTGCCGCCGGAGAGCAGGCGGGTGCGCTGGTCCGACCCGAGAATGCCGGCGGCTTCGGCCATGGTGGTGGCGACGCGGACTTGAAGTGCCATGTCAGATGCCTTCTCGTTGAAGTTCGGGAAGCCGGCGCACGGCTTCCATACCGGCGACGTAGACGTCCTCACCCACCTTTTGCGCGAGTTCTTCCTCGCGCCCGGGCGGCGTGGTGAAGCGGCTTTCCCAGTGCCAGAAGCTGCGATTGCCGTCGGTCACCGGCAGCAGGCGGATATGGGCGACGTAGTTGAAGAGGGGGATCGGCGTGTCGAGCAAGCAGTAGCTGTAGGTCATTTCCAGATCGGACAACGACAACAATTGTTCGCGCAGCTCGCTGCCATCGGCGAGGAAGAAGTGGCGCACGCAGCCGACCTTGTCGACCGGATAGCCGCGTTCGATGGTGCTGGTGGCGACAATCGGATGGTACTGGTCGTGCGCGTTGAAATCGCGCACGACGGCCCACAGCCGCTCGACTGGGACATCGATGATCGTGCTGCGGACGACCCTCGGCACGTCAGCCTCCGAACGCGCGCTTGAGGGCGTCGAAGCCGCCCTGGAACACGTTGGCGCCGATGCCGGACACCAGTTCGGCTTCCTTGTCGGGCGCGCAGTCGAAGTCGGCCGACCATTCGATGAAGGTGCGGTCGTGGTCGGTGATCGGGGTCAGCCGCAAGGTCGCGACGTAATTCGTCAGCGGCATGGGCGAGTTCAGGATCGAGTAGGTGCAGAACATGTCGTAGTCGGACAGGCCGAGCAGCTGCTCGCGCAGCCGGTCGCCGTTCCTGAGCGAGAAGGCGCGGACGCAGCCGACCTTGTCCGACGGTTCGCCGTTCTCGATCCGGCTTTCGGCGATGCCGGGATGCCAGTTCGGCAAGCCGTTGAAGTCGCGCACGCGGGCCCAGACCCGGCTTGCGGAAGCGCCGATGACGCTGGAGGCATAAACGCGGGCCATGGCCTATTACTCCTTGGCCTTGCGGCCGGAGCCGCTACCGCCGCTACTACCGTCACCGCCGCCGTCCTTGGCCTTCGCGCCTGGTTCCTTCGGCGCCTCCTTGCCGATGCGTTGCATGTCGCTCGCTTCGCGGATGAGGCCGCCCATCTTGGCGAGATTGCCGCCTTCGATGCCGATCTCCTTGAGCACCTCGTCGATCAGCGGCGCCTGGACGCGGTAGCGCAGCGCGCTCTCGATCACCTCGTCCGTCGGCGAACGCCCGGCGCTGCCGGCAACGCCGTTACCGCCGGCAAGACCGTCAACATGCAGGATCTTGATCCCCTCGATGCGCTCCATCGGCTTGACGCTCTCGCGCACGATGCCCTCGATGCGGTCGAGCAGGCGGCGGCGGAACAGGCCGTAGCGCGCGCCATCGGAGAGAACGTTCTCGGCCTCGTAGAGCAGTTTCTGCGATTCCGCCTCGACGGCGCGGCGGACCTTGTCGGCCGCGGCGGCGATGCGCGTCTCTTCCGCGGCCTTTTCGGCGAGGGTGACTTCCACCACCTTGCGCCGTTTAGCGCCTTCGCTCTCTTGTACGGTTTTGACGGCTTCTTCGGCTTCTACGGCTTTGGCGCGGGCGAGCTCGGCCTTCACCTGCGCCGCCGACTCCTCGAGCGACTTGGCGTAGAGCGCGATGGCCTTTTCCATCGCCGCGTTCTCGACGTCGCGTTCGCGCTCGATCTCCAGCTTGCGCAGGTCGCGCTGGCGGCCGATGCGGGCCTCGTCGAGGCCGCGATCGGACGAGATGCGCGCGCGCTCGACTTCCTCGTTCGAGGTGATCTGCGCTTCCTGCAGCGACTGGTTCCGGGCGATCTCGAGTTGTTCGAGCGCGCGCCGGCGTTCGACCCGGGCGGCCTCGAGCGCCTGCTCGCGGGCGATGTCGATCTTCTCGACTTCCTGCCGCGCCACGATTTCGGCCTGGCGCAGCGCCTTGTCGGCGTCGGTGCGCTCGGCCTTCTTGGCGGCGAGCGTGATGGCGCGCTCCTCCTCGGCGACCTCGATGGTCTTTTTCTGGTCGATCTGGAGCATTTCGCGCGTCTTGGTCGAGGCGATGCGCTCCTGTTCGAGCTTGAGCTCCGTGGCGATGCGCTGACGCTCGACACTGTCGCGTTTCTTGATTTCCTCGGCCTCAAGCGCCGCCATGCGCTGGATATCCAGCTCACGCGTCGCTTTCTCCTGCGCGATGCGCGCGGCCTCGGTCGACTCGCGCGCGGCGATTTCCGCGGCGTTGATCGCTTTGTTGCGCGCGATCTGCAGGGCCTGAACGCGCTCTTCCTGGGCGATACGAGCGGCTTCGATCTCTTCGCGCGCGGCGATGTCTTCCTGTTCGAGGGTGCGGGTGCGCTCGATTTCGAGGTGGCGAACTTCCTGCTCGCGGGCGATGCGCTCGACGTTCACCGCCGCTTCCTGAAGTACGCGCGCCTTGTCGGTGGATTCGCGGGCCGAAATTTCGGCAGCCTCGAGCACGCGCATGCGCTCAATTTCCTTCTGGCGAATTTCGCGTTCGGAGGCGATGCGGGCGGCGTTGATGGTCTGCTCGTTGGCGATCCGGGCCTTCTCGACCAGCTCGCGCGCGGCGATCTCGGCTTCCTCGACCGCGCGGGTGCGCTCGATTTCCTTGTGGCGGATGTCGCGCTCGGAGGCGATGCGCGCTTCGCTGATGGCGCGCTCGTTGGAAATGCGGGATTTCTCGATTTCCTCGCGGGACTGGATCAGCGCCTGTTCGGCTTCGGTATCGCGGGCGGCACGCTCGCGTGCTACCTCGGCGCGCTGCATGGCGCGGCGGATCTCGATCTCGCGTTGTTGTTCGAGTTTGGCGGACTCGCTGTCGCGCTCGATATCGAGCGACAGCCGCTCGGCCTCGAGGTTGCGGGTGCGAATCTTGATCATCGCATCCTGTTCGATGTCGTTGCGCAGCTTCCGCTTTTCCTCGATCTCGCCGATGATGCGCGTCAGACCTTCGGCGTCGAAGCGGTTGGATGGGTTGAAATATTGCAGATCGGTCTGGTCGAGATTGGTGATGGCGACGCTTTCCAGCTCCAGGCCGTTCTGGTCGAAGGCCTCCGCGGCGGATTCCTTGACGCGCAGGACATAAGTGCCGCGCTTCTCGTGCATTTCCTCCATGGTCATTTCGGACGCGATCGAACGCAGCGCCGAGACGAGCCGGCCGGAGAGCAAGGTGTTGAGCTGGTCGGGCTGCAGCGTGCGGCGGCCGAGCGTGGCGGCGGCGACGGATACGGCTTCGCGCTGCGGACGCACGCGCACATAGAATTCGGCGTCGATATCGACGCGCATCCGGTCGCGGGTGATCAGCGCCTCGTCATTGGCGCGGGTGACCGCCATGCGCAGGACGTTCATGTTGACCGGCGTGACGTCGTGGATGATCGGCAGCACGAAGGCGCCGCCGTTGATCACCACCTTTTCGCCGAACAGACCGGTTCGGACGAAGGACACCTCCTTCGAGGAGCGGCGATAGAGCCAGTTCACCAGATAGACGATGATCGCGATGACGATCACGGCCACGATGAGCCAGAGGATGAGGGATCCGATCAATTGCCCCGACATGTCACATTTCTCCTGTCCGCTGCGCCGGCTTTACCGGGTGGCGCTTGATCGGCGGGTTGTCTCCGCCGGGTTGTCTGTGCCGCCCTTGCGGCCGATGGTCTTGAAAGCCCTCGTCTGGTCGCGGATCGCGGACTCGACGGGCAGGCGCTCCATGGAAGAGGCGCCGTAGAAGCCGTGGCAGTGCCGCGTGTTCCTCATGATGAAGTCGGCATCCGGCGGCTCGGCGACCGGGCCGCCGTGGACGAGAATGATGGCGTCCGGCTTCACCGCCAGCGCGGCCTGCGCATAGCCATCGACGAGCGCGGGGCAGTCGGCGAGCTTGAGCGCGGTTTCGGCGCCGATCGAGCCGCCGGTGGTGAGGCCGAGATGGCAGACGATGATGTCGGCGCCGGCCTTGGCCATGGCGGCGGCATCGGCTTCGGAGAACACGTAGGGCGTGGTGAGGAGATCCTTGGCGCGGGCGAGCGCCACCATCTCGACCTCCAGGCCGTAGCCCATGCCGGTTTCTTCGAGGTTCTTGCGGAACACGCCGTCGATCAGGCCGACGGTCGGGAAGTTCTGCACGCCGGAGAAGCCGATGCGCTTCACCTCGTCGAGGAAGACATCCATCGAGCGGAACGGATCTGTGCCGCAAACGCCGGCGATGACCGGCGTGTTCTTGACCACCGGCAGCACTTCGCCGGCCATGTCCATGACGATGGCGTTGGCATCGCCATAGGGCATCATGCCGGACAGCGAGCCGCGCCCGGCCATGCGGAAGCGGCCGGAATTGTAGATGACGATGAGGTCGATGCCGCCGGCTTCCTCGCATTTGGCGGACAGGCCGGTGCCGGCGCCGCCGCCGACGATCGGCTCGCCGCGCGCGATCATGGTGCGGTAGCGGGCAAGGAGATCGGTTCGCGAGAAACGGGGCATAGGTCAGGTCCTGCCGGATGCGCCGCGCGCGCGGCTCTGGTGCAAGGCGCGGAAGTGCTGCGCCAAAGCGGCGGCGAAAGCCGGATCGTTGATGTGGTGCGGAAGGCGAATGATCTGCCGCGTCGCGGTGATGCGCACCGTCTCGGTGATGGCGCCGAACAAGGCGGCGTCCGCTTGGGGATCCCAGAAGGCCTGGCCAGGGGCGTCGAGTGCCGACACGCCGCCTTCCGGAATGAGGAAGCGGACGGGGCCTTCCATCTGGTTCAGCTTGTCGCCGATCCAGCGCCCCATGCGCCGGTTCTCCTCCACGGTCGTGCGCATCAGCGTGACCTGCGGATTGTGCGGGTAGAGATTGCGGTTGCTGTAATGCGCCGGCACCGTGTCGCGCGGGCCGAAGTTCACCATGTCGAGCGCGCCCACCGAACCGACATAAGGCAGGCGTGTGCGAATGACGGCGCCGAAGCGGTCTTCGGTGGCGGGCAGAATGCCGCCCATCATCATGTCGCAAATCTCGGTGGTTGAGACATCGATCACGCCGCGGATCAGCCCGGAGTCGATGAGCTTCTCCATCGATCGCCCACCGATGCCGGTGGCATGGAAGACCAGCGGCTCCCATTCCTTCTCGATGAGCCTGGCGACCTGCTGCACCGCCGGTGTCGTAACGCCGAACATGGTCATGCCGACCAGCGGACGATCGGCGTCCGCTCGCGGGCTCTGCCCCGGCGCGTTCTGCTCGATCCAGCAGCGCGCCATCGCCGCCATGGCGTTGGCGCCGTTGCCGAGCACCGCGCGCGAGACGCGGTTGAGGCCCTGCACGTCGGTGACCGAGTGCATCATGGTGATGTCGGTCGGCCCGACATAAGCGGCGACATTGCCGGCCGCCATGGTCGAGATCATGACCTTCGGTACGCCGACCGGCAGCGTCTGCATGCCGGCCGTTGCGATCGCCGTGCCGCCGGAGCCGCCCGCGGAAATGATGCCGGCGACATTCTGCTGCCTGCCGACCCAGGCGCGGAACGCTTCCGTCATCGCCGCCACGGCCGTGCCGCGATCGCCGGAGGCAATGCCGGCGGAGCCGGCCGGCGAGGCGAGGGCGACTTCCTGCGCCGAGACATCGGCGCCCTGGTTGCGGCCGACCGTCGAGAGATCGACCAGCCGCGTGCGGAGCCCGGCGACCTTGATGATGTCGCGGATGTAGCGAAGCTCGTCGCCTTTGGTGTCGAGCGTGCCGGCGATGATGACATGCGGCTCCTGCGGCGCGCGGCCGGCCAGCGGCGAGACGTCGCCGACGCGGCGGCCGTCGAGCGTCGCAAGCGTGGGCCGCGACACGGTGCGCGCCGCCCCTTCGATGCGCGCCGCCGGGACATCCTGCGACCAGCGCGTCGGCAACACCGGGTTGGCCATGTAAATCCGTGTCGGCCCTTGCGGCATGGTGGCGGCCGGCTGGCGCGCGGGGGTGGCCGTCGTCGGGTCGGCTTCTTCGGTCCGGTCGTGGCCGTGACGGCCGACGCCGAGCAGGCGCTGCTGCAGGTCGCGATCGGCCGCCAGCGCCTGCGAGGCGATCACGCGATGAATGCGGCCGTTGACCATGATGGCCACGGGGTCTGACATCTGCGTGGCGACGCCGATGTTCTGCTCGATGACGAGGATGGAAACGTCGCTCTCCGCGGCGAGCCGCACCAGCGTTTCCTCGACATGGCTGACGATGACCGGGGCAAGGCCTTCGGTCGGCTCGTCCATGATCAGCAGGCGCGGATTCATCAGCAGTGCGCGGCTGATCGCCAGCATTTGCTGCTCGCCGCCGGACAGCTCGCCGCCGCCATTGCGACGGCGTTCGGCGAGGCGTGGGAACGTTTCGTAGATGCGGTCCGGCGTCCAGGGGCCATTGCCACGCGACATGACACGCAGATGTTCGTCCACCGTGAGCGAGCGCCACAGACGACGCCCTTGCGGCACATAGCCGACGCCCATGCGCGCGATCTCGGTCGGCGCGCGGCCGGTCAGTTCCTCGCCCATGAAGCGGATCGACCCGGACGACACCGGCACGAGGCCCATGATGGCCTTGCACATCGTGGTCTTGCCCATGCCGTTGCGGCCGACGACGGAAAGAACGCCGGAATGCAGCGACAGGTCCACGCCCTGCACGGCATGGCTTCGTCCGTAGAAGACGTTGACGCCCTGCAACTGCAGCACGGGCGTTGAGGAAGCGGTCGGACGCGGCGAGCGCTCAGCCATGACCGCCTCCGAGATACAGCTCCTGGACTTCCGGATCGTCCTCGATGTCCTCGGGCCGGCCTTCCTTGAAGATGCGGCCGTTGTGCATCATCGTGACGCTCTCGACGACCCGCAACGCGACGTCCATGTCGTGCTCGATGATGATGTAGCCGATGTGGTTCGGCAGCGCGGTCAGGATATGAATGAGATCGGTCCGCTCGGTGGGCGACAGGCCGGCGGCCGGCTCGTCGAACAGCACGAAGCGCGGCGCGCCCGAGAGCGCCAGCGCGATCTCGAGCTGCCGCTGCTGGCCATAGGCCAGTTCGCCGACCAGGCGGTTCTTTTCGGCGGTGAGATGCACGGCGTCGACCAGCATGTTCGCGGCGTGCATGAGGGCATCGTCGGGCCGGGGCCGGATCAGGGAGAAGCGGTTGCGCGAAACGCCGACGCAGGCGAGATAGACATTGTCGATGACGCTCAGGCCGGCGAACAGCGACGAGATCTGATAGGTGCGCCGCAGGCCGCGACGGATACGCTCATGCGGCGGGAAGACGGTGACGTCCTCGCCGAAGAAACGGATGAGCCCGGCGGTGGGCAGGAAATCGCCGGTGATGCAATTGAACAGGGTCGTCTTGCCGGCGCCGTTCGAGCCGAGCACGGCGCGGCGCTCGCCCGGCCGCACCGACAAGGTCACATCGGAAATGGCGGCCAGCGCGCCGAACATCTTGGTGATGCCGCGCAATTCGAGCGCATTGCCGGAGCCGGCCTGGCCGGCGCCGATCTGGTTCATGCGGGCAGGTGCGACGGGAGCGTTCATGGCGCGCCTCGCGTCTCGGCGGCCTTGCGCGCGTCAACGCGCGCGCGCCAGCGGTCCCACAGAGCCAGCACGCCGTCAGGGGAGAACAGCACGATCGCCAGGAAGCCGATGCCGATGATCAGCTTGAAGCGATCGGCGGAGAAGCCGAAGAGGCCAAGAATGTCGGCGGAGAACACCTGCAGCAGCACATAGATCAGCGCGCCGATGAAGGGCCCGAGCGGGCGCCGTAAGCCGCCGACCACCGCAACGACCAGCACGTCGATCGCCGCCGAGATGCCGATCGTGCCCGGCGCGATCTGGGCATTCTGCCACACGAGAAGGATACCGCCGGTCGAGGCGAAGATGCTCGCCAGCGCGTAGGCGGCGACGCGATGCGCGGTGACATTGAAGCCGAGCGCCGCCATGCGGCGCGGATTGTCGCGCACGCCCTGCAAAGCGAGGCCGAATGGCGAGCGCGAGATATAGACGACCGCGCCGTAGCACAGCGTGGCGCAGGCGAGCGACAGGTAATAGAACGCCATGGGGTCGCGCCAATTCACGCCGAACAGTTTCGGCGGCAGCACGAGGTTGAACCCGGAATAGCCGTTGAAGATCGAGTAGTTCTGCCGCGTGAAATAGAAAAAGGCCGCCGCGATCGCGAGCGTGATCATGATCGTGTAGATGCCGTCGGTGCGGACGGCGAGGGCGCCGGAGATGGTGGCGAAAATCGCGGCGATCAGGAAGGCCGCCGGGATCACCACCCACCAGGCGAGGCCGAGACTGACATTGGCGCCGGACGGGCCGAGGATCGCGACCATGTAACCGGCGACGCCGGCCACCGTCATCTGCAGCAGGCTGACCATGCCGCCATAGCCGGCGAGAAACATCAGGCTGAGCCCGATCATGCCGAGGATGAAGGTCCAGCCCATGACCTGGAACAGCCAGAAGTCGTTGGCCACCACTGGCATGAACAGGAGAATGACGGCCACGGCCCACCAGGCGGCGGGAATGCGCTGCAGCCACGAGCGCTGCTCGTAAGGGCCGGTGAGGCGCTGGAGGTTGTCGGCGACGGACATGGCCTATCGCCTCGCGCCGAGCAGGCCCTGCGGCCGGAAGGCCAGCACCGCGGCCATGATCAGGAACGTGAAGACGATCGAATAGGTCGGCGCGTAGACGAAACCCATCTGCTCGGCGACGCCGATGATCAGCGCGCCGAGCGCGGCGCCGGCGATCGATCCCATCCCGCCGACGATCACGACGACGAGGCTCGACAGCAGAAAGCGCGTATCCTCGCCCGGCGACAGCGACTGGAAGGTGGCGCCGACAATGCCGGCGACGCCGGCAAGCCCCGCGCCAAAGGCAAACACCGCCAGAAACAGCAGCTTGATGCGCACGCCGGAGGCCGCCAGCATTTCGCGATCGTCGACGCCGGCGCGGATCAGCATGCCGAGCGCGGTGCGGTTGAGCACCAGCCACATGGCGACGCCGATGACGATCGCCGCGGCGAGAATCCAGACGCGCACGGCCGGGTAGCGCAGCCACGTGGTGACGCCGGTCGCCTCGTTGACGGTATTGACGATGGGGAGCTGCACCGGCCCCTGCAGGAATTGCGGGGCGAGGATCGTGTAGGACTGCCCGCCCCACCACCACAACATGAGGTCGGCGAACACGATGGACAGCCCGATGCTCACAAGGGTCTGGCGCAGCTCTTCGCCTTCCATCTTCGAGAAGATGAAATGCTGCATCAGCACGCCGATGAGCGCGACGACGACGAAGACGACCGGAAACGCCAGCAGCCAGGAATCCGAGGCGATGGCGACCTCGTAGCCGACATAGCCGCCGATCAGGAACAGCGAACCGTGCGCGAGGTTGACGACGCGCATCAGACCGAAGATCAGCGTGAAGCCGGCCGCGACGAGGAAATAGAGCGCGCCGAGGGTGATGCCGCCCAGCAGCCCGTTCAGGAAGATCTGCTTGCGGCCCCAGCTGGCCACCAGTTCCGGCGGCCACGGCGCGAACACCAGCCACAGGAACACAGCGACCACAACAACGATGATCAGGCTCCAGATCGGATAGCGCGCGATGAACTTGTCCATCTGAGAACGGCCTGGCAGCTTCCCGTGGCGGACCTTCGCCACTCCGGAAAGGCTAGTTTGAAGTTCTCGGCTTGTCTTTTCCCCACCGTCTGTTCATTAGCCCGACCGTCTCTTATTTGCGGTGCAACGCGTTGCGGTGCAGCACCTCGGCTCAATGCGTGAGCGCCGCGACGCTGCGCCGGTAGGCGCTCGGCGGCACCACGCCGTTGGCGATGAAAAAGCGAGAGAAGCTCGCCGGGGTCGCGAAGCCGAGATCGAAACCGATTTCCGAAACGGTTTCGCTGCTTATCGCCAGCCGCTCGATGGCGCGCTCCATGCGCAGGGCGTTGAGGAAGATCGTCGGCGGCAGGCCCATCTGCTCGCGAAACAGCTTGAAGAAGTGCGGTCGTGAAAGACCGGCATTACGGGAAATCTCCGCGAGATCGATCGGTTCGCCGAGCCGCTCGCTCAGAATGTTTATCGCCCGCCTCAGGCGAAAATCGCGCAGTCCCGAGCATTGCGCGGCCGGTCTGTCGCCGGGACTTTGCCACTGCCAGGTCTGATCGAAGGCTGCCTGCGTGAGTGCGCTCAGCCGATCCTCGAACGAGCCGTCACTTCCGCCATGAGAGGCCAGCAGGCGCGCCGTTTCGGCGGCGAGGCGGGCAATATGGTCGCTCATCTCGACGCCGGCGCGGCCGAAGCGCAGGATCTCGAAGGCGGTGTGGCTCGCATCCACGAACCAGCCGGGCCGGATGTAAAGAACGAGCGTCAGCGTCGGTTCGTTGTGGTTGACAGGCGAAAAGTAATGCGGCTGCCACGGGCTGATGGCCGTGGCGCTCCGCGGCGTGAGCGGCAACGTCTTGCCATCGATGACGACGCTGGCGACCGGTCCGCTGACATGGAAGATCAGATGACCTTCGCGATGGGCATGCGGCACCATCGGACGGTCGAGTTCGTAGAGGCAGGCACGTCCGAACGCGCCATGTGCGACGGCGTGAGCGATACTCATCGACTTCCTCCCGGGCCGCTTATATTTGCGGTTTCAGACAAGTGTATAAGCAGTTTTCGTCCGGACAACGGGCAAATTGACCCGGGTTGCCGCAGCCGTGTTCTTTCTTCGTCCTCACCAGGCGGCCTCGAGAATGCGGCGGCAATCGCCTGGCGTGAGCCGCCGCGGATTGGCGAGCGCGCCGGGGTCGTTGGCCGCCATCTCGGCAAAGCGATCGAAACGGGCCGGGTCGATGCCCGTCTCTCGCAAGGTCGCCGGCAAACCTATCGCACGTGCGAAGGCCCCGATTGTGGTGCTTAAATGTGGCTCCCGCCTCGATCGAGCGAAGGTTTTGGCCATCGTGGCGTAACGTTCGCCGACGGCTTCGGTGTTGAAGTCGGCCATGGCGGCCATCAATGGCGCGTGTAGATCGCCGTGCAGCACATCGGGTCCAAGTTCGACTTTGATCGGATGCGCGAGCGCGTCCACACCGCCCACAGCCTTTTCGAGGGCAAGGCCCGCCGTCAGGGCAGCAGCCATCAGTTCGCGCAATGCTTCACGATGGGGCTCGGGCGAGGCGAGCGCAACAGGCAGCCACCGCGTCAGCCGCCTCGTCGCCTCGAGCGCGAGCGCATCGGCCGGCGGATGATAAACGGGGCTCGCATAGGCCTCGATGGCATGGACAAGCACTTCCATCGCCGCTGCGGCGAGGCGGCGAGGCGGCACCAGCTCGAGCACCGTCGGATCGGCGATGACCTGGTCGGGGCGTGGACAGGCGACGGGCTGGCCTTGCGCCTGACGAACGCGACGGGCGAGCCCGAAATCGCAAAGGGCTGCCGGCACGGCGATCAATGTGAGCGTTTCGCCTCGCCGTATTGCCTGCTCCGCAGCAAGTCTCGCCTGGCCGATAGCCGCGGATCCGCCAATCGCAATCAGCGTTCGGGTCTGGATATCGCCCAGAGCTTGCAGGATACGGGGGATTGCTTCGCGATGCGGTGTGGTAGCATCTGTGCGCGCCAGACTGATCGTTGTGTGGTCGAGCGCTTCCTGCACGCGGGTGCAGGCGATTGCGCCGCCCGGTTCGTCATCGACAAGTACCAGCGCGCGGGCGAGTGGGCCCACTTCCTCGGGAAGCGCGTCCTCGATCGCAGCTTCGGCGAAATGGGTGCGCGTGAGATAGCCGATCAGTGTCATCGAAGACGCTCCCGGCACTTTCGCTGTACGGCGACAAGGCGGAATTCGCTGACGGAAAGGGTGGCCGGCCGCGACGGCCGGCCACCGTAGGTCACGCTGGCGGTCGCGCTCAGCCGCCGCGCATCTTGGCGCAATCGACCACATCGCGTGATGGCAGTCCGATGGCGCGATACTGTTCGGGCGTCATGCCAAGCGTCTGGTTCACGTTCTCGGTCTTGGCGACCATCTTATTGGTCATGTTGCCGTCCGACCCGTCGACCACTTCGGTGACGAAGACGGTGCCGGTCGCCTGGCGGTTCTCGTTCAGCGTGAGCTTGCCGACGGGGCTGTCGAGCTGAATTTTGTTCAGCGCGGCCTTGAACTTGGCTTGCCCGTTCGACAGATCGCCGCCGACTTCTTCAAGCGCCTTGATGGCGGCAATGGTCGGGACGTAGTAGCCGAGACCGAACAGCGACGGCGAAGGCAGGCGCTGGGCGGCGGGGAAGGAGTCCTGATAGAGCTTCACATACGAAACCCAGGCCGGATCGGTGCTGTCCGAGGCGAAGGGGCCGGACGTCGGCGTGCCTTTCAGAGCCTCCTTGGCACGGCCACGCGCGGTCAGAACGGTCTGGTCCGCCATGATGGTGCCGCCGATCAGGCGGGTCTTTTCGCCGGCCTGTTGATACTGGTTGAGAAAGTTGATCGCGTCTGTGCCGCCGAGGCCGAGATAGATCGCGTCAACGTCGTTCGGCAACTGCGCGATGATGCCGCCGAAATCCGATTGACCGAGCGGTTGCCAGAAGCGCTGCACGATATCGCCGCCCGATTTACAGTAGTCGATCGCGAAACCCATGAAGTTCGTGTAGCCGAACGAGTAGTCGGCCGCGATCGTGGCCACTTTCTTCCAGCCCTTCGTCTTCACGACGTAATTGCCGAGGCCATAGCCCCACTGCGCGCCGTCGAGATTGAAGCGGTAGAAATTCGGCGCCGGATCGACCCAGGTGGTTTCGAGTGCGCCGGACCCGCCGTTGATCACCACCTTGTCGGGGATGGTCTTGGCGAAATCGCGCATGGCGATGCCTTCCGAACCGGAGAGCGGTCCGATGATGATGTCGACCTTGTCCTGCTCGATGAGTTTGCGCGCCTGGCGCACGGTCGTATCGGGCTTGGTGTCCGTCGGCGCGACGACGGTTTCGATCTTCTTGCCGGCAACGGTGTGGTTGATCTGCTTGAGAGCCATTTCGACGTTGCGGACGCCGTCCTGGCCGCCGGTGGCGAAGGCGCCTTCGAGAGCGACCAGAATGCCGATCTTGATGGTGTTATTGCTCTGAGCGAGAGCCGAGCCCGGCAAAGCAAGTGCGACGAGCGCGACAGCGCCAAGTAGAGTCTTGCGCATTGTTATCCTCCCTGTGACGCGAAGGAGAACCCGGCCATCACGCCGGACTCCTCCATGCGCGCGTCGTAAGTGCGCGCTCCACGGCGCGCCTTCGGGAAAGTTGCCGCTCAAAACTTATGTCGCCCATATCCAAGCGTCTCATTTTCCAGAACATCGCGAATAACAAAGTGCAATGGACGATATGTTGCAGCACGGAATAAACAGCGACGCCTTGAAACGGTTGGATAATGTTCGACATTTAACGATGTCACGAGCGCGCCGCCTTGGGTCGGGCAGAGCACGCGGCCTGTGCCGGAGCGGATGCTGCGTCAAGGTGTCTCAGGGGGCTGCTCGTGCTAATGTCGGACGAATCCCAGTGGGAAGGCGGTCTCGCCCGTCAAGGGGCCTTGCGCTAAGGGGTGCGCAGGCGGCGTTCCCAAACCGAGTAATCGGCGCCGGTAGACCCAAGAGTATTGAATGCTGACGCTGCGGCAGATCGAAGTCATTCGCGCCATCATGGTGACCGGGAGTATCGCCGGCGCGGCGCGTCTGCTGAATGTGGCGGCGCCCGGCATCAGCCGGCTCATGAAGTATTCGGAAGACTCGCTCGGCGTGCGGTTGTTCGACCGGCGGGCCGGACGCTACGTGCCAACGGCGCAAGCCCGCAACATCTTCGATCTCCTCGACACCGTGCATCGCAAGATCGAGGAACTGCAAGGCGCGGTCGATAATCTCGGGCGAGGGCGTTCGCAGGAGTTCTGCTTCGCCTCGGTGCCAAGCATCGCCCATGTCATGATGCCGCGCGCCATCGCCGCGCTGCGCCGGCGCTATCCCGACCTCGGCCTCGACGTCAATATTCTGAAAATCGAGGAGGCGATCGATTTTCTTCTGCTTGGCCGCGGCGAGGTCGTGGCCATCTCGTCGAAATTCGAGCATCCCCTGATCAAGTTCGAGCCGCTGGCGAGCGGCCGGCTGCTGTGCATCGTGCCCGACAACAGCCCGCTCGCGGCCCGCAAGAAGATCACGCCGCAGCAGATGTCCGAGCATCCGCTGATCGGCATCAACCCCAAGGACCCTTACGGCGCCATCATGGCGGCGATGTTCGAGAACATTGGCCTGGAATACCGGATGAACGTGAAGGCGCGCTTCGGCACCACGGTGTGCAGCCTGGTCGCGGCGGGCCTCGGTATTGCGATCATCGATGAGTTCACCGTCGCGCATGGCGCGGTGCCGGGTCTCAAGGCGATCGAGATCGACGCGCCCAGCATCTATCACACCTATGCGGCGTACCGGAACGATCTGTCGCTGTCGACTTACGCCGAAGAGTTCATCGAGATGCTGCGCGACGAGATGATGCAGGTCAGCTCGCTGCGCAGGCCGCGCCGGGCGCCGCGGGGCGTATCCCGGCGACGATAACATGATGTTACGGAAGCGGCAAAAAATAGTAGTCGCAGCATTGTGCCCGTTTCGCTACCGTCCTGCCCAATAACAAGCGGGGGAGACCGGCGCGCAGGATGGTTCGGCCGGGACATGCGATGGAAAATGGCCGTCCAACCGGGGCAACCGCGATCTTTCCGATCGTCGGCGATCCCGTCGCTCAGGTAAAATCGCCGACGGCCATCAGCGCGATCTTTTCACGGCGCGGCGTCGATGCGGTTTGCATTCCAATGCAGGTTGCCGCAGACGGCCTTTCTCCTCTTCTTGCGTCGCTTTACGCCGTCAGAAACGCGGGCGGCGTCCTTGTCACCGTGCCGCACAAGCGCGCCTCGCTGGTCTGCTGCGCGTTCACGACCGAACGGGCGCGGTTCGCTGCTGCCGTCAACGTTCTTCGACGCACGCCAGATGGCTGGTCTGGCGACAACAGCGACGGCGCCGGCTTCCTCGACGGCATCGAGCGGCGGGGTTTCGCGGTCGCGGACAAGTCCGCGCTGCTGGTCGGCTGCGGCGGCGCCGGAGCGGCGATTGCGCTCGAGATTCTCGTGCGAGGCGCCGCCAGACTCGCGATCCACGATACCGATATCGCGCGCCGCGACGAGATCGTTTCAAAGCTTTCGGCGCGCTTCCCCGGACGCGTGGCCGCCGGCAGCGCCGACCCGGCCGGTTTCGATCTGGTTGCCAACGCCACGCCAATGGGTATGAATGCCGGCGACCCCGTGCCGGTGGACGCTTCGGCCCTGCTTCCGGAGCAATTCGTCGCCTGCGTCGTCACCAAGCCGGAGATCCCACCGCTGATTGCCGTTGCGCGGCGTCTCGGCTGCCGGACGGCAACCGGTTCGGACATGTTCGAGGCGCAGGCCGAAAAGCTTGCGGATTTCCTGCTGGCGGCGCCGTCGTCGTGTTCGACCGGCCAGGGCAAATTGGCTGAAAATCTGGTCTCCTGATACTTGCACGATCGGGTGGGCACGCCGGAGACGGTGCCTCAACGCCCGACAGAAAATCGAGGGAGGTTTCGAATGAAGAAGAGTCTTGCTGCAATCACCGCCGTGCTGCTGGCCGCCGGTTCCGCCTATGCCCAGGACACCGTCAAGCTCGGCATGGTGGCTGAATTGTCCGGCGCCGGCGCGCCGGCCGGCACCAACTGGCGCGATGGCGTCAAGATTGCTGTCGAGGAAATCAACGCCGCGGGCGGCATTCTGAAGAAGAAGGTCGAGGTCACCGACTACGACACGCAGACCGATCCGCAGGTCTCGCGCGCGATGGTGCAGAAGGCCATCGACGCCGGCGCCTTCGCCATCCTCGGCACCGTCTACTCCGGCTCCACGCTGGTCAACATGCTGGTCGCCCAGCAGAACAGCACGCCGCAGTTCGTCGGCTCGGAAGCGCCGACCGTCGTGCAGAAGGGTAACCCCTTCGTCTATCGCACCTCGTCGGGCGCGCAGAAGGGCATTCCGGCGCTGACGCCGTACTTCAAGGATACGCTGAAGGCCAAGAAGGTCGGCGTCGCCTGGGTCAACAACGAGTTCGGCAAAGGCGGCCGCAATGTCTTCGTCGAGGAAATGAAAAAGGCCGGCATCGAAGTCATCGCAGACGTGGCCTCCGAACAGGCGCAGACCGACTACGCCTCCGACGTCGCCAAGCTCAAGCAGGCGAACCCCGAAGCCGTGTTCGTCTACATGAACCAGGAAGAGTCGGCGCGCTTCCTTATCGAAGCGAAGAAGCAGGCCCTGCCGATGCCGCTCATCGGCGAGGTGACCTTGACGGAAGCCAAGGTCATCGAGCTCGCCGGCGGCGCCGCTGAAGGCGCGATCGCCCATGTCGGCGTGACCGCAACGGCAACCGACGTGCCGGGCATTGGCGCCTTCGCCAAGAAGTTCGAGGAGACCTTCAAGCGCAAGCCGACCCATGACGCGATCAAGGGTTATGTCGGTGCCTGGGCGACCAAGTACGTCGCGGACATGGTCGGCAAGCTCGACGGCGAAGCCTTCTCCAAGAAGATCCTCGGCCTGTGCCTCAAGGCGGCGGATCATCCGAAGATCCTGCTCGACACCTGCTGGGACAAGACCGGTGAAATGTCGCGTCCGAGCTTCATGGTTCAGGTCAAGAACGGCGCGCCGGTCGTGATCGGCACCGTTCCCGCCAACTAAACGCACCTGCGCCCGCGGCGGCTCGGCCACCGCGGGCGTCAATTCCGGGAGCAGGCATGTCCCAGTTTCTCCAGGTTTTGCTGTCCGGCCTCGCGACCGGCTCGATCTACGCTTTGGCGGCGATCGGCTTCGCGCTGGTGTGGCAGGCCGCGCAGACGGTGAATTTCGCCCAGGGCGAATTCGTCATGGTGCCGGCGTTCTTCGTGCTCATCGGCATGGGCTTTTTCGGCATGCCGTTCTGGCTGGCATTGGCCTTCGGGCTCGCGCTGTCGATGCTCGTTCTGGGCTACGCCTTCAAGAAGCTGATCGTCGAGCCGATCCTGCCGCATGGCGGCATCACGCTCATCATCGCCACCATGGCGCTGGCGATCCTGCTCAAGGAAACCGTCAAGGAGTCCTATTCCGCCGAGGCGCAGCCGTTCCCGGCCCTGTTCTCGAACGCGCCGATGAACTTCTTCGGCGCCGCGGTGTCGATCCAGGACATTCTCAATCTCATCGTGTCGCTGAGCATTGTTGTCGTGCTGACGCTGTTCCTCAACCGCACCCGCACCGGGCGCTCGATGCAGGCGGCGGCGCAGAACCCGGCGGTGGCCGAGATCCTCGGCGTCAACGTCAAGCGCATGGTGCTCTACACCTTCCTGATCAACGCGGCGTTGGCTTCGCTGGCGGCCTTCCTCATCACGCCGGTCTATCTCGCCAAGTTTTCCAATGGCGAGACCATCGGCCTCATCGCCTTCATCGCGGCGATTGTCGGCGGCTTCAACCAGATCCGCGGCGCGCTGGTCGGCGGCTTGCTGATCGGCGTGCTCGACAATCTGACGGCGACCTACGTCACGGCACAGTACCGCGCGGCGTTGCCGCTGGTGCTGCTGATCATGATCATTCTGGTGCGCCCGCAAGGCATCATGGGCACCTCCGAGGGGAGGTCGGTATGATGGCTGGGAAATGGCGCTGGCTGCTTGTCGCGCTGCTGCTTGCCGCGGCCGTCGCCGCGCCGCTGGGGCAGAAGAGCTATATCGTCTACGTGCTCACATCGTGGCTGGTGTTCGCCATCGCGGCCATGGGGCTCAATCTCACGCTCGGCTACGCCGGCCAGATTTCGCTGGCGCAGGCGTCGTTCATGGCAATCGGCGCTTACGTCACCGCGCTGCTGACCCTGGCCGGCTGGCACTGGCTGATCGCCACGCCCCTAGCGCTCCTCGCCTGTTTCGTGGTCGGGCTGCTGCTCGGCTATCCGGCGCTGCGCGTCAAGGGACATTTCCTCGCCTTCGTCACGCTCGCCTTCAACACGCTGGTATTCCTGGTGCTGCGCAATGAAGAGTGGCTCACCGGCGGCAGCTATGGCCTGTCGGGCATGCCACGGCCTGATCTCGGCCTGTTCACCACCATGCGGCCGCTGCCGTTCTACTACTTCACGCTTGCCGTCACCGTGATCGCTGCGCTGGCGATGTGGGGCATCGTGCGCTCGCCCTGGGGCCGCGCCTTCCGCGCGTTGCGTGAGAACCCGATCCGCGCCGAAAGCCTCGGCCTCGATACGCGGCGTATCACGCTGCTCGCCTTCGCCATCGGCTCGGCCTATGGCGGGCTCGCCGGCGCGCTGGTGACGTCGCTGGTACAGTTCATCGAACCGGCCTCGTTCGGCGTCGGTCATTCGCTGCGCATTCTGCTGATGGTCGTGGTCGGCGGCGCCGGCTCGTTCTTCGGTCCGTTCCTCGGCTCCGGCGTGGTGATCCTGCTACCCGAGGTGCTGCGTTTCACCGAGGGCTACTACCTGATCATCTATGCCGTGCTGGTGATCGTCATGCTGATCTATGCGCCCGAAGGCCTGATCGGTATCGGCGCACGGCTCAAGATGAAGTTCTTCTCGCGTTCGCAGGTGCGGGCCGACATGAGCCAGGGAGCAAGCCTGAAATGACCGCACCCGTCCTGTCCGTCCGCAACATCGAGAAGCGCTTCGGCGGCATCCGCGCCGTGCGCGGGGTGTCATTCGATGTCCACAAAGGCGAAATCCTCGGCCTGATCGGCCCGAACGGTTCCGGCAAATCAACCTTGTTCAACTGCATCCTCGGCCAGCTCGTTCCCAATGCGGGGGAGGTCGCGGTGAGCGGCCGTGATGTATCAGGGATGCGGCCGTCGGACCTCAACAAGCTCGGCGTCGGCCGCACCTTCCAGCAGCTTTCGGTGTTTCCGCGCATGTCAGTGTTCGACAACATCATCCTGGCGGGGCAGGAGCACCGCGGCACGATGTCGTCGCGGCTGTTCGGCGCGCCGGATGCCGGGCTGACGCAAGACGCGGAACGCATGATCGCCTTCTTCAGGCTGACGCATCTGCGCGACGAGCTTGCGGGCTCGCTGTCCTATGGACAGCAGAAGCTGGTCGATGCCGCAATGGCCTTCATGGCCGGGCCGAGCATCGTGCTGCTCGACGAGCCGGCCGGCGGCGTCAATCTCACGATGCTCGCGCATCTCAAGGATCGCCTCGTCACCTACAATGCCGAGCATGGCACGACATTCGTCGTCATAGAGCACAATATGGAATTCGTGATGAGCCTGTGCACGCGCATCATCGTGCTCGCCGAAGGCGCGGTGATCGCCGAAGGCACCCCCGACGAAATCAGGTCCAATCAGACTGTGATCGACGCCTATCTGGGAGGCTGACACCGTGCTCGAACTCAGAAATCTCGTCGGCGGTTACGGCAAGATCACGATTCTCAATGGCGTGTCCTTTTCGATTCCGAAGGGTACTATCACCACGATGATCGGGCCGAACGGCGCCGGCAAATCGACGGTGTTCAAGGCTATCTTCGGTCTGCTCAAGATCGAGTCCGGCAACGTGCTGATCGACGGGCAGGACGTCACGCGGCAGACGCCCCGGCAGATGATCGCGCATGGCGTCACGTATGTCCCGCAGGGCCGCAATATCGTGCCGCAGTTGTCGGTCTATCATAATCTCGAGCTTGGCGGCGTTACCGCGCCGGACCAGGACAAGGTCAAGCAGCGCATCGAGACGGTCATGGACCAGTTCCCGATGCTGCGCGAATTCCGTAACCGCAAGGCCGTCGAACTGTCCGGCGGGCAGCAGAAGCAGCTGGAAGTCGCTCGTGCGCTGCTGCTCGATCCCAAGCTGATCCTGATCGACGAGCCGTCGATCGGCTTGTCGCCGGTGCTGGTCCAGGAAGTATTCAAGACGCTGATCCGGCTGCGCGATCAGGGCGTGACCATTTTGATGGTGGAGCAGAACGCCAAGGCTGCGCTGGCGATGTCGGACTACGGCATCGTGCTCGAACTTGGACAAACCCGAATGCACGACAAGGCTTCCAACCTGCTGGTCGATCCGCGCGTCGGTCAGCTCTTCCTGGGCGGCCACGTCGAGGAGGCGTCGCCGGCCGATGCGCATTGAGGCTCTCGGAGCCGAAGCGGCGAGGTTGGGTGAATGCCCGATCTGGTGCGAGCGATCTGACCGCCTGTGGTGGGTGGACGTGCTGACTCCCGCACTGTGGAGCTACGCGCCCGCGTCCGCTGAATGCCGCCGGCACGACGTCCGCGCCCGCCGTATCGGTTCGCTGGCGCTGCGCGAGCAGGGCGGCCTGATCCTGGCTTGCGACGACGGCCTCTACGCCTACGATCCCGATACAACGGAGCAGACGTTTCTGATCGATCCGGAGCCGGACATGGCGGACCACCGCAAGAACGACGGCCGCGTCGATCCAGACGGCAATTTCTGGATCGGGACCCTGCGCGAGACCGATTATGCGCCGGTCGGTTCGATCTACCGCGTTGCCCCTGATCTGACGGTCACGAAGCAAGCCGGCCGTCTGGCCATCCCGAATTCGCTGGCTTTCGATGCCAGGCGAGGCCGCATGTATTTCGCCGATACACGTGCTTTTGCCATCTGGGCCTGCGACTACGATGCCAAAGGTGGTCTCGAGCGCGCTCGGACGATCTTCTCAGAAACCACGGCGCCGGCGCGTCCGGATGGCAGTTGCGTTGATGCCGAAGGCTGCCTCTGGAATGCGGAATATGCGGGCGGCCGGGTCGTGCGCTATGCTCCGAACGGAGATCCGATCGGTGCGTTGAACCTGCCGGTAACCTATCCGACATGCTGCTGCTTCGGAGGTCCGGGCCTGGACCGGCTCTACATTACTTCGGCGTGCGAGCCGCTGTCGGCGAGCGAGCGCGAGGCGGAGCCGCTGGCCGGCCGAGTGCTGGTGGTCGAGCCTGACGTCCGGGGCCGGCCGGAGTATCGGGCGGCGTTTTAGGGAACGAGGAAGGCGATGAAAACGTCAATCGCAACGGTGTGTCTGTCAGGTAATCTTCTCGAGAAGCTGGAGGCGATCGCCTCGGCAGGCTTCAAGGCGGTCGAGATATTCGAGAATGACCTCATCGCCTATCCGGCGCCGCCGAAGGACGTGCGCCGCATCTGCGACGACCTCGGCCTGACCATCGTGACCAACCAGCCATTCCGTGAGTTCGAAGGCCTGCCATTGGAGAAGCGCGGCAAGGCGCTGGAGCGCGCCGAACGGAAATTCGATCTGCTGCAGGAGCTCGGTTCCGATCTTCTGTTCGTGTGCTCGAGCACGTCGGCCGAAGCGACCGGCGGCATCGACCGTCTGGCCGAAGATTTCGCGCTGCTCGGCGAGCGCGCCGCCAAACGCAACATGCGCGTCGGCTACGAGGCGCTGGCCTGGGGCCGGCAGATTTTCGACTATCGCGACGCCTGGGAAGTTGTGCGCCGCTCGGGACAAGACAGCGTCGGCATCGTGCTCGACTCATTCCACATTCAGTCGCGCGGCACCGACCTCAAGCCGATCCGCAGCATTCCGAAGGACCGCATCTTCCTGGTGCAGATCGCCGACGCGCCGAAACTGGAGATGGATTACCTGTCGTGGAGCCGGCACTGGCGATGTCTGCCGGGGCAAGGGGATTTCGACCTCGCGGCTTTCATGGATGCGCTGGTGGCGACCGGCTATGACGGCTATCTCTCGCTCGAGATATTCAATGATCGCTTCCGCGCCGGCTCGGCCCGCTCGGTGGCGCTCGATGGTCACCGCTCGCTGATCAATTTGCTCGATGAAGCGTCGCGCCGCCACGGCTCACCGGTCAACGGAGCTGTGCCGATGCCGCCGCCGGAACCGGTCGCAGCAATCGAGTTCATCGAGTTCGCCGTGCATGAAGGCGACCGTCCGCGGTTCGAAAATCTGTTGAAGCAACTTGGCTTCGCCATGACCGGCCGGCACAAATCGAAGAACGTCAATTTGTGGACGCAGGGCGGCATCCGCATCGTGGTCAATAGCGACGATGAAGGCTTTGCCCACAGCTACCAGATCACCCACGGCACTTCGGTTTGCGCCATGGCGCTGCGTGTGCCGGATGCCGCGGCAACGATTGCGCGGGCCAAGGCGCTGCTCGACGTGCCGCATGAAGGCGCAGTGGGGCCGAACGAACTCA
This sequence comes from Pseudolabrys sp., assembly GCA_017849615.1. Lineage (GTDB taxonomy): Bacteria > Pseudomonadota > Alphaproteobacteria > Rhizobiales > Xanthobacteraceae > Pseudolabrys. The sequence continues at coordinate 230,652 of JAFIGS010000017.1, read as the reverse complement.
ACATCCCTGCGATCCGCGGCGTCGGCGGCAGCCTTCTGTATTTCGTCGATGACAAATCGGCGCTCGGCGGCTGGTCGAAGGTGGATTTCGAGCCGCTCGCCGCCGGCGAGCCGGATGCCGGCCTGTTCGCGGTCGATCATGTCTCGCAGACCATGTTCTACGAGGAGATGCTGACCTGGCTATTATTCTACACGTCGCTGTTCGATACCCGGCGAACGCAAAGCCAGGCGGTGGTCGATCCCGGCGGCATCGTGCAAAGCCAGGTCATCGAGAGCGGGGCGCTGACCCGGCCAGGCGATGGTTTGCGCATGGTCCTCAACGGTTCGCAGAGCAATCAGACATTGTCGTCGCGCTTCGTTCATGAGTTTTTCGGCTCGGGTGTGCAGCACATAGCGCTGGCGACCAACGATATCCGCGGCACCGTAGCCAAGCTCGTCGCCGATGGCATCGAGATGTTGCCGGTCCCGGAGAATTATTACGACGATCTCGCATCGCGCGGGGACCTGTCGGACCTCGACGTTGCGGCGCTGAAGGCGCTCAATATTCTTTATGACGCCGACGCGAAGGGCGCCTATTTTCAGGCCTATACCGCGACGATAGAAGGCGGCTTCTTCTTCGAGATCGTCCAGCGTGACCACTACAGCGGTTACGGCGCGCCGAACGCGGCCATCCGGCTCAATGCGCAGTCGCTATTCGCGGCGCGTAACGATGCAGCCTTGCCGTAACGATGCGTGAGGAACGCAAGACGTCAGGGATCAAGGCTGGCCGCGGTGCTTATGCTTCTTGGACTTTTTGAACTTTGCCCGTTTGAAATCGCCTTTCTTGAATTCTGACTTCTTCGGCGGCTTGCCGGCGGTTTCGTCGATGCGCTCCTGGCTTGCGAGAGCGGCCCGGTGTTCCTGCTGCCGCTTCTTGAAATGCGGCTTCTCTGACTTCCTTGCCGGTGAGCCGTTGTCGGCTCTGGGCGATGGCGCGCCGCCCTGCGGGCCTTGCGGCAGCGCTTCGATGCGGATGTTCTCATCGTCGAGTTCCCGCGTCTTGGCGGTGAAGGTGTCGGCGACGTTGCCGGAAATCTCGAACTCGGTGACGGTATCATAGATTCGGATAGCGCCGATATCGGCTTTGGTAATGCCGCCCCGGCGGCAGATCATCGGCAGCAGCCAGCGCGGCTCGGCATTCTTGCGCTTGCCGATGCTGGCTCTGAACCAGACGCTGCCGCCCTCCATCGGGCGGCGGGCGCTGGCGCGTTTGCCGGTGTCGCGGGGCGAAGTATCGTCTCCGGGTGCGAAGGAACGGTCGCGGGAGCGATGCCTGTCATCGCGGTCGTCGCGGAAGCGGTCGCCGCGATCGGGGCCCGGGTCGAGGATGTCTTCCGGCGACGGCAGGCGCGCGCGATAGAGCCGCGCCAGCGCCGATGCGATCTGCTCGGGCGATTTCTCGGCTAGCAAGGTGCGCGCCAGCGCGACGTCGTCTTCGGTCGGCGGGTCTGAGAACACCTCGTCCTGCATCATGCGCTGCTGATCTAGCTTGCGGATCTCGTCGGCCTGCGGCGCGGCGGCCCAGATCGCGTTGACGCCGGCCTGCTTGAAGAACATTTCGGCGCGGCGGCGGCGCGAGTTCGGCACGAGGAGAACACTGACACCCTTCTTGCCGGCGCGACCGGTGCGGCCGGAGCGATGCTGCATCACCTCCGGATCGTTTGGCAGTTCGGCATGGATGACGAGGCTCAGGCCGGGCAGATCGATGCCGCGCGCGGCGACGTCGGTGGCGACGCAGACGCGGGCGCGGCCGTCGCGCAGCGATTGCAGCGCGGTGGTGCGTTCGTTCTGCGTCAGTTCGCCTGACAGGGCGACAACCAGGAAGCCACGTTCCAGCAGCGCGGCTTGCAGGTGCTTGACGGCATTGCGCGTGTTGCAGAACACGAGGGTGCTCGGCGCCTCGTAGAAGCGCAGGATGTTGACCACGGCGTGTTCGGCTTCGTGCGCGGCCACGCGAATGGCGCGATATTCGATATCGGCGTGGCCCTGATCGTCGCCGCGGACTTCGACGCGGAACGCGTCCTGTTGATATTGCTTCGCCAGCGCGACGATGCCGCGCGGCAAGGTGGCCGAAAACAGCAGCGTGCGCCGCGCTGCGGGCGTGGCCTCGAGCAGAAACTCCATGTCCTCGCGGAAGCCGAGGTTGAGCATCTCGTCGGCCTCGTCGAGCACGATGGCCTTGAGCTCGGAGAGGTCGAGACGGTGGCGCCGCAGGTGATCGTACAGGCGGCCGGGGGTGCCGACCACGATGTGCGCGCCTTCGGAGAGTTCCCGGTGTTCGCGGCGGGGATCCATGCCGCCGACGCACGACACGACCCGCGCGCCGCAGTATTTATAGAGCCAAATCAGCTCGCGCTGGACCTGGATCGCGAGCTCCCGCGTTGGCGCCACCACGAGCGCCAGCGGCTTTGACGCGCGTTCGAGGCGCTCGGCGCGGCCGAGAATGTCGGCGGCGATGGCGAGCCCGTAGGCGACGGTCTTGCCCGAACCGGTCTGCGCCGAGACCAGAAGGTCGCGCCCGGCGGCGTCGCCGGCCAGCACCGCCTTCTGTACCGGCGTCGGCTCGGCGTAGTTACGCTCCGCCAAAGCGCGGGCGATCGACGGAAATTCGGACATGAACGTCATCTTGGGGGCTGGTTCTTCAGGTTCGCGCACGAAAACGGGAACGCGGCGGGGCAAGCCCGCGGGTCCTGTCCAAGCGTCGGAATGGGAGCGTGCCATCTATTCCTTTGGCGCCGCGCCGTAAAGGGGCGACCGGGTGGGGCGGGCCGCGCAAAAATATATCTAGAATATAGCTATGTTGACCTACCAAAGAGACGGTGTCAGCCTTTCGGCCTCCGACGGAATGCAATCGAGGTCGATGTGCTGGCCTTTCTTTCGCGCAGCAGGAAGTTTCTCCGGAAGAGCTGCAGTGCCGGGTCGAATTGGGCGTGTGCCACCGGCTGCTGGCCTACTTCGGCATCGAGGATCTGACCTGCAACCACATTTCGGCGCGCATTCCGGATCAGCGGAACCATCTGCTGACAAGGCCGATGATTTCCTGTTCCGCGAAACCACGGCGTCTAGCATGTGGAAATACAAACTCGACGGCACGCCGGTCAGGCCGGACATCGGTCCGATGATGGAAGCCGTCAAGACGATTCACGCGGCGGTTCTGGAGGGGCGGCCCGAGATCGGCTGCAAGATGCATACGCATACGCCGTCAGATATCGCGGTGGCCTCGCAGAAATGCGGCCTGCTGCCGATCAGCCAGCACGCGGTCATCTTTCACAACCGCGTCGGCTATCACGACTTCAAGGGCTTCGAGCTCGAGAAGGGCATGCGCAACGCGCTGCTGGAAGACTTTGGCGACAAGAGCGTCGTGATCATGCGCAATCACGGCGCGCTGGTGATCGCGCCGGCGATCGCTGAGGCGTTTCTGAAGCACCATAATTCGCCTGCCGGGCGCAGGTAATACGGCAGCGCGGGCGGCCGTCCCGACCGAGCGCTCTTGTTGCGTTGCGGCAACTCACGATCATCGGATGTTTAACATCGGATGATTGCGCCGACATAAGATCTGTGTATCCTCGACCATGCCAGCGGGCCCAAGAGCCGGCGGCAGGGAGCGAACACGATCGTGCCGACCACGCGCGCCAAATCTGCGAGGCGTCCGAAGCCGGGCCGCATTCATGCGGTGCTGACGACGCTCGGCCGCGAGATCGCTCAGGAGATCATCCCCGCAGGAGCGCTGCTTCCGCCCGAGCACGACCTCGAAGTCCGCTTCGCCGTCGGCCGCGGCGTCGTTCGTGAGGCGATCAAGACGCTGTCGGGAAAGGGACTTGTCAGCGTCCGGCCGCGCCATGGCACCCGGGTCTTGCCGCGCAGCGACTGGAGCTTGCTCGATCGGGATGTGTTGAGCTGGCTTGTCGGTCAGGACAAGCCCGACGTCGAACTTCTGCTGGCTATTCAGGAAGTCCGCTCGATCATCGAACCGGCCGCTGCCGCCCTCGCTGCCACCCGCGCCACCAAGAAGGATCGACAGCGGATCAACGCGGCTCTGGCGGCGATGGAAATTTCAGACAATCAGGCCTCCGCGACGGCCGCGGACAAGGCCTTTCACCTCGCGATTCTGGACGCGACCCACAATCCCGTCCTGCAGGGTTTTCGCGGCGCGATCGACACCATTCTGAGCACGGTGTTTCTCGTTGCGGTGGACAGCGTTGGCGGCTGGTTCGAGGGCAACTTGCCCAACCATGCCGCCACCGCTCGCGCCATCGAGGAGCGCGATGCCCAGAAAGCCCGTGACGCCATGGCGCAGCTCGTCGGTTACACGGGGTCCAGATTGTCGAAGCGGCAGGCCGGCTCCCGCCGCGACGGACGGCCCGGCGGCCCCAGCATTCTGAGGCAAACCTGATGATGCAGCACCGGCTCTCATCGGCGCTCTGGTTCTGCGCCCCGTTTGTGGTCCTTCTCGTTCTGTGGACCGTTCTGATCCCGTATTTCAATGTCAATCCACGACTGTTTCCTCACCTCGGCTCCGTGATCCAGGCCGGCCTTGAAGGAATCAAAGACGGCACGCTTATCCAGCACATTGGCGCAAGCCTGATGCGCGTCGCCGTCGGCACGGTGCTCGCGCTTCTGGTCGCCATCCCGCTGGGGATTGCCATGGGCGTGAGCCCCGTCGTCTCGAGCTTCCTGACGCCGCTGTTCAGGTTCTTCTCGGTGCTGGCGGGCATAGCCTGGATTCCGATCGCCACCCTCTGGTTCGGCTACGGCTTCGGCGCCATTACGTTTGTCATTTTCAACGCGGTGTTCTTCATCGTGACCTACAACACGCTGCTCGGCGTCTCGACCATTCCGCTGCCTGTGCGCAATGCGGCCGCCTCTCTCGGGGCAGGGAAGTGGGCGATGCTGACCGAAGTGCTGTTGCCGGGCGCGTTACCCAACATCGTCACTGGCATACGCACGGGCCTCGGCTTTGCCTGGCGCGGCCTGATCGCCGCCGAGATGATCGCGACCAATGTCGGCCTCGGCTATATGCTGTTCGTCGCGCGTGACTTCTACAAGACCGAAGTGATTGTGCTCGGCATGATCGTTATCGGCGTGCTGTGGTTGCTGCTCGACCGGCTGCTGCTCGCGCCGTTGGAACGCGCCACCATCGAGCGCTGGGGCATGGTGCAACGCTCATGAAGCCGGTCATCCTCAACATCTGGAGTTTTCTGGTTCGCCTGACGGCGCGCTTTCCTTCGATCGGCTCGATCGCGCCCTTCATTCCGATCGTCGCGGCGTGGTGGATCGTCACCGAATTGCAGATATTTCCCCGTGTCTTCCTGCCGGGGCCCGGCGACGTCGTGCGCTCGTTCGGCTTGCTGGTCTATACAGGGGTTCTGCCGGAGTATTTGCAGGACAGCATGGTACGGCTTGCGGTCGGCGCGTTCTGGGGGATCGCGCTCGGCATTCCGCTTGGCATCCTGGTCGGCCTCAGCCAGCGGGCGCATACGGCGCTTTGGCCGCTGCTTCTTTTCTTTCAGGCTATCGGCGACATCGCCTGGCTGCCGATCCTGGTGATCTGGTTCGGCTATGGCCTCGTCACCATGACGGTGGTCATCGTCTACACGGTCATCTTCCCAGTCGTGCTGAACACCGTGCTGGGCGTGCGATCGATTCCCATCACCATGGAACGCGCGGCGCGGAGCCTTGGCTGCTCGCGCACCCGCATGCTGTGGGAAGTGGTGCTGCCCGGCGCGCTCCCGAATATCGTGACCGGCCTGCGCAACGGTCTCGGCTACGGCTGGCGGGCCTTGATCGCCACCGAGATCATCGTCGGCACCAGCGGCATCGGCTTTCTCATGTTCGATGCGCGCCGCGCCGGTTCGGTCGTCGAGATTCTGCTCGGCATGATCATTCTGGGCATCCTTTGGTACATCGTCGATAGCTGGATCCTCGCGCCGATCGAGCGGGCGACCGGACAGCGTTGGGGACTGGTGACGCGATGAAGAACCTGACCATCCGCAATCTGTCGAAGACCTATTTCGACCCTTATGCCGGTACAAACGTCACGGCCGTGCACGACGTATCGCTGAACGTGGAGCAGGGCGAGTTCGTGTGCATCGTCGGGCCGTCCGGCTGCGGCAAGACCACGATCCTCAACATGATCGCCGGCTTCCTTCCGCACACCGGCGGGGACATTCTGGTTGGGGGCCGGCCCGTCAATGGGCCTGGGCCCGATCGCGGCGTGGTGTTCCAGTCGTTTGCGTTATTTCCCTGGAAAACCGTGCTGGAGAACGTCGCCTTTGGCCCGAAGATGCGCGGCGTCGGCAAAGCCGAGCGCGAGAAGATCGCGCATGAGTATCTGGCACTCGCCAAGTTGACCGAAGCGGCGGGGCGCTATCCCGCGGAGTTGTCGGGTGGCATGCAGCAACGCGTCGGCGTGGTGCGCGCGCTGGCGAACGAGCCGGACGTGCTCTTGATGGACGAGCCGTTTGCCAGCGTGGATGCCCAGACGCGCATGACGCTGCAGGAAGAGCTGACCCGCATCTGGCAGGAGAAGCGGCCGACCGTCATTTTCATTACACACGACGTCGCCGAGGCCGTGTTCCTTGCTAACCGGGTGGTCGCCTTGTCGAAAGGGCGGGTGCTCGAAGAAATCGACGTGGATCTGCCGCGGCCGCGCTCATGGGATGCGCTGAATGACGATCCTCAGTTCAAGGAACTGACGGGCCGCGTGCTGCAACTCGTGCGGTCAGCGTGAAACATGCTGCGTGATGCCCTCCGATCGCGAAAGGCGCATATCCTGATCGCGGTGGCGATTTGCTATATCGCCTGGCAGCTCTGGCTGACGATCGCGGCGCCGCGGAAGGTTGCGGACTTTTCGGGCAGTTCGGAGAAGGTCAATATTCTGGTCAAGCTGCCGTTTGAACCGGAACGCTTCCACGTTCAGCTCTTCCAGACATACGGCAGGGTGTCCGGAACACAAGAAAAAGCCGTTGAAGTACGTGGCGTAAAACGAGCGGACCTGACGACCGTCGCCCGGCCTTATTGGGTGACGCGCGTCGAGCCGCTTCAACCAGGGGGAGGATGATATGATGCGACGAATTGCGATGCTGTTCTGCGCCTTGATGCTGCTGATGCCGTCATTGGCAACGGCGCAGACCAAGGAGCCCGTCAAGCTCAAGGTCGGCATGGTGGCGGCTGTCGACATGCTGGCGTTGCCGATTGCCCTCGAGCGCGGCTTCTTCGAGAAATACGGCCTCGATGTCACCATCGCGCGTCCTTACGCGACCGGCGTTGACGCGCTCAATGCCTTGCAGGCCGGCGAAACCGATATGGTGCAGGCCGGCGTGCCGGCCATCGGCGCCATCCTGCGCGGCATGGACCTCGTGTTCATCGGTAACTTCAGCGGTAACGCCACCAAGCTGGGTTCGGACGCGACGCTGGCGCTGATCGCCGGCAAGGACTCCGGGATGGTCAAGGGCGATCTCAAGAGCCTCAAGGGCAAGAAGATCGCCACGTCTTTCGGCACCATCAACCATCTCTACATTCTCGGCCTGCTCGAAAAGGCCGGCCTTACGCCAGCCGACGTGACGCTCGTCAATACGCCGCCGCCGGAAATGAACGTGGCGCTGCTCGCCAAGGGCGTGGACGGCTTCGTGTGCTGGGACCCGGTGCCCGTGATCGGCATGAAGGACGTGCCGGGCGCGATCGAAGTGATCCGCGGCGGCGACGTCATCTCCTATCTCGGCTTCAACGTCGCCCTGCGGCCGTGGCTGGAGAAGAACGGCGAGACGGCCGAAAAATTCCTGGCGGCCGTCTCGGAAGCCGATCAGTGGATGCGCAAGAATCCGAAGCAGGCCGCCGCCATTGGCACGCGCTGGATTCCCGGTTTGAAGCTCGACGTGGCCGAGACCGCGATGGAGTATAACATCCAGCAGGTGGACCGCCGCATCTCGGCGCATAACTATCGTGCGCTATGGCAGGCCCAGGACACGCTGCAGCGGCTCAGCGTGATCAAGTCGGTGTTCGATGTGAACAAGCACATCGAGCCGAAGTACATCCTCAACGTGATGAAGACGCACCCGGACCTGTTCTCGGATCTCAAGCCCATTCCGGAAGAAGTCGCGATCAAGCCGGGATACGTGTTCAAGCCCTGACATCGATTTGCCGCGCACCGACGTCCGGTGCGCGGCAACCTGATCTTCCGCCGATGCGGCCGACCGCATTGGCTTGACCGTGCATGTCCGGAAGAATGCCGGGCGCGCGGCGGGCCAGATGAGAGCCATCGCTTACATGACGGTCGCGGCTGCCGTCGCCTGTTCGTGCAACCAGGCGCGAAACGCCTGCAGCGGAGGATAGGACGAGCGGGGGGGCGGCCAGGCGAGATAGTAATGTCCGGTGCTCTTGATGGCGCCATCGACCGGCACGACCAGATCGCCCCGCGCCAGTTCGGCCTCTATCAGGAATTTCGGCAGCAAAGCCAGGCCCATGCCTGCCGTCGCCGCCTGCGCCGCGGTGGCGAATTGATCGATCATCATGCCGTGGACGCCGTCCGGGTCGAGTCCCATGGCCGCGAACCAGTGGTGCCAGGCGTCCGGACGCGACGCCAGATGCAGAAGCGGCGCCTTGAGCAGATCGGACGGCGTTCGGATCCCGAGCCGGTCGCGCAGGGCGGCGCTGCAGGCCGGCACCACGGTCTCGCCCATCAGAAGCTCCATTTCCGCGCCGGGCCAGTCGGGCTCTCCGAAATGGATCGCGGCATCGATCTGTTCGAAATGGAAGTCGAACGGGGCCAGCCGCGTCGTGAGATTGATGGTGATGCCCGGATTGGCGCCCAGAAAGCTGGGCAGGCGTGGCGCCAGCCAGCGTGTGCCGAACGTCGGCAGGATCGCCAGATTGAGGCTGCCGCCAGCCGGATTGGCACGTAAATCCAAAGTCGCGGTGCCGATGCGCCGCAGGGCCTCGCGAATTTCCGCGGCATAGGCCGTGCCGGCCGCGGTCAGCTTCACCGTCTGCCGCTCGCGCAGAAACAGGGCGCAGCCGAGCATGTCCTCGAGCGCACGGATCTGCCGGCTGACCGCGCTCTGGGTCAGATTGAGCTCGGCCGCCGCTCTGGTGAAGCTTGCGCTCCGTGCCGCCGCTTCGAAGGCATAGAGCAGGGACATCGACGGCAGGAAGCGGCGGGACATCGCCATGACAGCCTCAGTTCATTCCGTTTAGTCATGATGTTAGGCCGGATCATCGTTTGCATCCAGCCCGGCCGCGGCCAAGATACCGGTTCAAAGCCCAATCCGGGCGACAATAAAAATCCAGTAAAATCAGGTTGATAAATGGGCGCATCGGCACCCTCCGCGGCCTATTCCTGGCCCGACGACATCCGCACAGCCTTCTCCCAGGCCATGTCAGTTATGTATCGGGCGGAGGTGCCCCAGTACGGAACGCTCCTCGACCTGGTGGCCGACGTCAACAGCCAGACGCTCGCCGCGGATCCGGTATTGCGCGCCCGGCTGAACGCCAGCGACGATCTAGACCGCATCAACGTCGAACGCCACGGCGCCATCCGGGTCGGCACCGCGGCGGAACTGTCCTTCATTCGCCGGCTATTCGCCGTGATGGGCATGGTGCCGGTCGGTTATTACGACCTTTCGGTCGCCGGCGTGCCCGTGCACTCCACGGCCTTCCGCCCGGTGAGCGAGGCCGCGCTGGCCAGCAATCCGTTCCGCGTCTTCACCTCGCTGCTGCGGCTCGAGCTGATCGACGATGACGGCCTTCGCCGCGAGGCCGAAGCTGCTCTGGCGCGCCGGCGCATCTTTTCGGATGAACTGCTCGACCTCGTCGAGCGCTTTGAAGGCAATGGCGGGCTTACCGAGGACGAGACGGCGCGCTTTGTGCGCGAGGCCGTACGGGTCTTCCAGTGGCACAGCGCCGCGACCGTCGATGCAGGAACCTATCGCCGCTTGAGCGGGGCGCATCGGCTGATCGCCGACATCGTTGCTTTCCGGGGACCGCATATCAATCATCTGACGCCGCGCACCCTCGACATCGACGAAGTGCAGCGCCGCATGCCGGAGCGCGGCATCGCCGCCAAGGCGGTGATCGAAGGTCCGCCGCGGCGCGCCTGTCCGATCCTGCTGCGGCAGACCAGTTTCAAGGCGCTCGAAGAGCCGATCCTGTTCGGCAGCGGCGAGGAGCAGATCGCAGGGACGCACACCGCGCGCTTCGGTGAGATCGAGCAGCGCGGCCTTGCCCTGACGCGCAAGGGGCGGGCGCTTTACGACGAACTGCTGGCCGCGGCGCGCCAAGATGGCGTGCAAGGCGACCGCGAGGCGAGCTACGAAGAGCGGCTGGCGGCGGCGTTCAAGGCGTTTCCCGACGACCACGAGACGCTGCGTCTTCAGGGCTTGGGCTACTTCAAATATGCGCTGGGCAATGCCGCGCGTCGCGACATTCACGACACCGCCGCGACCATGCCGATAGAGGACCTCGTGCGCCTCGGCATCGTCGACGCCTATCCGATTGTCTATGAGGACTTCCTGCCCGTGAGCGCGGCCGGAATATTCCAATCCAATCTCGGCGGCGAGGAGCGGCGGCTCTACGAGACCAGTGCCGCCCGCGCGGCATTCATCGAGGCGCTCGGCGTTCCGGTGCTCGACGAGTTCGACATTTACGAACAGACCCAGCGGTCTTCGATCGCTGCGGTGCGCGCGGCCTTGACGCAGCGTCTGCTTCTCAAGACAGACCATTCTGACCAAAGATCGGAAAGACCGTGACCCAGATGCAGACCCAAATCAAAACCGAAGTCCGCAACGTTCTCGATGCGCTCGGCGTGCCGCCGGCGCAGACGCAAGGCGGCACGCTGAAGGTCGTGTCGCCGGTGGATGGCGTCGTGGTGGCCGAGGTGCCGGAGACGACGGCGGCCGAGGCGGGCAAGCTGATCGGAAAGGCGCATGAGGCTTATCTGAAGTGGCGCGCGGTGCCGGCGCCGCGCCGCGGCGAGTTCGTGCGCGTGCTAGGGGAGGAGTTGCGAGCGGACAAGCCCGCGCTCGGCAAGCTCGTCAGCCTGGAGGTCGGCAAGTCGCCGTCCGAGGGGCTGGGCGAAGTGCAGGAGATGATCGACATTTGCGATTTCGCCGTCGGCCTGTCGCGGCAACTCTATGGCCTCGTCATCCAGTCCGAGCGCGAGGATCATCGCCTGACCGAGCAATGGCACCCGGCCGGCGTGGTCGGCGTCATCTCGGCGTTCAACTTCCCGGTCGCGGTGTGGTCCTGGAACGCGGCGCTGGCCTTCGTCTGCGGCGATTCCGTTGTCTGGAAGCCGTCGGAGAAGGCGCCGCTGACGGCGCTGGCCGTCGCGGCGATCATGGCGCGCGCGGCCAGGACGTTCGGCGGCGTGCCGGACGGCTTGCTGACCATGCTGATCGGTGGCCGCGCCATCGGCGAAGTTCTGGTGGACGATGCGCGCGTGCCGGTCGTCTCCGCCACCGGCTCGACACGCATGGGCCGCCTCGTCGGCGAGCGCGTCGCGCGCCGCTTCGGCCGCGCCATTCTCGAACTCGGCGGCAACAATGCTTCCATCGTCACGCCATCGGCCGATCTCGATCTGACTTTGCGCGCGGTCGCCTTCGGCGCCATGGGCACCGCCGGCCAGCGTTGCACCACCATGCGCCGCCTCATCGTGCATGAGAGCGTCTACGACAAGCTCGTGCCGAAGCTGGCGAGCGTCTACAAGTCGATCTCCATCGGCAATCCGGTCACGTCCGATGCGCTGGTCGGGCCGCTGATCGACGGCCGCGCTTTCGAGTCGATGCAGGCCGCCCTCGCGGCGGCGAAGAAATCCGGCGGCGTCGTGCATGGCGGCGAGCGCGTCGACATCAACGGGCCGAACTCGTTCTATGCGCGGCCGGCGCTGGTCGAAATGCCGGCGCAGACCGAAACCGTGTGCGAGGAGACCTTCGCGCCGATTCTCTATGTGCTGAAGTACAAGGACCTCGACGAGGCCATCGCGCTCCACAACGGTGTGCCGCAGGGCCTCTCATCCTCCATCTTCGGCACCGATATCCGCGAAATCGAAACCTTCCTGTCGACGCGCGGCTCCGACTGCGGCATCGCCAACGTCAACATGGGCACGTCGGGGGCGGAAATCGGCGGCGCCTTCGGCGGCGAGAAGGAAACCGGCGGCGGGCGCGAAAGCGGCACCGACGCCTGGAAGGCCTATATGCGCCGCCAGACCAGCGCCGTGAACTACGGCCGCAAGCTGCCGCTGGCGCAGGGCGTCAAGTTCGATATCTGAGCGAGGCCGGGCATGAACATGATGACCAACGCGACCAAAGCGTCTTTTCGTATCGCGCCTCGGCTCGCCACCATGGGCGTGTCCGAGATCCTGGCGATCACGGCCAAGGCCGCCGCGCTCAGGCGCGCCGGCCGGCCGATGATCGTGCTCGGCGCCGGCGAACCGGATTTCGACACGCCGCAGCACATCAAGGATGCGGCGATGCGCGCCATCGCCGCCAATCAGACGCGTTACACCGTGCTCGACGGTTCGCCCGAGCTGAAGGAAGCGGTACGCCGCAAGTTCGCGCGCGAGAATGGCCTCATCTATGCGCAGGACGAAATCACCTGCGGCGCGGGGGCCAAACAGGTGCTGTTCAACGCCTTCATGGCGACCCTGGCCGATGGCGACGAAGTGGTCATCCCGGCGCCGTACTGGACCAGCTACAGCGATATTGTCGCCATTGCCGGCGGCATTGCGGTGACAATTCCGTGCGGCGCCGAATCCGGCTTCCGCCTGATGCCGGAGCAGCTCGAGGCTTCGATTACGCCGAAGACGCGCTGGCTGTTGCTCAACTCGCCGTCCAACCCGACCGGCGCCGCCTATCGCCGCGATGATCTCGCCGCGCTGGCTGACGTGCTGCGCCGTCATCCCGATGTGTGGGTGATGTCGGACGACATGTATGAACACATCGTCTACGACGGTTTTGAATTCACGACTTTCGCTCAGGTCGCGCCGGATCTGAAGGATCGCACGCTGACGGTGAACGGCGTGTCGAAGGCTTACGCCATGACCGGCTGGCGGCTCGGCTATGGCGGCGGACCGGCGCCGCTGATCAAGGCGATGTCGATCGTGCAGAGCCAGTCGACCTCGTGCCCGTCGTCGATCAGCCAGGCGGCGGCGATCGCCGCGCTCGATGGGCCGCAGGATATCGTTGAAGAACGACGGCTGGCATTCGAGCGGCGGCGCGACCTCGTGGTGAACGGGCTCAACGCCATTGCCGGCATCGACTGCATCCGGCCGCAGGGCGCGTTCTATGTCTTCGCGAGCTGCGCGGGTATGATCGGCGCCGTGACGCCGGATGGCGGCGTCATCTCGACCGACGGCGATTTCTGCGCCTATGTCATGGATGCCGATGTCGCCATGGTGCCGGGCTCATGCTTCGGCCTGGCGCCGTATTTCCGCATTTCCTATGCGACGTCCGAGGCGGAGCTGACCGAGGCGCTGCGCCGCATCGCCGCGGCGTGTGAGACGTTGAAGCGGCGCTAGGCGAGGCGGATATCGCCCAGACGGTTGGCGCCGAGCAAGCCCATGGTCGCGCTCAACTGTTGATGCAGGATGTCGAGCACATGGCCGGCGCCGTCGGCGCCGCCGATGGCGACGCCATAGAGCGTGGCGCGGCCGATCATCACGCCTTTGGCGCCGAGCGCGATGAAGCGGGCAATGTCGGCGCCGCGGCGCACGCCGCTGTCGGCCAGAATCTCCATTCTGTCGCCGACCGCGGCGACGATGGCAGGCAACATGTCGGTCGGCCCCGGCGCGCAATCCAGATTCCGCGCGCCGTGGTTGGATACGACGATGCCATCGACGCCATGCGACAGGGCGGTTTTCGCATCGGCGACGGTGAGAATACCCTTGAGGATCAGCTTGCCCTTCCAGCGCTCGCGCAGCAGACGGACATCGTTCCAGGTGACGTCCGGCGCCAGATCGACCTCGGTCGAGAGGGCAGCGCGGCCGAGCCGCGTGCGAAATTCGTCCGGGTAATGCGCATAAGTCGGCACGCCGGACGTTGTCAACGCGCGCAACATGACGCCGACCGCCCAGCGCGGATGGCGCACCACATCGATGCCCGCGCGCCAAGACGCCTTCAGGGGGATGCCGAAGCCGTTGCGTAGATTGTATTCGCGGGTCGGGCCGACAGCGGTATCGACGGTGAGCACCAGCGCTTCCGCTCCAGCCTTCGCGGCGCGGTCGATAAGTGCCAATGTGCGCTCGCGGTTTTTCCAGACGTAGAGCTGGAACCAGAGCCGCGCGCCGGATTCGGCCGCGATGCGTTCGATCGACGTGATCGATTGCGTCGAGACGCAGAACGGAATGCCGGACCGCGCCGCGGCCCTGGCCAGCGCGATCTCGCCATCGTGCCAGACGAGGCCGGCGACGGCAGTGGGCGCGATGATGAGCGGGCTCGGCTGTCCGACGCCGAAGATCTCGGCCGCCGCCCCGCGCCGCGTGACGTCGATCAGCACGGAGGGCGCCAGCTCGATGGCATCGAGCTTCGCGCGGTTGCCGGCGATCGACACCTCATCCTCGGCGCCTCGATCGATGTATTCGAACAGGCCGCGGGGCAGGCGGCGGCGAGCGGCCTGCCGGGCGTCTTCGACGTGGCGAATGTGGGTAAAGCCGGCCATGGCGAGCGATACGCTTCCTTCGACCGCTCAGCCCCGATTATGGAAGTGGCTCAGGAACACGCGCGTCGTTTCCTCCTTCGGAGTCTCGATCACTTCGCGCGCCGGGCCTTCCTCGACGATGATGCCATCGCGCATGAAGACGACGCGGTCGGCGACTTCGCGGGCAAAGCCCATCTCATGGGTGACGATGATCATCGTCATGCCGTCGGCGGCAAGGTCGCGCATCACACCCAGCACCTCGCCGACAAGCTCCGGGTCGAGCGCCGAGGTCACCTCGTCGAACAGCATCACGGCCGGCTCCATCGCCAGCGCGCGGGCGATGGCCACGCGCTGCTTCTGGCCGCCGGAGAGCTTGCTGGGGAAGACGTCGCCCTTGTCGTTGAGCCCGACCTTGGCGAGCAGCTTGCGGGCGCGGGCTTCGGCTTCGGCCTTCGGCATCCCTTTGACGGAGATGGGGCCTTCCATCACGTTCTGCACAACGGTCATGTGCGGGAACAGGTTGAAATGCTGAAACACCATGCCGGTATTGGAGCGAAAGCGCGCCTGCTCGCGCGCGCTGGACAATTTGGCGTCGCCGTCGAACGAGAACGCATCGCCGCCGACGCGGATGCGGCCGCCTTCCGGAATGACCAGCAGGTTGATGCAGCGTAGCAGCGTCGATTTGCCGGAACCCGACGGCCCGATCAAGGCGACGACCGACCCGGTTTCGACCCTGAGGTTGATGTCGCGCAGAACGGGGAGGGAGCCGAAGCTCTTGCGCAAACCGGAAATCTCGATCTTGCAGGTGTCGGTCATGCCCGGCCTCAATTGCTCTGCGCCAGGCGCCGTTCAGCCATCTTGACGATGACGGTGAGCGGCAGCAGGACGACGAAGTAGATCGCGGCGATGACGGTGTAGACCTCGAGCGCGCGATAGGTGTCCATCGCGACAACCTGACCCTGGTAGAGCAGGTCGGGCACCGCCAGCACCGAGACCAGCGACGTGTTCTTGAACTGAATGATCGACTGGTTCATGAGCGGCGGGATCATGCGCTTGACCGCTTGCGGGAGCACGATGCGCCGCATGACGCGCGCCGGCGTCATGCCGAGCGCGAGACCGGCTTCGCTCTGGCCCGGCTCGATGGAGACAATGCCGCCGCGAATGACCTCGGCATAGAACGAGCCGCCATA
This sequence comes from Pseudolabrys sp., assembly GCA_017849615.1. Classification (GTDB taxonomy): domain Bacteria; phylum Pseudomonadota; class Alphaproteobacteria; order Rhizobiales; family Xanthobacteraceae; genus Pseudolabrys. The sequence continues at coordinate 214,796 of JAFIGS010000017.1, read as the reverse complement.
CAGCGACAGCGTGATGATCGAAGCCGTCAGGGCGTCGATCTTGATGCCGGTCAGCATCGGCAGCGCGTAGTAGAACCACAGCAGCAGCACCAGCAGAGGCGTCAGCCGGAACATCTCGATATAGGCCCACGACGCCCAGCGCAGCACCGGGGAGCGCGCGAGCTGCATCAGCCCGGCGACCAGACCGACAAGCAGCCCCAGTGTAACGACCGCGATCGTCAGGCCGACGGTGACGCCGGTGCCGGCGAGAAACAGTCGCGAATACTGCCAGACGATGTCGAAGTGCCAAGTATAGCTTATCATTTATGAGCCCGTTTGCGTGTCGGAAGCGGCACGCCTCGCCGCGTACGACGAGGCGAAGGCCCCCGGCCGATCCGGGAGCCTTCGCGGATCGCGCATCAGAATGTTACGCCAGGCGGAATGTCGTCCAGCGACAGGCCGACATGCTCGAGGCTGTTCGCCACCGCCGTGCGGATGATGCCGAGACCTTGCGAGTAGACGATCCAGGTCGACACGAAGTCGCGCCAGGTCTTATCGGCCTCGCGGCGCACGGCGGCGTTCGAGGTCGAGCCGAACAGCGGCTGCGGCACGACGACCTTGCCGAGTTGCGCGTCCTTCTTCACGGCGCGGACGGCACCCATCCAGAAGATGACTTGGGCGTCGACGCGACCGCTGCGCAGAGCGAGTGTCGCTTCGTCGATCGACTTGAACTTGACCAACTGCGCCTTCGGGCACAGACGGCTCGCGACCTGGTCGTGCGCCGATCCGACGTCGACCGAGATCTTGACTTTCGGATCGTTGAGTTCGTTCCAAGTCTTCGGCTCGTAACCGGGGCGGGCGATGATGACGAGGGCGCTGTCATAGACCTTGCCGGTGAAGTCGACGGCCATGGCACGCTTCGGCGTTGGGTTGAGACCGAACATCACGTCGATCTTGTCGGATTGCAGGTCGAGGATGGCATTGCCCCAGGTAGTCTCGACGAGTTCGAGTTGTACGCCCATGTCTTCCGCGAGCGCGGACGAGATGTCGTAGAACTGACCGCCCCACTTGCCGGTGGCGTTGTCGCGATACCACCACGGCAGGCCGGCGGCTACCGAGCCGACACGAACTTTCTTGGCGGCGATCACGCGGTCGAAAGTGTTCTGCGCGCTTTGCGCCTTGGCGGCAGTGGAGGCGAGGGTCAGGGCGGTGGCGGTGACGGCACCGGCGCCGAGAAGGCCAGCAAGATCTCTTCTTCCGATCATTTCAAACTCCCCGTGGTTGGTACTTTTGCAGTTACTTCCAGCGTTCCTTGCAGTCGTAGCGGCCGGAGCCGCATCAGTGGGGCGAACCGATAGACTGGCGCGCCAGCAGAACATCGGGATTCATCAGCCCCTTGGGGTCGAACATATGTTTGACGCGGCACATCAGTTCGTAGCGGAGCGGGTCGGCGAGGCGCTGCAGCTCTTCGGTGAGCTTGCGGCCGACTCCGTGCTCGGCGCTGAACGTGCCCGAGTGTCTCGCGGCGACGTCGTGAACGTCGCGTTCGATCTGTAGCGCGAAGGTCTCCGCATCCTTCAGGGTCGCCCAGAATTCGCGCGAGAACATCAGGATGTAATGCACGTTGCCGTCGCCAAGGTGGCAGACCACCTCGGTCACGGCTTGCGGATAACGCTCGGCCGCGATCTTGTCGGCCTCGGCAATGAAGGCTGCGACGTCGGACGTGCGCACTGCGACATCGAGAACGATACCGATGCCTTCCTTCTTGTTGGCCTCCGAGACTGAATGACGGACCTGCCAGAAGTCGGCGGCCTGCTGCTCGGAAGCCGCGATGGCGGCGTCGACCACGCCGCCGCGCTCGAGAAAGTCGCCCAGCGTCGATTCGAGGATGTCGCCGAGCGCCGTCGTCGCGTCCTCGCTGCCAAGTTCGATCAGCACGGACCACCGCGGGATATCGGCAAAGGGGAAGCGCGCGCGCTCGATATGCCGTTTCACCAGTTCGAATTGCGATGCGGAAACGAGCTCGAAAGCCTGGATGTAGGAGCCGGCACGATCCTGAAACGCGGCGAGGAGATCGACGGCGGCTGCGGGATCCGGCACCGACACCCAGGCATGGGCGGCATTCGACATGCGCGGGTAGAGCTTCAAGGTCGCGCCGGTGATGACGCCGAGCGTGCCTTCGGCGCCGACGAACAACTGGCGCAGCATGTAGCCGGTATTGTCCTTGCGCAGTCCGGTCAGGTCGGACAGGACCCGTCCGTCTGCCAGCACGACTTCCAGGCCGGCGACCAGATCCCGCATCGGTCCGTAGCGCAGCACGCCGGTGCCGCCGGCATTGGTCGAGATCAGGCCACCGATTTGCGCACTGCCTTCGCTACCGAGATAGAGCGGGAACTGACGGTTGATCGCGGTTGCGGCTCCGTGCAGTTCGCCGAGGACGACGCCGGCATCGACGGTGGCGAGGCCGGTGGCGCGGTCGATGGCGCGTATCTTGTTCATCCGGCGCGTCGAGATGACGATGCCGGGTTTGTCGGCGCGGTTGCTCTCGGGCACCGCGCCGAAGCAGAGCCCGGTGTTGCCGCCGACCGGAAAGATCGGTTGATCCTGTTCGTTACAGAGCGCGACCACCGCCGCGGTTTCCGCCGTTGTCGACGGCGACACGACCGCAATCGCACGTCCGGTGCGGCGTTGCCGCCAGTCCGACAGCCACGGCGCCATCTCGGCCGGATCGCTGAGCAATCCCTTCTCTCCGACGATGTCGCGCAGGCGGTCGAGCACGTTGACGCGTCCCTATCAGGCGAGGCTGACGGATTTGGCGTAGGTCGCGGCCGATTTGAGCTTCGCCAGCGTTTCTGGAGCCGGGCCGAGCAAAGGCAGCCGCACGCCGCCGACCGGCATGCCGGCGATTTCCATGTAGGTTTTCAGGGGACCGGGATTGGTTTCGGTGTAGATCGAATCCACCACCGGATCGATGCGGTCCTGGACCTTCAGCGCTTCCTTGAGCTTGCCCTGCTTGGCCAGCGCGAAGATTTCGAGCCAAATCTTGGGATAGATCGTCGCCGAAGCCAGCACGCCGCCTTGGGCGCCAAGCGCGATATGGGTCGCGAACAGCGGCTCCTCGCCGCTGAGGATGGCGATCTTGTCGCCGCAGTACTTCACCGTGCGGATGAAATCCGGCATGTCGTAAGACGAATACTTCATGCCGATGATCGAACCGTCTTCCGACATGGCCTGCACCGTGTCGGCCATGGCCGCGACGGTCGTGCGGCGCGGGATCTGGTAGAGCATCACCGGCAGATCGAGGTTGTCGCGATAGCGGCGGAAATAGACCCGCATGCCTTCCTGGGTGCCCGGCGCGTAATAGGGCGTCACGGTCATGACGGCGGCGGCGCCGGCGGCGGCGAAATCACGGCCGGCCTCGAGCGCATCAGCAAAGCCCGTTGACAGAACGCCGGGGATGACAGGCTTGCCGTCGGCGGCTTCGACACAGGCGGCGACGATGGTGCGCCGTTCATCGCGGGAAAAGGCGGGATACTCGCCGGTGCCGCCGATCGGCACGATGCCGGCCGCGCCGGCGGCAAGCTGGAACTTAACCAGAGCCTGGAGGCCCTTGATGTCCACGGAGCCGTCGGCCGTGAGCGGCGTGACGATAGCGGTGAAGAGGCCTTGGAGCTCATTCTTGGTGAGTGACATTCCGGAAATCCCTGCGCGGTGCCGGACGTTCGCGCCGCTCGCGCTGACCTGCCTGAGCAAAGTCGCGTTCATGGGCCGCGGTCATTCGACATTTTTTGTAATTATAGCCTCATCGACTATTTTATGACTGTCAACACCAAAATACAAAAAATGTACTATCGGAAAAATTATTGCGATGATTATAAATGAAGCGCATTGGCTACATATGCTACAGCTTCACCGTGCCGAGGCCGTCCTGTGCCTGACAGGGTGGGCAGGGAGATCAGGAATGCCGGAAATTTCGTCAGTGGATCAAGACGATAGTCCGTCGGCCGGAGTCCGCCGCAGCGATGGCGGCGGCGCCGACGATTCGAAAGGCGCGGTGGACATAGGCAATCGGTTACACAAGATCCGCAAAGCGCGCCGTTTGACGTTGCAGGACGCCAGCATGCTGACGGGCGTGTCCGCCTCGGCTTTCTCCAAGATCGAGCGCAATGAACTGTCGCCGACAATTTCGACCATGCAGCGCATTGCCGAAGGCCTCGAGGTCGAGCTTGTGACGCTGCTCGACGATCAGAACGACGAGCCGACTGGCTTCGGTGGCCGGCGCAGCATTACGCGCGCGGGTGCCGGCAGCGCGCACAACACGGGCACCTGCAACAACGTCCTGCTATGCGCCGACCTCAAGAACAAGCGGGCGACGCCGATCCTGACGACTGTGACAGCGCGTTCGACCGACGAATATGCCGCTTGGGCGAAGTCGGATGCGGAAATCTTCGTGACTGTGCTTGAAGGCACTCTTGTCGTGCACAGCCGACTTTACGAGCCGCTCGAACTGAGCAAGGGCGACAGCGTTTATTATGACGCCACGACCGAGCATACCTGGACCTCTAAAGGGCCCAAGGACGCTGTTGTGCTGTGGGTGCTCGTCGGAACCTGATCGCTGTTTCGGCCAGAATTCGCGGCCTTGCGATGGGCCAGGGGCGAGCCCGCGCGCTTTCGTATATCCATCCGTTATAGAGCAGCGCAGAACCTATAACAGCATTTCATACCGCCGTGCTTATGCTTCTCGGGTTGCATACCCATCCGAGAAGGAAGACATGGATCTTATTCGGTCGATTGAGCGGGTCGGGGCGCTGGTCTCGCCGCGGAATATTGTGGTCGTCGGCGCAAGCGATCGTCCCGGCAGCTGGCCGGCGACGGTGTGGAAGACGGTGCATGAGCAGGGATTCAAGTCGCCGATTTACGCCGTCAATCCGAACCGGGATTCCATAGGCGATAAGCCCTGCTACCGGACCTTCGATGCGTTACCGGAAAAGCCCGACCATGTGGTCATGCTCACGCCGGCGCCGGCGATACCGGACGCGCTGGCCGAGGCGGCCAAGGCCGGCGCCCGCAGCGCCACGGTGTTCGCCGCCGGCTATGGCGAGGATGGCGGGCCGGAGGGCAAGGCGCTCGCCGTGCGGCTGCGACAGGTGATCGCCGACACCGGCATCGCCGTGCAGGGCCCGAACTGCACCGGAAACATCATCGGATTCAACGGCCTGTGCACCCTGGTCGACCACCGCAAGCTGGTGGTTGGCCCCGGCCCGGTGGCCTTGATCGGCCAGAGCGGCGGCGTGCTGCTCTACGCCAACCACATCCTCCAGGACCGCGGCATCCAGCCCGGCGCGCTGATCTCAAGCGGCAACGAGATCGACATGAGCTGCGCCGACTACATCGCCTACATGGCCGATGAGCCCCGCATTCAGGTTATCTTTTGTTACCTGGAGTCGGTGAAGGACGTCGGCGCCTTCAAGGCGGCCTGCGCCCGCGCGCGCGACGCCGGCAAGCCGGTGATCCTGTTCAAGATCGGCAGCAGCGAGGAGGGCCGCGAGGCCGCCTCGACCCACACCGGCGCGCTCGCCGGCAGCGCCGAGGCATTCGACGCGGTGATGGAGGATTACGGCGTCGTCCGCATCGACTCGCTCGACGACGCCATCGAGGCGATCGAAATTGCGGTGCATCTCGGCGTGCCGATCGGGCCCCGCGTCGGCGCGCTCAGCCTGTCCGGCGCCTATCGCGGCATTCTCGTCGACGGCGCCGCCGGCAGCGGTCTCACATTCCCCAAGCTCGCCCCGGACGTCGAAGGCCGCCTCGCGGCGCTGCTCTCGACCGGCTCGTCCGCCGGCAACCCGGCCGATGGCGGCTTCACGGTGCTGACCAGCGTCGACAAATATGTCGAGTGCGTCGATATCTTGTGCGACGACCCGAACCTGGACGTGCTGATCCTGCAGGCCGAACTGCCGCGCGAAACCGGCATGGCGGCGCACTGGGAAGAGCGCTTCCAGCGCATTCACGATCTCGTCGCCCGGCGTGGCAAGAAGCTCGCTTTCATTTCGATGTTCTCGCGCATGTTCACCGACTACAGCCGCGAGGTGCGCGCCGCGCTGCCGAAGGTCGCCTTTGTGCAGGAGACGCGCAAATCGGTGGCGGCCTTCGCCGCCCTTGCCAAATGGTCGGAGCGCGCCAGGGCGGCCAAGCCGGTCGCGGCCGCGTCTTCCGGCAAGTCGTCAACCAAGCCGCCGGCCATCGTCGCCGACCTCAAGGCGCGGCTCGCCAAGGGCGGAACGCTGACGCTGAACGAGAACGATGCCAAGGCGGTGATCGGCACCTATGGCATCGGCGTGCCGCGCGAAACCGTGGTCAAGGACGCCGACAGCGCCGCCGCCGCGGCCGACAAGATCGGCTATCCGGTGGTACTCAAGGCGCTGTCCGACAAGCTCACGCACAAGTCGGACGCCGGCGGCGTGCTGATCGGCCTTGCCGATGCCGCGGCCGTGCGCGCGGGCGTCGAGACCATCAAGGCGAACGTCAAGCGCTATGGCTTCAACGAACCGCTGGACGGTTTCCTGGTCTGCGAGCAGGTGTCCGGCGGCACCGAACTCGTGTTCGGCGCGCAGCGCGATCCTGAAGTCGGGCCGGTGGTTATGGCCGGCGCCGGCGGCATTCTGCTGGAGCTGATGAAGGACGTCGCCTTCGCGCCGGTGCCGCTCAGCCCCACTGAGGCAGGTGCGAAGATCGAAGGGCTGCGCACCGCGAAGCTGTTGAAGGGCTATCGCGGCGCGGCGGCGCACGACATCGATGCGCTGGGCGACGCCCTGTCGGCGACCGCGCGACTTGCCCAGGATCTCGGCGACGCGCTGGAATCGATCGATATCAACCCGATCGTCAGCCGCCCCGGCAAGAAGCCGGTCGCGCTCGACGCGGTGATCGTGTTGCGCGGGAAGGAGTGAGCCGATGAGCACGCCAGCCGAAGCAGCGACGCTGCCGCTCAACTTCACCTACGCTACGCTGGCGGTCGGCCAGCGCGCCCGTACCGCTGGCCGCACGGTGACCGAGTCGGATCATTCGCTGTTCATGATGCTGACCGGCGCCTTCCATCCGATCCATAGCGACGACGTCTTCGCCCGCGGCGCCGGGGTCAAGGGCCGGCTGGTGCAGGGCTCGTTCGGCATCGCGCTCGCCGTCGGCGGCCATCTGGAAAGCGAAGTGCTCAAGTCCGCAGACCCGCTGGTCGCGGCCTTGGGCATCGTCGACTGGCGCTACAAGGGGCCGATCTATATCGGCGACACGCTGCATCTCGAGATCGAGATCGCCGACATCAAGCTGACGGCGGACGAAAAGCGCTACACGGTCGATCGCCGCATCCGCGTCGTGAACCAGGACGGCGCCACGGTGCAGGAAGGCATTGCCCGCTCGATGTGGCGGCGCGGGTAGCTGAAGCGGGATGAAGTCTGCTGCTGTCGTCCCCGCGAAGGCGGGGATCCATAACCCCTGAGCAGACGGTTTAACGAGGCGGTCGGCGTCCGGCCTTCGCCGCTCAGCTGCGGCGTATGGGTCCCCGCCTCCGCGGGGACGACGACAGAAAAAAAAGCCCCGGTTCGCACCGGGGCTTTTTCAATTGCGCGTTAGCGGCTCACTTCTTCACCTGGGCGCTTTCGTGCCACGGGATCAGGAAGCGGCGCAGGCCGACGACGATGGCGTAGAACACGAAGCCCAGCGCCGACAGGTGCATGATGACGGCGAACAGCGCGGTGGTGTTGTAGGAGTTCATTTCCTTGACCGCGAGATTGCCGAGGCCCTCGCTGCCGCCAAGATACTCGCCGACCACCGCGCCGATGATCGATAGCACGACGCCCATTTCCATGCCGGTGAGGATATAGGGCAGGGCGCTGGGGAATTCGAGCTGGGTGATCTTCTGCAGGCGCGAGGCGTTGAGGCTGGCCAGCACTTCACGATAGCCGCGTTCGACCGACTTCACGCCGAGGGCGGTGTTCAGCATGATCGGGAAGAAGGCAAGCACCGCGGCGATGACCACCTTCGAGGTAATGCCGAAGCCGAACCAGACGACGAACAGCGGCACCAGCGCCACTTTCGGCACCACCTGCGTGGCGACGATGAAGGGGTTCAGCATCTTCTCGAGGCGCGGGCTCTTGCCGAGCATGGCGCCGAGCGCCACGCCGAACACCATGGCGAAGAAGAAGCCGAGCATGGTTTCCAGCGCCGTGATCCAGGTGTGGTACCACGTCGATGGCAGCCAGAGGCTGGCATACCAGGCCTCGATGACCAGCGACGGCGCCGGCAAGATCAGCTTGCTGACGTTGAATTCGCGAACGTAGAATTCCCACCCGCCGAGGAACAGAACGAGCAGCGTGACGCTGCCGATCCAGGTCGGGATCTCCTTCTTTCGCTTCTTGGCCGGCTGCTGCGGCGCGACGGTGCTGACGATGGGTGTGTCCAGACTCATTGATCAATGCTCGAGGCGATCGCGCAAGTGATTTGCGATATGTTGAAATTGCGGGTCTTCATTGACGGAGACCGCGCGCGGCCGCGCGAAGGGCACTTCGACGATTTCCTGAATGCGGCCGGGCCGCGGCGAGAGCAGGGCGATCCGGTCGGCGAGGAACACCGCTTCCGAGATAGAATGCGTCACCAGCACGATGGTCTTGCTGGTTTCCATCCAGATGCGCTGCAGCTCGATGTTCATGGCGTCGCGCGTGATCGCGTCGAGTGCGCCGAAGGGCTCGTCCATCAGCAGGATCTTCGGATCGTAGCTCAGCGCCCGCGCGATCGAGGCGCGCTGGCGCATGCCGCCCGACAACTCGCGCGGATAACGCTTCTCGAAACCGGTGATGCCGACGAGTTTGCAGAGCTCCCGCGCACGCTGGCGGCGCTCCGACTTGCTGACGCCGCGCAGCTTGAGCGGCAACGCGATGTTGTCCTCGATCGACAGCCAGGGGAACAGGTTGGCTTCCTGGAACACCATGCCCATGTCGGCGAGCGCGACATTGTCGCGCTTGTCGGCGATCCAGAGGTTTCGCCCATCGACCTCGATGGTGCCGCTGGTCGGCGCCTCCAGGCCGGCGATCATGCGCAGCATGGTGGTCTTGCCGCAGCCGGACGGGCCGAGCAGGACGGTGAACTCGCCCTCCCGCACGTTGAAATTGGTCGGCGTGAGGGCCCTGACCAGGCCCTCCGCCGTTTCAAAGTCCTTGCCGGCTTCCTTCAGGGCGATGGCAATGCCACCGCCCTGAACGCCTGCCGGCGCAGTCTGCAAACTCATGACTTCGCGGCCTCATCGACGAACTTGTTGGTATAGAGCGCCTTGACGTCGGCGACCTTGGCGATATTCGCCTCGGCCACCAGTTTGGCGCCGTTGTCCCACACCGCCGGCACGTTGCGCATGACGTTTTCCTTGCCGGCGCTGACGGTCGAGGCATTGTAGGCATTGATGGCCTCGATACGGAAGTCGCGATCGGCGTTGGCCGAAATCTCGAACTTCTTGGTGATGCGATCGAGGATCATGGCGGGGTCGGCGCTGAGGCATTCCAGCGCTGAGTTGCGCATGGCCTTGACGAATTTCGCCGCCGTTTCAGGGTTCTTCTCGGTGAAGGCTTTGGTCATCAGGATGACGCCGCCGGGCATCGAGGAGTTGTCGGTGGCGCTCCAGACGTCGATCGGCTCGCCCGCGCGCTTGAGCAGGATGGTGTTCTCGACCGTGGCGAAGAAGCCGGCGACGCGGCCCTGCTTGAGCAGTTCGACATTGCCGGCGCTGGAGCCGATGGCCTGACGCGGCACGTCGGCGACCGGAACCTTGCCTTCGGCGAGCAGCAGGTTGAGCATGTTCTCCTGGCCGCCGCCGATCGAGGCGACGCCGATGGTCTTGCCCTTCATGTCGGCCGCTTTCTTGATCGGCGCCGACTTGAGGCTGATGAGGCTGAAGATGGGCTGCTGCAGGCTGGTGGCGACGGAGACGAGCGGCGTCTCCTGCGCGCTGGCGGCCTTGAAGAGGTCGAGCATGCCCACGCGCGTCATGCCGGCCTGTCCGGCGACCACCTGCTGAATGGCGATCGAGGTGCCGCGCGCATTGTTCACGGTGACGTCGAGGCCTTCCTTCTGGAAGTGGCCGCCGACGACGGCGTTCATCTCGTGCAGATATTCGAGAGCGAGATCGAACGGCTCCATGAACAGCAGCTTGGTCGGCGACTGGGCGAACACCGGCATGCCGCCGCTGATCATCGTAACCGTGCCGGCAGCGATGCCGCCAAGCAGGGTACGGCGGGAGACATCAAGGCTGGAGATAGTCATTGCATACTCCTCTCATGCGTGAAGGGTTCAGGCTGTTTCCTTGACCGCCGCAAGCGCGCGGCGGGTCCAGACGTCGTCGTGGCTGGCGCGGATCGCCGCGGCGTACTCACGCGCGAGGCGGTCGATGACGTCAGCGGTCTTCTCGATGCTCTTGGCCATGCCGACGCCCTGGCCGGCGGACCAGATATCCTTCCACGCCTTGGGCTGTTTCTCGGCGTAATGCAGGTCGAAGCTCTTCTTGGCCGGCAGGTTGTCGGGATCGAGGCCGGCGTTGACGAGACTCGGCCGCAGCTTGCTGGCGACCGCGCCGGTGATGACGTCGGTCGGTACGATGTCCTTGACGGTGCAATCGACCACCATCTGCTTGTAGCGCGGATCGGCGAAGCTTTCCTCGGTGGCGATGAAACGGGTGCCCATATAAGCAAGATCCGCGCCCATGACCTGCGCCGCGCGCAACGTTTCACCGGTCATCATGCTGCCGGCGGCGACGATGATGCCATCCCAGAATTCGCGCACCGCCGCCACGAAAGCCGGCAAGGCGATGTGGCCGGTGTGGCCGCCGGCGCCGGAGCCGACCAGAACGAGGCCATCGACGCCGCCCGCTGCCGCCTTGCGCGCATAATCCGGCGTGCTGACATCGGCGAAAACAAGGCCGCCGTATTCGTGCACCGGGCCGACCGCCGGCTTGGGGCTGCCCATGGCCGTGATGATGAGCGGCACCTTGTATTTCACGCAGAGCGCGAGATCCGGCACCATGCGCGGGTTGGAGCTGTGCGTCGTCAAGCCGACGGCGAAGGGGGCGGGCTTGATGCCCTTGGCGCGCGCCGTATCGAGTCGCGCCGTGAGATCGGCGAGCCACTGATCGAGGATTTCCGGCGTGCGGGCGTTCACCGTCGGAAAGGCGCCGATGACGCCGTTGATGCAGGCGGCGGCGACCAGATCGACATTGCTGACGAGAAACATCGGCGCCGCGATCAGCGGCAAGCGCATTCCATCCAACCAGGACGACGGCAACCTGCTCATTCCAGCTTCACTCCTGTTGCCGGGTCGGCTTCTAGATGCCGAGCGCCAGCAGTTTGGTCTCGAGATATTCGTCCATGCCCTCGCGGCCGCCTTCGCGGCCGATGCCGCTCTGCTTGACGCCGCCGAAGGGCGCTTCGGCGGCGCCAATGCGGATTTCGTTGATGCCGACCATGCCGGTCTCGAGTTGTTCGCCGGCGCGGATGGCGCGGCTCATGTTCTCGGTGAAGACATAGGCGGCCAAGCCGTAAGGCACATCGTTGGCGCGCCGGATGGCGTCGTCGGGATCGTCGAATCGGAACAGCGAGGCGACGGGGCCGAAGACTTCCTCATTGGCGGCGCGCATATCGGCGGTCATGCCGGTCAGCACCGTCGGCGCGAAGAAATGGCCGTTGCGCAGATCGCCATTGGTGAGGCGGCTGCCGCCGGAAAGCGAACGGGCGCCGCGCGCCACGGCGTCATCGACCATGCCGGCGACCTTGTCCACCGCGGCCTTTTCGATCAGCGGGCCCATCTGCACGCCATCCGCAAGGCCATTGCCGACCGACAGTTTGCCGGCGCGCTCGGCGAGTTCGGCGGCGACGCGGTCGTGGATCGAGGAATGCACGAAGATGCGGTTCGCCGAAATGCAGGCCTGGCCGGCATTGAGGAATTTCAGCGCGGCCAGCGCATTGACGGCTTTACCGACGTCGCAATCCTCGAACAGGATCACCGGCGCATTGCCGCCGAGCTCCATCGAGACGCGCTTGATATGTTCGGCGGCGCCGCGCAGCAACAGCCGGCCGACGGCGGTCGAGCCGGTGAAGGAGATCTTGCGCACGCGCTCGTCCTCGAGCAGCGCCTGACCGATGGCGACCGGATCGCCGGTGACGACGTTGAACACGCCGGGCGGCAGATCGGCATCGAGCGCGGCCTCGGCGATCAAGAGCGCGGTGAGGGGCGTTTCCTCGGAAGGCTTGAGCACCATGGTGCAGCCGACGGCGAGCGCTGGCGCGGCCTTGCGCGCGATCATCGCGGCGGGAACGTTCCAGGGAATGATGGCGCCGACAACGCCGACCGGCTCGCGCATGGTGATGAGGCGGCGGTTCGGCACCGGATCGGGGATCCAGGCGCCATAGGCGCGGCGCGCTTCCTCGGCGTACCAGCGGAAGGAATCGATGGTGAGTTTGACTTCGACCGCGGCTTCGCGGAGCGGCTTGCCTTGTTCCTGCGTGATCAGGCGGGCGAGGCGGTCCTTGCGCGTCTCGATCTGGTCGGCGAAACGGTGCAGCAGCAGCGCGCGATCCGCGGCGGTGCGGGCCTTCCATTGCGGATAGGCGGCAGCGGCGGCGGCGATTGCCGCTGTCGCATCGGCGGCGCGGCCCATCGGCGCCTGGCCGACCGTGCCGCCGGTCGCCGGATCGAGCGAGGCGAATTGTTCGCCGGTCTGTGCTTCACGCCAGGCGCCGCCATACATCATGCCTTGGGCCGCGAAGACGGGCTCGGTCTGCAATGCGTCGTTCCTTTGCTGGGCAATCTTCCGCCGCGAATATTCTTCACCGCGGGGATGGAGGGAGAATGGGTTTTCTGGGAGGCGCTATTCCCTTTGGAAATAGCTGAGGCGATAGGTAGCGCCAAAGGGCAAGGCTGAAATCGGCCTGTTGTAAGGCCGGACGCATCGCTTGCAGCCGGCCCGCGGCCGTGGCCCGCCAGCTATAGCCGCGAGGAATGCCCGGCCGCGCTTCTATTGTTCCGGGCGATGGCTCGCTGGACGAAAGTGTCGTAATGGAAGCAATGACGGCCAATTCCTGCGATTTCATCGTCATCGGCGCCGGATCGGCCGGTTGCGTACTGGCTAACCGGTTGTCCGAGGATGGACAAAGCTCCGTCCTCCTGATCGAGGCCGGCGGCTGGGACCGCCACCCCTTCATCCAGATTCCGATCGGCTGGGCCAAGGTCGCCTACGGCCGGACCTATGACTGGCAATATATGAGCGAGCCGGTGGCCGGCGCGGCGGGCCGCCGCGTCGAATGCCTGCGCGGCAAGGTGGTTGGCGGCTCATCTTCGGTCAACACCATGGCCTATGTCCGTGGTCACCGCGCCGACTTCGATCGCCTGGCTGGGCAGGGGGTGTCCGGCTGGAGCTATGCGGACGTCCTGCCGTACTTCAGGAAGCAGGAACGCTGGCAGGACGGCGCCAGCCTCTACCGCGGCGGCGACGGGCCGCTCACCACCATGCGATCCGACTACCAGGATCCGCTGATCGGCGCCTACGCCCAGGCCGCCCGGTCGCTCGGCTATGACTGGATCGAGGATTACAACGGCGCGCGGCAGGACGGCTTCTCGCGGATGCAACTCACCGTCGGGGGCGGCAAGCGGGCCAGCACGGCGGTCGCCTATCTGCGGCCCGCCTTGAAGCGCCCGAACCTGCGCGTCGAAACGAAAGCGCTGGTCACCCGACTGGTGCTCGATGGCAAACGGATCGTCGCGGTCGAATACACCCAGCATGGCCGCTCACACCGCGTGACCTGCAACCGCGAAGTCATCTTGTGCGGCGGCGCGTTCAACTCGCCTCAGATCATGATGCTGTCGGGTATCGGCGATCCAGCGGCGCTCGCCGCGCAGGGCATCGATGTCAAACACGCCTTGTCCGGCGTCGGACAGAACCTGCATGAGCACGCCGGCACATCGCTGGTCTACAAGCGGCGCAGGCCGGGGCCTTTTCACGCGAACATGCGCTTCGATCGCGCCGCCTTCGGCGTCCTGTCCGCCTATCTGTTCGGCAAGGGCTTTGCGACGCGGCTGCCCGGCGGCCTCACCGGCTTCGTGCGCAGCACCGACGCCGAGCCCGTGCCGGATATTCAGCTTCTGTTTCTCGCGGCGCCGATCGACGCGCACCTCTATTTCCCGCCCTTCGTGAAGCCCTACAAGGACCGCTTCGTCTGCCGCGTCGTGCTTGTGCGTCCCGACAGCCGCGGCGATGTCGGCCTGCGCAGCGCCGATCCGACCGACAAGCCGATCATCCGTCAGAACATGCTCGGCAGCGACGCCGACATGCGGCGTGCGCGTGAGGGCGTGAAGCGCTTCCGCGCCATCGGAGCCGCGCCTGCGCTTGCCAATATTATGGAGCAGGAGGCGTTGCCCGGCGCGGCCTGCACCAGCGATGCCGAGATCGACGCGTTCATTCGCAATACGGTGACGACGTCGTTCCATCCGGCCGGCACCTGCCGTATGGGCCATGCCGGCAGCAACGGCGCCGTCGTCGACGAGGCGCTGAAGGTCATCGGCCTCGACGGCCTGCGGGTGGTGGACGCCTCGATCTTTCCCGAACCGATCGGCGGCAACATCAATGCCGCCATCATCATGGCGGCGGAGCGCGCTTCCGATCAGATACTCGGACGCCCGATGCTGGCGCCGGAAACGCGCGTGAACGGATGAGCGAGCACATCTCCATCGCCGCCGACGGTCTCGGCAATGCCGAGGCCTACAAGCTTATTTCGGGCGCCGTCATACCGCGGCCGGTCGCCTGGGTCGCCAGCACGAATGAGGACGGCGGCGTCAACCTAGCGCCGTTCTCGAGCTTCATCTTCCTCACGTACGACCCGCCCAAGATCGGTATCAGCATCGGCCCGGGAACGGTGCGGCTGAAGGATACGCTGCGCAACATCGAGCGCACCGGCAATTTCACGGTGAATTCGGTTTCGGTCGATCAGCTCGGGCCGATGGCCGAGACGTCGCGGGTTTATCCGCCGGGCGAAAGCGAGGCCGCGCATCTGGATATCGCGCTGGCGCCGAGCGCACGGATCGAGGCGCCGCGCATCGCGGACAGCGACGTGTCGCTCGAATGCGTGTTGGAGCGCGTCGTGCCGCTGGAGGATCGCGACGCGCACCGTCTCGTCATCGGCCGCGTGGTCAACTTTCAGATCGCGTCGCGCGTTTTCCAGGGCGACCGCATCGATCCGGCGATGTACCGCCCGGTCGGCCGTATCGGCGGGCCGCTCTACTTTATTCCCGGCGAGGTTCGCCGCGTGCAGGCAACGCCGGATCCGCGTCTGCCGACAAAGTAAAAAGAAGAGAGAGGACCCTGACCATGGCGCCGCTGCGGATTGTCGACGCGCATCATCATCTTCTTGATCTCGATAACGCCTTCTATCCGTGGCTGTCGCCGAAGCCGACGCCGCCGAGCATGGCCGGCGATACGTCGAAAATCGCCAAGCCATACCTCATCGACGATTACCGCGCCGAATTCGGCCATCACAACGTGGTCAAGTCCGTGCATGTCGAGGCCGGTTACGATCCTGCCAATCCGGTTGCTGAAACCGAGTGGCTGCAGCGCATCGCCGACAAGAACGGCTTTCCGCATGCCATCGTCGCCAAGATCGAGCTGCAGGGCGACAATACCGAGGCGCTAATGGAACGACACAAGGCGTTCCGCAACGTGCGCGGCATCCGCCACATGCTGAACTGGCACGACGATCCGTCGAAAACCTACACCGGCGAGAAATTTCTCGATAACCCGAAGTGGACGGCGAATTACCCGAAACTCGCGAAATACGGCCTGTCGTTCGATTTCCAGCTCTATGCCGGCCAGATGGCGCAGGCGGCCGAGCTGATTGCCGCCAATGACGGCGTCCCGGTGGTCATCGACCATGGCGGCATGCCGATCGACCGCTCGCCGGAGGATATCGAGCACTGGCGTCAGGGCATCAAGACGCTGGCCGCTGTGCCGCATGTGTCGACGAAGATCTCCGGCCTTGGGATGTGCGATCACGACTGGACGGTCGAGAGCATCCGGCCTTTCGTGCTGACGCTGATCGAAACGTTCGGGCCGCGGCGCTGCATGTTCGGCAGCAATTTTCCGGTCGACAGACTGCACTCGACGTTCGAGGCGCTGTTCGACGCCTTCGATACGATCACTGCGGACTTCTCCGACAGCGAACGCGCCGACCTGTTCGCCGGCACAGCCGAACGCTTCTACCGTATCTAACGCGCCTTGAAGGGGCCGGGTGCGCGCTTCTCGGCGAAAGCGCGCACGGCTTCCTCGAAGTCCTCGGTGAGGTGGAGGCGGGTGTTCTCTGTCTGGAAGGCGATTTCGCGCGTCGTCTTGTGCATGTGCCAGCGCCGCACGCGCACGGTTTCGCACACGCTGAGCGGCGGATTGGCCGCGATGCCTTGCGCCAGCGCCAGTGCGGTCTCGCGCGCCTTGCCCTTGGCGGCAAGACTGGTCACGAGACCGGCGGCATGCGCTTCGGCGCCGGAGAAGGGCCTCCCGGTGAGGCAGACCTCGTCGGCGAACATGCCGGCGCCGCGCGCTTTCATCAGCGCCCAGTGGCGGTAGCCGCCGAGACCGCGCGGCGTCTCCGTCACCTGCAGGCGGGCATCGTCCTCGCAGACCGACAGATCGCAATCGAGCATCAGGCCGAGCGACATGCCCAGCGCATAGCCATGCACCGCGGCGATGACCGGCTTCCAGTTGCGGCAGCGGTGCAGCAGTTCGGCAAAGGGATGGGCAAGGCCGAGCGGATCGCGCGACTTCTCCAATTCGGCGCGGCTCGCCATCTGGCTCTCGCCGACATCGGCACCGCTGGAGAACGCCGCGCCCGCGCCGCACAGGATGGCGACATCGGCGGCATCGTCGTCGTCAAAGCGGGCAAAGGCTTCGGTGAGCGCCGCGGTGACGGCGCGGCTGACGGCGTTGCGCTTGTCGGGCCGGTTGATCTCGATCCAGACGACGCGGCCTTCCGGCGTATAATTGATCAACGGCGTGTTCATGGTGCGATCCTCCGGCATGCCTGTTAGCGCGGCCTGCGGCGGCGGCGAAGGGCGGCCTTTGTCCCGGCCATAACCTTTGGCGATGTGCGCTACTTCTTGCGGCCGATCTGCAGCTCGTTACAGACCGTCTTGATCGAGCGCAGCAGGGCTTCGCCCGCCGGCGTCAGGTCGGACACCGCCGAATGCACCACGCCCATCGGCCGGGCGAGGCGCGGCAGCACGCGGTGCTCGCTGATGCGCTCGAGCGGAATGAAGGAGAGGGCGCCGCTCTCGGCGCCGATCTCCGCGGCGTAGCTCGGCAATACGCCGATCGCATCGGTACGGGCCGCGATGGTGCGCACGAACACCACCGAGTTCGTTTCCATCGGCGCCAGCGGCGTTATCTGCTGCTGACGGGCGAGGTCCTCGATGGCATGCCACAGCGAGCTGGCGTCCTGAAGGAATACCCAGCGGCGCGTCGTCAGATCTTCCAGCGTGATTTCACCTTTCGACAGCAACGGATGGCGCCGGTTGACCACCAGCACGAAGTGATCCTCGAACAAAGGCTCGACGCGCAGATCGGGCCCGCTGCCGTGCTCATCGAGCACCGTGAAGATGATATCGACTTCGCCCTGATGCAGCGCCGGGAACAGCTCCTGCGCGCTGCCGCTGCGCACCGTGATGCGTAAGGACGGGCGCTTGGCGGCGATCCGCCAGATCGCCTCCGGCACGATGCGATCGAGCACGCCGGGGCCTGGCGTCGCGCCGAGCGTCACCTGGCCGGCGGTGGAGCCCTTGAGATTGTCGAGATCCTCCCAGGTGCGCCGATATTGCGAGATGATGGTGCGCGCGCGCTTGTAGAAGACATCGCCGAACCGCGTTACCCGCACGCCGCGGGGACCGCGCTCCAGAAGCTTCATGCCGAGTTGCTCTTCGATGAGACGCAGACTCTTGCTGAGCGCCGGCTGGGAGATGTTCAGGCGCCGCGAGGTGCGGCTGAGGCTGCCGCTTTCGACGACGTCGACGAAACGCTCCAACTGACGCTGATCCATCATATTTCCTAAAGTTATGGCTCGGAGGATATTATCGCTAGGCGGTTTTAGCGCGCAAGGCTAGCGTCGCGACGATTACTCGATATAACCCGCTGAAATCGCAACCGAAGGTCTTGGGAGATGCTGCGTTATCCTAACACCCCGCACGCAGCGGCCGAGCTGGTGCCGCTGTTCCGCGATGGACTGGTGACGTCGAAAGTCAGCCCCGGCGAAACCGTACTCGTGTACGGCGATACCTTCACGTTGCCGAGCTATCCGGCGGCGTTTCTCGCGGCCGCCCGTGACTGCGGCGCCGAGGCGCTGCATATCGTGCAGCCGCTGTTGCCGCAGGATTTCGCCCAGCCGATCGGCCGCGCCAAGCCGACGCCGCTGATCATCGAGGCCATGAAGAAGGCCGACTTCGTCGTCGATGTCTCGAACGGCGGCATGCTCTATTCCTACGAACAGGAGGCTATCCTGGCGGCGGGCACGCGCATTCTGCGCGTCCGCGAACCGGATGATTGCCTGTGGCGCCTGCGTCCGAGCACGGAGGTTAAGGACCGTGCCCTGCGCGGCGTCGCCCGATACCGCGAAGCCAAACAGGTGCGGCTGGTTTTCGAGGACGGTTCCGTTCTCACCATGGACCGCGGCGACCGTCAGCCGGTGACACAATATGGTGTCGCCGACGTGAAAGGGCGCTGGGACCACTGGGGCACCGGGCTGATCTGCATCGCGCCGATGGAGACCAGCGTCAACGGCACGCTGGTCGTATCGCAGGGCAGCATCCTGTTCCCGTTCGAACTTTACATGACAGAAGCGATGCACATCCATTTCAAGGACGGCGTCGTCACCGGCATCGAGGGCGGCCGTGAGGCGCTCATGCTGAAGGGCTTCATCGACAAACATGGCGACGCCAATGCGCGGCGGCTGTCGCATGTCGGCTGGGGGCTGGAGAAGCGCGCCCGCTGGGAGACATTGGCGATGCGCGGCTGGGACAATGGCGGCGGCGTCGAGGCGCGGTCGGTCTACGGCAACATCCTGGTCGCGCTTGGTGAGAACGGCGATCTCGGCGGCGTCAACAATTCGAAGCTGCACATCGACATCGCGATCCGGCACGGCCGGCTCGAACTCGACGGCAATCCGATCGTCGATAACGGCAACTTCATCGCCACAGACGTCGCCTGAAGCGCATGATCGGTCAACGCGTCCTGCGGGTAGAGGATAAGCGGTTTCTGCGCGGCGAGGGCCGTTACGTCGCGGACATCGCGCTGCCGTTCATGCGCGAAGCCTATGTGCTGCGCAGCCCGCAGCCTCATGCCAGGATCGTGTCGTTCGACGCCAGCGCGGCGCTCGCGCTCGAGGGCGTGGACGCCGTCTATACCGCGGCGGATTTGCCGGCGAGCCTGACGCCGATCCCGTGTCGCATTCCGACGCATGGCGACATGACGCCGTTCCTGCAATATCCGCTGGCGCGCGACGTCGTCCGCTTCGTCGGCGAGCCGATCGCGGTCATTGTCGCCTCCTCGCGGGCGCTGGCCGAGGACGCGGCCGAACTCGTCGCCATCGAATTCGAGCCGCTGCCGGTGGTGGCGGACGCCAAGGCCGCGCTCGATCCGGCGACGCCGAAAATGTATCCGCCCGGCAATATCGCCACGCAATGGGGCTTCGATCTCGGCAAGGTCGATGACGCCTTCGCGCAGGCCGACATCGTCGTCGAGAAGAGCTTTTCCATCCAGCGTCATTCGGCGATGCCGCTGGAGACGCGCGGCCTCATCGCGTCCTATGACAAGGCGCGCAGCTATCTGGAAGTATGGGGCCCGACCAAGGTGCCGCACACCAACCGGGCGATGCTGGCGCGCATGCTCGGTATGCGTGACGGAGATATCCGCTTCGCCGAACCCGATGTCGGCGGCAGCTTCGGCGCACGCGGCGAGTTCTATCCGGAAGATATCTTCATTCCGTATTTCGCGATAAAACTCGGCAAGCCGATCCGCTGGATCGAGGACCGCCAGGAGCACTTCGCCTCGATCAACCATTCGCGCGAGTGCACCTTTCAGGTAAAGGCGAGCGCGACCAAGGATGGCCGTATCACCGCCTTCGATGTCGTGCTGGTGGCCGATCTCGGCGCGTATATCCGCACGCATGGCGATGTCGTGCCCTCGCATGCCGCGGCCTCGTTTCCGGGTCCCTATGCGATCCGCAATTATCGTGTGGCCGCCACCGCGGCTTTGAGCAACAAGACGCCGAGCGGCACGTTGCGCGCGCCCGGCATGTTCGAGGCGAACTTCGCGCGCGAGCAGATCGTCGACATGCTGGCGGAGAAGCTCGGGATGGATCGCGCCGAGATCCGCCGCCGCAATCTCATCAAGCCGGACGAGATGCCGTGGTATGTCGGCACGCAGAGCGTCAACCGGCCGACCTTGTTCGACAGCGGCGATTTTCCAGGCCTGTTCGAGGAGTCGGTGAGCCGCTTCGGCTGGAGCACACCGCTGCCCAAGGGCGAAGGTCCGGTGCGCCGCGGCCGCGGCATCGTCGCGCTGGTCGAGCCGTCGGGCTTCGGTCCGTTCGAGAGCGCGCGCATCGAAATCGATCCCGCCGGCTTCGCCACCATCTTTACCGGCGCCAGCAATCAGGGGCAGGGCCACGAGACCATGCTGCCGCAGGTCGCGGCCGAGGTGCTCGGCATTGCGCATGACCGATTTCGCGTGCGCCACGGCGACACCGCGATGATCCCTTACGGCGGCGGCTCTTATGCCAGCCGCACCGCTGTGATGGGCGCCAATGCCGTGCATCGCGCCGCGCTGGCGGTGAAGGCCAAGGCGCTCGCCGCCGCGGCGCAGATGCTGCAGGCGAAAGAGGACGAGCTCGCCCTTGACGACGGCAAGGTGATCGTCGCCGCCAATCCGAGCCGCTTCGTCACTTTGGCGCATATCGCGCGCGTGCTCACGCCGGGCAACGCGGAACTGGTGCCGGCGCCGAAGGACTTCATCAAGGACGATCATGACGGTTTGACCGGCGAGGTTTTCCTGCGCGCGATTCCGAGCGGCACGGCGGTGTTCTCTGTGCACATGGCCGACATTGCGCTCGACACCGGGACCGGCGAGCTGAAGGTCGAGCGCTATTGCGTATCGGGCGATGTCGGCCGCGCCATCAATCCGATGATCGTCGAAGGCCAATTGGTCGGCGGCGTCGTCCAGGGCATCGGCGGCGCGCTGCTCGAAGAGCTGGCCTATGACGAGGATGGCAATCTGCAGACCGGGTCGTTCGCCGACTATCTGCTGCCGTCGTCGCACGAGGTGCCGCGCATCGAGGCGCTGGTCGTCGAGAAGGCGAAGTCGATCTCGAACGATCTCGGCGTCAAGGGCTGCGGCGAAATCGGCATTTCCGGCGTCGCCGCCGTGCTGGCCAATGCGATCGCGCATGCGCTCGGCACCGGCGCGCGTCCGACCAAGCTGCCGCTGACGACGGAACGGCTGCTCGATCTGGTGGAGCCGGGTTCATGAAGCCGGCTCCGTTCGATTACGAGGCGCCAACGACCGTCGCCGATGCGCTGAAGCTACTCGGTAGCCATGAGGATGCGCGGCCGATCGCCGGCGGCCAGAGCCTGGTGCCGATGCTCGCCTTCCGGCTGGCGCGTCCCTCGCTGCTGGTCGATCTCAACCGCATCCCGTCGCTTTCCGGCATCGAAGAGAAGGGCGGCGTGCTGCGCATCGGCGCCATGACCCGTCAGGCCAAGGTGCTGGCGTCGGACGTGGTGAAGCGTCACGCGCCGCTGCTCGTACAGGCGCTTGAGAATGTCGGCCATCCGCCGACGCGCGCGCGCGGCACGATCGGCGGCTCCTGCGCGCATGCGGATCCGGCCGCTGAACTGCCGTCAGCGATGATCGCACTCGACGCCACGATGGTCATCGCCGGGTCCGGTGGCGAGCGCCGTGTACGCGCCGATGACTTCTTCATCGGTGCATTCGAAACTGCGTTGCAGCCCGGTGAAATTCTGGTCGCTCTGGAGTTGTCCAAACAACAGGGCGTTTCCGCTTTCCTCGAAGTATCGGCGCGCAAAGGCGACTTCGGCATCGTTACGGTGGCCGCGCGCGTCGCGGTCAAGGATGGCCGCTGTATCGACGCAGCCCTGGTTCTCGGCGGCATTGCCGAACGCTCGGTACGCTGTGCCGAAGCCGAGCGTATTCTCAAGGAGCAGGGCGCGACGCCCAAGGCCATCGACGCCGTGCTTGCGGCGCTGCCGCTCGATGCGGTGACGATGGACTCGCGCTCCGCCAGTGCGGCTCACCGCCGCCGCCTCATCCCCGAACTCTGCCGCCGCGCGATCGAGGCCGCACTGGCTTCACAGGTGACGCCATGACGGCACGGAACGTTTCCTTCACGCTCAACGGCAAACCGGCCACGCTGGCGGTGGAGCCGCGACAGACGCTGGCCGACGCCGTGCGTCAGCATCTCGGCCTTACCGGCACGCATCTGGGCTGCGAGCACGGCGTTTGCGGTGCTTGCACGGTGCTGCTGGATGGCGATGCCATACGCGGCTGCCTGATGCTCGCGGTTCAGGCCGAGGGCCTGTCGATCACGACGATCGAAGGCGCGTCGCCGCCCGAAGGCCTGAGCGTCATTCAGGACGCCATGCAGCGGCACCATGCGCTGCAATGCGGCTTCTGCTCGCCGGGCATGGTGCTCGCGCTGGAGTCGCTGTTCGCACACACGCCTTGCCCCGGCGAGGATGATATCCGCGAGGCCATTTCCGGCAACCTGTGCCGCTGCACGGGCTACCAGCCCATCGTCGCCGCCGCCTTGTCGGTCGCAGAGAAAAACCGCGCCAATCTCGGCGCCGCCGCGCCGTCGGCTTGAATTTTCGAAAAGGAGAAAAGTATGGCCTTGCACGCGAAAGCCGATGAAGTGCTCGAAGGCGAGAACGTCCTTCAGGTGCGCGGCGGCTCGATGTCGACCAAGATGGTTTACGGCAACGATTGCAACATGATGGTGGCGACCCGTGCGCCCGGTTATCACTCCAATCCGCATCGTCACGATTGCGAGCAGATCAATTACGTGCTGTCGGGCGAGGTCTGGGTGTTCTGCGACGGCGAGGCCTTCCTGATGAAGAAGGGCGACTTCTCGCGCATCCCGCGCAATGCGCTGCACTGGGCCTGGAACCGTGGCACCGAGGATTGCGTGCTGGTCGAATGCCACGCGCCGGCGGCCGATCCGACTGTGCGCAAGGCGGCCTATGGTCTCTACAAAGATGGCGAGACGCCCGATCTGTCCACCGCGGTGAAGACCTATCGCACCGATGACGATCCGAGCGTGATCGAACGCAAGATTTTCGGCGACAAGCTCTAGGGAGCCGAGGCCTCGGTCGGCGAGGGCCTAAAGGCCCTTCACCGCGTCGAGGAAGCACTGCAGCGGAAAGCTCTGCGTTCCGGCGCCGATCTGTCCGGCGCCGGGCACGCGCGAGGCGACGCCGGTGTTGATGAGTGGCGAGAGGCCGTTCTGCGCAACGCGCCGGACATCGATGCCGCAGGCCGTGCCGCGGAAGCCGAGCGCCGGAATGAGAAAGTCGGGGTGCTCCGACGCGGTGATGGCGCGCATGGATTCGGAGCGCGCGATCAGTTCTTCGACGGTGCCGCCGATGAACTCGGCAATGGCCGGCGCGGCGGATAGCGCGAAGGCGCCAAGCCCGATCACTTCCGTTACATAAGAATCGCCCATGGTCGGCGTCGCATCGGCGATCGATTGGCCGGCGAACAGCTTGACGTTCGCGACGCTTGCCGGCGCGGTGTACCATTTCTTGCCGGTGGCGCTGAGGCGAATGCCGACATTGCGGCCGTTGCCGGCCATCGTGGTTACAAGGCTGCCGCCGCCGACCGCTTCCATGGCGAGGGTTGTCGCCTTGGCGTGCCCGATCGACAGGCTGAGGAAGAAGTGATCGTTGCCGCCGATGAAGCGCAGCGCTTCGGCGATGTCGGCATGCGGCGCCTGGGTCTCGACCAGCGGCGCGGCGATGGCGCGCAGGAAGCCGCTGGTCGCCGCCTTGTTGCGGTTGTGACATTCGTCGCCGCGGCGCAGCGCCTCCGAGACCTGGCGTTTGATGTCCATGGCGCCATGGATTTCGAGGGCGCGCTTGAGGAGGGGGGCGAAGCGGTCGCGGATCCAGGAGAGGCGCGCCAGCACGTCCGGGCCGTTGGCGCCGAACCGGAGCGTCTTGCCGAGGCCCTCGTTCAGGGTGACATAGGCGCGCTCGCCGGAGACCTCGTCCTCGAACACCAGGACTGGCATGGTCGCCGTAATGATGCCGGTCATGGCGCCGGCCGCGCGGTGGTCGTGCGCCGGGGCGTAACGGATTTCCCCCGAACCTGCGAGCTCCATCGCGGCTTCCAGCGTCTTGGCTTTACCGTCGAAAACCAGCCCGCCGGCGACCGCTGCTTTCATCGCCGGCACCATGTCCTGCCATCCGATGGGCGGACCGGCGTGCAGGACGAGGCCGCGATCGAGCTCCGGTATAACGTCTCCGGCGCGCTCGAGGCCGACCAGATGCGGCCTGGCGCTGTGCAGGGCGTTGATAAGGGCCCCATTTTGCTGATCGAAGGATACCGGCGCTGCTTTCTGCATCCGGTCATCAAGCTAGGGGTGCTCGCGTCTGTCCAGTTTCTTTTGGTAATGCCCATACCCGCCGGCTGCTGACCGTCAAACCGCTGCTGCTCGAACAAAGCTCGACCGATAGCTCTATTTTATGGCCAGGAATCCCTCGAAGCAGACATGCTTGAATATGGTCATGACGTCGACGAAGCCGGCGCGCTGCAGCATGTCAAGATTTCCTCGCGTCGAGAACGGCTCCAGCACGCCCTTGAGGCTGCTCGCCTTGCCGAGAATTTCCTCCGGGCTATACCCGTTCTCCAGCTTATGGTCGGTGTAGATCCCGCTCATCATGTCCTGAAAACGCGCATCCGGCGCTCTGACCTTTTCAAAAAGCAGGAGCGCTCCGCCCCAATTCAGGGACTTGTAGATCTGGTCGATGAGACTCTGCCGCCGCCGAGGCGGGATGAACTGGACCGTATAGTACGACACGATGAAATCGCTCGGCTCGAATTCGAACTCGCAAGCGTCAGCGACGACATACTCGATATTGCCTTGCGAGTTGTCGTACGCGTTGCGCGCGTGCTCGATCATCGCGCCCTCGGCATCGATCCCGATCCAGCGCGTGCCGTTGCGATGGCGTTTCGCCAACTGCCGCAGGAGCGTGCCGGTCGATGTCCCGATCTCGTAGGCGATTGTGTCTTTCCGGACGAAGAAGTCGCTGACCTGTCCGACCAAGCGGTGGCCGACGTCATAGCCTGGAACCGAGCGCGTGACGTGGCGGTCGAAATGCTGCGGCGTCTGATCGCCGAACGTCCATCCGGCGCGTGACACGCGGATGCCGTCGCCCGCCTTGGCATCCCGCGCCGTTGCGATAGCCCGTCTCAGTGTGCCCATGACAATCCCTCCGCTGTGTTCGGAATCTGCCCAGTTCGTACGTCTGTCGCCGATGCTTTGCGTTCCAGTTCACGTTTGACCGCCGGACTGAAAAACAGCGCCAGTGTTTCGTCCTCAAACAGCCTGCCGAGTTCGGACAGCCGCAATCCGGCTTCGCCACGATCGCCGCGGTATTCTTCGAGCGCGCCGAGGTCGATCAACTGCCGCGCAAGCGTGTCGTAGTGTCGGGACAATTGGGGACGCGCCAACCGCATGATCTGCAGCTCGGCGTCCTCGACGCGCCCGGTTCGCAGTCCCGTGGCATAGGATGTGGCCAGGACCTCGTCCGGGCCGATGACGCGGCCTGTCGCGATCGGCGAATTGCCGGCGGAGACGGTCTCGATGTACCTGCCAATGTCGGGCTCGTTGCGTATGACGTAACCGCGGCTGTCCGCGTTGGACGCTGCCGCGCCGGCGCGCGAATACGAGGCCGGTCCGATACCCAGGAGATGACGCGAGACCGACGTGCGGATCTGCTTGAAGGGGTC
Source organism: Pseudolabrys sp. (assembly GCA_017849615.1). GTDB lineage: Bacteria > Pseudomonadota > Alphaproteobacteria > Rhizobiales > Xanthobacteraceae > Pseudolabrys. The sequence goes on along the minus strand of JAFIGS010000017.1, from coordinate 188,731 downwards.
GGTGTACTGTTGATCGCGCACGAAGCGGTTGCCGTCGGTCTGGCGATAGCCGAGCGCGGCCAGTTGCTGCCAGATGAGCGTTCGACCGAGCAGCGTGGCCTGCTCGTCCTCGAACCCGGCGTGCCTTGAGTCGGTGTTGTACCAGCGGCCCTGCGGCCGGTCGCCGAACCGCCCGTGATACCAGGTGAGGTGCGGCGGACGGATGTCGGCAATCTGCTCGATGTTGCCCCAGGTCTCGGACGGCGATCCCTTGTACAGCCCCTGAATGAGATCGAGGTTCCAGTTTTCGAAGACGTCGGCTGCGATCGCGCAGGCGCGCAGCGGAATGTCGCGCTTGTAGCCTCGCGCCGCATACTTCAGCACGGTGTCGTCAAACGACTGCACGCCGAAGCTCAAACGCGTGACGCCGCGTTCCCTGAGGAATCTCAGTTTCTCGCTCCCGCCCGGGGCGGTGATGGTGAGCGGGCTGCCTTCGATGCAAATCTCGGCGCCGGGCAGGATGTCGTATTGATCGTAGAGGGCGTCGAGCAGGTCGCTCAGCGCAGTCCGGTCGAGGACGAGAGGTGTTCCGCCGCCGATGTATATCGACGACACCGCCGTTCCGGATCGGGCGAGCCTCACGCCCCAGGAGGCGAGTTCGCGCTTCAATGCGGCGAGATAACGGGTGACCTTGCCGTCATCGGTGGCGGCGTCATCGGCCTTGCCGGTGTAATGATCGACGGCGTAGTGGCAGAACGTGCATCGCGTTTCGCAAAATGCGATGTGGACGTAGAGGCTCGTCTCCTTGCCCCAGCCGATGCCCTCGATGGCGTCCCGCGGTTCGAGGGGCGTGAGGGAATCGATCGGCGGATAGATCGCCACGGAGTGCGAGCCGCCGAGAACGGTACGCCTGACGCCGACGCCGGCGGCGTGCAACGCCGGCAGCACGGCGGGAATGCCGAGCCGGCGCAGCGATGAGAGGGCTTCGTCGAATGCAGCTTCCCGCGGTCTCATCGTCGTCCCTCACGCCCTGCCACTGCGAGTCCGGTAGCCTCACTGCCGTTGTGCGATGATCGTCAGGTAGACGTCGGCGCGTGCTCCCGGGCCGTCGTCGGATTTGTAAATGACGTCGTAAGGGTTGATCAGGCGCGGCATGTACTGCTTGCGCCAGAGCGTGGCGTTGTCGCCGATCATCGACGGCACGATCTGTCCCCAGATGCGCTCCACTACGATGGAGAGGCCCGGATGCACGAAGGCCTCGCGTATCCATTTGTAGATGTCGTCGTATTGGACCCAGGGCCGGGCCAGCGCGTCGAGCGAAAGCCGGACGAGCCGGTGGGTGACCGCGATGCGGCCGCCGGGCCGGACGACCCGCGCCATCTCGCCGATCATGGCCGGCCCAAGTCCCAACTCCCATATTCCGCCGGTCCACTCGTTGACGGCCGCGTCCGCCGTGGCGTCGGGCAAGGGAAGGCGCTGCGCCAAGCCCGGGCGAAAATGCAGGTTCGTGAAGTTGCGCTCGCAAGCGAACCGGCGCGCCCGGTCGCTCAGGCACCGATACATTTCGATTGAGATGACGAGCCCGTCGTCGCCGACCGCGGGCGACAAACGTCGTGCAACCCGTCCCAGGCCGCCGCATACATCGACCAGGACGCTACCCGGACGCAATTTCAGCAAGTCAGGGTGGTTGGGCAGCAGATCGTCCTGCGCGCGGACCAGTCTGTCCTCGGCCTCGGGTATCTGACTCCAGCTGTTGTCGTTCTCGCACGCCTTCAGGATGGGCAGACGCCATCGCAGATAGGCTGTGCGAAAGTCACCGGCGAAGCCGGCCGGCCGATCGTCCGGCATCGACGAAGCCGTGTTGCCGAGGAGTACCTCGTCGCTCGGCAGGTTTACGATTGCCACATCGCCGAATTCATTCTCGATTGCCAGCACCGCTTCGAACAGGGCGATGAAGTCGTCTTCGCCGGCATCGCGGTCCGGCCAGAGCGCCTCCGGGTCCAGACGCAGGCACAGGCCGGAGATGAACATCGCGCTCGCCCAATCCTGCGCCTGCCTGCGCACCGCCGCGTCGAGGATCGACAAGTCCGGCGTCATCAGCGCGTGCACGGCGACGCGATGACGTGTCATTGCGTCGAGCGCGGGCGGGGAAGCGTCGGGCACGGGCCAGGATACGGCGTCGAGCGTGACGGACGCGCCGACGCGGTTGAGCGAACGGCAAAGGTCCGGATCGCCCGAGAGGCGCCCGGTCTGCACGATCGTTTGATGTATCCGGATGACGCCGGACTGCCGCAAGCGCGCGAGCTCGGCGAATAGGGCCTTGTGGTCTGCCAGCCGGGCGCATTGCAGCAGCAATTCGGGCGCGGCCGTCTCCTCGCGCAGGCGATCGCAAATCTTCTCCGCCGATATCGGCGTATCGAGATCAATCACGACGGTGTGGCGGAGCGCCAGGTCGCGCGTTTCCCGTGCGATCGATCGATGCCGCGCGAGTTCCTCCGCGGATAGCGGCGACGGCGAGGTGACATGGATGAAGCCGTGCCGGAGCAGCGAGGCCAGCATCTTGTCGATCATGTCCTGATCGTCGAACTGCGCGCGCAAGTGGGCGAGGTTGATGGGTTGCCGCAGCGCGGTCACGAAGGCGAGCAGGCCGTCGCCCGGCGGCACCACCATGCCGGCTTCGAAATGCCCATGGCTGAGCAGATGATATTCGCCGGCCCCGGTATCGAGGACGTCGACGGCCGGGTCGAGCAGGACGAACGCATCGTTCGGCAGCCGGCCCGACGCAGGGGGCTCGCCGACGCCCGCTGGCGGGTCGAACTGTCTCATGGCGCGGCTGCGCCGGCGGTCCGGCGCGACAACGGAGAGCGGCGCACCTCGGTCGCCGGGCCGACCACGCCGAGCGCGGTGAGCGAGCCGACAAGGCCGCGTACGTCGTCGAGAGAAAGGTCGCCCAACGCAGCCGAGACTTCCGCCGCGGTGCTGGGCGTTGCAAGCGTGGAGAAAACGCGGGCGCATCGTTCGGACAGTTCCGCGTATTCGTGCGCGGCCTCGGCGGCCGGGAAATAGATCAGCCAGTGCCGCGATGAAGCCTCGGGCTCCACAGCAGGATCGAACGCGAAGGGATTCTCGATCCAGGCGCTGATATCGCACGACGATCGCACGATCACCGCCGCAGGATTGGCGATGAAACGGGCGGTGTCCCAATGGATTTCGTGGCCCGCGCCTGCGACCATCATGCGGTCGGGCCAGACCGGCGGGGCTGACACGCCCAGACGACGCGCAAGCGCGATCGTCGCTGTATCGATAGCAATCACATCCTGTCGCGCCGGCGATGCGAATTCCGGATGAGGGGCCAGGAAAGCGACGAAATCGGCGGCATTGCTCCAGAAATTCGGCCCGTAATCGCGGTAGCCGGACGAGCGCGCGAACATCTCGGCAATCTCATCGAGGTCGAGTCCGCTGGCGCGGAGTATGCGGCGTGTCAGCGGCACCATGTTGAGCGCGCCGAGGCCGTTCCTGACCAGTCCGCGACGGTACATGTAGATATTCTGCTCGGTCGCCGCCGGCGTGCTCGCGTAGTCGTCCAGAATTTTCCGCTCGTCGCCGTCGAAACGGACGGAGTTTTCCGCGCGGCCGCCAGGATCCGCAATCCACGCGACGAGATCGTCTTCGGTCAGAACCCGCCGCCAGGTGTCCCACACCAGCCGGGCGTCCATCACGCGGCCTCGCTACGGGTCGTGCGGCGGCTTGCCGGACCATAGGCACGGTCCCAGGCGTTGCGGCCTCGCTCGAGGTCGGCGAGGATCACGTCTGTGGTGCGTTCGGTATCGAGGGTCTCACCGTCGCAGAGAAGGGCTTCCGTCTCATATTCCAGGATGACGGCGCCGGGGCGCGCGCGGGAGAGAACATCGTCGAGCAGATCCCAGACCGCTTCCGGCACGCGCGTGTCGTGGAGGTCGTGGTACTGACCGTCGATCCAGCGGCCGCCCGCCATATGAATGCAGACGACGCGGTCGAGGGGGATCGTGTCGAGAAAGCGCCGCGCCGAATAGCCGTTCGCGCCGTGGTTCTGCTCGTTGGCATACACATTATGCAGGTCAAGGTGCAGATACGACCCGGATTGTTGCAGCGTGAGCGCGAGAAACTCTTCTTCGGGCATCTCGCTGCCCGGGCAAGGCCGGTAGTATGCGGCGTTCTCGTGAGCGAGGGGAACGCCGTAGAGGTCCTGAAGAGCACGCGCTCTCGTGGCGACGCGCGCGGCCTCGGCGCGCGAGAACTGCAGCGGACTGCTCCAGACGTCCGACCAGGAGGCGTCGCTGTAGAAGCAATGGTTCGCGACCCAGTTGACGTTCAGCTTCTTCGCGAGCGGGACATGCCGCCGTGCCGCGGCCGTGCGCATCAGATCGTCGAATCCGAAGTCGCCGCCGTAATTCGAATGCCCGATAAGGGGGAATTTGCCGGTGATGTCACCGATGAGGTCGATGGCCTTGGGCGACAGCAAGCCCGGGCCATCGAGGGGACTCATCACGGAGTCGAAGAGGATCTCAAGCGCATCGAGCGGCTGGTCAAGAAACGGAAACCAGCCGATGAGTTCCGGATTGAATTGCAGGCCGACGCCGAGGCGTGGAACGCTCATACCCGATGCCTCCGGTTGGCGCGCCACCTCGACGGCGGCGCGCCGATACCTTCAGATCCCGTGCCTTGATTGCCGGTGTCAGGCTCCGCACTTCGCTGCGGTTGCCGCGCAGCGCGCTGCGGTTGCCGCGCACTTGGCCGCGGCTGCCCTGGCCTTGGCTTCGGCCGCCGTCGCTGCACATCGCGCGGCATTGGCCGCACACTTGGCCGCCTTCGCCGCGCATTCAGCCGCTGTTGCGGCACAACGCGCTGCGGCCGCCGTGGCATCCTTCACTGAGAGCTTCTTGACGTCCATGGAACGCCTCCCTTTGTTGAACTCAAGTTGCCAAACCTGATTGTCCAGGGCATGAAGTACCAGTTATGCGCGTGTTTTATACGCCCCGCTCAATTTGATTGCAATATGTCATCAATGCTACCGAAAGTGGTTGTTCCGGTCAGGTCTTGCCGGGCTCCGCCACGGCGAAGCCTGACGCGGACGATCCGGAAAAGTGTCAGCGCACCACCGCTAAGAGGACCTAAGATCTCGGCATGACCCGCCGAGAGCTTCGGTATCGCAGTCCGCCGCGAGAAGCTGGTTGAGCAGATGCCGTGTCCGGCGCAGGCTCTTGCGGCGGCGCTTTGGCCAGCGGTGCGGATAGCCGCTTGGCTCCCCCCGGTGTCGATCACAAACAGGGGCGCGGAGCACTCGGATACTTCGTCGCTGGCAAGCCCCAGTTGGCGGTTGTCGAGAATGAGCCAGCGGCGGCCCCGTCATGATTTCCGGCGGCCGGCCGGCGGCGGAATCGTCGCCACGGTTGAAGGCGGCCGCCTGAACGCCGTGGCGTCGAGCGATGCACAAAATCAGGCCATTTCGGAACTGCAGGGTTGCAACGCGACCAGCCCACATGAACTGAGCGGCGTCAGCGATGAGGCGCGGCTTGCGTTATTCCCAGACTGACCGCGTCGAGCGGGGCATCCCAGGCCAGTTCCGTCAATTCGTAAGCGCGGCGGAAGTCGTCCATGTGCCTGTGCATCCAGGTTCGCGCCTTTGCCGCGTCCTTGTCTTTCAGGCAATTGTAGATGTGCCGATGCGCATCGAGCACACGGCGATAGGTCTTCAGCCGCTGCAAAATGATCTGACCGGTCGGAATGAAAAGTGAAGTCACGGGCTCGTGCGCCAGCGCGAGAACCCGGTTGCCGCCGAATTTGGCGAGGATTTCATGAAAGCCACGGTCGAGCTGAACGAATTCATCTGTGTTCGCCTCGGCGCCGGCTTCGAAGCGCTGAACATTGGCTTCCATGGCGTTGATATTATTGTTCAGTTCGGCGAGGCCGTTCACGTCGATATGACGCGCGGCGCTTTCGGCGATCGCCGGCTCCAGCACCATTGAGGCCTCCCACAGTTCGCGGAAGGTCACCGAGTGGAGAATCAGGGCGCGGCTCGCTGAGGAGGCGAGGTCGAGATAGTGCGGCAACGAGATGCGCGGCCGTTTGCCGCCGTCCCGCTCCACAAGGCCACTCTGCTCGAGGAGCCGGATGCCTTCCCGCACTGTCGAGCGGTTGACGCCGAACTGCTCGGCTAGCTGCAGCTCTGCGGGCAACGGGTCGCCGACGCGCAGCTTACCGGACAGAATCTCGCGTTCGATTGCGTCATAGACCAGCCGATAGGCCGGGGCGCGTTCGATTCGGCTGAATTCATGTTCTTGCAAGCGGCTTGCTCCTCGGTGTCCGGCACCATGAGACACGATTCGTCGTGTCTCTTGACGGCCGGTCCGCAAATGATACTCTTTTCGAAACTGTCCGACAAACGGACTGTTGGCCAGAATTGGCAGCCGAGCGGTCCAGGGAAGAGAAATGTCAGCGGAGGCCAACGTCGAGTTGGAATGGAAGGGGGCCTGCGCGCGCCTCACTTTGGCGCGGGCGGACAAGCTCAACCCTCTCGACTGGGCGACTGTGCGGGACTTGAAGGCGGCGGTGGCGGAGATTGAGGCGAGGGCGGACATTTTTGCCGTGCTGGTCACCGGCCGCGGCCGCAGCTTTTCGGCCGGCGGCGATCTCGACGGCTACATCCACCTGTACCAGAACCCGGACAAGTTCTCGGCCTTCCTCGAGGACTTCTTCGACATGCTCAATGCCATTGAAGCGTCGAGCAAAATCTATGTCGCGGCCATCAACGGCGTCTGCGTCGCCGGCGGGCTCGAACTGCTGCTGGCCTGCGATCTGGTCATCGCCGCGGAGTCGGCGAAGATCGGCGACGGACACCTGAATTTCGGCCAGCTCCCCGGCGCCGGCGGCTCGCAACGCCTGCCGCGCGCGATCGGCATGCTCCGCGCCAAGAAGCTGATGCTCACCGGCGACCTCGTCACCGCCGCCGAGGCCAAGGAGATGGGCCTGGTCGGCGACGTCGTGCCTGACGCCGAACTGGAATCCGCCGCCACGGCTCTGATCGAGAAGCTGGGCGAGAAGAGCCGCGTCGGTCTGCGCGGCGCCAAGCACCTCGCCAATCTCACGCTGACCACGGATCTCGCCACCGGGCTCCGGCAGGAGATCGACTTCGTCCATCGCTATGCCACCACCGAGCCCGACGCCACCGAAGGCCTCGTCGCCTTCAAGGAAAAACGCAAGCCGGTCTTCGCGCGCTGACTGAAGGAAACTGCAATGTACGCACTGCGTGACAAATACGCGATTGCCGGCATCGGCTGGACGGATTTCTCCAAGAAGTCGGGCCGCACGGTGCGCAGCCTGGCGTCGGAAGCCTGCATCAATGCGATCGCCGATGCCGGATTGAAGCCCGCCGATATCGACGGCTTCGTCAGCTTCAACTTCAATGACTCGGTCCCGGCCATATCGGTGGCGACCGAAATCGGGGTGCCCGCCGCGCGTTACGCCAACGACTTTCTCAGCGGCGGCAACGCCGCCAACATGATCGTGCTCACCGCCGCAGCGGTGATCGAGGCCGGCCTTGCCGAAACCGTCCTGTGCTACCGCGCGATGAACGGCCGTTCCGGCTTCCGTCTCGGCGGCGGCCGCGATCTTGCCGCCTACAACATTACGCAGTTCACCGCGCCGTTCGGCTGGATCACCTATCCGCAGGCGATGGCGATGTGGTGCCGGCGTCACATGATCGAATACGGCACCAATGCCGAGCAGCTCGGCGAGATCGCGGTGACGTTCCGCAAGAACGCCGAGAAGAACGAGCGCGCCATGCAGCGCGATCCGATCAGCATGGACGACTACATGAACTCGCGCATGATCGTCGAGCCGTTCCGCATGCTCGACATCTGCCTCGAAACCGACGGCGCTTGCGCCGTACTGGTGACGTCGGCCGAGCGCGCGCGCGACATGAAGCGCAAGCCGGTCTACATTTCCGGCGGCGCCTATGGCGGCGGGCCCAATCAGGGCGAGGACCTGTTCGACGCGCTGCGCTGGCCCGATCATTCGCACAATTACGCGAAGTACATCGCCGACGACCTGTGGCGCAGCGCCGGCATGGGGCCCAAGGACATCGACATCGCGCAGATCTACGACTGCTTCACCTACAGCATCATCATGCAGCTCGAGGGTCTCGGCTTCTGCAAGGACGGCGAGGGCGGACCGTTCGTGCAGGGTGGCCGCATCGCGCCTGGCGGCGAACTGCCGCTCAACACCGCCGGCGGCCTCCTGTCGGAGGGCTACATCCACGGGCTCAACCACGTCATCGAGGCCGTGCAGCAACTGCGCGGCGAGGCCGGCCTGCGCCAGGTGCCCGATATCGAAACCTGTCTGACCACCGCCGGCGCGATGACTTGCGGCAGCGCCATGGTGTTGAGGAACTAGGCCATGACCTATGCCAAGCCGCTGCCTGTCGTCGACGCCGAAACCCGCCCGTTCTGGGATGCCTGCCGCGACGGCAAGCTGAAAATCCAGGCGTGCCGGAATTGCGGCCACAAGCGCTTCCCGCCGACCTTCTACTGCCCGAAGTGCAATTCGCCCGAGCATGACTGGATCGAGAGCAAGGGCCATGGCCGCGTGTTCTCGTGGATCGTGGTGCGCCATCCGGTACCGCGTGACGTTTACGCCGCGGACGTGCCTTACGTTGTGGCGCTGATCGAACTCGACGAGGGCGTGCGCATCGCCAGCAATATCGTCGGCATCGAGCCGGAAAAGGTGGCCGCGAACATGCCGGTTCGTGTCATCTTCAAATCGGTGACGCCCGAGATTACGCTTCCCATCTTCGAGCCGGCCTGACGATGAACGCCACCGCGCAGCAGTTCGACAGCGAGACCGCCAATCCGTTCGTGGATTCGGCGCGGCTTGCCCGGCTTGCGACCCTGTCGCGCGCCGAGCTCGAGGAATTGCAGCTGCGCAAGCTGCGCCGTCAGCTTGCCCGCCTCAACAAGACGAGCGGCTATTACCGCGCCCGCATGGCGCAGGGCGGCATCGATCCGGACAGGCTCGCGTCGCTCGACGAATTCCGTGCGCGCTTTCCGCTGTCGAGCAAGGCGGACTTCCTCGCCGATCAGACCGAGCATCCGCCCTTCGGCGCGCGTCTCGGCGTCGCGCGTGAAGACGTTGCCTTGGTCAACATGACCGGCGGCACCTCCGGCCTCGGCCAGGAGATCTACGGCCGCAGCCAGCACGACGTGCACATGCAGGGCTATTATCACGCGCTGCCGTGGTTTCTGGCGGGCCTGCGGCCCGGCGACATCGCCATCAATTGCGTGCCGTCAGGCGGCCTGACCACCGGCGGCTGGGGGCCGGGCGAGGGCCTGCGCATCATCGGCGCCACGGCGTTTCATGTCGGCGGCACTTTGTCCACCGACGCCAAGATCGACCTGATGCAGCGCATCGGCGCGGTGCATTTCATCTACGCATCGACCAACTACCTGCACACGCTGACCGAAGCGCTCATGCGCCGCGGCCTCGAGCCGAAGCGCGCCTTTCCGATGCTGCGCACTCTGTTCATCGCCGCCGAAGGCTATCCGCTCGAATGGGCCGAGCGCATCGAATCGCTGTGGGGCTGCCGCCTGCAGGAAGGCTACGGCTCGACGCAATGCGCCGGCTTCGGCGCCTCGACCTGCGCGGACGGCGTGTTCGGCGCCAAAGGCGGCCGCGGCCTGATGCATCTGTTCGAATGGGAAACGCTCTTCGAGGTCGTGCATCCGGAGACGCTTGAGCCCGTCGCGTCCGGCGAGACCGGCGAGATGGTCGTCACCAATCTGTCGATCGAAGGCTCGCCCGTCATCCGCTTCCGCACCGGCGACGCCGCGCGCTTCATCTCGTACCGCGATGCCAACTCCGGCCGCGCCTGGAACGCCATCGAGTGCGGCACCATCGGCCGCTTCGATGACATGCTGAAAATCCGCGGCAACAACGTGTGGCCGTCGGCGATCGACGCCGCCGTATTCTCGTTCGGCGAAGTCGCCGAATATGCCGGCCGCGTCTACACCAGCGGCGATGGCAAGACCGAGATCGAAGTACGCGTTGCCTTCACCGACGCCGCTGCCGCTTTCGACCATGCGACGAAGATGAATTTGATCGAACGCATCCGGACGACGATCAAGGAGCGCACCAATGTGTGGATGTCGCTCACCGTCTGCGGCCGCAATGAACTGCCTGAATTCAATTACAAAGCCCGCCGTTGGAAAGACGAGCGGCAACAAGGCTACCGCCTGTAGAGGAGGCGCCACGTGAGGAACGTCCAAGACGCGGCGGATGAAACCGCCCGCGATCATCGCATCCTGTCGCGCATGCTCGCCGACGCCGACGCGCTGTGCCAATGCGGCGACGCGTTGCTCAACGGTCAATACCGTCATCTGCGCGGCCGCATCGCCGCGCTGCTCGACATCACCATTCCGGCCGGCGACGCGGAGACCGCGGCATGACGCGGCTTGCGGGCAAGGTCGCGCTGGTGACCGGCGCGGGATCGGGTCTCGGCCGTGCCGTGGCGGTGCGTTTCGCCGCCGAAGGCGCCAAGGTCGTCGTCACCGATGTCGATGAGACGCGCGGCGCAAAGGTCGCCAGGGAGATCGGCGGCAACGCCGCGTTTATTCGCGTCGATCACACATCGACCGAACAGGACGACCGCGCCGTCGCTTTCGCCGTCGAAAAATTCGGCGGCCTCGATATCGTGCATAACAATGCCGGTGGACCGTTCACCGGCCCGTTCGAGGACGTCGATGACGCGACGCTGGAGCGCGTGCTGCGCGTCAACCTGTTCGGCGTCATGCAGATGACGCGCGCGGCGCTGCCGCATCTGCGCGCCAGCGCCCAGCGCAATCCGGCCGGCGCGGCGCTCTTGTTTACTTCGTCGCTGCAGGGCCTCAAGGCCAAGCCGAATTTCAGCCTCTACACCGTGGCCAAGCACGGCATCGTCGGCCTGGTGCGCTCGCTGGCGCTGGAGCTGGCGCCGCAGAACATCCGCGTCAACGCGCTGTGCCCGACGGTGGTGGCGACGCCGATGCTCGAGGCGTTTCTGCCCGGCATGGCCGGCGACCACGACGAAGCGATGAAGCGCTTCCGCGCTACCATTCCGCTGGCGCGCATGCCGGAGCCGGAAGATGTGGCGGCGGCGGCGCTGTTTCTCGTGTCCGATGAAGCCCGCATGATCACCGGCGTCGCCTTGCCGGTCGATGGCGGCCAGATGGCGATGTGACGGCATGAACCACGACGCGCTGTTCAGTCTGAAGGGTCAGGTCGCGGTCGTCACCGGCGCCGGCGGCGGCATCGGCCATGGTGGCGCGGTGGCGCTGGCGGAAGCCGGCGCCGATCTCGCGCTCATCGGCCGCAATATCGCGAAGCTGAAAGGAACGGCGGAGGCGGTCGAGAAGGCCGGCCGCCGCGCGTTGATCGTCGAGGCCGACGTCACCGACGAGACCCTGGTCGCGCAGGCTTGCGACCGCATCGTCAACGAACTCGGCAGCGCCGATATCCTGTTCAACAATGCCGGCATCACCTCGCCCAAGACCTTGGCCGATACGAGCCTCGAGGAATGGCGCAACGTTCTCGACGTCAACCTGACCGGCGCCTTCCTGTGCTCGCGGGCGTTCGCCCGGCCGATGATCGAGCGCAAGCGCGGCCGCATCATCAATATGGGGTCGATCCTGTCGGGCCGCGGCATGGCCAATCGCACAGCCTACAGCGCCACCAAGGCGGGGCTCGCCAATTTCGGCGCGGCCATGGCGTTCGAGCTCGGCCCGCACGGCATCACCGTCAACACCATCGGCGCCACCGTCATCGTTACCGATCTCAATCGCGAACTCATCCGCACGCAGCCGCAACTCTACGACAAGGTCCGCTCGCGCTCGGCGGTGGGCCGGCTCGGCGAGATCGAGGATGTCGTCGGCGTTCTCGTTTTTCTGGCGTCGCCCGCGGCGGGCTACGTCACCGGCCAGACCATCTTCGTCGATGGCGGCTACACGGCGGGGTAGGGGTGCCATGCTGATCCAGATCCTCAATGGCATCGTCTATGGCGGCCTGCTTTATCTGCTGGCGGTCGGCCTCGTGCTGATTTTCGGTTTGCGCGAAGTCGTCAACTTCGCGCATGGCGCGCTGTTTATGATCGGCGCCTATATCGGCTTCAGCATCGCGGCCATGGGCTACTGGTGGAGCGGGCTGCTGGTCTCCGTCTTCGCCATGGCGCTGGTGGGCTGCGCACTCGACGCCGCCGTGTTCAGCACATTGCGCAAGCACGATCACATCGTCACCGTTCTGGTGACCTTCGGCATTCTTCTGATCCTCGAAACCGTCGTCACCAAGGTTTGGGGCAAGGCTTATCTCACCTATCCGGTGCCTCCGCTGCTCGCCGGTACGGTCAGCATCGGCGGCTCGCCGTTTCCGATCTATCGCCTGTTCGTCATCGCGGTGAGCGTCGCGGTTGCGGTCTCGCTCAGTCTCTGGCTGCGCTACACGCGAACCGGCCTCTATATCCGCGCCGCCTCGACCGATGCGCGCGTCACCAGCATGCAGGGCATCAATGTCGATCGCCTGAGCTTGATCGTGGTCGGCCTCGGCACCGCCTTGGCGGGTTTGTCCGGTGTCGTCGCCGGGCCGCTGCTGTCGCTGTCGCCGACCATGGGCAATTACATTCTGATCGACTCCTTCATCGTCGTCGTCATCGGCGGGCTGGGCAGCTTCGCCGGGGCGTTCATCGCGGCGCTGCTGATCGGACAGATTCATAACTTCGGCGCGGTCTATCTGCCCTGGGCGGCGACGGTGCTGCCGTTCATGCTCATGGTCGGCATCCTGATCTGGCGGCCGACCGGTTTTGCGGGGTCGCGGACATGACCACGCTTATTGAAGCCCGCGCGGCCAAGCCCCGCCGCAAGCCTGTAGGCCACGCCATGTTGATCGGCGGCGCCGTTGCGGCGCTGGCGGTCGGCGCGGCCCTGCCATGGATCGTGCCGACCAAGATCGCCATGTCGCTGCTGGCGCAGGCGATGTTCGACGCGCTTCTGGCGACGAGCGTGGGCTTCCTGATCCTGCAGAACGGCCGCACCAGCTTCGGGCAGGCGGCGTTCTTCGGGCTCGGCGGCTATACGATCGGCGTGCTTGTTGCCCGGCAGTGGGTTGCTCCGGAGCTGGCGCTTTTGGCGGCGCTGATCCTGCCGACCGCGGTCGCCTTCCTGCTCGGCCTCGTCATCTCGCGCATCACCGGCGTTGCCCACGCGATGCTGACGCTGGCCGTCGGCCAGGCCTTCTACGAGGTGGTGTTCCGCTGGCGTGAGCTCGCCAAGGGCGACGACGGCATGTCGTTCGATCTGCCGGCGCGCGTGTTCGGCTTCTCGGCGCGCAAGCTGCAGGACCCCGCCTTCATGCTGGTGCTGTCCTGGACCATCCTCGTTCTCGTGCTGGTCGGCCTCGTGCTGTTCACGCGCAGCCGTGTCGGCCAGGTCGCAGCCGCCATTCGCGACAATGAGGAGCGCGCGCGTTTCCTCGGCTATTCGACGGTGATGCCGCCGGCGCTGGTCTATGCCATTGCCGCGTTCATCGCCGCGACCGCCGGGATTCTGCAGGCCTGCTACAACGGCTACATCGCGCCGCAGATGTTCCACTGGAGCACGTCCGGCTTCGCGCTGATCATGGCGATCATCGGCGGCGCCAAGTTCATCTTCGGCCCCGCCATCGGCGCCATCGTGCTCTTCTACATCAAGGATTTTGCCGGCCAGTTCGCCGAGTACTGGCCCGCCATTGTCGGCGGCATTCTCGTTGTCGTGACCTTGACGATGCCGCGCGGCGTCGTCGGTCTGGCTCTCTTGCTGTGGCGCCGGGGGACGGGACGATGACCGGCCATGTGATCGAAGGCATCGGGCTGTCGCGGCGCTACGGCGGCTTTGCCGCGCTCGACAATGTCGACATCGCGGTCAAGCAGGGCGAAATCCGTGGCCTGATCGGGCCGAACGGCGCCGGCAAATCGACATTGATCGATGTGCTGTCGGGCCGCGCGGCCACCCGTGGCGGCAAGGTGCTGCTCAACGGCGAGGACATCAGCGCCCTGACGCCGCAGGAGCGGCGCCGCCGCGGCATGGCGCGCTCGTTCCAGCGCACCAACATCTTCCCCGACTTGACCGTCGAACAGCAATTGCTGGTCGCGGCGTGGGCGGTGCCCGGCGCCGACATTGCCGAAGTGATGGACGAACTGCGGCTGACGGAATTGGCCGACATTCCGGCCGGGGAAATCAGCTACGGCGACCAGCGCCGACTCGATCTCGCTCTGGCGCTGGTCGGGCGGCCGGCGGTGCTGCTGCTCGACGAGCCGGCGGCCGGTCTGACGATGGAAGAATCGCTCGGCCTTGCGCGCATCCTGCGCGACCTCGCCAACCGCTGGAAGGTCACCGTGCTGCTGGTCGAGCACGACATGCAGGTGGTATTCTCGATTTGCGATCGCATCACCGTGCTGCATCTCGGCCGTTCGCTGAGCGAGGGCACCTGCGCCGAAATCCGCGTCGATCCGACCGTCATCGCCGCTTACCTCGGGACGGAGGCGTGATGTCGCTGCTCGCCTTCAACGACGTTCACGCGCTTTACGGCCGCGCCCGCATTCTCAACGGCGTCACCTTCGATGTCGATGCCGGCGAGCGCGTCGCGCTGGTCGGACGCAACGGTGTCGGCAAGACCACCGTCGTCAACACGCTGTGCGGCGTGACGCGCATCGGCCAGGGCCACGTCGAGATCCGGGGCCGCACGATCAAGGATTTGCGCGGCTACACGGCGGCGCAGAACGGCATCGCCATCGTCATGCAGGGCCGCGGCATTCTGCCGAACCTGACCGTCGAGGAAAACCTGCTGCTCGGCACCGCGACCGGCCGCAAGGGCCCGTGGTCGCTGGAGAAGGTGCAGGATCTGTTCCCGATCCTGCGCGAACGGCGCGCCAATCCCGGCCTCGCGCTCAGCGGCGGCCAGCAGCAGATGCTGGCGATCGGCCGGGCGCTGATGGCCAACCCCGATCTGCTCATCCTCGACGAGCCGAGCGAAGGCCTCGCTCCCGTTGTCGTCGACGAACTCGCCGCGCTGCTCGTCAGGCTCGGAGAGGACGGCATCGGCATCCTGCTCATCGAGCAGAACATCAGTCTGATCCACCGCGTCGCCCAACGCTTCTACGTCCTGTCGAAGGGGGCCGTGGCGGAATCCGGATCGCTCCAGAATGTCACCCGCGATGAACTGGAGCGGCATATCGCCATCTGAATGAACGTGATCGACGCCAGATCGATCCGAAACGCGCCGCCGCCGGCGGCTCAAGAGGAGGAAGGAAATGCGAAAGGGAGTGACTGCTCTTACTGCGACGCTGGGCACGGCCGTGTTCGGCGCCGCGCTGGTCGGGTCCGCGCTCGCGGCCGACCCGCTCAAGCTCGGCGTGCCGACCGATCTGTCGGGCACCTACGCCACGCTCGGCGAGGAAGTGATGCGCGCCGTGCGCTTCGCCACCGATGAAGCCAACGCCAAGGGCGGCGTTGCCGGCCACAAGGTCGAATTCAAGTCCTACGACACCGAAGCCAAGCCGGAGCTCGCCCGTCGTCAGGCGGAAAAGCTGGTGTCGGAAGGCTATCCGATCCTCACCGGGCTGATCGCCTCGGGTGAAGGTCTCGCCATCGCGCCGCTGATGGAGCGCTGGGGCTCGATCTACGTGTCGACCATCAACAAGGCGGACGAGCTCACCGGCGCGAACTGCGTGCCGGGCGTGTTCCGCGTCAACACGCAGTCGGCGATGGATGCGGCGACCGTTAAGCCGTGGCTGTCGCAGCGGAAGGAAAAGAAGTGGGCCGTCGTCGCCGCCGATATCGCCTGGGGCCGCGGCTCCGGCAAGCTGTTCGGCGAAGCGGTGAAAGCTGCGAACGGCACCTTGGTCGGCGAGTTCTACACGCCGGCCAACATCAATGACTTCGCGCCCTACATCGAGCAGGTCAAAAAGAGCGGCGCAGAAGGCGTTTGGGTCGTGCTGGCTGGCCGCGACGCGGTCAACTTCGCTCAGCAGGCGAAGCAGTTCGGGCTGACCGACGCCATCACCGTGGCGGGCGTGAGCTTCACCACCGACGGCACCGTGAAAACCCTGGGCGAAGCCGCCAAGGGCGTCTACGGCATCATCAACTACTCGTCGACTCTCGACACGCCGGAGAACAAGGCGTTCGTCGATGCCTGGGTCGCCAAGTACAAAGTCCCGCCGACCAATTTCGAAGGCGAGACCTACCTCGGCATGCAGGTCATCTTCCAGGCGGTCGCGGCGGCCAAGAGCGTTAAGCCGGCGGACGTCGCCAAGGCGATGTCGGGCGGCTCTTTCGACACCATCATGGGCAAGCTGACCGTCCGCAAGGACGATCACCAACTGCTCAAGCCGAACTACTTCGGCGTGGTGGAATCGGTCGATGGGCAGTTGCGTCCGGTGATCAAGACCACCGTCAGCGCGCAGGACGTCGCACCGGCCGTCACCTGCAAGATGGCTACGAACTAAGCGTCATCATTGACGTCAAACGCGAAACGGCCGGGGGCAACCCCGGCCGTTTCTTTTGTCGGTGCGTATCAGTTTGAGAGCTGGCCCTGCGCGGCTTTCCAGCCGAGGTCGGCAAGAGGGGCGGCCAGAAGCCCGACCTGCAGCGCGTTCGGCGCACTCGCATTGCCGGCCAGCGCGCGGGCATAAACGCCCTGGGCGATGGAGGCGAAACGGAAGAAAGCGAAGGCGAGGAAGAACGAGTAGTTCTCGATTTTCTCGATGCCGGCGGCTTTGGCGTAGCCGGCGAGATACTCCGCTTCAGTGGGTATGCCGAGCGCGGCAAGGTCGCGGCCGGCAAGGCCACCGAGGTTGGGCGTCGACGGATCGAGATGCCAGATCATGCAATTGTAGGCAACGTCGGCCAGCGGATGGCCGAGCGTGGCCAGTTCCCAATCGAGAACACCGAGCACGCGCGCTTCGCTCGGATGGTAGATCAGGTTCTCGAGGCGGAAGTCGCCATGCGCGATGGCGGTGGTCTCGTTCGCCGGCATGTTTGCCGGAAGCCAGCGGATCAATTCGTCAAAGGCAGGGATGTCATGGGTCTTGGCGGCTTCGTATTGCCGCGTCCACAGCGCGATCTGCCGGGCGACATAACCGGCCGGCTTGCCGAAACTTTCGAGGCCGACTGCGCGCCAATCGACCGCGTGCAGCCTGGCCATCACTTCGCCCATGGTGGCGTAGATCGCGCCGCGCTCTGCCGGCGCCATGTCCGGCAGCGCCGGATCACGGAATACGCGGCCTTCAGCGAAATCCATCAGATAAAACGGCGTGCCGATGATCGAAGCATCTTCGCACAGCAGGTGGGTGCGGATGACCGGCACGGCCGTGCCCTCCAGCGCATGCATCACCCGGTATTCGCGCTCGATCATATGCGCCGAGGGCAACAATTGACCGGGCGGCTTCTTGCGCAGGACGTAGCGGCGGCTGTCGCCGGTTTCGACCAGGAAGGTTGGGTTGGACTGCCCGCCCTTGAACTGGCGAATGGAGAGTGGCCCGGCGAAGCCGTCGAGATGTCCCGCCAAATACTCCGCGAGGCGGCCGCTATCGAATTCGTGTCCGCTTCGAATTTCGCTAACTTCGGGCGTCATTGGCCTGGTCCTGCGGAGGGATGCGGTCCGAAACTGTCCGATGAATGGACTGTTGAACTGTCGGACAGAAAATGTACACTCTCGCAAGTGCGACTGGCAAGAGGCGGGGAGACGCATGGACTTCGAATATTCCCAAAAGACCAAGGACTTGATTGCCCGCTGCCAGTCCTTCATGGACCGGTTCGTCTATCCCAACGAGCGTGTCTATGACGAGCAACATGCCGGGCTGGCCGATCCTTGGGCAACGCCGCCGATCCTGGAAGACCTGAAGGCCGAGGCCCGCAAGGCCGGCCTTTGGAACCTGTTTCTCCCCGAAAGCGACCTCGGCGCCGGCCTGACCAATGTCGAGTACGCGCCGCTGTGCGAAATCATGGGCCGCTCGCCCATCGCCGCCGAGGTCTTCAACTGCTCGGCGCCCGACACGGGCAATATGGAAGTGCTGGTGCGCTACGGCACTGAGGCGCAGAAGAAGCAGTGGCTCGCGCCGCTGCTCGCAGGCGAGATCCGCTCCGGCTTCGCCATGACGGAGCCGGACGTTGCTTCCTCCGACGCGCGCAACATTCAGTCCAGCATCAAGCGCGACGGCGATCATTACGTCATCAACGGTCGCAAATGGTGGACCTCGGGCGCGGGCGATCGCCGCTGCAAGATTCTCATCTTCATGGGCAAGTCCGACCCGTCGGCGGAGACCTATCGGCAGCAGTCGATGATCCTGGTGCCGATGGACGCGCCCGGCGTGACCGTGGTGCGTCCGCTCAGCGTGTTCGGTTACGGCCACGCGCCGCACGGCCATATGGAAGTCAACTTCGAAAACGTACGCGTGCCGGCATCCAACATGCTGCTCGGCGAAGGTCGTGGCTTCGAAATCGCCCAGGGTCGCCTTGGTCCCGGCCGCATCCATCACTGCATGCGCGCCATTGGTCTCGCGGAGCGGGCGCTGGAATCGATGGTCGCGCGCGCCAGCGGCCGTCATGTGTTCGGCAAGCCGATGGCGTCGCACGGCATGTTGCGCGAGGCGGTGGCGCTGAGCCGCATGGAAATCGATCAGGCCCGTCTGCTCACGTTGAAGGCGGCCCACATGATGGATACGGTCGGTAACAAGGCGGCGCGTGCCGAGATTGCGATGATCAAGGTCGTTGCACCGCGCATGGCGCAAGCCGTGCTCGACCGCGCCATCCAGGTGCATGGCGGCGGCGGAGTCAGCAGCGATTTCGGTCTCGCTGCAGCCTGGTCGCTGGCGCGCACCTTGCGCCTCGCCGACGGTCCGGACGAAGTCCATATGGATCAGATCGCGCGCATCGAACTCGGCAAGGACGCGAAGCTCTGGACGTGACGCGGCCTATTGGCTGGATCTGGATTTAGGGAGATGAGACGGATGACTTCCGGGTGGGATGCTGCGGCCTATCTGAAGCGCGCCGAAGAGGCGGCGTCGCACGTTGCCGGTGTCGATCA
Source organism: Pseudolabrys sp. (assembly GCA_017849615.1). Lineage (GTDB taxonomy): Bacteria > Pseudomonadota > Alphaproteobacteria > Rhizobiales > Xanthobacteraceae > Pseudolabrys. The sequence goes on along the minus strand of JAFIGS010000017.1, from coordinate 169,636 downwards.
GACGACGCCGCTGCGTCCGATCGAGAATGTCGGCGTGATCGGCGCCGGCACCATGGGCAGCGGCATCGCCATGGTCTTCGCCAATGCCGGCTTTGCCGTGACTCTCGTCGAGCGCGACGAGGCTGCGTTGGAAAAAGGGTTGGCGCGCATTCGCGAGGTCTATGACCGCGCGCGGGCAAAAGGCACATTGTCGGGCGCCGAAGTCGGCGCGCGTCAGGATCGCATCGCCGGCGCAACCGATCTCTCGGTGCTCGGCCAGGCCGATCTCATCGTCGAGGCCGTCTTTGAAGACATGAGCGTGAAGAGCGATATCTTCACGGGGCTCGATCGCATCGCAAAGCCCGGCGCCATCCTCGCCACCAACACCTCCGCTCTCGATGTCGATGCCATCGCCGCCGTGACCAAGCGTCCTCAGGATGTTGTCGGCCTGCACTTCTTCAGCCCGGCGCACGTCATGCGCCTGCTCGAAATCGTGCGCGGCGCCAAAACTGACGCTTCGGTATTGGCTACCGTGATCGCGCTCGCCAAACGCATCGGGAAAGTCGGTGTCACGGTCGGCGTATGCGACGGCTTCTGCGCCAACCGCATGCTGTATCCGTATCTGCGGCAGGTCGATCTCCTGATGGAGGAGGGGGCGCTGCCGCAGGACATCGACCGCGTGCTCACCGGCTTCGGTCTCGCCATGGGGCCTTGCGCCATGCTCGACATGGCCGGGCAGGACGTCGCCTGGTTCGTGCGGCAGCGGCAGTTGAAGAACTGGCCGGAGAACATGCGCTATTCGCGGCTCGCCGATCTGCTCTACGAGCGCGGCCGTCTCGGCAGCAAGACCGGCGCGGGCTGGTACCTTTATCCGTCCGGTCCACGCTCCGCCGAGCCGGATCCGGTGGTCGAGACGATGATTGCCGAGGAGTCCGGGCGCCTCGGCATCACGCGGCGCGCCATCGGCGACGATGAAATTCTAGAGCGCACGCTCTATGCATTGGTCAATGAAGGCGCGCGGCTGCTCGGCGAGGGCATCGTCGAGCGCGCGAGCGATATCGATCTTTGCTACGTCTACGGCATGGGCTTCCCGGCCGCGCGCGGCGGGCCGATGGCCTGGGCCGACGGTGTCGGCATCGGCCGCATTCACGATGCGGTGAGGGCGTTGCACGCGAAGTACGATGACAACTGGGCGCCGGCGCCCTTGCTTGGTGAGCTCGCGCAACGCGGCCGAAACTTTGCCGACTTTGACAAGACACCGGGTGCCGTATGAGCGGGCTTAAGGCGTTGTTCGATCTTTCCGGTCGTGTTGCAATCGTGACCGGCGGCTCACGCGGTCTCGGTTTGCAGATGGCCGAGGCGTTGGGCGAGTTCGGCGCGTTCGTGATGCTCACCGCGCGCAAGCAGGACGAGCTCGACGCCGCTGTCGCGCATCTGACGCAACTGGGCATCAAGGCTTCCGCCATTGCGGTCGACCTCGGCAAGGGCGATGCGCCGGCATCGGTCGTCGATGAAATCCTGGCGCGACACGGCCGGCTCGACATTCTGGTCAACAATGCCGGCACCACCTGGGGCGCGCCGGCGGAAGACCATCCGCGCGACGCCTGGGACAAGGTGGTCGCGCTCAATCTCACCGCGCCGTTCCTGCTCGCGCAGGCGGCGGCCAAGAAAGCGATGATCCCGGCTGGCAAGGGCCGCATCGTCAACATCGCCTCGATCGAAGGCTTCAAGGGGCACCCGCCGCGCATGCCGGGCACCATCGCCTACAACACGACCAAAGGCGGCGTCGTCAACATGACGCGCGCGCTGGCGGCCGAGTGGGGCGGCTATGGCATCACCGTCAACGCCATCGCGCCCGGCTATTTCCCGTCGAAAATGACCAAGGGCGTGCTCGGCACCTTCGAGCAGGACCTGACCGCGCGCACGCCGCGCGGCCAGCTCGGCGGCGATCAGGACCTCAAGGGCGCCACGTTGCTGTTCGCCTCGGATGCGTCGGCGCATGTCACCGGCCAGATCCTCATCGTCGATGGCGGCTCTTCGGTGATCTGATGCCGTATATCGATCGTGCGACCCTCGATTTCCTTGTCTACGACTGGCTCGCCGCCGACGCCCTGACGGCGCATGAGCGCTTTGCCGAGCACAGCCGGGAGACCTTCGACGCCGTGCTCGACCTGAGTGCACGCCTTGCCGACGAACACTTCGCGCCGCACTACAAGCTCTCGGATCGCGTCGAGCCGTCGCTCGACGGTGACGCTGTTCATGTGCTGCCGGAAATCGCCGATGCGCTGCGCGCCTATGCCGAGGCCGGTCTGTTCGGGGCCTCGTTCGACGAGAAGCTCGGCGGCGCGCAAATTCCGGCGCTCATCCATACGGCCTCCACGGCGATGACCATGGCGGCCAATATCGCCACCGCGGCCTATCCGATGCTGACGGTGGCCAATGCGCGCCTGCTCACCGTCTTCGGCACGCCGGCGCAGATCGATGTCCTGGCGCGCCCGCAGATCGAGGGGCGCTGGTTCGGCACGATGTGCCTGTCCGAACCGCAGGCCGGCTCCTCGCTCGGCGACATCACCACGCGCGCCATCGCCGATGGCGCCGACCCGCTGCTCGGCCCGCGCTACCGTCTGTTCGGCAACAAGATGTGGATCTCCGGCGGCAACCAGGACGCCAGCGAGAACATCGTGCATCTGGTGCTCGCCAAGGTGCCGGGCGAGGACGGCCGTCTCGGCGCCGGGCTCGCCGGCATTTCGCTGTTCGCCGTGCCGAAATTTCTGCCGGCGGCCGATGGCAGTCTCGGCGAAGCCAATGACGTCGTCGTTGCCGGGCTCAATCACAAGATGGGCTACCGCGGCACGGCCAATTGCCTGCTCGCCTTCGGCGAGGGCGCGCGGCATCGGCCGGGCCATGCCGCCGGTGCGATCGGCTACCGTATCGGCGACGTCGGGCAGGGGCTCGCCATCATGTTCAGCATGATGAACGAGGCGCGCATTGCCGTCGGCGTCGGCGCCGCTGCATTGGCCTGCCGCGGCTACCGCCATGCGCTCGGCTATGCCCGCGAGCGCACGCAGGGGCGGGCGAGCGCCGCCCGCAAGGATTCGGCGCCGGTGCCGATCGTGGTCCATGCCGACGTGCGCCGCATGCTGCTGGCGCAAAAAGTCTACGCCGAGGGCGCGCTGGCGCTGGTGCTGTACTGTGCGCGCCTCGTCGATGAAGAGGCCGCCGCGTCCAGCGAAGCGGAGCGTGACATCGCTGGTCAGTTGCTTGGTCTCTTGACGCCGATCGGCAAAAGCTGGCCGGCCGAGTTCGGCCTCGCCGCCAACGATCTGGCGATCCAGGTTCATGGCGGCTACGGCTATACGCGCGACTTCGATGTCGAGCAGGTCTATCGCGACAACCGTCTCAATCCGATTCACGAGGGCACCCACGGCATTCAGGCCAACGACCTCGTCGGCCGCAAGATTCTGCGCGGCAATGGCGAAGCGCTGGCGCTGCTGGGCGAGCGCATCGATGCGACGCTCGCGGCCTGCGGCGACGATCTCGCCGCCGAATGCGCCGCGCTGCGGACCGCCTGGGCCGACGTCAACGATACGATCGCCGTGCTGCGCACTGTATCGTCCGAGGCGGCGCTGTATAATGCGGCGGCGTTCCTGTCTGCCTTCGGCCATGTCGTCGTGGCTTGGCTCTGGCTTGATCAGGCGCGCGCGGCGACGGCCGATGCAGTGGTGCGAGCCGGGCGGCGCCACGCCTGCCGCTACTTCTTCGCGACCGAACTGCCGAAGACGCGACTGCAGTTCGCGCTGGTGCGTTCGGGCAATGACATGGCGGCGATGTTTCCGGACGCCTGCTTCTAGAATGCAGGGGAGCTTCGGGTCGCACGATCCGGATAAGTGGAGAGAAGACGATGAATGAAGTCTATGTCGTGTCGTGCGTGCGTACGGCGATCGGCACATTCGGCGGCAGTCTCAAGGGTGTGCCGGCCACCGATCTCGCCGCGAAGGTGACCGCGGAGGCGCTGCGCCGTTCGGGCGTGGCCGCGGCAGAAATCGGCCATGTCGTTTTCGGCCAGGTGCTGCACACCGGTCCGCGCGACATGTACATCTCCCGTGTGGCCGCGATCGAAGCCGGTCTTCCGGTCGAGACGCCGGCGCTGACCGTCAATCGTCTCTGCGGCTCGGGGCTGCAGGCGGTGGTCTCGGCCGCGCAGAGCATTCGCCTCGGCGATTGCGATGTCGCCATTGCCGGCGGCGCCGAGAACATGTCGCAGGCGCCGTTCTTCGCCACCTCGGTGCGCTGGGGCACCCGGATGGGCAATGCGCCCCTCATCGATATTCTCGACGGCGCGCTCAACGATCCGTTCAACCGCGTATTGATGGGCGTGACCGCGGAGAACGTCGCCGAGCGACACAGGATTCCGCGCGAAGATCAGGATGCGCTGGCTTTGGAGAGCCATCGCCGCGCGTCGCATGCCACGCGGTCGGGCTATTTCAAGGACCAGATCCTCGGTATCGAAATCAAGGGACGCAAGGGCGCTGAAGTATTCGACACCGATGAGCACACGCGGCACGATGCGGTGGCCGATGATTTCGGCAAGCTGCGCCCGGTGTTCAAGCGTGACGGCGGTAGCGTTACCGCCGGCAATGCCTCCGGCATCAATGACGGCGCTGCCGCCGTGGTGCTGGCAAGCGAGGCGGCGGTGAAGCGGCTCGGTCTCAAGCCGATGGCGCGCATGGTCGCCTACGCCCATGCCGGCGTCGAGCCGCTATTCATGGGGCTGGGGCCGATTCCGGCGACCAGGCTCGCGCTGAAAAAGACGGGCATCGCCATCGGCGACATCGATATTATCGAATCCAACGAGGCTTTTGCCGCGCAGGCCTGCGCGGTGGCGCGCGAACTGAAGTTCGATCCGGCCAAGGTCAACCCGAATGGCAGCGGCATCTCGCTCGGTCATCCGGTCGGCGCCACCGGCGCCATCAATACCGTGAAGGCTGTTTATGAGCTGGCGCGTACGCAGCAAAAGCGCGCACTGGTGACCATGTGCATCGGCGGCGGGCAGGGCATCGCGGCGATCTTCGAGCGGTCTTGATAGGCCGTCGTCACGCAGTCTGACGTCTAGGGCGCCACCGCCACGATCGGTTCGCCCGCTGCGACGCGGCCGATGATCCGCGCCGAGGAATAACCGGCGGCGACGATGCCCTTGAGCAAGGTGTCGGCCTTGTCCGGCGCGCAGGAAATGAGCAGACCGCCCGAGGTTTGCGGATCGCACAGGATCTGGCGCTGCCACTCGGCCGTGCCGTCCGGCAAGGTCACGTGGGCGTCGTAGCTCTTCCAGTTGCGGCCGGACGCGCCGGTGATGAAACCTTGCTGCGCCAGCGCGGCGGCCTCCTTGAGGAACGGCAGACTGCCGGCGTTAATGGTCACGGTCTTGCCCGAGCCGCGCGCCAGTTCGAGCGCGTGGCCAAGCAGGCCGAAGCCGGTGACGTCGGTCATTGCGTGCACGGCCGGTTCCTTCGCGAGCGTGGCGCCGACCTTGTTGAGCAAGGTCGTCGTCGCGATGAACTCGTCATAGGCCGCGCGCGACAGCGCGCTCTTCTTGAATGCGGCCGAATAGATGCCGACGCCGAGCGCCTTGGTGAGAATGAGCGCATCTCCCGCTTTTGCATCGGCGTTGCGGCGGATGTCCGCTTTCTGCGCGGTGCCAATGACGGCGAGGCCGTAGATCGGCTCCGGCGAGTCGATAGAATGGCCGCCGGCGATCGGGATGCCCGCTTCCGCGCAGACCGACTGACCGCCTTCGAGAATCTGCCGCACCATCTCCGGCGGGATCTTGTCGACCGGCATACCGAGAATGGCGAGGGCGAAGATCGGCGTGCCGCCCATGGCATAGACATCGGAGATGGCGTTGGTCGCGGCGATGCGGCCGAAGTCGCGCGCATCGTCCACCATCGGCATGAAGAAGTCGGTGGTCGCGATGATACAGGTGCCGTTGTCGTTGCCGGGATCCAGCTCCCATACCGCGGCGTCGTCGCCGGTCTCGACGCCGACCAGCAACTGCTTGTACGGCGTCGTCATCGGATGGCTCGACAACAACTGCGTCAGCACCGACGGCGCCAGCTTGCAGCCGCAGCCGCCGCCATGGGAGAGGTGGCTCAGCCTGATCGGCGTCTGGATGTTCACGGCAATTCTCCTGGCCTGATGTCTCTTACTAAGTCCGTCATTCCGGGACGCCCCGAAGGGGCGGACCCGGAATCCAGCCCGATGATACGAATCCGCCTCCGGATTCCGGGTTCGCTCGCTTATGCGAGCGCCCCGGAATGACGAGGATGCGCCACGCCGCCGCGAGCTGTTCGGCGGCGGCATCGACGTCGTCTTGCGTGGTGTGCCGTCCCAGAGACAACCGCACGGTGCCGAGCGCGATGTCGCGGGCAATGCCGAGCGCCAGCAGGATCGCCGAAGGCTCTTCGCTGTCGGCATGACAGGCCGAGCCGTTCGAGGCGAGCACGGCCGGGCATGCCGCCAGCAATTGCCGCCCGGAGACGCCTGGAAACAGCACATTCAATGTATTCGGCAGCCGCCGCTCGCGATCACCGACCAGGGTCAGGCCGGGCACCTGATGCATGAGATGCTCGAGCAGTCGCGCGCTGAGCGCGCGCAGACGCGGCTCCGCTTCCGCCAATGCGTTTTGCGCCAGCCGGCAGGCTTCGCCGAGCGCCACTATATAGGGCACGTTCTCCGTGCCGGGACGGCGGCCGCGCTCCTGTCCGGCGCCGACCAGAAGCGGCGGCAGCGCGATGCCGCGCTTCATATAGAGAACACCGACGCCCTTCGGGGCATAGAGCTTGTGCCCGGCGATCGAGATCAGGTCGGCGCCGAGCGCCGTGACATCGACGGGCACCTTGCCGACGGACTGCGCCACATCGACATGCACCAGTGCGCCGGCCGCATGCGCCAGCGCCGCGATCTCGGCGACGGGCTGCAGCGTGCCGATCTCATTCTGGGCGTGAATGATCGACACGAGCGCGGTGTCGGCATCGATCAGCGAACGCGCTTCAGCGGGATCGACGAGGCCATCGGCCGAACTCTTCAGCCGCTTGATGATGAAGCCCTGCTTCGCCAGCTCGGCGCAACAGGCGTCGGTCGCCGGATGCTCGATATTGGTGGTGACAATGGTGCGGCGCTGGCTCATCGCGGCTGCGCCGCGGATCGCCATGTTGGTCGCTTCGGTGCCGCCACTGGTGAACACGATTTCGCCGGGCGAGGCGCCGATCAGCGCGGCGACCTGCGCACGCGCCTTGTCGACGGCCTCATGCGCCGCATGGCCAAGCACATGCGCGGAAGATGGATTGCCGAAGTGCTCGGTGAGGTAGGGCAGCATGGCCGCGAGCACAGCCGGCTCGATCGGCGTCGTCGAATTGCTGTCGAGATAAATCGCCACGGCTAACCGCTCTTCTTCTCGATAGTGAAGATGTACAGATCGTCGCGCTTCTCGCGCGCGATCAGGCGGTGGCCGGTCTGATTGCAAAAATGGGGAACGTCAATGACCGTGAGCGGGTCGGTACATTCGAGCGTCAGCAATGCGCCTGCGTCGAGGGTGCGCAGCACCTTTTTGGCGCGCAGCACGGGCTGCGGGCAGCGCAGGCCGCGCAGATCCAGAGCAATGGCGGAGGGCGCTTTCATGGCGCCCTCCTAGCATGGATTATTCCGGAGTTTTGTTGGGCGCGAAGCGCACCGCGGGACCCTTGAGATCCTCGCCAGTCGCCGTCAGGGGCTGGCCCTTGGCAGCCTCGGTATTGATTCCGGAATCCGTGGAGCCTGAACCGCTTGTCGCGGAGTTGCTGGTGCCGATGTGCGAGCCGCCGGTGCCACCGGTCCAGCCGGATGAGCCCATGTGCTCCGGCTTGGTGCCTTCGGCGCTGCCGTTCTGCGGGGTGTGATCCTTGCTCTCGCTGGGCTGCGTCTGCGCGTCGGGCTGGCTTTGCTGGGCGTAGACCGCGCCGCCGAGGACGGACGTCAGCATCACGGTGGAAAGAAACAATGCGCGGGGTCGCATGGTCTGCTCCTGTGTTCTGTCGGAATCCCAACAGACAGGAGCCGCCGCGGGTTCCACCCGCCAACACGACGTGAAGACACCGGATGCCGCGGCCGCGGCATCCGGAATCCTTGGCGATGATGGCGAACGGTCTCACGCCGCAGTCTGTTCCTTGGCGGTGATGGTGTATTTGAATCTATCCGGATCCAGGCAATCCAGCCGGTTCGGGCCGCACTCGGCCTGCGGATACATCAGGAAGCCCAGTTTCGGCCCGGTCGCGCCCGGCAGCGCGATGTCGTGTGCGAAATTATAGGCCAGCCAGTTGTCTTCCCAGGCGCCGAATAGCTTCTGCCGCGAATCGGTGTCCGCGACGGCGATCGCGACCACCGTCAAGGCCGGTGCGGCGAGACGGTTGAGCGCGGGCAATTCGTCCCGGCAGGGCTCGCACCAACTGGCGAAGAAGTGGACAAGGACGGTCTCGCCGCTCTGGCTTCTGAGGCCAAAAGCCGCAGCGTTGGAGTCGTCCAGGCGGGGAAGCGCGAAGGCCTGCGGGTTGGGTTCAGTCCACAGGACGAGTCCGGCGGCGTGTGCCGCGACCGGAACGAGCAACGCAGCCGCCGCGGACAACACCGTGCCGGACCACAACCCAAGCCACGATACGCCCCGAAACTCGGGAGCAGCGTGCGAAATCACGAGGCGGATAGTGCTCTCGCCGGGATGGAACGGTCAATCGGCAAAACGTCCATGCCGATGCCGGCATGAAATCGAAATATAGTTCTGACTGCGGCCTCGAAAAATGACGGATGGAGTTCTGATCCAGCGTTTGCTCAGTGCCGTCTATTGCGTTGCAACATAACGCGAATTTGTGTCTTCAGATTTTGCGTCTGTTTGACTTTGTTCCAGTTCAAAAATACCTTTTCGTTACGCGCATTCGCGCGACGTCTGCGTTGCCGGAGGGCGCGCGGGCGACGGTCGTCCCCCGTCGGGGGCCAGCTCTCAAAGGAGGGCCAAGACGATGAATATGGAACTCTCGCGGCGCCAGTTTCTGAAGGGCGCAAGCGCGGGTGTTGCCGGCACAACTCTGGGTGCACTGGGCTTCGGTGATATCGAAGCCGCCTATGCGACGTCGATCAGGCCATGGAAGCTCGCGAATCTGGCCGAGACGCGCAACACCTGCACCTACTGCTCGGTGGCCTGCGGCATCATCATGTATTCGAAGGGCGATTTGAAGAAGGGCGAAAAGGCCCAGATCGTTCAGATCGAAGGCGACCCGGATCATCCGACCAATCGCGGCACTCTGTGCCCGAAGGGCGCCGGTCTCCTCGATATGGTCACGGCCAAGACGCGCACGCTGTATCCGCAGATCCGCAAGCCGGGTTCGGACAAGTGGGAGCGCGTGTCCTGGGACGTCGCGCTCGATCGCGTTGCGCGGCTGATGAAGGACGACCGCGACAAGAACTTTGTCGCCAAGAACGCCGACGGCGTCACCGTGAACCGGTGGCTGACGACGGGCTTCCTGGCCGCCTCCGCAACAACGAACGAAACCGCGTGGGCCACGTACAAGGTGGTGCGCAGCACGGGTATTCTGGCATTCGATAATCAAGCGAGAGTTTGACACGGACCGACGGTGTCCAGTTTGGGCCCAACATTCGGTCGCGGTGCGATGACCAACTCGTGGACGGATATCAAGAATACCGACCTCGTCATTATCATGGGCGGCAATGCCGCCGAGGCGCATCCTTGTGGTTTCAAATGGGTCACGGAGGCGAAAGCCAACCGCGGCGCCAAGCTCATCGTTGTCGACCCGCGCTTCACGCGCTCGGCGGCGGTGGCGGACTTCTATGCGCCGATCCGCCAGGGCACGGACATCGCGTTCCTGCTCGGCGTGATCAACTACTGCGTCCAGAACGACAAGGTGCAGTGGGAATACACGAGGAACTTCACCAACGCCTCGTACATCGTGAAGGAAGGCTTCGACTACAACGACGGCCTTTTCACCGGCTACGATGAAGCCCGCCGCGACTACAACCGGTCGACGTGGGACTACGAGTTGGGCGAGGACGGCTTCGTCAAGTCCGACATCGATCACCCGCGCAGCGTCTGGAATCTGCTGAAGAAGCACGTCTCGGCCTATACGCCCGAGATGGTCGAGCGCATTTGCGGCACGCCGAAGGACAAGTTCCTGAAGGTGGCGCAGATGATCTCGGAGTGCTCGACGCCGACCAAGACGATGACCTCGATGTACGCGCTCGGCTGGACCCAGCACTCCAAGGGTTCGCAGAACATCCGCGCCATGGCGATGCTCCAGCTCATCCTGGGCAATATCGGCGTGCGCGGTGGCGGCATGAACGCGTTGCGCGGTCACTCCAACATCCAGGGGCTGACCGACATCGGCCTGATGTCCAACCTGATCCCGGGCTATCTCAATATCCCGACGGAAAAGGAAACGACGTTCGACCAGTACATGTCGACCCGCGGCTTCAAGCCGATGCGGCCGAACCAGATGAGCTACTGGCAGAACTACAAGAAGTTCTTCGTGAGCTTCCTGAAGTCGATGTGGAGCGACGCGGCGACGCCGGAGAACAACTTCGCTTTCGATTATCTGCCGAAGCTCGACGTGCCGGCCTACGACGTCCTGCGGGTCTTCGAGCTGATGCACGAAGGCAAGATGAACGGCTACTTCTGCCAGGGCTTCAACCCCCTGCTGTCGTTCCCGAACCGCAAGAAGCTCACCACGGCGCTCTCCAAGCTCAAGTTCCTCGTCGTCATGGATCCGTTGCAGACGGAGACGGCGCGGTTCTGGGAGAACCACGGCGAGTTCAACGACGTGAACTCGGGCTCGATCCAGACCGAAGTGATCGAGCTGCCGACGACGTGCTTTGCCGAAGACGAAGGATCGCTGACCAACTCGGGCCGCTGGCTGCAGTGGCACTGGGCCGGCGGCTCCCCGCCCGGCGAAAACAAGCACGACACCTGGATCATGGCGCAGATCTATCTGCGCCTGAAGAAGCTGTACCAGCAGGAGGGCGGCGCCTTTGCCGAACCGATCCTGAAGCTGGACTGGCGCTACAAGGATCCGGGCGTGCCGTCGCCGCACGAACTGGCCAAGGAGCTCAACGGCTCCGTGCTCGCCGACGTGCCGGATCCGAACGATCCGACCAAGATGCTGCTGCAGAAGGGCAAGCAGGTCGTCTCCTTCGCCGCCTTGCGCGACGACGGCACGACGGCCTGCGCCTGCTGGATCTACTCGGGCTGCTACAACGAGGCCGGCAACAACATGGCCCGCCGCGACAACAGCGACCCGGCGGATCTCGGCACCTTCGGCAAGTGGTCGTGGTCGTGGCCCGTCAACAGGCGCATCCTCTACAATCGCGCCTCGGCGGACCTCAACGGCAAGCCGTGGGATCCGACCCGCAAGCTGCTGGAGTGGAACGGCACGACCTGGACCGGCGACGATGTGCCGGACATCGGCCCGACCATGAAGCCGACCGAAGTCGGTCCCTTCATCATGAACCCGGAGGGCTCCGCCCGCCTGTTCACGCGCGGCATGCTGCGCGACGGTCCTTTCCCGGCTCATTACGAGCCGTTCGAGGCGCCGATCGCCAACGTCATGGCGCCGAAGATCAGGGGCAACCCGGTCGCCCGCGTGTTCAAGGGCGATATGGAGCAGTTCGGCGAGGCCAAGGACTTCCCCTATGCGGCGACGTCCTACCGTCTCACCGAGCACTTCCACTTCTGGACCAAGCATTCGCAGCGCAACGCCGCCATGCAGCCGGAGTTCTTCGTCGAGATCAGCGAGCAGCTGGCCGCCGAGAAGAACGTCAAGTCCGGCGGCTGGGTGCGGGTGTGGTCGAAGCGCGGATCGGTGAAGGCGAAAGCCGTCGTCACCAAGCGCATTCAGCCGCTCACCTGCGACGGCAAGACGGTCCATATCGTCGGCATACCCCTGCACTGGGGCTTCATAGGCGAAACGAAGAAGGGCTTCGGCCCCAACTCGCTGACGCCTTACGTGGGAGACGCGAACATCGAGACGCCGGAATACAAGGCGTTCCTCGTTGACATCGAGTCGATCCCCGGACCGGTCGCGTAAGGGAGGGCAGCACAATGGTCAGCTTCATTCTCCCTCCCGCCCCGACCACCGACGTCAAGACGACGTACGGTCAGGAAGACCTCATCAAGCGCTCGGCGTCGAACATCTCGCCGCCGGCGCGTCAGCTCACGCCGGTGGCCAAGCTCATCGACGTGTCCAAGTGCATCGGCTGCAAGGCGTGCGAGGTGGCTTGCCTCGAATGGAACGACATGCGCACGCCTGTCGGCGTCAACACGGGCGTCTATGACAATCCGCACGACCTGACGCCGGATATGTTCACGACGATGCGCTTCACCGAATGGGTCAATCCGGAGAGCAAGAATCTGGAATGGCTCATCCGCAAGGATGGCTGCATGCACTGCGCCGATCCGGGCTGCCTCAAGGCCTGCCCGGCGCCCGGCGCCATCGTGCAGTACTCCAACGGCATCGTCGATTTCGACCACGACAAGTGCATCGGCTGCGGTTACTGCGTGAAGGGCTGTCCCTTCAACATTCCCCGCATCAGCCAGGTCGATAACAAGGCCTACAAGTGTACCTTGTGCTCGGATCGCGTCGCCGTCGGCCAGGGTCCGGCCTGCGCCAAGGCTTGCCCGACACAGGCGATCGTGTTCGGCACCAAGGACGAGATGAAGAAGCACGCCGAAGGCCGCATCAAGGACCTTCAGTCGCGCGGCTTCAAGAATGCCGGCCTCTACGATCCGCCGGGCGTCGGCGGTACCCATGTGATGTACGTGCTGCATCACAACGACCAGCCGCAGATCTACGCCAACCTGCCCAACAATCCGCGCATCAGCCCGGTCGTGGAATTGTGGAAGGGCGCCACCAAGTATGCCGGCCTCGCGGCCATGGCAGCCTTTGCGGCGATCGGCGTGATCCACCACCTCGTCACCGGACCTAACAAGGTCTCGGAGGAAGAGGAGCGGAAGGCCGAAGAGCTCGCCGGAAAGGGGAAGACGTCATGACGGCATACGACGTCGAGCGGGGGGACGGCGTCCACCCCGGTCAGCCTGTCAAGGTCGACCGCTACACCGCGGGGGCGCGCGTCAACCACTGGATCACGGCAACTTGCCTGGTCCTGCTCGCGCTCTCGGGCCTGGCGCTGTTCCATCCCAGCCTGTTCTTCCTCACCGGCCTGTTCGGCGGCGGACAGACCACGCGTTGGATCCATCCGTGGATCGGCGTCGTGCTGTTCTTCTCCTTCGCCGGCCTGTTCGTCCGCTTCTGGCGGGCGAACCTGTGGGCGTCGGAGGACGGCACCTGGATGGCGCGGCTGGCCGACGTGCTCGGCGGCCGCGAGGAGCGGCTGCCGGAAATCGGCAAGTACAATGCCGGCCAGAAGGTCGTGTTCTGGTCGATGTCGGTCCTGATCGTGATCCTGATCGCGAGCGGCATCCTGATCTGGGACCAGTACTTCGCGGCCTATTCGACCGTCGAGACCAAGCGTTTCGCCGTGCTGATCCACGCCCTCGGCGCGGTGGCCATCATCTGCGTCTGGATCGTCCACGTTTATGCGGCGATCTGGGTTCGTGGTACCATTGGCGCCATGACGAGGGGGCAGGTGACCGGCGGCTGGGCCTGGCGGCACCATCGCAAATGGCTCCGCGAACTGGTTGGCGGCGGCAAGAAAGCCTGAACGACATCGGGTGTGGCGCCCTCGCGGCGCCACACTCCGCCAATAAAAACAAGTCCGGAAATTTCCAAGGCACGTGGCCCGGGGGGTTCGTGAGTTATGAGTAGCAGTGTTGGCGCGCCCCGGGATGAGCCGGTCCCGATCGGCCAGATTGCCGAGCCGCCCTTTGCCAGGCTTCCCGATCCCACAACCTTGTTCGCCTTGCGCGCGCATCGTTTCCATTCGCTGGCGACGGGGCATCAGCTCGGCCCTTATCTGAATTTCCTCGGTCAGCTCAGCGGCATCCAGCACAATTTGCAGGACGGTCTGCCGGCCCCGGACATGCCGTCCGCGGAGGCGCTGGCGTGCGCGAAAGAGCATGCCAAGCCGCCGCTCGACCGGTCGCGCTTCACGGCCGACGAGGCCTTCGACACCACGCTCGCCCGGCTGTTCGCTCAGGCGATAGACATGGACATGCCGGACGCCGCGCGCGCCGCGCTGGAGCGCGCCGCCACCGCGAGCGAAGGCCAGTGCGCCGCCATGGCCGGCGCCGTGCTCGCCGACCGTATTCCGGTCGAGGCGCTGGCCGATCACCTCTATATCGCCGCCGCGGTGCAGGTGCATTTCGCGCGGCAGGCGGCCCGCCTTGAGCCCAAGAGTCTCGTGCCGGTCGGCAACGGCGCCTGCCCATGCTGCGGCGGCCCGCCGGTCGCCTCGCTGGTCGTCGGCTGGGAAGGCGCGCACAACACCCGCTTCTGCGTCTGCTCGCTGTGCGCCACGAGCTGGAATTACGTTCGCATCAAATGCACTTTGTGCGGCGAAACCGGCGGCATCGGCTATCAGCATGTCGAGCACGACAAGCAGGTGCGCGCCGAGACCTGCGACAACTGCCACAGCTACGTGAAGATCATGCAGCAGGTCGCCAATCCGGCGCTCGATCCGGTCGCCGACGACGTCGCCAGCCTCGCGCTCGATCTTCTGGTGCGCGACCTCGGTTATCGGCGCGGCGCGGTCAATCCCCTGATGCTCGGCTATTGAGGGCGCGATGGCCAAAGCCCAGGCGCCAACGTCTGCCGCGGCGCTCCGCAAGTTGCCTTCGGTCGATGAGGTGATGCGCCACGCGACGGCGGTGGCCGCCGCCGAGCGCTTCGGCCGCACCGCCACCGTTGCGGCCGTGCGCGACGTCATCGGGGCGGCGCGCGCGGCCGGCGCGGCGGGGGAGGCGGCGGCCTTGGCGGGCGCGGGTATGGCGCGTCTCGAAAAGCAGGCCGAACCCAACCTCAAGCCCGTGTTCAATCTCACCGGCACGGTGCTGCACACCAATCTCGGCCGCGCGCTGATCGCCGAAGCGGCGGTCGAGGCCGCAACTGTCGCCATGCGTAACGCCGTGGCGCTGGAGTTCGATCTCGGCGGCGGCAAGCGCGGCGAACGCGACGAACTGGTGCGCGACCTCCTGTGCGAACTGACCGGCGCCGAAGACGCGACCATTGTCAACAACAACGCCGCCGCGGTGCTGCTCACGCTCAACACCTTCGCCAAGGGCAAGGAATCCATCGTCTCGCGCGGCGAGCTGATCGAGATTGGCGGCGCCTTCCGCATGCCCGACATCATGAGCCGGGCAGGGACCAGACTGGTCGAGCTCGGCACCACCAACCGCACCCACATGAAGGATTATGTCGGCGCCATCGGCGACAACACCGGCCTCATTCTCAAGGTGCACACCTCGAACTACCGCATCGAAGGCTTCACCAAGGAAGTCTCGCCGCGCGAACTCGCGGCGCTGGCGCAGGAGCACAAGGTGCCGCTGGTCAACGATCTCGGTTCCGGCACGCTGGTGGACCTCACGCGCTACGGCCTGAAGCACGAGCCGACGGTCGCGGAAGCGATCGCCGAAGGCGCCGACCTCGTCACGTTCTCCGGCGACAAGCTGCTCGGCGGGCCGCAGGCCGGCTTCATCGTCGGCCGCAAGGATTTGATCGCGAGGCTCAACAAGAACCCGATGAAGCGCGCGCTGCGCGTCGACAAGATCCGCCTCGCCATGATCGAAGCGACCTTGCGGCTCTACCGCGATCCGGACCGTCTGACGCAGACGTTGCCGACCTATCGTCTGCTGGCGCGGCCGGTGAAGGAGATGCAGGCCGTGGCCGCACGCATCATGCCGTCGCTGAAAGACAAGCTCGGCGACGGCTACAGGATCGACACCGCGCCATGCGCCAGCCAGGTCGGCTCCGGCGCCATGCCGGTCGAGACGCTGCCGAGCCTCGCTGTCTCCATCGCGCCGGTCGCGAAAGGCGGCGGCCGCCTCAATGCGCTGTCCAATGCGCTGCGCGGTCTGCCGGTGCCGGTGGTCGGCCGTATCGAGAAGGACGCGCTGCTGTTCGATCTGCGCTGCCTCGAAGACGTCGATGGCTTTCTCGCCAATCTGGCGAAGCTGGAGGCGCCGTGATGGGCTGGTTCGGCGCGCGCAAACAGCCCGAGCCGGATGTCGCCCAGCGCATGGCCGCGGCCTACGACGCCGCCGCGCGCGGCGACTATCAGGCCGCGCTCGATATCTGGACGCCGCTGGCCCATGCCGGGGTCGCCCGCGCCGCCAACAATATTGGCGCTTGCTTCAACGAGGGCATGGGCGTTGAGCGCGATGTCAAGCTGGCCGAGCGCTGGCTGCAGCTCGCGGCGCAAGGCGGTGACGCCATCGGCCAGCGCAACCTCGCGACCCTGTATTTCAAGGGCGACGGCGTCGAGCAGGACAATGCCCGCGCCGCCGAACTGTATCGCGCCGCGGCGGAGCAGGGCGACGCCACCGCGCAGGACATGCTGAGCTGGATGCTGCTGGAAGGCGACACTATCGCCGGCGATGTCGTCGCCGCGCGCGAATGGGCCGAACGCGCCGCCGCGCAAGGCATTGCCGCGTCGATGACGCGCCTCGGCATGATCCATCATAACGCGCTCGGCGTGCCGCGCGATGCCGATGCCGCCGTGCACTGGTGGCGGCAGGGCGCCGAACGCGGCGACGCCGACGGCCAGGCCATGCTCGGCGCGGCGTATCATCTCGGCTCCGGCGCGCCGCGCGACGCGGTCGCGGCGATGACGTGGCTCATGCGCGCGCGCAACGGCGGCAGCCCGCTGGCGGCGCGCTTCTTCGATGCCGTTCGCGCCACGCTGACGCCCGATGAGAAGCTTGAGGCTGAGCGCCGCGCCGCCGAACCGCTGGAGGTGCCCACATGATCATCGGCACCGCCGGCCATATCGACCACGGCAAGACCTCGCTGGTGCGTGCGCTCACCGGCCGCGACACCGACCGTCTCAAGGAAGAGAAGGCGCGCGGCATTTCCATCGATCTCGGCTTTGCCTATCTGCCGGCGCCGGACGGCTCCGTGCTCGGCTTCATCGACGTGCCGGGCCACGAGAAATTTGTCCACAACATGCTGGCCGGCGCGACCGGAATCGACTTCGTGCTCATGGTCATCGCGGCCGATGACGGCGTCATGCCGCAGACCCGCGAGCACTTGGCCATCGTCGATCTGCTCGGCATCGAGCGCGGCATCGTCGCGCTAACGAAGGCCGATCTCGTCACCCCCGAGCGCATCGCGGCAGCGACCACCGACATCCAGAACGCGGTCGCCACAACCTCGCTTGCCGGCATCGATGTGCTGCCGGTCTCGACCGTGACCGGCGACGGCGTCGAACTGCTGCGCGATGTCCTGTTCGATGAGGCCAAGCGCATCAAGGCGCGCTCGGCGCAGGGTCGCTTCCGCCTTGCGGTCGATCGCTCCTTCACTTTACAGGGCACCGGCACGGTCGTCACCGGCACGGTGCTGTCCGGGCAGGTCGCGGTTGGCGACCATGTGCTGGTCAGCCCGACCGGGCTGGAGGCCCGCGTGCGCTCGATCCATGCGCAGGATCGTCCGGCCGAGCGGGGCGTCGCCGGGCAGCGCTGCGCGCTCAATCTCGCCGGCGACGGCATCACCAAGGACGCCATCGCGCGTGGCTCCATGGTGCTCGACCCGGCGCTGCATGCGCCGACCGACCGCATCGACGCGACGTTCAAGCTGCTGGCCACCGAGACCCGCCCGGTCGCGCAATGGACCCCGGTGCGGCTGCATCACGGCGCCTCCGACGTGGCCGCGCGTATCGTGCTGCTCGGCGAGACGCCGATCGCCCCCGGCGCCGAGGCGCTGATTCAGCTCGTGCTCGATCATCCGATCGCAGCGGCGTCGGGCGACCGCTTCGTGCTGCGCGACACGACCGCGCAGCGCACCATCGGCGGCGGCAAGTTCCTCGATCTGCGCGCGCCGGCGCGCAAGCGCCGCACGCCGGAGCGTCTGGCGCAGCTCGCCGCCCATGCGCTGGCCGATCCGCAGGCCGCGTTCGCCGCGCTGCTCGATGCGCTGCCTTATCACGTCGATATCGTCGCCTTCGCGCGAGACCGCGCGCTGTCGGCGGACGACGCTGCGGCGCTGGTGAAAGCCTGCGACGCGCTCACCGTGCAGGCGGGCGGGGTGACCTTGGCGCTGTCGGCGGCGCGCTGGCTCACCCTCAAGCGCGGGGTGCTCGAGACGCTAACCAAATTTCACGGCGCGCATCCCGATTTGCCCGGCATCGGCCTCGAGCCGCTGCGCATGCAGATGCAGCCCCGCCTGCCGGCGCCGGCCTTCATCGCCTTCCTCAACCAGTTGGTCAAAGCCGGCGAGGCCGGGCTCGACGGCGCCTGGGTCCGGCTCAAGGGTCACGAGGTCCGGCTGACGCCCGGCGACGAGAAGGCCTGGGCCGCCATCGCGCCGCTGATCGGCGGGGATGAGCGGTTCCGGCCGCCGCGGGTGCGCGACATTGCCGGGGTGACCGATTTGCGCGAGCCGGAGGTGCGACGGCTGTTGAAGCTGCTCGGCCGCATGGGCAAGGTGGACGAAGTCGCGCATGACCACTTCTTCCTGCGCGGCACCGTCGCCGAGATGGTCGATATCATCGTCGATTGTGCGGCGAAGGCCGAGGACGGTCAGTTCACGGCGGCGCAGTTCCGCGACCGTGTCGACAATGGCCGCAAGGTCGCGATACAAATCCTCGAGTTCTTCGACCGCCATGGCGTCACCTTGCGCCGCGGCGATCTGCGCCGCATCAACAGGCACAGGCTCGATTTATTCCGCCGCTCTGGCGAACCGCCGGTCGACGCATCGAACAATGGAAGAGAATCGTCCCCGGTGGGGCGTCCGGACTTCAAATCCGGGAGGGGCCGCGAGCCGGTCCTTGGTGGGTTCGACTCCCTCTCTCTTCCGCCAAATTCGCCATCCAGCGGCGCCAACCCGCGCAACAGGAGAGCCGGATGACGCCAGCCCCGTCGTTTCTCGACACCCTGAAGGATTTTGCCGAGAACGCCGGCGCGGCCGAGGAGGCCCTGCGCCGTGAGTTCGTCGAGCGCACCAAGCGTCTCGCCGACGAGCGCGCTTTCGCCTACCGCAAATACAATCTCATGCGCGCGGTGGCCGAAGCCGTAACCGTCGCCGATGACGAAGAAATCGCGGTCGCGGCCGGCAACGGCATCCTGCGCGCGAAGCTCGGCTGGGACAGCGACAGCGAGGCGCGCAGCGAAACCCTGTCGCACTTTGCGCCGGTGTCGAAGGAGATGTTCGCGGCGCTGGGGCCGGCGGACGACGAGGCGCCGCCGCCGGACGTGCTCGCCGCACTCCGCGCCTTCGAGGACTGGTACGCGCAGACGCACCCGCAGCCGTTCTGGGTGCTGTTCGAGCACTACATGCCGGAGACGCCGCTTGTCGACTTCTGAGACCGTCACGACGTTCGAGCAGTGGCTCGCCGCGGAGTTCGCCGCCACCGGCTCGTTCACGGCGCTGATCGTGCTGGTCGACATATCCGAGATCAAGGTCAACCCGCTGGTCTCGACCTACCTCAACATCATCGGCACCGAGGTGGACTGGGGAGAGATCACCGTGCTGTTCGCCGGGGCGGGCGTGCCGTGGAACGGCGCGGCGTTCTTTCCCGTGGTCGATATCCATGGCGGGCCGCTCGACAACCCGACTGCGCGCATCAAACTGCGCGAGCTGGAAACGCGTCTGGGCGATGACCGTCTCGTGCTCAATGAAGGCGCGTTCTTCGACCAGTGGGGCCGCAAGCTCAAGGTCGAGGAAGTGGACCTGCAATGACGAGAGAGCGCACCGCGGCGCGCCGGCTTCTCATCGTTTTGATGAATACCGACCCGCGCAATCCCGAAGAGCTGGCGGCGCCCTTCTACTACGCCGCGGTCGCGGCCGCGATGGATTACGAGGTCGATCTGCTCTGCACGGCTACCTCCGGCAAGCTGATGTTCAAGGGCGTCGCGGAAGCGATCCGCATCAAGGCGGACGAGGACAAGACCGTGCTCGACTGGATACGCGAGGCGCACGATCAGGGCGTTAAGCTCTGGGCCTGTCCCGCCAATCTCGAATTGTTCGACAAGGACGACATCGACCTCATTGCCGAATGCAGCGGCATGATGGGCGCAGCCGCCATGATCCAGACGGTCATGGAAGGCGAAGCCCGCGTCCTGACATTCTAGGGCATGATCCCGAAAATTGCCTGCCGGTTTTCGGAGATGGTCATGCGCAAAGCAGGATAGAGCGCGTATCATGGCGCAGGTGCAGGGCTACGAGTTTCCGGAGGACCGGTTCTACGACGTCGAGAACCAGATCTGGTACATGCCGCTGCCCGACGGCACGGTGCGCGCAGGCTTCACCACCTGGGCGGTGAAGCTGATGGGCGAGGTGCTGGTGTTCACGCCCAAGCGCCTCGGCCAGACCTTCGATAAGGACAAATGGTTCGCCATGGTCGAAGGTGGCAAATGGATCGGCGCGGCGCGCGCGGCGTTTGACGGCGCCGTGGTCGCGCAGAATGAGACGCTCATGGACTGTCCGGAAATCCTTATGAAGGATGCATTCGGCGAAGGCTGGATGATCGTCATGCGCCCGGCGGTAAACGACTGGCGGGAGGGCCTAGTGGCCGGCGACGAGATCGGCCCCGCCATCGATGCCTGGATCGCGACCGGATCGTATAAAGCGCGCGCCGAGTAAGGCTTTCACGGCCGCCGCGCGGGTGACGAGACGGAACGGCGCCGGCGCGGGCGCTGCGGAGCGTTTCGAGCGATCGGCTATTCCCGGCTCGCCCGACGATCCGCCGGCGTTGGAAGCCTTGCGCCAGAAGTTGCGCGGTTGCCTGCGTGATTTCGAACAGCAGGCCGGCAGGCCGTTTCCCGGCGCAACCTCCTTGCGATGGCTGCAAGCGGAGGAATGGATCGCGGAGTAGTGCGAACTCGCTCTACCCGCGTCCGATCGACCGCCGTGGCTACATCGTGGCGCCGATCTGCCAGGGCACAAATTCGAGTTCGCCGTAGCCGAGATCTTCCGACTTGGTGCGCTCGCCGGAGGCGACCTTGAGCACCTTGTCGAGGATCTCCTGGCCCTTGTCCTCGAGCGACACGCCGTCGAGCACATCGCCGCAATTGATGTCCATGTCGTCGGTCATGGTTTCGTAGACATAGTGATTGGTGGCGAGCTTTATCGACGGCGTCGGCTTGCAGCCGAAGGCAGAACCGCGGCCTGTGGTGAAGCACATGACGTTGCAGCCGCCGGCGACCTGTCCGGTGGCGCCGACCGGATCGTAGCCAGGCGTGTCCATGAAGACGAAGCCACGTTCGGTGATCGGCTCGGCATATTCATAAACCGCACGCAACGTACTCGAACCGCCTTTGGCGGCGGCGCCGAGCGACTTCTCCAGGATGGTGGTGAGGCCGCCGGCCTTGTTGCCGGGCGACGGATTGTTGTTCATCTCGCCGCGATTGCGCGTCGTGTAGTCTTCCCACCAGCGAATACGCTCGACCAGCTTCTCGCCGACCGTGGTGTTGAGCGCGCGGCGCGTCAAAAGATGCTCGGCGCCGTAGATCTCCGGTGTCTCGGCGAGCACGCCGGTGCCGCCATGTTTGGCCAGCAGATCGACCGCCTTGCCCAGCGCCGGGTTGGCCGTGATGCCGGAATAGCCGTCCGAGCCGCCGCATTGCAGCGCCAGCACCACTTCGGACGCCGGCCGGGTCTCGCGCTTCGCCTTCGCCGCCACCGGCAGCATCGCTTTGACGCGCTCGACACCCTCGGCGACGGTCTTCTTCGTGCCGCCGATGGCTTGGATGGTCATGGACTGAAAGTGATCCCCCTCAACCAGATGGCCTTCGCTCTTCATGCGCTCGATCTGGAACATCTCGCAGCCGAGGCCGACCATCAAGGCGGCGCCGAGGTTCGGATGGGTGGCATAGCCCCACTGCGTCCGCTGCAGCACGTCATAGCCTTCGCCGCGCGAGGCCATGCCGCAGCCGGTGCCGTGGACGAAAGGCACGACGCCGTCGATCCCCGGATAGTCGTTCAGGATGCCCGAGCGATTGACCGCATCGGCGATGAACTTGGCGACGGTGGCCGAGCAGTTCACCGAGGTGAGAATGCCGACATAATTGCGCGTGCCGGTGCGGCCGTTCGGCCGGACAAAGCCCTCGAAGGTGGCGCGCAGTTCCGGCGGCAGCACTTCGTCGTTCCTGGCGTCTTCGGCATGACGATAGTCGCGGGCAAAGTCGCCCATGGCGACATTATGCTCGTGCACCCAGTCGCCGGGCGTAATTGGCTGCGACGCAAAGCCGATCACCTGGCCGTATTTGCGGACCGGTTCGCCCGACGCGATCGGCGTAACCGCCATCTTGTGGCCGCGCGGAATGCGCGCCTGCGCCGTCACACCGGCGATGCTCGCGCCTTGACCGATCTGATCGACCGCGACGATGACGTTGTCGTCGGCGGCGAGGCGGATAACGCGTGGCGCTTTCGAAGCTGGTTCTGTCATGGTCCGACCCGGGTCACTCTTTGCGGCTGGCCAGCAATTCGGCGTATTCGATCGCTTCGATCAGGCTGCGTTCGCTGGCGATGCCCTTGCCGGCAATATCGAAGGCGGTGCCGTGATCGACCGAGGTCCTGATCAGCGGCAGGCCAAGCGTAATGTTGACGCCGCTCAGCGCCTCCCAGGCTCCCGTTTTCGGATCGACCGAAAAGCCGAGCAGCTTGACCGGAATGTGCCCCTGATCGTGATACATCGCAACCACGGCGTCGAACTGGCGCGCGCGCATTTTTACGAAGACAGTGTCTCCCGGCACGGGGCCTGACACGTCGATGCCCTGCTGGCGCAGCTTCTCGAGCACGGGGCCGGCGACGTCGATGTCGTAGCGGCCCAGCACGCCGCCTTCGCCGGCATGAGGATTGAGCGCCGCGACAGCGATGCGCGGCCGCTCGAGGCCCAGCCGCATCAGCGTCTGGTGGGTGAGGGTGACAACGCGCGCCATCCGCTCGGGCGTCGCCTTCGCCGGAACCTGCTCCAGCGGGATATGAGTGGTCACGTGGCTGACGCGGAAATCGCCGTGCGCCAGCATCATCACCGGACCGGTGCTGTTGGTGAGATGGGCCAGCAATTCTGTGTGTCCGGGAAACTGATGGCCGGCGAGGTGAAGCGCTTCCTTGCTGAGCGGCGCGGTGACGATCGCATCGGTGCGGCCGCTGCGTTGCGCCTCGACTGCCGCGGCGATGGCGCGATAAGCGAGGTCGCCGGTCTGCGCCGACCATTGTCCGAAAGCGGGCACGGGCGCGCCGTTATCGACGTCGATCAGCTCGACGCCGTCGAAGCTTTGCAAGTTAGGCAGATTCATTGCCTTGGCGGCCGTCTCGAAGACACGGGCCGATCCCGTTACGGCAAGTTGCGACGTCGGCGAGGCGGCGCCCGATCGCAGCGTGCGCAACGCCTTGAGAATGATTTCGGGACCGATACCGGCGGCATCGCCCATCGTAATACAAAGACGCGTCAGAGGCATAGAACCTATTGTCCGAAAGAGGGGCGTTGAACGGGCGTCGAATAATCCGCCGGCCGACAGGCTCCGGTCAGATCGACGATCTGCCGCAGCGTATCTTCTGAGCCAAAAGCACCGGATTTCGAAATGACAGGCATCGATGCCCAGGCGCCGTCGGTGAATTCCGAGACGGCAATGCCGCGGCTCAGCAGTCCGCGAACGGTCAGCCGGCGCGCGCGCAGCACGTCATTGCAGACCGCGAGGGTGTCGCCGCCCATGACAATCGCTGCATCGGGTCGTTCGATGCGGGGCAACACGTCATTCAAAGTGTTCTCGAGCAGGCTTCTGGCTTGTGCGGCCGGCAGATCGGGAAAGTCGACGGCCAGCGCCGCCCACATGCCGTTCCGGAGGCGCTCGTTGACGATCCGCGCCGCGGCGGCGGCATTGAACCCCGGCGACAAGGACGCCAGAGCCGAAGGTTCGTCATCGCAGAGCTTCTTGATTTGCAGCGCCGCGACCGGATGCCTCGTGCCGCAAATGACCAGCAGGCGTCTGGCCGCAAGCGTGAGCGTTTTGATGTCGCCTGCGATAGCTTCCGCAAGGCCGGCGCTGCCGCACCAGAGAACGCGGCCGAGACCCGCGCCGAGATCGACAATGCGACGGAGATCGTCGTCGCTCTCGGCGTCGCAAAGCACAACGTGGGGAGCGCCGGCGGCTAGTAGCCCGGACAAATCCGTTCGCACTTCCATGCCGAAACGGGCGAATTCCTCGACGAGATCGGGGCCGACCCTGCGAAACGCTTCGCCATCTGCGAATTTTGCCCATTGCCGGCCAGCGCGTGTGAGACGGCCGAGCGCCGGAAATGCCGGCGCCAGCACCGCGGCGTTAAATTGGTTGTGGCGAACGATGTGCGCGATCTCGGCGGCGACGTGGCCGCGCAGGAGGCTGTCGATCTTCTTGAAGGCCACACCGTCGAACGCATCGAACGCGGGCCGATACGCGGTCAGCCGCGCGAGCACTTCGCTCTCCGGCACATCGCGCGTTTCGGTCGAAAACGCGCAGCTTCCGCTTTGCGGGATCGAGGCGGCATGGAAGATCAAGGGCAGGGTGCGTCCGGCGCCGACGAAGCAGCCGGCCGAGTCCAGCGCGCCCGTGAGATCGTCAGCGAGGATGCGGACAGGCTCCACGGCTAGCCCGCGCCCGACGCGGCGATGGTGACGGTGGCGCCGCGCTCGCGCAGGGCGGCGCAGATGGCCAGGTCGGCCTTCCAGTCCGTAACCAGTTCGTCGATGTCGCCGAAACCGCAGATGCGGAAGGTGGACGCATCGCCGAGCTTGGTATGGTCGGCCAGCACGCGCACGCTGCGCGCGGCTTTGGCCATGAGCTGCTTGATACGGGTGATTTCGATGGTGACTTCGCTAGGCCCATCGAGCGTGATGGCATGCGCGCCGATCAGCGCCACATCGGCCTTCACGCCCTGCAGAAATTCTTCGCCCGGCGCGCCGTGCAAGGTCATCGAACCGGGACGGACGCGGCCGCCGATGGTCAGCACCGTGATCGACGCCGAGTGAGCGAGGGTTTGCGCCACGAGAAGATCGTTTGTGATGGCGGTGATCGGGATGTCGCGCTCGAGAACGGCCTGCGCCGCTTCGCGAACGGTTGAACTGCTATCGAATATCACGCTCTGGTGGGGCTCGATACGCTTTGCGGCCGTTTTCCCGATCGCCACCTTTTCATCGTGGCGGATATGCGCGGAGACCGCATGGCCGGGCTCGAGCCGCACCAGCGCCCGCGCCCGCAGGCTGGCGCCGCCGAAAGTGCGGTCCAGAAATCCTTTGGATTCAAGCGTTTCGAGGTCGCGCCGGATGGTGGCGACCGAGGCGCCGATGGCGTCGGCAAAGTGCTGCACCGAAGCGGCGCCGTCGACTTGCAACAGTTCGAGGATCATCGCCTGGCGCTGGGCCGGGATGAGGGCGACTCGTGCGGTGGATTGTCGATCGGGTGCCATTGTTTCTCCAGAGACTATACAAACTCGATCAATAGACGTCAAACTACGACAAATTCGATTGACAACGATCAAGTTCGCATCAAGAGTTTCCCCCTGAGGCCCGCACAGCCATTCGACGGGCTTACTGGGGAGGATTTCATGAAGCTGCCGCACGTCTTCCGCGCTTTGGTCGCCCTCGGCGCCCTGGTGGCGCCGCTGACCGCGCCGTCCATGGCGGCCGACGCCGACTGGAAGCTCTACACCTACTTCGGCGCCAAGGATAAACCGACGCTGCTCCACCGCGCCTTCGCCGAGGACGTCACCAAGGCGACCGGCGGCCGTTTGAAGATCACTGTCTTTGCCGCGAGCGAACTGCCCTACAAAGCATCGGACGTTCTGCGCATCACCGCCGGCAATCAGGTGCAGATGGGCGACGTCGCCCTCGGCTTCGTTGCCGGCGACGTGCCCGAGCTAAACGCGCTGTCGATGCCGTTCTCCTGCACTTCGATCGACAAGTTTTACGACAAGGCGGTGCCCGCCATTACGCCGGTCGTATCCCAGGTGATGCAGACCAAGTTCAAGGTCGATCCGATCATGCACTGGGCGATGCCGCCGCAGCAGCTCTGGCTCGCCAAGCCGGTTGCGGGCATCGAAGGTCTGAAAAATCTCAAAGTGCGCTCGTGGAACCGCGAGCAGGCCGAGATGATGCGCCTCGTCGGCGGCTCGGGCGTCACCATCACACCGGCCGAGGTCATTCCCGCCCTGCAGCGCGGCGTGGTCGACGGCGCTTTCACCGCGGCGGTGCCGGCGCTCGACTGGAAATTCAACGAGGTCACGAAGTTCGGCTACATGATCAACCTGACGCTGGCGCATCAGGTGCTCGCGGTGAACAAGGCCGCCCTCGACGCGCTGCCGGCCGATGTGCGTGACATCCTGATCGCCAAGACCAAGGCATGGGCGCCGCGCTATCGTGCCGAGATGATCGAGGCCGATCAGACTGCGCGCAAGACCTTGGCCGAGCGCGGCATGACGCTGCGCGACGCCTCGCCGGCCGAGGAAGCCAAGCTCCGCGACATGACGAAGCCGATCTCCGACGAGTGGGCCGCCAAGGTCGGCAACTCCGGCAAGCAGATGCTGGCCGCCGCGATCGAGGCCTGCAAATAACTAACGGACGGCGGATCGCAATGTCGCGATCCGCCGCACTTCCATTGGCCCGCAGATGACCGCCATTTCATCCCTTCTCGACCGTCTCGAACGTGTCGCCATCGCAGCCGCGATCGTATCCGTGCTGCTGATGGGGTTGCTGATGAACGTCGAAGTGTTCGGCCGCACCTTGTTCGGCCGCTCCACCCAGATTTCCGATGAGTTCGCCGGATATTTCTTCACCGCGGCGACGCTGTTGTGCCTGGTGCCGGCGCTGCGCCATGGCCGCTTCCTCAGGGTTGAGGCGGTGATCAACCGCGTGCCGCCGGCGATCCAGACCATCCTCAAGGTGATTGGCGGTGTTATCGGGGCGGGCATGAGCGCGGTTCTGGCCTGGACCACGTTCGAGCTTGCCTGGACGAGCTGGAGCTACGGCACCGTTTCGCTGCAGGCGGTCCAGGTGCCGCTCGTCATTCCCCAGGCCATCCTGCCGATCGGCTTCGCCCTGCTGACGCTCGCTTTCGTCGAGCAGACGGCGCTTGCGCTTCTGCACCGCGAATCGGCGCAGGAAACCGAAATTCTCCACGGGTTGGACTAATGAGCTGGACCGACGCGCTTCTGATCTACGGCCTCACGCTGATCGGCTGCATCGCCGGCGGCGTGAGCATCGGCGCCAGCATGGGCTTCGTCGGCATGATGGGCATCACCCTCGCGTCGGGCATGATGCTCTGGCCGACCTTCGGCGACGTGGTCTGGAATACGACCACGAATTTCAACCTGGTTTCGATCCCGCTTTTCGTGCTGATGGGCGAACTCATCCTGCAAAGCGGCATCGCCACGCGGTTTTATTCGGGCATTGCCGGGTTGTTCCGCCACGTCCCCGGTGGTCTGGCGCAGACGAACATCTTCGGCTGCGCGGTGTTCTCGGCCATCGCCGGATCTTCCGTCGCCACGGCGCTGACGGTCGGCACGGTGGCGACGCGCGAGATGCGCTCGCACGGCTATTCCGACACCTTGACGCTCGGCACACTGACGGCGGGCGGCTGCCTCGGCATTCTCATTCCGCCGAGCATTCCGCTCATCGTCTACGGCTCGATGACGCAGGAATCGATCATCGATCTGTTCATGGCCGGCATCGTGCCGGGCCTCCTTCTCGCAGGTCTGTTCTCGATCTACGTCATGGTGCGGGTCTGGTTCCAGCCGAGCCTGGTGCCGGCCAAGCCGGTCGGCAAGATCGAGTACATGCGCGCGGCGAGGGACTCGTTCCCGATCGTCCTTCTGATCTCCGCCGTGATCGGCGGCATGTATACCGGCATCGTCACGCCGACCGAGGCCTCCGGCTTCGGCAGCCTGCTCGCGCTGCTGCTCGCGCTTCTTTACCGCGAAATGACGCCGGAAGGGTTCTGGCGCGCGTTGCGCAACACGGTGCTGACCAGCGCGGTGATCATGTTCGTGACGATCAACGCGCAGATCCTCAACTTCGCGATTGTATCTTCCGGCATCGGCCATGGCCTTGCAGCCTGGCTGGCGGGCCTGCAGATCTCGCCGCTGCTGTTTTTCTGCGTGCTGCTGTTCGTTTATCTGATTATCGGCATGTTCATCGACGGCCTGTCGATCGTGTTGCTGACCGTGCCGCTGCTCTATCCGTCGCTGGCGACGCTCGGCTTCGACGGCGTATGGGTCGGCATCATTCTCGTCGTCTTCATCGAGCTCGGCGCCTTGACGCCGCCGATGGGGCTCAACCTTTTCGCCGTCCAGTCGATCGTCCCGGACCGCACCCTTGGCGATGTCGCCAAAGCGTCATTGCCATATTGCGGCATCATCATCGGCTTCGCATTCCTGCTTTACGCATTTCCGCAGATTGCATTGTGGCTGCCGGCCGTGATGAAGTGACGGCACGCCTTTCGCGCCTGATTGTGTGATCGAGGAAACCCGACGTGTTTGCACCGCCGCCTGCCGTCACTGCCAGCGTTTTCGCGCGTCTGCCGGATGAGTTCCGCAAGTCCGCGCCGGATTCCGAATGGCACAGGCATCAGCCGGGCGTGCTGCCGGCGCATTCTCTGCTCGAAGGGCCGGCCTTCGATCGCGACGGCAATCTGTACTGCGTCGATATTCCCTGGGGCCGTGTTTTCCGCGTAACCCCGAAAGGGGAGTTCACGCTGGTTGCCGAATATGACGGCGAGCCCAATGGCCTGACGTTTCATCGCGACGGCCGGATTTTCATCGCCGACTACAAGCATGGCATCGTGACGCTCGACCCGGCCACGGGGAAGGTGTCGCCTTTCGTGACCCGCGTGCGGCTCGAGCGTCTCAAGGCGGTCAACGATCTGACCTTCGCCTCCAACGGCGACATCTATTTCACCGATCAGGGATTGACCGGCTGGCACGATCAGACCGGCCGGGTGTTTCGCGTGCGCGCCAGCGGCGAGGTCGATTGTCTGCTGGACAACGTACCGAGCCCGAACGGGCTCGTCCTCGATCCCAGCGAGACCGTCCTCTATGTCGCGGTCACGCGCGCCAATGCGATCTGGCGGGTGCCGCTGATGAAGGACGGCTCGGTGGCCAAGGTTGGCACCTTCATCCAGCTCAGCGGCGGCGGCGGTCCCGACGGCATCACCATTGACGAACAGGGCAACCTCGTCGTCGCACATATCGGCCTGGGCGTAGTCTGGCTGTTCAGCGCGCGCGGCGAGCCGATGCTGCGCATTAACTCATGCGCCGGCGCGCACACAACGAATGTGGTTTACGGCGGACCGGACCGGCGGCGGCTCTACATCACGGAGTCCGAGACGGGAACGATCCTGCAGGCCGACATGCCCGTGCCGGGCCGGCGCGCTTTCTCCGAGATCTAGGCCCGGAGATCCTAGGCCGTTTTCCGCGCGCTGTTGTCCGCCTTGTCGAGCTCGTTGAGGACCGCAGCGAGATCGCCCCCTCGAGCGAAACTTCGCAAATTGTCGAACACGACGTCCGTGCCGCGGCCCAGCACCGGTCCGACAAGACCGACGAATTTGGCGCGGAGGTCATCCCATTTCATCGGATTGCCAGGGTTGCCGAGCGCCAGGGGCGTGTCGGTCGCGACAGTTGCGCCGTCCGCCAGGGTAACGACCATCGAGGCCGCCGTTTTCTCCATCTCAGGCACGACATGGAGCGTCACGCGACCGACGAGATCGCGCAGCGCTGGGTCGCTCAGGCGTTCGGGAGAGAAGTCCGGTGCGGCGGCCATGTGACCGCCGAGCGCCAGCGCGGCGCAATAGGCGGTGCTGAACTTGCCCTGCAAGGGCGTCTGTGGCGCCGGATTGCCGGCGAGTTGAACCGCCATCGGATGGACGTTCACCTGAACGCTGCCAATGGCGCGGCCCGCGATCTGTGTGCGCGCCTTGCGCGCCGAGTCGATCACCGGATGCGTCAGCAGACACGATGCATAGGGCTTGAAGGTGTTGTGCAGGATCTCCCAGTCGTCGGCCGCGAAATTCATGGGCGCGATCGCCCGCGACCGATCCTGGATCATGGCCGTCGAAAGGCCCGTGCCGGGCTCTATCAGGTCATGCGCCGCGACGAAGCCGGCCTTGGCGAGCTGCGCCGATAGCACACCATTGAACGCGGCCTTGCCGGCGTGGAACGGTTTGCTCATGGTGCCGAACGAGCCGGTCAGGCCGGAAGCCTGCGTAGCGGCGGCGCCGATGGCATTGAGCGCCTGCGGGGCGTCGAGTTCGTAAAGGGCGCCGGCGGCGGCGGCGGCGGCAAAGCAGCCGCAGAAGCCGGTCGAATGCAGGCTGCGCGTATTGAGCGCGTCACCGAAGTTGTCGGCGCCGATCCGAGCGCCGACCTCGAAGCCGGTGATGAAGCCGCGCAGGATGTCGGCCGGCTTGGCCTTCCGGGCTGTGCCGACGGCGAGGGCGGCCGCCCAGGTGGGGCCGCTCAGATGGGCCAGTGAGCCGACATGGGTGTCGTCGAAGTCGAGACAGTGCGCCATGGTGCCATTGATCAGCGCGGCGTAGGTCTCGTCGGTCGGAGCGCCGAACAGCACGGCGGCGTCGCCGTTGCGTCCTTCGGCGACCTTGCGCACCACCTGTGCCGCACCTTCGTCGCGCGCGGCGATGGCGACACCGAACCAGTCGACCAGACACATGCGCGCCGCCTCGAGCACCGGCTCAGGGATCGCGCGGTTGCTGGTGCCGGCGATGTAAGCGCTGACGGCGTCGGCGTTCGGCGTACGCGACATGAGTGGCTCCCGGTCAGGTTCCGATGATGTTGTCGCTGCGCAGGCTGGCGCGCTCAGCGTCACCAAAGCCGAGTTCGCTCAGGATGGCGTCGTTGTCGGCGCCCAGCGCTGGCGCGACGGAGCGCTGCGTATCGGTCAGGCCGCTGACACCGAGCGGATTGGCGATCTGCGGAATGCGGCCTTCGAGAGGATGCTCAACCCATTCAATCAGCTTGCGGTCACGAACGTGGATATCCTCGAGTGCCTCGTCGGCGCTGTTGACAGGCGAAATGGGAATGTCGGCGGCGAGCATCTTCTCTATCAGGAGGTCGCGCGGCATCGAGCCGCAATAATCCTGAATCGCCTTGCGATAGATCGCGGCGCGCTCGCCGTGGCTACTGTGGCGGTCGCTGTGGGACTCGTCGGCGGACACCAGGTCGGGCCGGCCGATCAGGTCGCAGAATGATTTCCAGATGCGCGCTTCGAGCAGCGAGACCGCAACAGCGCGCCCGTCCTGCGCGGTGTAGATCGAATAGCGCGGGTTGCCACCCCAGACTTCCATGGCCTGTGCGCCGCGATTACCGGCGATATGCGCCATGCCGGAGGTCAGCACGATGTTGCACATGCTGAACAGGCTATCGAACATCGAGGTGTCGATATAGCAGGGCATGCCGGTGTCGCGCCGGCGGTTCAGCGCAGCAAGAATGCCGATGGTCGCGTAAGCGGCGGCGGCATAGTCGCCGGCCTGGAAGCCCGGCACGGTGGCGGTGCCGCCATTCGCGGCCGCGGCGATCAGGCCGGTGGCGGCCTGGACGACGAGGTCATGGCCGGGGATTCTGGCATAGGCGCCTGTCTGGCCGAAGCCGGTGATCGAACAATAGATGATGTCCGGTTTCAGCTTGCGCGCCGTGTCATAGTCGATGCCCAGCTTGGCGGGCACGCCACGCCGGAACGACTCGATGACGATATCGGCCCGGGCGATGAGACGATGGGCAACCTCGCGGCCCCGCGGCTTCGACAGGTCGAGCGACAGGCTACGCTTGTTGCGGTTGACGCTGTTGAAATAGACGCTGCTCTCGCGATAGCTCGGCGGATTGTGCCGGGCGACATCGCCCGCGCCGGGCTGCTCGACCTTGACGACCTCGGCGCCGAGATCGCCCAGCATCTGGGTGCACCAGGGTCCCGGCAGCAGGCGGCTGAAATCGACCACGCGCACGCCGGCGAGCGGAAGGCGCGCTTCGGTTTTGGATTGGGCCATGTCGTGTCGCTTTCGTCGCGGTCTTATTTGCCCTGGAACTTGGCCTGGCGCTTTTCGAGGAACGCCGAGATGCCTTCCTTGCGGTCCTGCGAGCTGTAGATGGTCGAGACCAGGAACGCCTCGAATTCGAGCGAGGAGGCGAGATCCATCTGCAGGCCGCGATAGACGACGCGCTTGATGAAAGCGAGGCTCAGCGGCGCGCGGTTCTCGTAGACCTTGATCATCTTCTTGGCTTCGGCCACCGCCTGGCCCTTGGCGACCTTGCGGTTGATGAGGCCGATGCGGTGCGCCTCGGTGGCGTCGATCGGGTCGGCCGAGAACATGATCTCGATGGCCTTGGAGGGGCCGACCAGACGGGCGAGGCGCTGCGTGCCGCCGGCGCCGGCGACAGTGCCGATCTTGGCGCTGGTGATGGCGAAGGTCGAATCCTCGGCCGCGATGCGGATGTCGCAGGCCATGGCGAATTCGCAGCCGCCGGTCATGCAGAAGCCTTCGATGGCGGCGAACACCGGCTTGGTCAGGTTTTCGTAGACATCGCAAAGCCGGTGCCAGCGCTTGAAATAGGCGAGACCGTCGGCAGCGCCCTTGATCGCCAGCGCATCGTTGAGGTCGGCGCCGGCCGAGAAATAGTCCATGCCGCCGGTGAGGATGATGCCGAACACGTCGGTCATCGCATCGGCTTCCTGGCCGGCCGCGATCAACTCGTCCATGGTCTCGACGCTGATGGCGTTGCGCCGCTCGGGGCGATTGAAGGTGATGATGAAGGCGGCGCCCTCGCGGCTGGTCTTGATGTTCTTGTAGGTCACGTCGTGGATCCTTTGTCGTTAGGTTCGTTCAATTTGTGCGAAGGAAATCGAGCAGCAGCGCGTTGACCGTGTCCGCCGCTTCATACTGGACCCAGTGGCCGGCACCGGGAACGATGGTCAGTTCAAGATCGGGCCGGACGGCCTGGCAGCCGGCGGCGCGCGCCTGCGGGCTGGGATAGGCGACGGCGTCGTTGGCGCCCCACACCATCGCCAGCGGGCAGGTCATCGCCGCGATATCGCCGATCAGCGTCGGCCGCAGACTGACCTTGAGGCTGTTGAAGCGGCCCCGCGCGATGTTGCGGCACTGGATGTCGACGGTTTCCTCGCTGACGCTGGCAGAATCGTGCAGCATCATCGCAAGGAGATTGTGCCGGATCACGGCGCGGTAACGCGGATCGGTTTCGATCGCTTCCGGCGCCGGCTTGAGATCGAGCACGCGGCCTTTGGCTTCGCCGAAACCGCCGGGGCCGAGCAGCGCCAGTCTGCGGCATTGGTCGCCCAACTGGCGGGCGACATGCGCGGCCACCGCGCCGCCGAACGAAAAGCCGACGACAGAAGCGAAGCGGTCGCCAATCAGGTGGCGGATGCCGGCGGTCACCAGCGACAGATAGCGGTCGGCGTCGATGTCGCGCGATACGTCAGGTGAATCGCCGAAACCGGGCAGGTCGAGCGCGATCACGCGATGTTCCCGCGCCAGCGGCCCGATGTTGCGAGCCCAATGCGTATGCGAACCGCGTCCGCCGTGAATGAGGATGACGTCATCGCCGGCGCCGGCAATGTGCGCTGCCATCGGCATGTCGGTCGTCGCGGTACGCATCGTCACGTTGACGTTCAACTTTCGGCGGCGAGGGCTTCGAGTGGTTTGCCGAGATAGGATTCGATCACCTCGGGATGCGAAATGACGTCGCCCGGGTTGCCCTGGAACAGTTCCTGGCCGAAGTTCAGCACGAAGACGTGTTGCGCCAGCGCAATGATGACGTGAACCAGGTGCTCGATCATCAGGATGGTCACGCCCTTGGCATGAATGCGCTGCAGGAGCTTCATCAGGTCGTCAATGTCGGACTGCGGCGAGCCGGCCATCACCTCGTCCAGCAGCAGGAGGCGCGGCTGCGTCGCCAGCGCGCGGGCAAGCTCCAGCTTCTTCTTCGCACCGAGCGTCAGCGCACCGGCCATCACGTCGGCCTGGTGGGCGATGTCCACCATTTCGAGGGCTTCCATGGCGCGGTCGCGCGCCTTGCGGATGGTGATGCCCTCGCGCGAGAACAGGGCGCCGGTCATGGCGTTGTCGAGCACGCTCATCTCCGGGAAGGGCTGCACCACCTGGAAGGTGCGGGCGATGCCGAGGCGGCAGATTTCATACGGCGCCTTGCCGTCGATGCGCTCGCCTTCGAACGTGATCTTGCCCTGGCTCGGCCGGAAATAGCCGGTGATCACATTGAGGAGCGTCGTCTTGCCGGCGCCGTTGGGGCCGATGACACCCAGCAGCTGGTTCTTCTTCACCGTAAGCGACAGGTCGTTGATCGCCAGCAGGCCGCCGAAGCGCTTGGTGACATGTTCGATCTCAAGCATGGCTGTCTCCCGGCGCTACGCGGTCGCGGCCGGCTGGTGCGAGCCCAGGAAGGAGCTCTGCAGCGCGCCGGATTTGGTCAGTTCGGTGATTGTGCCGCTGGCTGTTACGCGGCCCATGGAGATGGCGTAGCCGCGGCTCGCCACGGCGAAGGCGGCCTGTGCATTTTGCTCGACCAGCAGAATGCTGATGCCGCTCCTGGCAACCTGGCCGATGGCGCCGAAAAGAATCTGCACCATCTTCGGCGACAGGCCGAGCGATGGTTCATCGAGCAGCAGCATGGTCGGCTTGCTCATCAGGGCGCGGCCGACCGCGAGCATCTGTTGCTCGCCGCCGGACATCAGCCCGGCCTTCTGCTCGCGCCGTTCCGCCAGCTTCGGGAACAGCGAGTAGACGCTGTCCAGCGTCTGCTTGCGATCCGGGCGGGAGCGTTTGCAGAACGAGCCGAGGAACAGGTTTTCCTCGACCGAAATGTTCGGGAACACCTGGCGTCCTTCCGGGCACAGCGCGATGCCGAGATCCACGCGCTTGTGCGGCTCCACGGCGAGCAGGTCCTGGCCGGCGAAGGTGATCTTGCCGCCGAACGGCCGGATCAGGCCGGTGAGGGCGCGCATGGTCGTCGTCTTGCCGGAGCCGTTGGCGCCGAGCAGGGCGACAACCTCGCCCTGATTGACCGACAGGCTGATGTCCTGGAGGACGATGGAGTCCTGGTAGCCGGCGCGCAGGCCTTCCACGTTGAGCAAAGTCGTCATAGCGGAGCCGCCTTCGTCGTCCCGACCTTGGCGCTGGCGGCGCCGCGGGAGCGGTACTGGACCCAGGTATTCCAGGTGCCGACAATGCCTTTCGGCATGTAGAGGATGGAGAAGACCAGGATCAGGCCATAGACCAGGAGGCTGACGCCTTGCTCGCCGAGCAGAATGCGTGTCGCCTCCGACAGACCGATGGTGGCGAAGGCGCCGATGATCGGTCCGGCCAGCGTATGGATGCCGCCGAGGATCGGCGCGATTTGCGCCAGGATGGTGACGTGGAGGTCGAAGCCGATCATCGGGTCGAGGAAGCCGCTGTACCAGATGTTCACACCGCCCGCGAGGGAAGCCATCGCGCCGGACAGGCTGAGCACGGCAATTCGGAAACGCAGAGGATTGATGCCGAGCATTTCCGCCGCGCTTTCATTGTTCCGCATGGCGCGGCAGGCATAGTGGAACGGCGTCAGCGAAATCCAGTACGCGATGAACCCGCAGGCGACGGCGCAGAACGCCGTGACCATCGCGACGGTCTGCGTGCTCGGCCGCAGCGCCTGATCGATGAAGACGCCGGCGCCGCCGCCGGTGAAGCCCGGCGTCATCACGGCGATGACGCGCAGGCATTCCGACAGCGCCAACATCGAGATGGCAAAAAAGATGCCTTTGAGCCGGCCGGTGATCACGGCGATAGCCGCGGCCGATATCGCGCCGACGATCATTGCCGGAATGAGTGACGCGAAGAACGGCCATCCCAGCTTGTTGGCCACCAGCAGAGCCGCATAGCTGCCGAGCCCCCAGAACGCCGAATGCCCGAGCGAGATGAGTCCGGCATTGGCCGCGAGATTCCAGCTGATCGCCAGCATCACGAGGCTGCCGACGCGAAGGATCATGTTGTTCATCACGGGCGGCGCGATCAGCGGAAGCAGGATCACCGCGACGCCGAGAACCAGAAAAATAGCAATCCGGGCCTTCATCAATGCACCGCCACGGCTTGTCCGAGAATTCCCTTCGGACGGATGATCAGAACGCACAAAAGAACGACGAAGGCGACGCCTTCAGCCCATCCGTTGCCTTCGGGCACGTAGTAGCTCACCCAGGTCTCGGCGAAGGCCAGCGCGAAGGCGCCGAGGATCGTTCCGGTCACGCTGCCCAGGCCGCCCAGCACCACGATCGCGAAGGCCTTGATCAGCATGTGGAAGCCCATGAAGGGCGTGATGGTCAGCAGGAACGCGCTGATGGCGCCTGTCGCTGCGCCGAGCGCGGCGTTGATGCCGAATGACAGCATGTACATCCGCGAGACATTGATACCCATCAGCGTCGCCGCCTGGCCGTTCTCGGCGACCGCGCGGGTCGCGCGGCCAAGCTCACTGAAGCGGAGCCAGCAGAACAGCGCGACGATCAGGACCACGGCGGTGGCGAACGCGATGACCCGGCCGTGCGGAACGAGAAGGGTCTCGAACTCGAAGGCCGTCAGCGAGTAGGGCGTCGAGACGGAGCGCGCGTCGCCTGTCCACAGGATGGCGGCGACGTTCTGCAGCGCGAGGCTTATGCCAAACAGCAGGAGGATCTGATTGATGTGGGGTGCGTCCAACACCTTCTCGATGAGGGCCTTGAACACGACGGCGGCCGTGACCGCGACGAGAATTGCGACCAGAGGCAGCGAAAGCAGGGGGTCGACGCCCAAAAGGACGGACCCGAAGTAGGCGCCGTAGGCGCCGAACATGATCATCTCGCCGTGCGCGAAATTAATGATGCGCGTGACGCCGAAGCCGAGCGAAAGCCCGATCGACATCAAGCTGTAGAGACCGCCAAGCAGCAGCGAATCGACGAGGCATTGCCAGAATAGAGACATGAAAATCGGCTCCGGAAAAAAGGTCGACCCGGAAGGGCCGGCCTGCGACGTCGTCGCAGGCCGGCATGAGGGGCTATTGCTTGAGCTTGAGTTTGCCGCTCGCGGCGTCGGCCGGATACAGCGCGACGAACTTCTCGCCGACACGCTGGAACACGACCATTTCGTTGAACGCCTGATGGAGGGCGCCGCCCGGAGTCGGCACGAAGTTGGAGGTGCCAAGCATCGTCTGAATATTCAGCGTAGTCAGTTGCTTGGCAACCTTGTCCTTGTCGGTCGAGCCGGCGCGCTCGATAGCGACTAGGAGCATCATCGCCGAGGTGTAGTTAGTGACGTCGAGGAACTCCGGTTCGCGATTGTAGCGCTTCTTGAAATCGGCTTCCCAGTCGGTCAGCGACGGAAACAGCTTCGCAAGCTTGGGGTCTGCCGCGCGCTTCATGCCCGGCAGATAGGTGGTGGCGCCGATCCAGCCGTCGGCAGCTTCGCCCGTGGCCTGTGACCATTCCTGAAGCTGCGGGTAGGCGGTGCCGACGAGCACCGGGATGTTCAGCTTGGCGACGTGGATTTGCTTGGCCAGCTGAATGCCGTCGGTGGTCTGTACGATGCCGACGAGCACGTCGGGGCGAGTCAGGCGAATCTTCTGCAGCACCGGATTGAGATCGGCGGCGCCTTCGCGAACGAGTTCGGTCGCGACGACGGTAAAGCCATTCTTGGTGTAAAACTCCTTGGCCCACGGCAATTGCTCGCGGCCATAGGCGCCGTCCGAATAAACGATGGCCACCTTCTTGCCTTTGCCCATCGCTTCGGCGAGCGCCTTCGCCGTGCCTTCGTGATACTGATAGGCCCACGGATAGGTGTGGAAGAACAGCGGTTCTCCCTTCATCGCTTCTTCGAGCTGCGTCGAGGAAGATCCGGGAACGATCCAGAGCGGCTTGCTCTGACGCCAAGCGGGAACGGATGCCGCGACGATGCCCGACGCGATCGGGCCGATGACAAAATCGACCTTCTCCTGCTGTGTCAGTTCGGTGAACGCCGTCACCGCGACCTGGTTATTGCTCTGCACGTCGCGGAACAGAACCTCGATCTTCTTGTCGCCGATCTTTCCACCATAAACATCGACGGCCATTTCAACGCCGCGCTTTCCTTGCGCGCCGTAAGCAACGAAACGACCGCTCAACTCCAGCGGCGCTCCAATCCGGATCGTATTTTGTGCCGCCGCATGCGTCGACACGAGCGCGCCGGCGAGTGCGACCGTCACTGCAGCCGTCTTGATAAGTGAAGACATGTCCTCGGTTTCCTCCGCATTTGCTCGCGATGCCCGTTTCTATCGTCGGATCGTCGGGAGCGTTGACAAACTGTCGAAGCGAATTCTATGGTGTGGAACGCGTTCCGTCTAGTGGACTAGATGCCACAGGCGTAAAAACAATGGTTCAGATCGTCTGAGTGCACCAAAGACTTCTCGTCACGGTGCGATAACCGCCGGTCATGGCAGAGCGAAAATGACCGCAATATCGGGTGGAAACGGAATGGTTCAGTTCGACGACATCACGTACGCAGCGCAGGGCGGCATTGCCAATATCGTCATCAATCGTCCCAAGGTTCGTAACGCGGTGCGTCCGCAGACTTACGAGGAACTGACGCGCGCGATTTCGATTGCGGCCGATGATCCGGAAGTCGGTGTCGTCGTCCTTTCCGGCGCCGGCGACAAGGCGTTCTGCGCAGGCGGCGATGTCGGCGATCAGAGCAAGCGCTATCCGGAGGTTGGTCGCACCCATATGCGCCGCCTGATCGCGCTGTCCACCGCGATGCGCATGATCGACAAGCCGGTGATCGCCAAGGTGCGCGGCTATTGCGTCGGCGGCGGCAACGAAATCCACCTGTTTTGCGATCTTTCCGTCGCTTCCAGCGATTCCAAATTCGGTCAGACCGGTCCCCGCGTCGGCAGCATACCGATCTGGGGCGCCTGCCAGTTGCTCGCCCGCTATGTCGGCGAGCGCAAGGCGCGCGAGATGGTCTACACCTGCCGGCTTTACACCGCGCAGCAGGCGCTCGACATGGGTCTCGTCAACGAGGTCTGCGAGCCGGAAGAACTCGACGCCCGCGTCGATGCCTTGTGCCAGGACATTCTCGACAAGAGCCCGCAAAGCCTGCGCATCGCCAAGCTGGCGCTCAATGCCGGCTCCGATCAGGAGTTCTACAGCTCCTATTTCCCGACCGCCGAACTGCTCGCCTCGATCTACGGCAATACGGAAAACATGGAGGGCATCCGCGCCTTCCTGGAAAAGCGGAAGCCGAATTTCCGCCAGTATCGCGCCAAGCGCTAACGCACCGCGGTTGGCGGCGCTTTTTTCAATCAGGGGTCGTTGTGGATTACGGAATCAAGGGTCAAACCGTTCTGATCATCGGCGGGGCGCGCGGCATCGGCTATGCCGCCGCCGAACTGCTGGCGGCCGACGGTTGCAATGTTGCGCTCGCCGATATCAATGGCGAGGCCGCCAAGGCGTCGGCGCATAAGCTTGCCGCGAGCAGCGGCGCCAGGACCGCCGGCCTCAAGGCCGACGTCACCGATCTTGAGCAGGTCAAGGCAATGATGGCTGCGGTCGAGAAGGACCTTGGCCCGCTGTCGGTGGTGGTGAATTGCGCCGCCGTGCTCGACGACAAGCTGTTCGCCGACTCCGGCCCTGCCGACTGGAAGCGCATGGTCGATGTCTGCCTGTATGGGCCGATGAACGTCATTCATGCGGCTTTGCCGGGGATGAGCGCGCGCAAGTACGGCCGCATCATCTGCCTCGCTTCGGACTCAGCGCGCATCGGCCAGGCGCGGCTGTCCTATTACGCCGCGGCCAAGGCCGGCGTCATCGCGCTGGTGAAGTCGGTGGCGCAGGAAGCCGGCAAGGACGGGATTACGCTCAATGTCGTCTCGCCGGGCGCGACCAACACCGAGCTGCGCCAGGAGCGCGAGGAGGGCATGCGCGCGCAGATGGGCGACGAGAAATACGCCAAGCGCGTGCAGACCGTCCTCAAAATGTATCCCACCCGCCGCATCGGCGAGCCGGTCGATATCGGCGCCGCCATCGCTTTTCTCGCCAGCCGTAACGCGTCCTGGATCACTGGCCAGGTTCTCAGCGTCAACGGCGGCTTCGTAATGCCCTGATCGGACACCAAGACATGCAATTCACACTTTCCGACGAACAGACCATGGTGCGCGATTCCGCCATCCGCATGGTGGAACGCGACATCCAGCCGGTGCTTGACCGCAACGATGCCGATACCCCGCTGCCGAAGGAAGAGATGCTGCGCATCTACGGCGTGCTGGCGAGCCAGGGGCTGACAGCGCCGCGCTTGCCGGAATCGGCCGGCGGCTCCGGCATGAGCATGTTGAACTACGGCCTGATGTTCGAACAGCTGCCCGCCATGGTGGCGATCTCGCTTCTGGCGCATGAGTGCACCATCGCGCGCATCTATGCCGAAAGCACGCCGGACCAGCGCGAGCGCATTCTCACGCCTCTGTTCGAGGGCAAAAAGATCTGCTGCACCGGCACCACCGAACCGGATATCGGCTCCGATCCGCGCGGCGTCAAAACCCGTGTGCGCGAAGACGGCGACATGCTGGTAATCAACGGCAGCAAAGCCTGGATTACCAACGCCTCCATCTGCGACACCATCAACGTCACCTGCGGCGAAACCCAGGCCGACGGTTCGATCCGCATGCGCCGTGTCGTCTGCGAGCGCGGTACGTCGGACTTCAAGACCCAGGAAACCGCGACGCTCGGGCTGCGCCAGGGCCATCTTGCCGAAGTTTTCTTCGACAACACCAAAACGCCGAGGAACAACGCGCTCGGCTCGGCGGGAGACGCCGCCAAGGTGCTGACCCTGACCTGGAACGGCAACCGTCCGCTGGTCGGTCTTGCCGCGACACAGCTCGCGCAGAAGGCGTTCGACGCGGCGGTTTCCTATGCCGGCATGCGCAAGCAGTTCGGCAAGGCCATCGGTGGCTTCCAGCTGATTCAGAAAAACCTCGCCGACATCCAGACCGCGATCACCACCAGCCGTCTGCTCTGCTATTACGCGCTCGACGCTATCGATCGCGGCGAACGCGCTAACGGCACTTCGGCGATGGCCAAGCGCTACGCGACCACCGCCTGCCATGACGCCATTTCGCTGGCGATCCAGGTGCATGGCGCCATGGGCATCAGCCGCGAAGCCAAGCTCGAGGCGATGTATCGCGACGTGCGCATGCTGCCGATCCCGGACGCCACCAATGAGATCCTCGCGCTCATTCAGGGGCGCGAACTCACGGGGCTCGACGCATTTCGGAGCTGATCGCAATGGACGCCGAAGCGGCGCTCAGCGGCATCAAGATCGTGCAGGGCGACGGCCGTTACGCGGTCGCGGTCTGCGCCGGTCTGTTGGCGCGGCTCGGCGGCACCGTCGTGCGCGACGTGGCCAGCGCCGGAGCGCATGCGTACGTTGGTGCGCGTGATGCGAGGCTGCCGCCCGCGGTGGGCGTGCGCTGCTTCATCTCGGCGACCGGCGCGCTGCGGCATCCCTCGATCGCTGCGGACGATGCGGAAATCGTGATGCAGGCGCTTGGCGGTCTGATGGGGACCAGCGGTCTGGCTGACGGCCCGCCGCAGCCGGTGGTGGCGCCGGTGCTCGAAATCTTCGCCGGCATCGATGCGGCGGCGGCTATTTTGGCGGCGCTGCGCGTCGTCGAGGCCGGCGGCCCGGAGCAGGATATCGACGCCTCGCTGTGGGACACCAATGCCAGCCTGCTGGGGACCTTCATCGCGCAGGCGATGACCGGCAAGGGCTCCGGCTATCGCGAGGGCGCGCGCCATTCGATCTGCGCGCCGTGGAACGCTTATGCCGCGAGCGACGGCTTCATTATGGTCTGCACCAGTTCGGACGCGCAGTGGAAGAAGCTGCTCGGTCTCATGGGGCAGGCCGACAAGGCGGCGGATCCTTCTTTCATCGACATGAATGCGCGCCGCGCCAATATCGCCGCGGTCGATGCGCTGGTCGAGGCGTGGACGCGCACGCATCGCGTGACCGAACTTTCGGCGCTGCTGAAGAAGAGCGGCATTCCCGCCGGCGCTATCGCGGCCGGCGCGGGCGAGGGCGGCAGTGCACTTCCCTTCGGCCTTATCGCGACGGCGCGAGCCGGCAAACCGGCGCGTCAGCCGAAAGTCGCGGGGGCGCTGCCCCTCAAGGGTGTCCGGGTCGTGGAGATCGGCCCTTTCACCGCCGGCCCGATCACCGGCCGCTCGCTCGCCGACCTCGGCGCCGACGTCGTCAAGGTCGAGCCGCCGGGCGGCGAGGTGTCGCGCACCTGGTCGCCGCGTGCCGGCCATATCAGCGGCTACTTCGCTCACTACAACACCGGCAAGCGGTCGGTGATGCTCGATCTGTCCGAGGAAGGCGATCGGGCGGTTCTCGATACGCTGCTCGGTCATGCCGATGTGCTGGTGCAGAACCTCAAGGCCGGCGCGCTTGACAAGCTCGGCTTCGGCGTCGATGCGCTCGCGCGCCGCCATCCGCATCTCATCTACTGCTCGATTTCCGGATATGGCCATCACGGTGCGCAGGACGCGGCGCTCGACACCGTGATCCAGGCCGAGAGCGGCATTATGACACGGGTTGGCAGCGGCGCGACGCCGTGCAAGGTCGGCTTCTCCATTGCCGATCTTCTGTCCGGTCATGTCGCGGTGCTCGGCATCCTCGCCGCGCTTCGGCTGCGTGATCGCACCGGCTTTGCGTACCACGTCGATGTGTCGATGCTCGCGGCGCTGCAGTGGCTGATGGAGGAGGGCGCGCAATATCCTGCTGCCAGCTTCGCCGGCGATGTGACGCGCGATGAAAAGGGCCGATGGTTGCTGTGCCGCGCCGGCGCGGACGACATCGTCATTCGTGAACTCGGCGAGGTGTTCGCCGATGAAACACTGGCCGCGCGGAGCATGCTGCGCCGTATGCCGACATCGGGCGGGGCCTTCGCGAATGTTCTGGGGGTGCCATACGCCCTGACACTGACACCGCCGGTACCCGGTGCGATGATCGGCGAAGCCGGCGCAGATCGCGACGGCGTTCTGCGGGAGTGGACGAGCCGCTCCGCCGCGCATGGAGAAGTCGCATGATACGGGTGCTGCAAAGGTCGCTGGCCGTGCTGGAGTGTTTCAGCGACGAAAAGCCGCGCATGTCGTTGCAGGAAATCTCGCAGGCTATCTCGCTGCCGAAGACGACCACGTTCCGCATTCTCGCGACGTTGGTGGGCGCCGGCTATCTGATCCAGCTTGAAAATCAGTCTTATGGGCTATCACACAAGCTTATGACGCTGGCGAGCATTGCCCAGAAGTCTCTGGGCATTCGCGACATCGCGCACCCGCATCTGGAAATGCTGGCGGCCAAGACTGGCGAGACCGCCGAGATCAGCATGCTCGACGGCGATCATCGCGTCTGTCTCGACGCGGTGGAGAGCAAGTCGTCGCTCAAGTCGATCGTCGCGCCGGGCGCGCGCCTGCCGCTGCTGCACGGCGCGACGGGCAAGGTGTTCCTGTCGCGCATGAAGGCCTCCGAGATCGACCGGGTCATCAAGTCGCAAGGCAAGCCGACCGAAGTCGACAAGGCGCGTCTCAAGAAGGCGCTCGCGAAAATCAAGAAGCAGGGCTACGCCGTCACCCATAACGAGCGCGTGCGCGGTGCGACCGCTATCGCCGCGCCCGTGTTCAGCCACGACGGCAACGCCTACTGCATCACCGTTACCGGTCCGAGCGGGCGTTTCGACGATCGCGAGGACAAGCTGCGCGCCATGGTGGTCGAAGCTGCGGCGCAGCTCTCGAGCCTGCTCGGCATGCGGCTGGGGGGCACCGGATGATCGGCGGCACGACAGACAACAAGGCGCTCGCGGGCCTCCGCGTGCTCGATCTCACGCAATCTCTGGGTTACGCCAGCAAGCTGTTCGCCGATCTCGGGGCCGACGTCACGATGGTCGAGCCGCCAGGCGGCATCGAGGCCCGCCGTGAGGGCCCATTCCTCGGCGACAGGCGGGACGACAATGCCAGCCTGCATTTTCAATATCTGAGCGCCGGCAAGAAAAGCGTCGTGCTCGACCTGTCCGAGGAGCACGACCGCGCGCTGCTGCGCGGCATGCTGCGCAATGCCGACATCGTTCTCGACGACCGCTTGCAAAGCGCGCGAAAGGCCGATGGCATCGCGTATGAGCAGGTCAGCGAACTCAATCC
This sequence comes from Pseudolabrys sp., assembly GCA_017849615.1. Classification (GTDB taxonomy): domain Bacteria; phylum Pseudomonadota; class Alphaproteobacteria; order Rhizobiales; family Xanthobacteraceae; genus Pseudolabrys. Next base: position 125,290 of record JAFIGS010000017.1, on the reverse strand, counting down.
CGATATCGTCTGGTGCAGCGTGACGCCGTTCGGCCAGAGCGGCCCGCGCGCACAGGACGCCGGCGACGACATGGTGGCGATGGCTGCCGGCGGCATGGCGTGGCTCACCGGTTACGCCGATCGCGGCCCGCTGGTGGTGGAGGGTGAACTCGCCGTCTACAGCAGCGCGCAATACGCGGCGGTGATGAGCATGATCGCCTATCTCGGCCGGGAGGCGGTGGGCGGGGGCCAGTTCATCGACGTTTCGATGCAGGAAATTGTCGCGCTCGGCACCGAGACCGCGCCGCAATTCCTGACGCTGAAGGGTATCGAGCGGCGGCGTCTCGGCGAGGATGAACGCCAGGCCGGCATCGGTATCTATCCGTGCAAGGACGGCTACGTCCTTTTGTACGCCGCCGACTCCGGGCTCGGCACCGGCTGGTCCGACGTCGTCGCTTGGCTGCGAGAGAGCGGCGTGCCGGATGCGGCCAGCCTGAGTGAGCCGGAATGGTTCGACAACGCTTTCAAGGCGAAGTCCGAGAACAAGGCGAAATTTCGCGTGATCTTCACCGCCTTCGCCGCCACGCGCGGCAAGCAGGAGTTGTTCGAACAGGGCCAGGCTCGCCACATCGCGATCGCACCAATCAACGACAGCCGCGAGGTCTTCAACGACGCCCATCTCAACGCCTGCGGCTTCTTCACCCGCATCGGCGAGATCGACGGCACCGAACTGAGAGGCCCCGGCGCGCCCTATCATCTGTCGCAAACGCCGTGGGCCGCCGGCTTGCGCGCGCCGCGGCTGGGCGAGCAGACCGAAGCGATCCGCATGGCGCTGGCCGACGAGGCGATGGCATGAGCGCGCAAGCTCCTCTCACGGGCATCCGCGTCATCGACTTCACCTGGGTCGGCGCCGGGCCGTTCACGACCAAGATCCTCGCCGACTTCGGTGCCGAGGTGATCAAGATCGAGTCGCGGACGCGGCCGGACCAGTTGCGCCGCGCCGAGCCGTTGGTCGGCAGGCGCAGCCTAGAGGAGAGTGGCTATTTCGCCGTGCGCAACACCAACAAGAAAAGCGTCTCGATCGACATGAAGGCGCCGGGCGCGCGCGAGGTGATCCTCGATATGGCCCGCCATGCCGATGTGATGGCCAACTCGTTCTCGCCTAAGGCGATGAAGAAGTTCGGCCTCGAATATGCCGACGTGGCCGCCGTCAATCCGCGCATCGTGTTTCTATCGATGCCCATGGCCGGAGCGGTGGGGCCTTACCGCGACTATATCGGCTACGGCATGAGTATCGCCGGAATTGCCGGCATGTTCGGCCTTGGCGGCGCGCCGGGCCACGCGCCGGTCGGGACCGGCACGAATTTTCCCGATCACCTGCCCAACCCGCTGCATGCCGCCTTCGCCGTGCTGGCGGCGCTGGCGTGGCGTCGTCGTTCCGGCAAGGGGCAGGAGATCTCCATTTCGCAAATCGAATCCACCATGGCGGCCTTTCCCGATGCGGTGCTGGACTATGCCGCCAACGGGCGTGTCGCCGCCCCGGGGAAGGCGAAACATGGCTACGCCTTGCGCGGCACGTTCCCGTGCGCCGGCGATGATCGTTGGTGCGCTGTCGCTGTCAAAGCCGGCGCGCCGCTCGAAGCGTTGCGAAAGCTTCTCGGCGCCGGTCCCACCTCTGACATTGGCGAGGCGCTCGCCGCCTGGACCCGCTCGCACGCCGCTGAGGACGCCGAGCGTCTTCTGCAGAACGCCGGCATCGCCGCCAGCGTTGTTGCCCGTCCGGCCGATCTGATCCGTGACGATGGCCACCTGAACGCACGCGGCTTCTGGCAGCACCTCGATCACCCCGTCATGGGCCGCACGCTCTACCACGGCATCGCCGCGAAATTCTCGCGCACGCCGACGGCCTATCGCACGTGTGCGCCGTTGCTCGGCCAGCACAACGACGAACTGCCGGCGCTGGCCGGCCTGAGCGCCGGGCGATACGAGGCGCTCGCCGCGCAAGGGGTCATCAAATGACCGACGCCATGAATTTCGATCTGCCCGAAGACATCCGGATGGTGCGCGACCTGGTCGCGCGTTTCACCCGCGAACGACTGGTGCCGCTGGAGCAGACCGTGATCCGCCGCGATGCCGAACGCGGCTTCACCGACAATCCGCTGCTGCCGCCCGAGACCGTGAAGAAACTTCAGGACGAGGCCCACGAAATCGGCCTCTGGGGCATGGATGTGCCGGAAGAATTCGGCGGGCAGAATCTCGGCGCGCTCGCCAAGATCGTGGCCATCGAGCAACTCAAATATTCGATCACGCCGTTCGTGCTGCCGCCGGACAGCCCGAACCTGCATCTCCTGAAGGACTGCTGCAAGGGCGACCAGATCGAGCGCTACCTGCTGCCTTACGCCAGCGGCGCCAAGAAATCCTGTCTGGCGCTCACGGAGCCCGGCGCCGGTTCGGACGCCGGCGGCATTTCCATGAAAGCCGAGCGCCGCAACGGCAAATGGGTGCTGAACGGCACCAAGGTATTCATCAGCGGCGCGCGCGACGCCGATTTCATCATCACCATCGCCGTGACCGATCCCGCCAAGAAGGCGCGCGGCGGCATGACGGCCTTTCTGGTCGATCGCAACACGCCGGGGCTGACCGTTCCGAGCTCGTTCCCGATGATCGGCGAGTATCACCCTTACGAAGTTCACTACGACTCCGTCGAACTCGACGACAGCCAAGTGCTGGGCGAGGTCGGGCAGGCCTTTGCGCCGCTGCAGCGCCGCCTCAGCATCCGGCGCGCCGAAATCGCCGCCCGCTGCCTGGGTCTGGCGCGCCGCTGCATCACCATGATGATCGAGCAGGCCAATTCGCGATCGACCTTCGGCAGCAAGCTGGCCGACCGGCAGACGGTGCAATTCTGGATCGCCGACAGCTATCAGGAGATGGAGGCCGTCCGCCTCGCGGTGTACCGGCTTGCCAGCCGCGTCGACCGCGGCGACAGCGACATCCGGCTCGACGGCTCGATGGTCAAGGTGCAAGGCCCCGAGATGGTGGGCCGCGTCATCGACCGCGCCATCCAGCTGTTCGGCGGCATGGGTGTGAGCAAGGAATTGCCGCTCGAGTACATGTCTCGCGTGACGCGTGCCTATCGCATCGTCGAAGGCCCGTCGGAAATCCATCGCTGGACCATCGGCCGCGATCTTCTCCGCAACGGCCTGCCGGAGGCGCGCTGATGGCCATCACGGTCGCCTCGCACGGTTTTGTCTCGCTCATTACCCTCGACCGTGCCGAGGCGCGCAACGCGCTATCGCTCGACATGCGTGATGCGCTGGAAGCCGCGTTGCTGTCCTTCGACGCCGACCCGGCGAAGCGCGTCGCCGTGCTCATCGGAGCCGGCGACAAGGCCTTCTGCGCCGGCGCCGATCTCACCGCCGCGCCGCCGCCGGCCACGGGACCCGCGGCGCAGCTCGACCGCGCCAATCGCGCGCTCGTGCGCGATCTCAATCTCTCGAAGCCGGTCATCGCCGCGGTGAACGGTCTGGCGCTCGGCGGCGGACTGGAGCTGGCGCTGCTGTGCGACATCCGCATCGCTGCGCGCAACGCCACTTTCGCGCTGACCGAGGTCAAGATCGGCAGCATGCCAGGCAGCGGCGGCACGCAAAGGCTGGCGCGCCTCGTCGGCATGGGCCGTGCCATGCACCTGGCGCTGAGTGGCGACCGCGTTGGCGCCGATGACGCGCTCGCCATGGGTTTGGTCAGTCAGGTTGTCGAACAGAGTGAGCTTGCCGCCGCCGCCATGCAACTCGCCGGGCGTATCGCCGACAACGCGCCGCTGTCGGTGCAGATGACGCGCAAGGCGATCCGCGACGGCCTCGACATGCCGCTGGCGCAAGGCCTGGCGCTCGAGCGCACCTTGTTCACCATCATCCGCGACACGCAGGACCGCGCCGAAGGCCGGGCGGCGTTCCGCGAGAAGCGCAAGCCGGACTTCAAGGGACGTTAGACGACATGAGTATTGCCGGGCGGATTGCCATCGCCGGAGTTGGCGCGACAGAGCAGGGGACGTTGCAGGGTCGCACGCCGCTCGATCTCGGCATCGACGCGTTCAAGTGCGCCATTGCCGACGCCGGGCTTCGCAAGGACGACATCGACGGCATTCTGACCATGCCAGGCACGACGTCGCCGGAAGGCAGCCTGCATTATCTTCGCTTCGGCGAGGCCGTCGGCATCAACCCCCGCTACACCGGCAGCATGACCATGGGCGGCGCCACCGGCGGCTGTCTCGTGCAGATGGCGGCCATGGCGATCCATGCCGGTCTCGCCACGACGGTCGCCTGCATCTTCGGCGACACCGCCAAGACCGGCGGCGTGACCTTCAACCGTGCCAGCGGCGGCGAACTGAGCTGGGGCCTGTGGGGCATGCTCGGCGCGGCGGCCAACAGCGCCATCGCCGCCGACCGCCACATGCATGAATACGGCACCACCAGCCGGCATCTCGCCGAGGTCGCGGTCGCCTGCCGCAAGCATGCGTCGATGAACGAGCATGCGGTGATGCGCACGCCGATCACCATCGACGAGCACCAGAATTCGCGGCCCATCGTGCGGCCGCTACGGCTGCTCGATTGCTGCCTGATTTCCGACGGCGGCGTCTGCGTCATCGTCACCAGCCTCGATCGCGCCCGCGACCTGAAGAAGAAGCCGGTGGTCATCGCCGGCATGGGCCAGGCTCACACCACGATGAATATGGAACACGAACGCTGGTGGTACGTGCCGCACCAGAAGCAGGCGCTGGCGGATGCCTTCCGCACCGCCAAGCTCGGCCCGGCGGATATCGACGTCGCGCAGCTCTATGACAATTTCACCATCTCGGTGCTGCTGTGGCTGGAGCACGCCGGCTTCTGCAAGGAAGGCGAGGCGGGCAGCTTCGTCGAAGGCGGCCGCATCCAGCTTGGCGGCGACCTGCCGGTCAACACCGCCGGCGGCAATCTGTCCGAGAGCTACATGGAGGGCTGGCTGCACATCGTCGAGGGCGTGCGCCAGGTGCGCGGCGAATGCGGCGCGCGCCAGGTGCCGGACGTCGACAACTGCCTCGTCACCGGGCGCGGCATGTCGCTCAATTGCTCCAACGCCATGATCCTGCAGCGCGGATGACCGCCATGAACGCCCCCACAAAGAAGCCCGCGCCGCAGATCAATGCCACCACCCAGCCATTCTGGGATGCGGCGAAGAAGAACGAACTGCGCATGCAGAAATGCTCCGATTGCGGCCACATTCGTTTTCCCATCGGTCCGGTTTGCACCGTGTGCCTCAGCGACAAATGCGAATGGGTGAAGCTGTCGGGGCGCGGCGAAGTGCTGTCGCATCTCGTGTTCCACCGCGCTTACAGCCCGGCATGGAAGGAGCATGTCCCTTACAGCGTCGCCATGGTTCAGCTTGCCGAGGGCCCGCGCATGTTCACCGACATCGTCGATCCCGAGCGGCGCTATATCGACGAGGATCTGGTTGGCCGTCCGGTCGAGGCCTGGTTCGATCCTGTCGAGGGCGATGTCGTGGTCCCCCGTTTCAAGGTGGTCGAGCGATGAGCGCCAACCCGCTACAGGATATCATCGTCGTCGAGGTCGGCCGCCGGGTGGCCTGCGGCGCGGCCGGTTCGTTCCTGGCGCAGCTTGGCGCCAGCGTTTTCGTTGTCGAAACGGACGCCGCTCCCGATGCCTCCTTCGAGGACAAGTTCAGCCAGCGCGATGTGTTTGCCTACGGCAAGAACAGCCTGCGCTGGAGCGGCGAGGCGGGCGATCCGGCGCTGCAGAAGCTGATCGAGGTTGCGGACGTGATCATCACGTCAAGCGACGCTGATTTGAAGGCTTTGCCGGTCAAGCCGCCGGCTGCCGCAATCGTTTGCGACATTACCGCATTCGGTGCCGGAGAAGGCGGCGGCAAGCCGGTGTCGGACTTTCTGCTGCAGGCGATGAGCGGCATGGTCGATACGACCGGCGACAGTTCCGGTCCGCCGGTCGCGATCGGCGCCCCGGTGGTCGAATTGTCGAGCGCGCTCTATGCCGCCGCTTCGATCGTGGCCGCATTGCGTGTGCGCCGTCTCAGCGGCACGGCGCAGGCCGTCGACATGTCTTTGTACGACTGCGCCGTGAACGCGATGGCGACATTTCTCCCGTCGCATTTCGGCGGCGGCAAGCCGCGCCGGCTCGGCAACCGTCACTCGATGGCCGCGCCGTGGAACGCCTATCGCGCCAGCGACGGCTGGGTGCTGATGTGTTCGGCCTCCGAGGCGCATTGGCAGAAGATCTGCGAAGTGATCGGCAAGCCCGATCTCGGCCGGGATCCGCGCTTCGGATCGCTGGCCGACCGCATGGCGCGCCGCGACGACGTCGATACGTATGTCGGCGACTGGATGAAGGCGCATCCCGTGCGCGAATGCATCGCCGCGCTCAGCGCCGCGAATATCGCCTGCGGCGAGATCGTGCCGGTCGGCGCGCTCGCCGACGAGCCGAATTTGCGCCACCGCCACATGACGCAGGACGTCACCGCGCCGGATGGCCGGCGGCTGCGTGTGGCCGGCAATCTGTTCGAACCGGGGCAGGCGGCCTACGGCACCGGGGCGATCCCCGCGCCGGACAACGGCCGCGCCGCGATCCCGGCAAAGGCGGCCGTCGCTGCCGGCGAGAGCCGCGCGCCGCAACTGCCGCTGGCGGGCATCCGCGTCGTCGAGCTCGGCCAGTACACCACCGCGCCGCTGGCGGGCCGACATCTGGCCACGCTCGGCGCCGAGGTCATCAAGGTCGAGCCGATGGAAGGCGACTCGGCGCGGCAATGGGCACCGCACCGCGACGGCATGAGCTACTTCTTCGTCATCAGCAACGCCGGCAAGCGCGCCGTCGGCGCTGATCTGCGCGGCGCGGACGGCCTCGCGTTCTTCCGCGATCTCCTGCGCAGCGCCGATGTGCTGGTCGAGAACATGAAGCCCGGCTCGCTGGCGCGGCTCGGCTTCTCCGCCGAGGTGCTCGCAGACCTCAATCCGCGGCTGGTCTATACCTCGATCACCGGCTTCGGCGCCGACTCCGCTTATCCGCAGCGCCCGGCCTTCGACACCGTGGTGCAGGCGATGTGCGGCCTGATGGACGCCACGCGCTACGACGGCATGCCGCTCAAGGCCGGCATTTCCATCGCCGATATCGGCGGCGGCCAGCTCGGCCTGCTCGCCATCCTGGCCGGCCTCGAATTGCGCGATCGCATCGGCCGTGCGCCGCGTTACGACCTGTCGATGCAGGACGTCGCGGCCTGGCTGACGCAACTGAGCTGGAACGGGGAGCGTCCCGCGGCCGGAACGATCGAGCCGGATGGCGGCAGCTTCACCGCGGTCGATGCCGCCGGTAACCGCGAGCCGGTCAAGAGCGTCGCCGAGGTCGCTGCTGCGCCGCGAACGGCCGCGCGCAACCTCATCATCCAGTCGCGCGACGATAAACCCTGGCCGCTGCTCGGCTCGCCGCTCGGCCTGACCGTCACGCCGCCGCGGGTCGATCGCGCCATCGGGCAGCCCAAACCGCTCACCGCGGCGCTGACGCGCGAACTGGGCCTCGAACAGCCGTCCGCACCGCGCGCGGCCCGGAGATGACCATGCCGAGTGCGCTGTTCTCACCGATCGCCTTGCGTGGCCTGACCCTGCCGAACCGCATCGTCGTGTCGCCGATGTGCCAGTACAGCGCCGTCGAGGGCAGCGCGACCGACTGGCACCTGATGCATCTCGGCAAGTTCGCCGTGTCCGGCGCCGGGCTCGTCATCATCGAGGCAACCCACACCGAAGCGCGGGGCCGCATCACGCATGGCTGCCTCGGTCTCTACAGCGACGACAACGAGCGCGCGCTCAAGCGCGTCGTTGATTTCTGTCATCAGGCCGGCGCCGCGAAAATCGGCATGCAGATCTCGCACGCCGGCCGCAAGGGCTCGGCGCGGCTGCCCTGGGTAGGCCGCGGCGAGTCGCTGCCACCCGGCGAGCAGCCGTGGGAGACCATCGCCCCGTCGGCGGTGCCGCATGGCCCCGGCTGGCCGGCACCGCGCGCGCTCGACGATGACGGTCTCGCTGTCGCCAAGGAGTCTCACGTCGATTCGACGCGCCGCGCCGCGCGCATCGGCATCGATCTCATCGAGTGCCACATCGCGCACGGTTACTTCCTCCACGAATTCCTGTCGCCGCTGTCCAACAAGCGTACCGACAAATACGGCGGCAGCCTCGAGAACCGCATGCGCTATCCGCTCGAGGTCTTTGCCGCGATGCGCGCGGTCTGGCCGTCCGATCGGCCGATGGGCGTCCGTCACTCGGTGACGGATTGGGCCGAAGGCGGCTGGACGCCGCACGAGGCCGAAGTTTTCGCCGGCGAGCTCAAGAAGCTCGGCTGCGACTACATGACCGCGACCACCGGCGGTCTCTCGGTGCATCAGAAGATTCCGATCGGCGAGGGGCATCAGGTCGAGTTTGCCCGTCTCCTGCGCGGCAAGACCGGCATGCCGACCATCGCCGTCGGCATGATCTTCGATCCGCACCACGCCGAACGCATCCTCCAGGATGGCGACGCCGACTTCATCGCGCTGGCGCGCGGTGTGCTGTCCGATCCGCACTGGCCCTGGCGCGCGGCGGCGACGCTCGACGCGGAGGTCGAGTACCCGGTGCAATATGTCCGTGGCTACAAGTCGAACTGGTTGCGGTCGATGCGTGCCGTCGGTGCCCGCGAGGTGACGTCATGAGCAGCACTGCCGCTGTTGAAAGGCGTATCATCGACGCTTTCGAGACGCTGAGCACCGCGAAGCTGCCCGATGTGGTCACCGACGCCGGCAAGCAGCTGATCATGGACTGGCTCGGCTGCGTGCTGATCGGCGCCGAGGCGGCGCCGGCGAAGGCGCTGGTCGCGGCCCATGCCGACGAGATCGGACACGGCAAGGCGACCTGTTTCGTCGGCCCGACCGTTTGTCATCCGGGCCTGGCCGCGCTGATATCGGGCACGGCATCGCATACGATCGAACTCGACGACATCTATTCGCCGGCGCTTTATCATCCGGGCGTATGCGTCATCTCCGCGGCGCTCGCGGCCAGCCAGCTTGTGACGGCGCCGGGCGACCGTTTCCTGCGCGCCGTCATTGCCGGCTACGAAATCTCCAATCGCATCGGCGCCGGCGTCAATCCCGACCACTACAAATACTGGCACACGACCGGCACCGTCGGCACGTTCGGAGCGGCCATCGCGGCTGGCCTTGCGTTCGACCTCGACGCCAAACAGATGGCGGACGCCATCGGCAATGCGGCGTCGATGGCCGCCGGCCTGCAGCAGGCCTTCCGCAGCGATGGCATGACCAAGCCCTTACATGCGGGCCGCGCCGCCGAGGCGGGGCTGCTCGCCGCGCGTATCGCCCGCAGCGGCTTCACCGGTTCGTCCGACATGGTCTCGGGACCCGTCGGCTTCGTGCAGGCGATGAGCCATGGCCGCGAAATCGCCGGCAAGTTCGACGATCTCATGAACGAATGGACCGTGACGCGCAGCATGTACAAGCGCTTCTCGTCCTGCGGCCACATCGCCGCGCCGATCGACGTTGCCATGGACCTTGGCCAGCGCAACAGGATCGATCCGGGAGAGATCGCCCGCATCGATGTCGCAACCTATGCGGTGGCGCTGAAAGCGGCAGGCATCATCAAGCCGGCCAGCGTGTTCGAAGCTAAATTTTCCCTGCCGTTCTGCGTTGCCGCGTCGTTGCTCGGTCACGATCTGACCGATCCCACGTCTTTCGAAAGGCTCTATGCCGACCGCGAGATTGCGGCGCTCATCGACAAGATGACATTGGTCGAGGACGCCCAGATCACCGCGGCGTTCCCGAAGCTGCGCGGCGGCCGCGTTTCGATTACGATGAAGGATGGCACCGTGCATGCCGACGTCGCAGTGACGCGCAAGGGCGAGCCGACCAATCCTTTCACCGCAGCAGAGTTGCGCGACAAATTCAAGCGTCTCGCCGGCGCTACACGCCATCGTGGCAATGTCGATGTCTGGCTCGCCTGGATCGATGCCCTGCCGCGGGGCGTATCGGTCTCACCTGAATCGCTACCGACAAGGGCCCTCTGATATAGGCTCCGGTCTCAAACCGGAGATGATGCCATGGGACGACGTTTTCCGCCGCTGAACCCGTTGCGCACTTTTGAAGTGGCGGCGCGCTGCAAGTCATTCACCGAGGCTGCTGACGAACTTGGCGTGACGCAGGCGGCCGTCAGCCGCCAGATCAGCGTGCTGGAAGGCTTCTTCAAGGCAAGGCTGTTTGAGCGCAATGTGCGCTCGGTGACACTGACGCCGGTCGGCCGGCAGCTTTACGACGACGTATCGTCGGCGTTCCAGATCATCCGTTGGTCCACGGACCGGATCTTCCAGGAGAACGTCCTGGTGCGGGTGCAGACCTATCCCACATTCGCGGCGCGCTGGCTGATGCCGCGCCTGTCGCATTTCATGACCAAGTTCCCGTCGGTCGATCTGCGGGTGCAGACGGCGATCAAGCCGGTCGATTTCAGCAAGACGGACACCGAAATCGCCATCCAGTTCGGCCGCGGCGATTGGCCCAACACGGTGGCGCACCCGCTGGTGACGGACGCCATCGAGCCGGTGTGCAGCCCGCATCTGGCCGCCGTGCCATTGCGTGGCGATCTCACGGCCTTGCTGCACCAAACCCTGCTGACGTCGAAGTACCGCTCGCGCGACTGGAACGACTGGTTCGAACACGTCGGCATTCAGCCGGGTTCCGAGAAGCGCTGGCTGGCCTTTGAAAGCTCCATCCTGACCTATCAAGCGGCGATCGAAGGCCTCGGCATCGCGATGGGGCAGACGGCGCTGCTGGGCGCGGAACTCAAGACCGGCGTCCTTATCAAGCCGTTCGACATGCCGCTGCGCCGCGAGTTTCAGTACTGGATCGTCTGGCCCACCGGCCGCCGGTTGTCGCCCGAAGCCCGCAAATTCGTCGATTGGATCATCGCTCAGGCGGAGTCCGAGCGGAAAGGGCCGGTCGCGGTTCCCGCTCCGGTTGCCCTTCGCCGTCCCGGGCAGAAGCTCGGCACATAACCGGACCGCATGGCTCGATGACCGCAACGAACTGGCCTCGGAGACAGAAAGTCATTGGTATGCCTTCGGGCGCTAGCCCGTCATTCATCTGATATTGCGGGGCGAGATGGACTTCCGGCTGACTGAAGAACAGCAGTTCTACAAGGATACCGTCCGAAAGCTGGCGCAGAAGCACCTCGCCCCGGGAGCCGTCGCGCGCGCCAATTCCGATGGCTTTCCGTGGGACGTGGCCAAGCTTCTGGCCGACAACGGCCTCATGGGAATAACGATGCCGGAAGCCGATGGCGGGCAGGGCGGCACATTGTTCGACGCGGTTCTCGCCATCGAGGAAATCGCGCTGGCTTGCCCGCGCAGTGCCGACGTCATTCAGGCGGGCAATTTCGGCGCGATCCGCACCTTTTCGGAATACGCAACGCCGGAACAGAAAAAGCGCTTTCTGCCCGATCTATTGGCCGGCAAGAAAGTCATCTCGGTGGCGATGACCGAGCCGGAAGCCGGCTCCGCCGTGACAGAACTCAAGACCTCGGCCACTCCGGACGGTAACGGCTATCGCCTCAACGGCACCAAGGTTTTCGGCACGCTGAGCGACGAAGCGGACCTGTTTCTGGTCTATATGCGGTTCGGCCCCGGTACCGGCGGCATCGGTTCGGTTCTGCTCGAGCGCGGCACGGCCGGCTTCACCCAAGGGCAAAAGACGCGCTTCATGGGCGGCGATGCGTGGCAGCAGCTCTATTTCGAGAATGTCTACGTGCCGCCGGAGAACGTGTTGCTGCCCGCCGGCGGCTTCAAGAAGCAGATCGCCGGGTTCAATGCCGAGCGCATCGGCAACACCTCCCGCGCGCTCGCGGTCGGGCGTCATGCCTACAATGTCGCGCGCGAACACGCGCGCAACCGCCGCCAGTTCGGCCAGTTGCTCAGCGAATTCCAGGGCATCCAGTGGAAGTTTGCCGAAATGGCCGTCAAGCTCGAAGCTGCCCAGTTGCTGCTCTATCGCGCGGCCATCAATGCCGCCGAGAAAATGCCCTCGGAGTACGAAACCGCGATCGCCAAAGTGGCTTGCAACCGCGCCGGTTTCGAAGTGGCCAATGAGGCGCTGCAGGTGATGGGTGCGCTCGGGTTCACCGAGGAAAGTATCGTGCAGTATTGCTTGCGCCGCACGCGCGGCTGGATGATCGCCGGCGGTTCGATCGAGATCATGCTCAATCGTATTGCCGGGTCGATCTTCGAGACGAGCACGCGGCGCAAGGCAGCGTCGGCGGCCGAATAGATGAGCGACCGCGACGACCTGCGCAAGGCACTATTCGAACCGGCGGCGGTCGCGGTCATCGGCGCGTCGGACGAGGCGGGCAAGATCGCCGCGCGGCCGGTCGAGTTCCTGATGCGGCATGGCTTCGCCGGCGAGATATTCCCGATCAACCCGCGCCGTGACACCGTGCTTGGCCGCAAGGCCTTTGCCAGCCTCAATGCGCTGCCGCGCAAGGTCGATCAGGCCTACATCGTGCTGCCGACCGGACCCGCGATGCAGGCGGTCGAGGAATGCGTGCGCCATGGCGTCAAGGCGATTTCGATTCTCGCCGATGGCTTCGCGGAGCTGGGCGAGCAGGGGCTTGAACTTCAGCGCAAACTGATCGCCCTGGTGCAGGGCACAGGCACGCGCGTCGTCGGCCCCAACAGTCTCGGGCTGGTGCGCACCTGGAATGGCCTGTCGATGACCGCGAACGCGGCATTCGCCCACGACAAGCTCAATACCGGTGGCTGCACGGTGCTGTCGCAGAGCGGCAGCCTGATCGGCACTTTCGTGTCACGCGGTCGCACGCGCGGCATCGGTTTTGCCAATCTCGTTTCCGTCGGCAATGAGGCGGATCTCTCGATCGGTGAAATCGGCGACTGCCTGATCGACGATCCGGAGACCGACACCTTTCTGTTGTTCCTCGAGACCATCCGTCATGCGGACAGGCTCGCGGCTTTCGCGCGCCGCGCGGCGGCGGCCGGCAAGCCGGTGCTGGCCTACAAACTTGGCCGTTCCGATATCGGCGCCGAGCTTGCGGTGTCGCACACCGGCGCCTTGGTCGGATCGGATGCGGCGGCCGACGCGCTGTTGCGCGATCTCGGCATTTCGCGCGTCAATATCTTCGAGGCGCTGCTGGAAGGCCCGCCGCTATTGCGTGGCCGGGCGCCGCGCGGCACGAGGCCGACCGTGACCATGCTGACGACGACCGGTGGCGGCGCCGCAATGGTGGCCGATCAGCTCGGCACTTTCGGCATTGATGTCGAGGGCGTCGGCGAGGCGAGCCGCGCCGTGCTCAAGGACAAGGGTATTGTCATCAAGCCGGGCCGCATCGCCGATCTTACCTTGACCGGGACGCGCTACGACACCGTTCGCACCATCGTGGACGAACTCCTGGTCGCGCCGGACACGGACATCATCGTGTCGGTGATCGGCTCGTCGGCCGAGTTCTTCCCGGAGCAGACGGTCGCGCCGATCGTCGATGCCGTGAAGGCGGCAAAGCCGGGGCACGCGCCTGTCGCGGTGTCGCTGGTGCCGCAGGCCGAGCGGGCGATGCAAATGCTGGCCGAGGCGGGCATTGCCTGTTTCCGGACGTCCGAATCCTGTGCCGATGCCATCCGTGCCTGGGCCGAAAGGCGGCCGCCGCGCGTGCCCGCCGCGCCCGAATTGCCGGCGGCTGCGGCGGCGCTCATCGCCGCGCAGAAGGGCGCCTGGACCGAGCGCGACGCGCTCACTCTGTTCGCCGCCTGCGGCATCGCCACCGTGAAGCAGGACATTGTCTCGGTCGAGGACGTCCGAAGCGGCAAGCCGCTGGATCTGTCGTTTCCCGTCGTCGCCAAGCTGCTGTCGGCCGACCTGCCGCACAAGACCGAGGCCGGTGCGGTCGCGCTCGGCATTGGCTCTGCGCAGGAACTGCGCGCTGCCGTGGAGCGTATGCTGGCCTCCGCCAAGGCCTATGCGCCGGGCGCGCGGATCGACGGTGTGATGCTGCAGCGGCAATTGTCCGCGGTCGGGGAGGTTTTGGTCGGCTTGCGCGAGGACCCTTCGGTAGGGCCGGTCATCACGGTCGGCATGGGTGGCATAACGACCGAGATTTATCGAGACATCGCGCTGCGCCTGGCTCCGGTAACGCCCGCCGAGGCGGCTGAAATGCTCGATGATGTCCGGGGTTTTGCGGTTCTGAAAGGTTTTCGCGGCCGGCCGCGCGGCGATCTGGCCGCGCTGGCGGAAGCGGTATCGCGGCTGTCGCAGCTCTGCGCCGGCGGCCTGGTGGCCGAGGCGGAGATCAACCCGCTGCTTGTCATGACGGAAGGTCATGGTGTGAGCGCCGTCGACGGACTCGTCGCCACGAGAGCGAGCTTAAACTCGATCGCGGGGCCATCATGGATGGCGAATGGATCGCCCGGCTGAAGCGGCACGCCAAGGCTCTGGGGCTGCCGGACGAGGAAATCCCGAGTGGCGCCGGCCACGACGCTGCGGTATTTGCGACGCCGGGGTGCCCAGCGCGATGATTTTCGTGCGAAACGAGCACGGTTCGCATAATCCGGCAGAAGCGATGGATCTCGACGATTTTACGGCCGGTATCGCCGTCATGCGGGCCGCGATCAGGGAGGCTGCAGAATGACTTTGGACAGCATGTTTGACGCCGGGAGCCCCAAGGCCGAGACTGCCCTGACCATCCGCCGGCCCGACGACTGGCACGTCCACCTCCGCGACGGAGCGATGCTGAAGGCCGTGCTGCCCTTCACGGCCCGGCAGTTCGCCAGAGGCATTATCATGCCGAACCTCGTGCCGCCGGTGGTTTCGGTGGCCGACGCGGCGTCATACCGACAGCGCATTCTCGAAGCGCGCGGCGCCGACAGCGACTTTCAACCGTTGATGACCTGCTACCTGACCGACCACACGTCGCCGAACGAAATCGAGCGGGGATTTGCCGAGAAGGTCTGGGTTGCGGCCAAGCTATATCCGGCGGGCGCGACCACCAACGCCCATTTCGGTGTCACCGACATTCCCGCGCTCGCCCCCGTGCTCGCACGCATGGAAAAGATCGGCATGCCCGTGTTGATCCACGGTGAAGCGACCGATCCCGCCATCGACATCTTCGATCGCGAGGCCGCTTTCATGGAGGCCGAGCTGATACCGCTGCTGAAGCGGCATGAAGGTCTCAAGGTGGTAGTCGAACACGCCACGACCGCCGAAACTCTCGACATTGTCCGCGAGCATCGGCGGCATTGCGCCGCAACAATCACGCCGCATCATCTGATCATCAACCGGACGTCGATTTTCCAGGGCGGGCTGCGTCCCCACCTGTACTGTCTGCCGGTCGCCAAGCGCGAGCGACATCGCCTGGCGCTGCGTAAAGCCGTTACGTCCGGCGACAGCTGCTTCTTCATCGGCACCGATACGGCGCCGCATGTTCGGGGCAAGAAGGAAGCGGAGTGTTGCAGCGCGGGCGTGTTCGGCGGCGCGACCGCGCTTCAGACCTATATTGAAGTATTCGACGAGGCCGGCGCTCTCGACCGCTTCGAGGCTTTCGCCTCCGAAAACGGCGCGCGCTTCTATGGCCTGCCGCTCAATTCCGGCACCCTCACTCTGCACAAGCGCCCCGACCGGGTCGCCGTGTCCGTGCCGGTCGAGGACGAAGAAGTCGTGATCTTCCGGGGCAACGAGCCGCTGGCCTGGTCGCTCGGCGAGATCCGGCGATGACCTCGACTCCGACCGGGCAAGCGATTGCAAAGATGCTGTGGGAGGCGGGCGCCATTCGCGTCGGCCGTGATCAGCCTTTCATACTCTCATCCGGTTGGGCCAGCCCCGTTTACATCGATTGCCGTCTCCTGATCGGCGAACCGGCGTGGCGAAACCAGACCGCGAACCTGGCGGCCGACTTCATCCGGCAGAATTTCCCGGCCGGCGCCTTCGACGCCATCGCGGGCGCCGAAACGTCGGGCGTTCCTTTCGCCTCCTGGGTCGCCGATCTTCTCGGTCTGAAGCTGCGCTATGTGCGCAAGCGCTCCTTGGGAATCGGCCATAACGGCCAGGTGGAAGGCGGCGCCGTCGAGGGTTTTCGTATTCTATTGATGGACGACTTGACGACCGAGGGCGGCAGCAAGATCGCGTTCATGCGCGGACTGGAGGCGGCCGGCGCCAAGGTCGAACATGTCCTCACCATCTTTCACAACAACGCGTTTCCGGGGTCTCGCGACCGTCTGGCGCAATCCGGGCTCACTCTGTGGTCGCTTGCGACCTGGGACGACGTTCTTGCCGTCGATCAACACAGCGCGTCCGACAAGGATCGCGAGGAAATCGCCCGGTTCTTGTCTGATCCTGTCGGCTGGTCCACCCGGCACGGCGGACGCTCATCGCATTTGCCGCGCTGAAGGGCGAATCTGACAATGGTCGCGATCTTCGAACTCGCCGGCGATGAAACGGTCAACTTCAACGCGCGCGGAGACGGCACGGTCATCATGGCGGGCTGGACCGGCCGGAGCGCCGCAAGCGTCCAGCATCACATCGACGAGCTGGCCGAAGCCGGCGTTTCGGCGCCGTCGCAGGTGCCGGTGTTCTATCGCGTCAGCGCCAGTCTCCTGACCACCGCCGACAGCATCGAGGTCGTCGGCGCTGCGACGTCGGGCGAGGTCGAAATCGTTGTCATGGAAGTCGACGGCCAGCGCTATGTCGGCGTCGGTTCGGACCACACCGACAACAGAATGGAAGCTCATTCCGTCGCGCTGGCGAAACAACTGTGCTCGAAGGTCATGGCGCCGGCGTTATGGCGCTTCGACGAGGTCGCTGGCCACTGGGATCGCCTCGAGTTGCGCGCTTTCGTCACCGAGAATGGCGAGCGCAAGCTGTATCAGCAGGCGCTGGCGCAGGAATTCCGAACGCCCGGCGACATGTTGCGACTGTTCGAGGAGCGTACGGCGTTGCGGCCGCACGAATGGCTGATGTTTTGCGGGGCTTGCAGCGCGATCGGCGGCATTCGCCCGACCCCCCAATTCGACATCGAACTGCACGATCCCGTCCTCGGCCGCGTACTTGGACATACCTACAACGTGCGGAGCTTGCCGGAAGAAGCATGATGCGCGTGCGGCAGGACAGACCGAAGTGGCGATTTAGCGGCACGTCGACCGTTCACGGTAGGGGACGAGCGGGTTAGTTTCCGCTCTTCGATGCGACGCTCATCCACCACTATTGAACGACTTCCGGGGAGGTCAGCTGCGTCGTCATCGAGGCCGCGATCCTTTCCTTGCGGAATTGGCTGGTCGTGACACCGAAGCGCGCGGGGACGGTCACCGGCGCGACGGCCTTGAGCAGCAGTACCGGCAATGCGTCCGACGTCGTGGCGGACGCTCCAGCGCCGCCGGCTCGAACGGCGTTGGCGTCGCCATCGGGCGTTTCGACGGCCCGTGCCGTGGGCCCCGGGTCCTGACCGTCCAAACTACTTTGTGTACTTCCGCCTGATGGTCAAAGTCAGCAGCGCCTATTTCAATTGAAACGCTATCGCTAAAACGAGATCGCCTGCATCAGGCGTTCGCAATCGTCTTTGTTGGATGCATCGCCAGCCCTTATAACGCGCCCGCGCTCGATTGCGATGAAGCTGTCGCAGGCGGTCAATGCTTGCGGGACGTTCTGCTCCACCAGCAGGATGGTACAGCCGCGTTGCTTCATTTCGCCGATGATGGCGAAGAGATCGGCGACGATCATCGGCGCCAGCCCCTCGCTCGGCTCGTCGATGAGGAGCAGCCGTGGCTCGCCGATCATAACGCGGGCCATGGCCAGCATCTGCTGTTCGCCGCCCGACAGCGTCGTGCCATTCTGGTGACGTCTTTCGGCGAGACGCGGAAAACGGTCGTAAATGCGGCGTAGTGCGGCGCTGTTATCGGCACCCGAACGCCGTGGCACCTGCAGAAAGCCGAGGGTGAGGTTCTCCTCGACGGTAAGGCCGGGAAAGATGCGGCGGTCTTCCGGCACGAAGCCGACGCCCTTGCGGGCGATGCGGTCAGCGGCTTGGCCGTGGATGCGTTCGCCGTTGAATACGATCTCGCCTTGCGCCGGCCTGATCCAGCCGGCGATGGTCTTCAGCAGCGTCGATTTGCCGACGCCATTGCGTCCGAAGACGCCGATAACGGCACCCTGATCGACATTGAGGTCGATACCTTGAATGACGTGGCTCGTGCCGTAATAGGTGTGGAGGTTTTGAATGGCGAGCATGGGTCACGCGTGGCCGAAATAGGCCGATTGAACATCGGGATTGCCGCGTACGGCCTCGGGGGTTCCTTCGGCAAGCTTCTGGCCCTGATGCATGACGATCACCGTGTCCGAAAGGCTCATGACCAGCCCGATGTCGTGCTCGATCAGCAGCACGGTGACGTCGCTGGCCAGCGACTTGATGAGATGGGCGGTGTCGGCAGTGTCGCCGTGGCTCATGCCCTGGGTCGGTTCGTCGAGCAGAAGGATTTTTGGCTTGCCGGCCAGCGCCACGGCCACTTCCAGACGCCGCTGCTCGCCGTGCGATAGCTTGGCAACCGGCATGGCGCGCTTGCCGGCAAGATCGAAGCGCTCGAGCAGTTCGTCGACGCGCGCCTGCGTGGTGCGGCTGGAGGCCACGGGCCTCAGCGCCATGCGCACCGGCTCCAGGATCTGTGCCGCGAGCCGAAGGTTCTCAGCCACCGAGAGTTCGAAGAACAGATTGGTGATCTGGAAAGAGCGGGCAAGCCCGGCGGCCTGGAGGCGGTTCGGTGTTTGCCCCGTGCAGTCAGTGCCGTCGATCAGTACATGTCCTGCCGCCGCACGCACGGCGCCGGAGATCAGGTTGAACAACGTCGATTTACCGGCGCCGTTCGGGCCGATGACAGTTGTGACGCGGTTTCGCGCCACGGCAAAGCTGACATTGTCGACGGCGCGGAGGCCGCCGAAATTGACCGACAGTCCGCGGACTTCGAGAACGGGCGTTGTCATGACTTCGTCCTCCGCTCAAGAATTCGTGCAATGGCCGGACGTACGATGCCCATCAGGCCGCGCGGCAGAAAGATCACGGCACCCATGAACAACAAGCCGATGACGATGAGGTGGTGCTCGGTGTAGCTGCCGATCACCGATTTCATAAGCGTCAGCAGGATGCCTCCGTAAAGAGCGCCGACCAGTGTCCCGACACCGCCGGTCACGACCGTGATGACGGCGTTGCCGGACGTCGAGAAGAACAGCAGCTCCGGCGACACGAAGCCGCGCAGCATTGGATACAGCGCACCCGATAGCGCGGCGATCACGGCGGCGATCACATAGGCCAGCAGGCGCGGAGTCACCGTGTCGTAGCCAAGGAAGGGGACCCGCCGCTCGTTGGCCTTGAGCGCAATGAGCAGTCGGCCGAACGGTGTGTCGAGCAGATAGGCGGCGAGCGCGTACAGAATGACTATAAACGCCAGTGTGAACAGGAAGAAGCCGGCCGGCGAGGCCGTAGAGATCGCGGCGAAGCCGAAGTCAACCTTGATGATTGGCACGCCGATCAGTCCGTCGGAGGCGCCGAGGGTGCGGGCGTTGTAGACGACCTTGGCGGCAACCTGCGCCATGCCGAAGGTGATCAGAGCAAAGTAGACGCCGCGCACGCGGTTGGCGATGAAGCCGCCGATGGCGCCAATGGCAATGGTAGCCACGAAGGTCGCCCCCATGGCCGCCCAGAACGACGGAGTTACCATCAGGACGAGCGCCGAGATGTAGGCGCCGAGTCCGAAATACAGTGCTTGGCCGAGCGAGAGCAGGCCGGTGTAGCCGAGCAGGACATCGACGGACAAGGCAAGCCCGGCAAAGATCAGCGCCTCGGTGCCGAGCCGCAAGTAAAACGTGTCGCCGTTGACGACGCCGATTGCGGCGAAGATCAGTGAGGCCACGACGAGGATCGCCACGAGCACATGGCTCGCGCGCATCGATCTGGTTAGTGCGTCAGCCATGACCGAGTCGTCCGAACAGGCCCTGCGGGCGTACCATCAGCATGATCACCATGATCCCAAACACGATCGGGTCGGACCACACGGGCGAGATATAGAGCGAGGAGATTGCTTGAACTTGCGTGAGCAGAAGGCCGGCGACGACGACGCCGGCAATCGAACCCATGCCGCCGACAATGACGACGGTGAAGGCCATCAGGATGAAATCGCGACCCATGGTGGGAAACGCGGAATATACCGGCGCCAGCAGCACGCCGGCCAAGCCAGCGAGGGCAACGCCAAAGGCAAAGGCGCCGGCATAGACGTGCTGCACGGGGACGCCGAGTGAAGCCGCCATATGCCGGTCGAACGCGGCGGCGCGCACCATCGCTCCGAGCCGCGTGCGGTACACGACCAGCGCGACCAGCGCAACGACCACCGCACCGCCGACAATCAGGAAAAGCCGGTAGAGCGGCAGAAAAACACCGAAGACGTCGATTGCGCCGACAATCGGCGTTTCCGGCTTATGGGGATTGGGGCCGAATACGAGGCGAAACGCATCTTCCATTACCAAGCCAAGTCCGAAGGTGAGCAGCAGCGTCGTGACGTGCCGCTCACCACTATGAAAGACGCGCTGGATGAGGCCCCGCTCGACGATGTAGCCGACCGGCAGCATCACTAATGGCACGAGGATTAGCAGCAGCCAGAACGGCAAGCCGATCGAACCCAGCGCCAGCGCGATAAAGGCGCCGAGCGCGTAGAATTCGCCGTGCGACATGTTGATGACGTCGAGCAGACCGAAGATGATGGTCAGGCCCAACGCCACCAATATGACGGCGACGCCGAGCACGAGGCCGATGAGCATTTGCGGCGCCAGTACGAACTGAAAGTATTCTATCGCCGTTGACATCAGCGGACCTCGTGTTCGTGGGTCATGCTTCGATCAGAAGCGGGGGCAGGCGTCGGGGCCGATGGCGTCGTCGCCGGAAACCTGACCTACCGTCATGAACTTGCCGCCGGTGACGCGAACCACATACATGGTCTGGATGGCCTGGTGATCGCCGGCGCGGAGGGTCTTTTCTCCCTGCGGCGTCAACCACTTGAGGCCTTCGAACGCCTTGCGGACCTTGTCGGTCTCGGTGTCGCCGGCTTTCTCCACCGCCGCCTTATAGGCGTAGATCAGGCCGTAGGAGTCGGCGCCGTACAGGTCCGGATCGCTCTTGGTGGCCGCCTGGAACGCCTGGACGAACTTCTTGTTCTCCGGGGTGTCGATCTGCGCCGAATAGCCGACGCCGGTGACAAAGCCTTCCGCCGCCTTGCCGATCGCCGGCAGGTTCTGCGCGGTGACGGTGCCGGAGGCGCCGACCACGGTGAGGTTGCCGAGCAGGCCGAATTCCTGCATCTGCGTCAGCAGGCGCACGGTGTCATTGCCGGCGACCGAGGTGTAGAGCACCTGGGGCCGGGCCGAGCGGAGCTGGCCGAAATACTGGGTGTAGTCCTTGCTGTCGAGCGGCGCGAACACCTCGCCGGTCGACTTGGCGCCGACCTTCTCGGCGGCCGACTTGAAGGCGGCCACCGTCGAGCGGCCCATTTCATAGTCCGGGCCCAGGTAGAACACATTGGCCTGCGGCTTTTCCTTGGACAGCCACACCGCCAGCGCCGACGACTGCTGCCCGGCGCGCGCATTGACGCGGAACACGTTCGGCGAGCACTTGTCGGTGGTGATGGAGTCGGCGAAAGACACCGTGGTGGCGATCAGCTTGCCAGCGCGCTCGGCGACCTGGCCGACGGCGAGCGTCGAGCCGGAATTCACCGTGCCGGTGAGGAAGTCGACCTTGTTCACCTGGAACAGCTTGTCGGCCTTCTGCACGGCGACGGCGGGGTTGGCTTCCTCGTCCTCGAAGATCAGCTCGACCTGACGCCCGGCGATGCCGCCGGAGGCATTGACTTCCTTGGTGGCGAGCTCGAGGCCCCAGCGCACCTGCTGGCCGATGCCGGCATAGGTGCCGGACAGCGGCGTCACCACGCCGATCTTGATCGGATCGGCGGCCTGCGCCCCGGTGAGCGCCGTGGCGGCGAGCAGCGCCGCCAGTATCGTCGTCTTGTAGGTCATCGTTTCCTCCCTTGGGTTTGCTTATTGCGGCGGTTGCCGCTGTCTTTCTTCGCTTCGTATCGATCAGGTGCCGGTGAACTTCGCCGGCCGCTTGGCGTGGAAGGCTTCGACGCCTTCCTTGAAGTCGTGCGACTGCCGCAGGCGGCTGTAGCAGTGGCCTTCCAGCTCGATGGCGATGGCGAGCGTGGAATCCTCGGTGTCGTTGAGCAGCTTCTTGGCGGTGCGCTGCGCGATCGGCGAGAAGGTCAGCAGTTCATCGACCAGGGCGTCGGTCGCGGCTTCCAGTTTGTCATCGGCCACGCATTCGGTGGCGACGCCCCACTCATAGGCCTGCTTTCCGGGAATGCGCTTGCTGCGCATCACGATGTCCTTGGTGCGGGTAATGCCGACCATCTTCTGCAGCCGCGCCGAACCGCCGGAGCCGGGGATCTGGCCGAGCTTCTGCTCGGGCAGGGCGTACTGGCAGGTCTCCGACACGATGCGGAAGTCACAGGCGAGCGAGATCTCAAAACCGACGCCAAAGCAGTAGCCGCGGTTGGCGGCGATCACCGGCTTTGAGCAGCGCGCCGGCGCGGCCATGTTCCAGGCCAGCTTCGAGACATGTTCTGGCGAGGCTTCGAGAAAGCCCTTGATGTTGCCGCCGGAGGAGAAATGTTCGCCGACGGCGCGCAGCACGATGATGCGCACGCGCTCGTCCTCGTCGAGCGCCTCGAACACCAGGCGAATCTGATCGCGCTGCGGCATCTCGATGACGTTGAGGGGCGGGCGCTGCAGCACGATGTCGGCGCGCTGCTTCGCCTCGTCGAGTTCGACCGAGAAGCCGTTGAGCTTGGCCAGACGGGGATCGGGGAAAGACATAACGGTCATGCTGCGGTTCCTTGTTGACCTTCGGGCGCGAACTCGCCTGCCACCAGCTTGCGGCGCAGGAGTTTTCCGACCGGGGATTTCGGGATTTCGTTGACGAAGACGTACTGGCGCGGACGCTTGAAGTTGGCGAGGCCGGAGGTTCGGCAGAACTCGTCAAGCTCCTCACCGGTGACCGGGGCGCTGCGCTTGATGAAGGCGGCGATGATCTTGCCCCAGCGCTCGTGCGGCAGGCCGACCACGGCGACTTCGAACACGGAGGGATGCAGCGACAGGCAGCTTTCGATCTCGATCGGAGACACGTTTTCTCCGCCGGTGATGATCATGTCGTCGGCGCGTCCGGTGACGAACAGGTCGCCATCCTTGTCGACATAGCCGGTGTCGCCGGTGAAGTACCAACCCTGCCGCAACGCCTTGGCGTCCGATTCCGGACGGCGCCAGTAGCCTTCAAAGGCCTCGTCGCTGGCGAGATGGGCGATGATTTCGCCTTCCTCGCCGACGTCGGCGGTGTCTTCGGGGCCGACCGCGTTGAGCTTCGCCACGCGGATGCGCTGGTTGATGCCGGCGCGGCCGGCCGAACCCGGCTTCTTCGGCGCGTTCTGGTCGATGGTGAAAGTGTAGATTTCCGATGAGCCGTAGTGATTGACGAACAAGTCGGGCCTGAAGGCCGCGTCGAGTTCCTTGAGCAGCCCGTCGGTCATCGAGGCGCCGGCGAAGCCGAGCTTCCGGACCGAAGAGATATCCGTGCCGGCGAAAACGTCGTTGTGGATGAGGTCGTGGTAGAGCGTCGGCACCAGATAGAGATTGGTGATCTTCTCCGCCTCGATCAGCTTCAACGCCCTGGCGACATCGAAGCGCGGCAGGCAGACGAAGGCGCCGGCGATCAGCGACATGGCGAGCAGCGAGCGCACACCCATGGTGTGGTAGAGCGGCATGACGCCGAGGGTGCGTTCGCCGTTGGAATACTGGTTCTGCGCGACATGGGCGATTGCCGCGGCCCGTTCGGCGCGCTGGCGGCGGGGCACGCCTTTCGGCTTCGCCGTGGTGCCCGACGTGTAGAGCATCACCGACCAGGCGTCGGCGCCGACGCGCGGCTGTACCGGCGCCGCCGGACGAGCAAGCATGCCGGCGAATTTCACCTCGTCATCCTGCGCGATATCGATCGCGATACGGATACGGCTCCTGGCTTCGGTCGAGAGGCGGACGGCCTCGGCCGACACCGCCTCGAACACCACGGCCTTGGCCTCGGAGTTCTCGACGCAAAAGTCGATCTCGTCGGCCTTGGACCGCCAGTTGATCGGCGTGATGACGATGCCGGCGAACTGGCAGGCCCAATGCAGCGTCGCGGCTTCCCAGCGGTTCTGCAGCACGGTGACGACATGGTCACCCGGTATCAGGCCGAGTTCATCGAAGGCCGCGACGACGGACGAGATGCGCGCATACCAATCGGCATAGGTGAGACGCAGATCGCCGTCGACGATGGCGAGCGCGCGGGGGTCGCGCTCCACGCTGCCGATAAAGCTGTTGCCGAGATCAAACATCGGAAGGAGACTCCCGCAGTCTTTTTGCCGCATCCATGGCCGCGGCCATGATGGGGACGTAGCCGGTGCAGCGGCAGATATGGCCGCCCAGGAACTCGCGCAGATCCTGTTCGCTGGGGTCGGGCTGACTCCGCAGATAGCTGTCGAGCGACATCAGGATGCCGGCCGTGCAGAAGCCGCACTGCAAGGCGTGGTGGCGACGGAACGCTTCCTGCAGGACCGACAGCCGTCCCGGTTCGGGCGCGAGGCCCTCGACGGTGCGGATCGTGGCGCCGTCGGCCTGCACCGCCAGGGTGAGGCAGGAGCGCGCCGGAACGCCGTCGATCTCCACGGTACAGGCGCCGCAGACGCCGTGCTCGCAGCCGACATGCGTGCCGGTCGCGCCGAGTTCGTGGCGCAGGAAGTCGGTGAGCAGCATGCGCGGCTCGGCCTGCGCCTCGACGGCGCGGCCATTGAGGGTGAAGCGCACGGTGTGACGCTCGGCGGCGCTCAGTCTCGGCATGCGCGCGCCTCCTCGATGGTGGCTCGGCCCATCCGGCGCACCAGCTCACGGCGATAGCGGGCGGTGGCGTGCAGATCGTCGCGCGCGTCGAGCGCCCAGGCGAAGGCGTCGAGGGCGTCGTCCAGTTCCTTGCCGCCGAGCGCGCCGAGCTCGTGCAGGGCCGGCGTATCGGCGACACCGCCGACGGCGAGGCGGGTGGTGTCGCCGCTGGCGACAGCCGCGCAGGCGACGATGGCGAAATCGCCATGGCGGCGGCCGAATTCGTTGAAGGCATAGCCGGCGCCGGCCGGCTTCTTTGGAATGCGCACGGCCTCGATCAATTCGTTGTCGGCGCGCGCCGTCGTCATCATGCCGGTAAAGAAGTCGGCGGCTGTCACGCGGCGGCGGCCGCGGCGCGACGACAGTTCAAGGGTGGCGTCGAGCGCCAGAAGGCAAAGCGGGATCTCGGCGCTGGGATCGGCATGCGCGGCCGAGCCGCAGACGGTGCCGCGGCTGCGCGTCTGCGCGTGGCCGACCCAGGGCAGGGCGGCATGCAGCAGCGGCAGGTGCTCGGCAAGGCCGGGCCATGCCAGCAGTTCGGCTTGCCGGACGCCGGCGCCGATGCGGATGTCGGCGCCGCTGGCGGCAATGCCGTGCAGTGCGGCGACATGCATGATGTCGACGACGATCTTCGGCCGCACCAGCCGCATCGACAGCATCGGCATCAAGGTCTGGCCGCCGGCGATGATGCGCGCGTCGTTGCCGTGGTCGGCGAGCGCTGCGTGCGCCTCGGCGATATCGCCTGCGCGGATGTAGTCGAAGCGGGCGGGCTTCATGCGCCCCTCCCGAACAGACGGGCGAGGAAGCCGGGCTTCGCGCCGCCGGTGTGACGCACCAGCGCGGCGAAGAACTGCCGGATGACGACCTTCGCGGCGCCGTCGAGCAGGCGGCCGCCGATGGAGGCGACCTTTCCGCCGATCTCGGCGTCATAGTCGTAGGTGACCCTGGTGCCGCCGGCATCCGCCGTCAGCGTGATGCGGCCGGCGCCGCGGGCGTCGCCGAGCGCGCCGGTGACAACGCCGATCAGCGTGACCGCGCGGGGGGCATCGAGATCCGACAGCCTGATGTCCGCCTTGTAGCGCCCGGTGACCGGGCCGACGCCGAGCGTCACGTCGGCGCGGAAATGCGTGTCGGACACTTTCGCGACGCCGTGCGCGCCGGGAATGATGGCGGCGAGCGTGCCGGGATCGAGCAGCATGCGCCACACCGTCTCCGGCGGAGCATCGACGCGGGCTTCGCCGACGCCGTGCAGCGCGCGGCCCTTGCCGGTCCTCGCCGCGGCTGGCCGCTGCGGCGGCGCGCGCTCGGCGCCGTGGATGTGGCCGGCGAGTTTCGCCGGTGTCAGCGGCAGGTCGATGGCGTCGAGATCGAGCGCATCGGCGACCGCATTGGCGAGGCACACCGGCGTCGACATGCAATTGCCTTCGCCGACGCCCTTGGCGCCGAGCGGCGTGAAGGGCGAAGGTGTCTCGAGATGCAGGATGAGCGGCGCGGGGATCTCCATCGCCGTCGGCACGAGATAGTCGGCGAAGGTGCCGGTGAGGAAGCTGCCGTCGTCGCCATAGGCAAATTCTTCATAGAGCGCGGCGCCCACCGCGTGGGCGAAGCCGCCCGTCACCTGGCCGGCAACCATGCCGGGATGCAGGATGGTGCCGCAGTCGTGCATGGTGACGTATGTGTCGATCCGCGCCGCGCCGGTGACGCGGTCGATCTCGACGCCGCAGAAGTCGAAGATGAAGCCGTGGCAGAGCGAGGAATTGATCTCATCGCCTTCGGTCGGCGCGGTCAGCTCCGGCGGCGACCAGAAGGCGGTCTCGCGCAAGGCCTGGTTCTCTACCGGCACAAGACCGGGCGACCAGTGGCTGGTGGCGGCGAGGCGCGTGAAAGGCAGGGCGTTGTCGGGATTGCCGCGGGCGCGCACCTTGCCGGCGGCGAATTCGATCTCGTCAACGCCGACATTGAGCTGCGCCGCGGCCATGCGCGCGAGCCTGGCCTTGATCCTGCCGCTGGCGAGCTTGGCGGCGCCGCCGACCGCCGCGGCGAAGCGGCTCGAATAGTTGCCCGAAGCAATCGACCAGGCATCGCGGCCGGAGTCGAAATCGGTGACGACGCGGATATCGGCGGGCATGAGGCCGAGATCGTCGGCGACGATCTGCGCCAGCACCGTGCGATGGCCCTGGCCCTGCGGTACCGAAGCGACATTGACGGTGACGCCGCCGAGCGGATCGAGCGAGACCGTGGCAGTCGCCTGCGCGCCGTTCTTCGGGCCGGCCTTGCGACGCTCCTGCGGCGTCAGCGCCGTGGTGATGTAGCCCATGTTGGACACCGAGGGCTCGACCGCGGCAGTGAGGCCGATGCCATAGAGGCGGCCCTCGGCGCGGGCCTTGGCCTGGCGCTCGCGCAGCGAGGCGAACGCCCCGTCCTTCAGCGCGATGTCGAAAGCCTTCACGTAATCGCCGGAGTCGAGCAGGGCGCCGGTCGCGGTGCGATAGGGGAAGCGGCCCGAGGGGATGAGATTGCGGCGGATGACGTCGACGGGATCGAGCTCGAGCTCGACGGCGATGCGCTGCATCAGCCGCTCGAGCGCGTAATAGACCTGTGGGCCGCCGAAGCCGCGATTGAGCCCGGTCGGCATCTTGTTGGTCAGCACGACGCGGTTGCGCACCGAGACATGGTGGATGTCGTAGGCGCCGGTCAGATTACCGTGCATGCGGTAGAGCGTGGCCGGCTCCGGCGCGCGGATATGGGCGCCGACGTCTTCGAGCTGGTCCCAGGCCAGCGCGCGGACGCGGCCGTCGGCATCGACCGCGGCTTCCAGCGTGGTGACGCGGTTGGTGGCGGATACCGAGGCGGCCAGATGTTCGAGGCGGTCCTCGATCCATTTCACCGGGCGTCCGGTGACGCGCGCGGCGACGCCGATGAGGACGATGTAGGGAAACACGCCCTGCTTGACGCCGAAGCTGCCGCCGGAATCCGGCGGCGTGCGCAGGCGAAAGCGGTTGCCCGGCACCTTGAGCGCGCGCGCCATCACGGCGTGCAGGCTGAACGGGCCCATGAAATTGGCGAGCACGTCATAGGCGTCCTCGGCGGCGTCGTATTCGGCGACGAGGCCGTAGGTCTCCATCGGCGTGCAGGAATTGCGCGGATAGCGGATGGTGACGGCGATGCGGTGCGCGGCCGCGGCGAAGGCCTGCTCGGGGTCGCCGTAGCGGAACGCCCGCTCGCTGGCGAGGTTGGCGCCGAGGCCGTCATGCAGGACCGGCGCGGCGGGATCGAGCGCGGCGACCGGATCGACGATGGCGGGCAGGGGCTCGTAGTCGATGTCGATGAGATCGAGCGCGTCCTCGGCGACATAGCGGCTGGCGGCGACGACGACGGCGACCGGCTCGCCGACATAGCGCACGCGGTCGGTGGCGATCGGCCAGCATTCGACCGGCGCCTTGACGCCGACGACGAGGCTCGACGACAGCGTCCGGATATCGGCGCCGGTCAGCACTGCGGCGACGCCCGGCAGCGCGCGGGCGGCGTCGGTGCGGATGGCGGCGAGGCGGGCATGGGCGTGCGGCGAGCGCAGGATGGCGGCGTGCAGCGTGCCGGGCTTGACGCCGAGATCGTCGATGAAGCGCCCGCGGCCCGTCAGCAGCGCGGCATCCTCGACGCGCTCGACCGATTGGCCGCACCACTGGGTGCTGTTAGCGACAGACGACATTCCCGGACGATCCCTCGACGCGCTCTTGAAATGGCGCGCAGGGGGGGCAAGCTTTCACGGCCGTGCGGGCGTGACGATGCCGAGCCGTCTCATGGCTTACCGAGGAATCTCATTTGGCGAAAAGTCAGGCGCCGACCGGCGAACCCATGCGCGCGACCTGGCGGAACTCGCTCGGGGTCACCCCGGCATGGTCGCGGAAGAAACGGGTGAAGTGCCCCGGCGCGCTGAAGCCGAGCTTGTCGCTCACCACCGCGAAGCTGTTGTTGCTGTGCACCACGGACCCGACGGCCAACTCCATACGCAGCAGGTTGAGATAAACATGCGGCGTCATGCGGGTGGAGCGCTCGAAGAGCCGATAGAAATGGGCCCTCGACAGCCCCGCCTCCCTGGCGAGTGTGTCGATGTCGCACGCAACCGCCGGATCGGCGCGCATCAGGGTCACGGCCCGGCGAATGCGCCAGTCGAACCGGTCGCGGTTGCGGTCGACATCGGCGAGGCTGCGCGACAGCGTTCGCCAGGGCGTGAAACGCTCGATCACAGAAATCATCAGATCCGACAGCAATTGCTCCTGCTCGGCTCCGGCCCCGGGGTCCGCCAGCATCATCGCGGCGAGATCCATCGACAGCCGCCGGATGCGCGGCGACACTTCCCCGGCCGGCGCCTCGAAGAAGCCCGGCGCGCCGCTTGCGGCCCAGTTCGGCCGGAAGACCTTGAGCCAATCCGGCTCGATATAGAGCGCAAGAATGATCGTCCGCGGCCGCTCCGGGTAATGGACGTAAGCGTGCGGCTCCCAGGTGTTGACGAGCACCGCCTGGGAGTTGGTGAGTTGCACGAGATTATCGCCGACCGTGAATTGCGTATCCGCCCCATCCGCCTTGATCAAAACATGGCAGTGAGGGTGAGCGTGGCGCACGAGCGAGCGGTCCATGTCGAGCAAGGCGACACGGCCGAAAGTCCCGTGAATGATGCGCAACGCTGACGACATTCCGGCCTGTGCGATAACGGCGAAAACCCGCTGATGTTACATAAGAAAAACTCATGATAACAGTCAAGCGGGCGCCCATTCCAGAGACTCGGCTGGCAGGAGGGCGGAATGCGGATTGCTATTGTCGGCCCAGATGCCTGCGGTGACAGGTAATGTCCACGCGAAGGGCCGGCCGTCAGCGCAGGCTCAGCACAATCTTACCACGGCCATGGCCCCGCTCGGATAGCCGGTGGGCGTCGGCGAATTCGCTGAAGGCAAGGATCTTGCCCACCGTCGGCTTGACGACACCGGTAGCCGCCAGTTCGACAAGTGTCGCGAGCGCCTCCGGATCGGGCATTACCTGCGCGACCTTGACCGTGACCCCGTAGGTCGCGGCTTCGTTCTCGAACGGGGCCGCGACCAGACAAACCATGGTGCCGCCCTTGCGCAGTACGCGGTAGCTCGCGCGGTGCACGTCGCCGCCCAGCGTATCGAATACGATGTCCACGTCGGCAATGGCTTGTGAGAAGTCGTCCTGATCGTAGGCGATCGGCAAGTTGGCGCCGAGCGATTTGACGAAGCCGACATTGGCGGCAGAGCAGGTGGCGGCGACGTAAGCCCCGCGATAGCGGGCCAGTTGGACGGCCATCGAGCCGACACCGCCGGCAGCCGCATGGATGAGGACTTTCATGTCCGAGGTCACCGGAACCGCAGACGCCAGTGCCGCCCAGGCACTCAGGCCGCCGAGCGGCAGCGCCGCGGCCTCCGCCATCGACAGCGCATCGGGGATCGGTACGGCGAGCGCCGCCGGCAGTACGATGCGCGCCGCCCAGGTGCCGACGCCGCGCGAGGCCAGGAAGCAAACGCGCTGGCCGATGCGTTCCGTCGAGACGCCTTCGCCGACCGCGGCAATGACGCCCGCGCCATCGCGGCCCGTGGTCATCGGAAACGCCACGGGAACGATGTTGCGCAACACACCGGCGCGCACCTTCCAGTCGATGGGGTTGACGCTGGCGGCATGCACATCGATCACGACTTCACCGGCGCGGGCCGCCGGCGCCACGATGCGATTGACGGATAGGACGTCCGGGCCGCCATAGGCGGAGAATTGAATGGCGGCGATGTCGCTCATGTTTGGGATTCCGGAGTGCCTGTCCACAGTGAATTGCTGGCCGCGACGTCGCTGTCCGAGCTTTCCGCGGGCGAGCTCCACGCCGAGGATGGATCGTCCGGCGGCACGGCGGCGAGCAGAGCCTTCGTGTAAGCGTGGCGCGGATTGTCGAAGACTTCGGCTGTCGGCCCGCATTCGACGACCTCGCCGCGATACATCACGAGTACCTTGTCGCAGAGATAGCGGACGACCGACAGGTCATGCGAAATGAACAGCATGGCGAAGCCGCGCTCCCGCCGCAGCCGCAGCAGCAGATTGAGCAACTGCGCCTGAACCGAGACATCGAGACCCGACACGATTTCGTCGGCGACCAGGATGCGTGGCTCGGCGCAGAGCGCGCGCGCGATATTGACGCGCTGGCGCTGGCCGCCGGAGAGTTGCGGCGGAAAACGCAGCGCCGCTTCCGGCGGCAGGCCGATTTCCGACAGCAGCGATTGCGCGCGGGCAAGCCGCATGGCGCGGCCGCCTGTGCCGGTCGCTTCCATCGACTGCGTGACGATGCTGCCGACGCGGCGGCGTGGATTGAGCGCCGATTGCGGGTCCTGAAACACCATCTGCGCATAGGCGAGCAGATGGCGGCGCGACGCGGCGTCGCCGGAACTGACGTCGCGCCCGTCCACCACCACCGTGCCGGATGTCGTGGTTTCAAGACCGCACAGCATGCGGGCCACGGTGGACTTGCCGCTGCCGCTTTCCCCGACGATGCCGACGAATTCATTGTCGGCCAGCTCAAAGCTCACATTCTTGACCGCTTCGACGCTCTCGTGACGGAAGAAGCCGCGACCGATGCGGAAGGTCTTGCCGAGATTGCTCACCGTCAGCAGCGGCGCCCGGGCGGACGGCGCGGCTTCGACCGGCAGTTCGGGCGCGGCGATGGTTGCCGTCAGTGAGCTGTGCAGGCAGGCGGCGCGATGTGCCGGGCCGATCTCTACCGGCAGCGGCGTCACCGTCCGGCAATCGTCCTGAACGACCGGGCAGCGTGAGGCGAATGCGCAGCCGGTCAGTCCGCTCAGCGCGGCAAGGCCCGGCATCCGCTCCGGCAAGGTGAAGAGGCCGCGGCGGACGCCACCCATGACGGGGTTCGCGAGCTGTAGGCAGCGTGTGTAGGGGTGGCTCGGCCGAGCGAGGATCTCGCGCGCCGGGCCATACTCGGCCACGCGGCCGGCGTAAAGAACCAGGATCTCGTCGCAGATCTGAGCGGCGAGCCGTAGATCATGCGTGATGAAGACGACGCTGGTGCCGTCCTGGCGCTGCATCTCGGCGATCAACTGGACGATGCGCGCCTGGATGGTGACGTCGAGCGCGGTGGTTGGTTCGTCGGCGACGAGGAGCTTGGGCCGGCTGGCAAAGGCCATGGCGATCAGGACGCGTTGGCACATGCCGCCGGACAATTGATGCGGATACTTGGAGAGCAACTCCCGCGCGCGGGGCAGATGCACCGCCTCGAGCATTTCGATTGCCCGATCGAAGCGGGCCCGACGACTGCCGACCTTCAGGCGCGCGAGGTGTTCGTCAATCTGCCGGCCGATGGTCAGCACCGGGTTCAACCCGGACATCGGCTCCTGCGGCACGAAGGCGATGTCGCGTCCGAGCAGTTCGCGGCGGTTCTCCGGGGCCATGGTCACCAGGTCCTGGCCATCGAACATCAGCTCGCCCTGCGACACCGAAAACAGCGACGGCAGAAGCTGGGCGATGGTGCGGCCGATCATCGACTTGCCGGCCCCGGATTCGCCGACGATGCCGAGGATGCGTCCCGGCGCCAGCGAGAAATCGAGATTGTCGATGACATTGACAGGGCGCTCGGCAAGAGCGGCGCTGACGCTGAGCTTTCGTGCGACCAACGTATCCATGGCGTCAGGTCCGCTGCGCGGTGACGCGGACGTCGAGCGTGCGCCGCAGACCGTCGCCGAGAATGTTGAAGCCGAACACGGCGAGGAAAATCGCCAGGATCGGCAGAATCAGGCCCCACGGCGAATCGTAGATGTATTGTCGCGCATCGGCGATCATTTGGCCCCAGGCCGGCGTTTGTGGGCCGACGCTCATGCCGACGAAGGACAGCAGCGCCTCGACGATGACCGCAACGCCCATTTCGAGGCTGAGCAGCGTGATCAGCAGCGGCACCGTTGCCGGCACTATCTCGCTGGTGATGGTGCGGGCATGCGAGAACCCCAGCAGACGTGCGGCCGCGACATAATCCTTGCGTGCGATTACCAGGACCTCGCTGCGCATGACGCGGCAGAACCGCGTCCAGTCAACAAGGATAATGGCGAGGATGACGTTGCGCAGGCCGATACCGAGGCCGACCATCAGGATCAGCGACAGGATGACCGGCGGGAAAGACATCCAGACGTCGACGGCGCGCCCGATCAACGCATCGACCCGACCGCCGAAATAGCCAGCGATATAAGCCAATGTCGCGCCGACGATCATGGCGCCGAAGGAGGCGAACACGGCGACCATCATGGCGACGCGGGCGCCGTAAATCAGCCGCGACAACACATCCCGGCCGAGACTGTCGGTGCCGAGCAGGTAGGCCGGATCGCCGTCGTGCATCCAGGCCGGCGGCAGGAAAGTCGCTAGGAGGTTCTGCTCGTTCGGATCATGCGGCGCGATCTGCGGCGCCAGCAGCGCGCAGATGGCCAGCGCGGCGACGATGGTCAGGCCGATGAGGACGCGGCCCGACCGCAGCCAAGGTGGCAAGGATGCGAATGCGCGCGCGGCCATCACTGCAGCCTCAGCTTCGGATTGAGAATGACGTACAGGCTGTCAACGATGGTGTTGATGGACAGCACGACGATGCAATAAGTGAGGCCGACGGCCTGGATGATCGGAAGGTCGGCGTTGCGGACCGCATCGACCATCAGATTGCCGAGCCCGGGATAGGAGAATATCAGCTCGACCAGCAGCGTGCCGCCGAACAGGAAGCCGAACTGCACACCCATCAGGCTCAAGGTCGGCAGGATCGCGTTCTTCAGCGCATGGCGGATGAGGATATGCTTTTCGCCGAGGCCGCGCAGCCGCGCGAGATGGATATAGTCTTCCTGATAGACATCGAGGAGGCTTGAGCGCAGCACGCGCATGATCGCCGGCGAGAACGCGATGCCGAGCGCCAGCGATGGCAGGATCAGATGCTCGATGGCGCTGCGGAAAATATCCGGCCGCCCGGCGATCCATGAATCGATCAGCAGGAAGCCGGTGGTTACCGGCAGCCGCATATCGGGATCGATGCGCCCGGTGAAAGGCAGCCAGCGCAGTGCGACGCCGACGACAAGAATGAAAAACAGCGCCCACAGAAATTCCGGCAGCGACAGCAGGACGACGGTGCCGAGGTCGAGCGCCGGCTCCTTGGCGGTGCCGCGCACGTGAAACAGGGCGAGACCGCCGGCCAGGCCGAGCACCGACGCAACGAGCATGGCCAGCACGGCAAGTTCGATCGTCGCCGGCAGGGTGCTGGCCACGAGGCCCAGCACGCCGCGGCGGAACTGGATCGAGGAGCCGAGATCGCCGCTGACCGCATGCGACAGCCAGATCAGGTATTGCCGCGGCAGGGACAGGTCGAGCCCCATCTCGTGGCGCTTGGCCTCGATCTCCGCGACCGTGGCATTCGGCGGCAAGGACATAGCTGCGGGATCGACAGGCAGCGCCCGCAGCACGATGAACAGTAGCACCGAGACGATGAACAGGATGAGGAACGACAGCAGCGCGCGCCTGCCAATGAGCGTCAGGACAGTGGCAAGCATGCATTGCTCCGGGTGCGGCAGGTGGCGGCCGGCGCCGGTGGCGCCGGTTCAGTCGTGATCCGTGTTCCTGAACCGGCGAAACCAGGCGCGATCCGGATTGTCGAGGAGGCGGCGATCAGGACCAGGACATGGTGTTGGCGAGCACCCAGCCATTGCCGAATTTCTCGTAGTTCAGCTTCTTCCTGCGGACCACGGTCTGCACGCTCTGCAGCAGCGGGATCGTCGCGCCATAGTCGACCGCGAACTTCACCACGTCCTTATAACCCTGGATGCGGGCCTGATAGTCGGTGACGCCGAACAGCGGCGCGATCTTGTCGCCCACCGCCGGATCCTTGAAGGCCGAGAACGGCATCTTGGTGTTGAGCAGATAGCCGGCGAAAATTTCCGGATCGCCGGTGGCATTGTCCCAGCTATAGAGCATGGCGTCCGGCAGCTTGCCGCCGCGATTGAGTTCGAAGTATTTGGCGTACTCGATGGTTTCCAGTTCGGCATCGATGCCGACCTTTTTCCACATCTGCTGGATGGCGCGGGCGATATCGTAATCGCTCGGGAACTGGCCATTGGTGGAGCCGAAGGTGATTTTGGCCGGCTTGCCCATGTCGAAGCCGGATTTGGCGAGCAGCGCCTTGGCCTTGTCGGGATCGTAGGCGAACTTGTAATCGGCCGGGAAGCCGGGCGTTCCCGGCGTCACCGGCACCGACAGCGGCACCGCGGCGTTGTTGAAGAACGCCTTGGACAGCGCCGCCTTGTCGATGGCGTGATGCGCGGCGAGTCGGATGTTCTGGTCGGTGAAGCCCTGGTCGTTGCGGCATTGCAGCAGCATCACGCGGGTGATCGGATTGATCTCGCCAGCGAGGCTCGGCTCGCGTTCGAGACGCGCCACTTCGCGCACGGGGACGTTGATGGTGAGGTCGATCTGCCCGGATTGCAGGGCGGCGACGCGCGCCGACGGATCCTTGATGATCTCGATGGTGACGCGCTTGACCATCGGCTTCGGGCCCCAGTACTGCTCGTTGCGCTCCAGCACGATGCGGGTATTGAGCTGGTAATCGACGAGCTTGTAGGGCCCGGTGCCGATCGGTTTCTCGCGGAATTTCTCGACGCCGATGGATTCCATATATTTTTTCGGCACGACGAAACTGCCCATGAAGGCCAGCCATTGCGGCGCGGTGACCGCGGGCGACGCGAATTTCATGACGCATTGGGTCGGCGAGGAGATTTCGATGTCGGAAACGCTGCGCCAGGAGTTCTTGGTGTCGACGGCGTGGCCGGCCTTGATGCGCTCGAAGAAGGTGTAGCGGAAGTCTTCCGTCGTCATCCTGGTGCCGTCGTGGAAGACGATGTCATCGCGCAATTCGATCTTGAGCGACTTGCCATCCGCCGCCATGTCCCAGGTCTTGATCAGCGCGGGAACCAGCGCGAGTTTGGGATCCTGGTCGAGCGGCTGATCGAAGACCAGTTTGTAGAGATGCTGCGCCTCGGGCGTGAAGCGCTGGTTGGGATCCCAGGAGGGTACGTCGCTCGGCCATCCGATGGTTACGGCATCGGTCTGCTGTGCGGCGGCGGGCCATGACAGGCCGAGCGTCGCACCGCCGATGCCAAGTCCGAGCAGCTGCAGCAGGGCCCGCCGTTCGATTGCCGTTGTCATAAGTCATCCCCTCCGGTTCACGGACGATGCGGCGCGCGTGGTCGCGCGACGGATCATGTCGATTTGTTGGATCAGCGCGCCAGCGTGCCGGGAGGCCGCGCGTTTCGCGACGCGACGGCCGAGCGGGCATTCACCCTGAAACGGGGAGCACCACACTGCAGGCTTTCTCGCCGCAACAGAACGGAGCATTGAAGCCACTCGGCTAGCCTGGAAAGGCACCTAATTACTTGAAGCTTAAAATGTGTGTCCCGGGGGCGCAATAGCGTTTGCGCCAGGCCGATGGAGATATTTGCGGCAGCGGCTGCCTGCGAAGACGTGGTTCTGCGCGGCAATGCAGCATCGGCGGCCCGGTTGATGCGGCCATGGTGGAGTGAGGCTAGGCGACGCCAAAAAGCCGCGCGCGCTGCATCGGATAATGGGTGTTGGCGCCCGTGAAGCGCGGAAACTCGCGATAGTGCGATCGCAGTTCCTCGCGCGCCGGCGAGGCCATGGCAGCGCCGAATGCATCCGCATCGTCGAACACGACTTCGTTGCCGACCATGTAATGGGGATCGGTCAGACGTCCGCTGGTGGCGCTGGTCTCAACCGGCACGTAACAGAGGATGCTGCGGATCGCCGGAAGCTTCGCCTGGGTGTGCGGATGCGTGGCGAGGTAGTTACCTACGAACAGCGCTTCGTCGTCGGCTGGCCGGTGGTAGCGCACGACATAGGAGAAGGGCGCCTCGAGTGCCGCCGGCGCGCCGCCTTCGGTGGCCGGATAGAGCAGGCGCTTGAAACTCGCACCGGTTGCGGCGACGTCGGCCGGCAACGTGGCAAACGCCGCTTCGATCTCAGGACGGGCGCCGCTCAAGGCCGCCGCACTCGGGAAGACGAGCATCAGCAACATGAGAGGGCCGACGCCGTCGTGATTGTACGGGTCGCGCGAGGCGCCACCGATCGGCAGGTACCGGTCGAGGCTCACCAGTCGCTGCAGGCGCGTCAGCGCCTGCAGCGGCCCGTCCGCAAACCATGCCGCCAGCGGGCCCGCCTGGGCTTGATCGCCGCGCAGCGCCACTTCGTAGGCATAGTCGTGTGACATTTCCATTTCCTGCCGGTGGTCCAATCACCGCCGGATGACCATGTCCTTGCCGGCGGCACCGCAAACTATGGATTCTTTGCCGGCGGAATGGAATACTTCATGCTTCAAATATTCGCTTGCTCCGGTCCCTTCACGGGGGATGGGAGCGATGAAGGAGTGCGCCTTGTCCAACCCCCTGGCGAGCGGCGAGCCGCAAACTGACATCTCGGCGGTGATCGAGACGCTGACGCAACGTTGGCCGGAGCGCGTCTCGCGCGCCGAAGCAGTACGGCAGCATCACGCCAACACCATGACGTGGCACCGGCCGCAAATGTCGGATGCCGTTTTCTTTGCCGAAAGCACGCCCGAAGTTCAGGAGGCCGTCCGCCTCTGCGCGCAGCATGGGGCCCCGATCATCGCCTTCGGCACCGGCACGTCGCTGGAAGGGCAGGTCAACGCGCCGTTCGGCGGTCTGTGCATCGACTTGTCACGCATGAATGCGATCGTGGCCGTCAATGACGACGACCTGACCTGCACTGTGCAGGCGGGCGTCACGCGCAAACAGCTCAACGACCACCTGCGCGACAAGGGACTGTTTTTCCCGATCGACCCGGGTGCCGACGCGAGCCTCGGCGGCATGGCGGCGACCCGGGCGTCCGGCACCAACGCCGTCCGTTACGGCACGATGCGTGAAAACGTCATCGCGCTCGAAGTGGTGATGCCGGACGGCCGGGTCATTCACACCGCGCATCGCGCCAGAAAGTCCGCCGCGGGCTACGATCTGACGCGGCTGCTGGTGGGCTCGGAAGGCACGCTCGGCATCATCACCGAAGTGACGTTGCGCCTGCACGGCATCCCCGAGACGGTAGCCGCCGCCGTTTGCCCCTTCGAAAATCTCGATGGCGCCTGCAAGACGGCGATTGCGGCCATGCAGATGGGGCTGCCGATTGCGCGCATCGAGTTGCTCGACGAACTGCAGATTCGCGCCTGCAACACTTACTCCAAGCTATCGCTGGCCGAGACGCCGACTTTGTTCGTCGAATTCCACGGCACGTCGTCGTCCGTCGATGAGCAGGTCAAATTGTTCAAGGCGATCACCGGCGAACATGGCGGCGGCGAATTCCATTGGTCGATACGGCCGGAGGAGCGCAGCAAGCTCTGGCAGGCGCGCCACGATGCGGCGTTTTCATGCCTGACCTTGCGGCCGGGGGCTCAGGTGGCGCCGACCGACGTCTGCGTGCCGATTTCCCGGTTGGCCGATTGCGTCGCGGAAACCAAGAAGGATCTCACCGAAAGCGGCCTGTTCGGGCCGATCGTCGGCCATGTCGGCGACGGCAACTTCCATGTCGCCGTCCTTTTCGACCGCGACGACGAAGACGAACTGGCTCGCGTCAAGGGCTTTACCGCGCGGCTGGCAAGGCGTGCGATCGCAATGGATGGCACCTGCACCGGTGAGCATGGCGTGGGGCAGGGCAAGATCGCCTATCTGGTCGATGAGTTCGGCCCGGCGCTCGACTTCATGCGTCAGATCAAGCGCAGCATCGACCCGCGCAATATCATGAATCCGGGCAAGATATTCACGCTCGATGCGTAAGAGCATCAGCCGTGCGCAAGAAATTCCTGCAGTGCCTGCGGTGACGGCAGGGCATAGCCGGAATGGATGACGCGGCTGCAGCCGATGCCGCCACGCATTTTCAGCTTCAGTGCCATCTCGGCGGCCTTCACCAGAATGGTCACGCCGTTGACGATCGGAGCGCCATCGATATTGGCGCCGTTGTCATTGGCGAACAGCATCATCGGGATGCCGCCGGTGGGAACGATGACGTCGGCGCCGTCGTCCATCAGACGCCGCGCTTCGCGGTTGAACACCTCGGCGAGGGCTTCCTTCTTGGCGGACGATTTGAAGGCTTCCATATAGTCGCTGATGTTGGCGTTGATCGCGCGAATACCCACCACGCGATTTTGCAGTCCATACCGGGTCACCTGATCGGCATGCGCCGGGATGAAGGCTGGATTGATCGCCAGCAGCCCCAGCTTCCGGCCGAGCATGCAACTGTGCAGCAAGGTGGTTTCGCCGAGGCCAAGCACGGGGATCGAGACCGCGGAACGCGCCTCATAGAGGCCGACATCCTGAAAGTGGTTCATGAAGAAGATGTCACAGCCGGTCCTTTCGGCCTCGATGGCGCCGCGGATGACTTCTCGCGAGAAGCGAAATTCCGTCAGGGCGTGCACCGTCGTGACCGGCGGCTCGATGGTGTGAAAGGTCAGCTCGAAATCCGGGTCGAGGCAGGACTGCATATGCGGCAGCAGTTCGTTGAGGTAGTTACCGTGAGCCGTCTGATGCGTCGCCCCCTGCGCCCAGATCCGAAATCTCTTCTTGGTCTCGCTCATTGGCTTTCCCTTGGAAGTGTGGTCGGTCGTATAGCTTTCGGACGGGCCGGGCAACGCTGCTGCTCTTTAATTAGCGCGTCCTGCTGGTCCGCGCTACGGGGTGGCGCCTGTCGTCGGAGAATGGGGTTGGGAAGTCGATGGCTGACGCAAAAGGCGCAGCGCGATGGACCGCCGCTACCGCGATAGGTCATGTACGGCGCCGGCGTCATCAACAGCGGGACGTGGATAATTCCGTCTTTGGCGCTTTGATTTCGCTTCTAAATTCAAGAGCCTGATCGGTCGAGCATGGTTTAGGAAGTGGCCGCGCGCGTTCAGGCCGCGATAGCGGACTCTATCTGCGTGTAATCACCGCGCTGCCCGTCGAATTCTCCAGAGCGCGTGTGCCGCGAGCGATCCTGCGCCCTTTCGCCAGCACTTGAGTGCGTCGTAGCCATCGTGCTCAAGGCAGATGTTGCACGAAACGCAGTCGACGGCACCCGTTCGCCCGGCCATCAACTGATTTGGAAAGTCCGGCTCCCGCACGAACGGGCGTGCAAACGACAGGAAATCGGCATCGCCGGAATCGAGAGCGGCGGCCATGGCATTCGTGCTGCGAACCCCGCCGACAAGAATGATCGGCACGTCGCTTGCGCGTCGTAGCGCCGCGGCAAAGGGGCGGTAGTAGGCCTCGGTCGAAGGCTTGCGCCAAAGCCACGGCAGCACCCAGTCGGATAGCGCGCGTCCAAGCGTCAGCCCGACATAGGGCCTGATGTTGGAAAGATAGCTGTCCATGATGCCGTAACTGACTTCGATTGCGTCGATGCCGGCTTGGCGCAGCAGAACGGCACGGTCGATGCCTTCCTTCATTTCGAGGCCACCGGCGATCGCATCGGCGATACCGTAGCGGGCGCTGATCGGAATACTCGGGCCGACCGCCAGGCGGATAGCGCTATAAACCTCCACGATGAAACGGTTGCGGCGGGCGGCATCGCCGCCCCATTCGTCGGTGCGACGGTTTGTGTAAGGCGAGGAGAATTGGGAGATAAGGTAACCGTTGCCACCATGAATGTGAATGCCGTCGAAGCCGGCTTTGATCGCGCGCCGGGCAGCTTCGGAAAAGGCGACGATGAGGTCGTCGATCTCTTGTGCTGTCAACGCGCGGGCCGCGGTGCCGAAGATGTCGTTGCGCGCCGCCGAGGGTGCCACCGGCTCGATATGTGCCATGCCGCACTGGCTGCCGGCATGCGACAATTCGGCAAAAATCCTGCCGCCTTGGCGGTGCACGGCGTCGGTCAGCCGTTTGAGGCCGTCCACCTGACGGTCGCTGTAGATGCCGATTTGCCGGTCCGAGCACTGCCCGCGCGGCTCGACATAGGCGTGTCCGGTGATCAGAAGACCGGCGCCGCCTTTGGCCAGATTTTCATAGAGCGTGATGAGGTCGTCGGTAACATCGCCTTCGACGGTACACATCGTCTCCGACGTCGCCGCGCGGATCAGTCGATTGCGCAGATGAAGACTGCCGATGCGGCCGGGAGACAGATAGGGAGGTGAGGACATGATCAGCACCTCCCTTGTCTTGCCGCGCCTTACCGCGGCTGCAGAATGCCCATCGCGGCATCGCCCAGCGCTTCCACCGTCATCTCGTCGCCATCGTCGACAAAGCAGACGATGCGGCACGGGCAACCCTCGAGGCCTTCGTAGCGCCACGGAAACGCGCCGATGACGCAGCGCTTGTTAAGCATCAGCTCGATATCGCCGCCGATATTCTCGGCATGCAGCAAGCCTTCGTTGAACGCCATGTTGTGGAACGGGAACACGTTGTCTGAGACGACGCGGCCGGAGCGCTTGTGCGTATAGGTAAAGGTGCCGAAAAACTCTCCCGGCGTCTTGCCGTGCTTCTTGGTGAACTCCTCCGCCAGATCTGGGCGCATGAAGCGGATGGAGGTGTTCATGGCATGGTCGCATGAACCGGTGTCCATGCCCCACCACTTGATCTTCTTCTTGAGCATCCAGTCCATGGTCTCAAGGCTGGGGCCCGGGTGGTAGCAGAAGTACTTCACCAGATCCTGCTGCTTCTGGCCTTCGTAATGTTTGTGCCAACCGGTGTGCAGGATCAGGATGTCGCCTTCGCGAATGTCGGCGCCGGCCGACTCGATGATTTCGGGCGTGATCACCGCCCAGTCGTGCATGTGCCTGGAGATGTCGACGACGACGCCGCGGTTCATCAGATAATCGAGCGGCAGATGCGCCATATCGCCGGTCGGGTTATCCGTCGCGTGCATGGCTCCGTCGAAATGCGTGCCGACATGAAGCGCGGTATCGATGCGCTGCGCCACGATGCGCACGGTCTGCAAATTCTGCGCGTAGTACATCTTGTTGCCGGCATAGCCGACCCAGCCGGGCGTGTGCACATTCATCACATGCGAGAGATCGACGATTTTCATGGCACTGATCCTGAAACGGGAGTGGCTTTGGTAAATCAGGCTGGGACGGGCGCCGCTGCGCCCGGTTCCAGCGCTCCGACGGCCTTGAGCAAACGAACGTCCGCCGGGGCGGGGCCGCCGACGCTCACGACGCGCACGCCCTTGTCGGCCGCGACCGCGTGCTTGACGCCAACAGGCACGTGCACGGCACAGCCGGCGTGAAAGGGCAGCGCGATGCCATTGGTGTGGTCGTAGATCGTGCCTTCGCCTTCCAGGATGAAAATCGTGTCCTCGGATTCGGCGTGGATATGCGGAACGTTGGCTTCGCCCGGCTCGAGGCGAACATAATTCATGTTGGCGTTCCAGGCGCCGGTTCCGGGCCACACGACGAAGCGGGCGTCCTTGGAGATGAGGGGAATATAAAGGCTGGGATGATCCCGGTGGAAAACGCGAATGCTCATGACCGACCTGTCAGTTGGATTGCGCGGCGCTGTACCAGCGCTCGTCGGCCGGGCAGGGGCCGCCCAGCAGCTCAAGGCCCGTCGCATGCGCCTTGATACGGTACCGGTCGCCGGCGTCGATATGGATCATCGACCCTTCGACGATCTCCGTGTCGGTCCTGGCGTTGACGTCCTCGACGGTTCCGGCGCCCCGCATCACGTAGTAAACGCTGTCGGTCTTGTGATCGAGGCTGCGGGTGGAAGAGCCCGCGCCGAGATTGATGATCTGAAAGGTCCGGTAGCGCGCGCCATTGCCTGGCCAGATGACGGCTTTGGCCCAGCCGGCGCCATCGACAATGTCGACCTCGGGCAGCGCGCCCTGGCTATCGATCACGCGTACCCTGTCGAGCGGTTCAGCCTGCGACATGCCCTGCCTGTTTTGTTCATATCAAACGAATTTGAAACGTATCAAACTCGCGGACATTGGCAAGGCCAAACTTCCCGATGGCCGGCGGGGCGCGGCGGCGGCCACAGGAAATGTTGAGTGGGGGTAAACCTGGAAGGTCGTCGACGCCGTAGCGGCGTTTTCTCACTCGCGCTTGAGATTGATCCAGAGCGCGCGCGCGCGTTTGCTGCCGCTGTTGACGATGCGGTGGGGCTGCGTCGATGGATAGGAGATCAGATCGCCGGCCATGAGGGTGTTCTTGACGCCATCGACGGTGATCTGCAGTTCGCCCTGAAGCACGATGCCGTACTCAAAGCCTTGATGCTTCACCGGCTTTGGGCTGTTGGCGGTGGCCACATCGTACTCGTTGATGGCGATTTCGATGCCGTGCGCGGCGTCGGTTTTGACGATGCGGCGCATGACGCCGTCATTTGTCTGCACAACCTTTTGCTCCTTGGCGCGCGAGACCAGCCGATCGTTCTTCGACGAGCCGTTGCCGATCAGGTCGGTCATTTCCACGCCAAGGGCGGACGCAAGGACCACAAGGCTTCCGATCGAGGGGCTCGCTTTCCCGCGTTCGATAAGGCTGAGCATGGAAACGCTGAGATTGGCGCGCTTGCTCAAGGATTGAAGCGTGAGGCCTTTGGCTGTACGCAGGCTGTTCACCGTCTTGCCGATCGAAGCGATGACATCCCCCATGCCGCCTTCCGCTCCATTTTTGCGGTGCGCCGTGGAGTCTTTTTTGCGCTTCTTCAAGTGTTTGGTCCTTGTTTCTGTGGGCGGCGAAAGCCCGAACGGCACGCTCATGTCTAGCATCGTGCGGCGGCCGCGCGCCAGCGCGTCATCGTCCGGCGAGCTTATTTGAGCACAATTCAACAAATACGTGCAGACTTTCAGCGCGGCTTCGGGCGCCGAGTTGCTGCGCTGCGCTCGGCCGGAAGCCCGTTCTTGAGGCAGGGTGCCGCGCAATTTCGCACTGCTGAAAACAATTTTAGCGAAAATAAAACTCGCGCGACTTGAATGAGAATAGAAATCCTTTAACGTGATTGCGGCCGGGCCGGACGCCGAGAGGCGAACGGATGCCGTGACGGCACGACTGCAACGTCTGGTGGGACGGGAGCGCTCGCGATGACGATAGCCGAGATGGTGGAGTTGCTGGTCGGCGGTCTGGCCATCGGCTGCATTTACAGCCTGATCGCTCTCGGTCTCTCGATCATCATCCGCGCGACCGGCGTGCTCAATTTCGCGCAAGGCGAGGTCGTCATGCTGGGAGCCATGTTCGGGCTCGCGACCTACCGGCTGGTGCCGCTGCCGTTTCCGGCGCTGTTCGTGGCCGGCGCGCTTTTTGCCGGCGTGATGGCCGTGATCATCGAGCTCTTGATCTACCGCACCTTGCGGGTCAGGCGCGTTCCCATGGTCAATATCGTGATCTCGACCATCGCCATGTCGATTCTGCTGCAGAACGGTGCGCAGTTGGTTTGGGGTTCGGAGCCGATTGCTTATCCACGCCTGTTTGCGCTCGAAGGCCTCCAGCTTGGGCCGGTGAGGGTCGCGCCTCAGTTGGTTTGGATCGTCGTTCTGGCGCTCGGCATGATGCTGGCGCTTCAGCTGTTCCTGCGCTTCACGCGGGCCGGCCTGTCCGTGCAGGCGGTGGCGCAGGATCCTGAGGCGGCTCAGCTTATGGGCATCAA
This sequence comes from Pseudolabrys sp., assembly GCA_017849615.1. Taxonomy (GTDB): domain Bacteria; phylum Pseudomonadota; class Alphaproteobacteria; order Rhizobiales; family Xanthobacteraceae; genus Pseudolabrys. Next base: position 80,582 of record JAFIGS010000017.1, on the reverse strand, counting down.
CCTGACGCGGGCGGTGGCCTCGACCTACGGCATTGCCGGGATACTCGGCGGCGCCGCCGGCGTGCTGCTCGGCTCGATGTTCTATGCCTCGTTCAACATGGGGTTTCTGCCGGGTATCAAGGCGTTCGTCGCGGCCACTCTCGGCGGGCTTGGGAGTATCGGCGGCGCCATGCTTGGCGGCATTGTTTTCGGCCTGATCGAGACCTTCACCGCGACCAGCATTTCGACGGCCTATAAAGACGCCGTCGGCATGGTTTTGCTCATCGTCATTCTGCTGGTGCTGCCGCAAGGCTTCGCAGGCGCGATGCGGCGGGGGCGATGACATGAGCGAACCCGTCGCCAGAGTTTCGCCCTTCGCGATCGCCGCCTTGCTCGCCGGCCTGCTGGCGCTGCTGACGCTGCCGTTGTTCCTGGGCAAGTATCATCTCCATATCGTCAGTTCGGCGATGATCTTTTCGATTGCGGCGGTGGCGTTGCAATTGCTGCTTGGCTTTACCGGGCTGCTGTCGCTGGGGCAGGCGGCGTTTCTGGGTGTCGGCGCTTACACCTCGGGTCTGCTCGCAACCGGATTGAAGTTGCCTTTTGAGCTGACGATCGTCGCGGCCGGATTGTTGAGCGGCCTCTCCAGCCTGATCCTGGTGCCGATCCTCCGGCTGAAAGGCACCTATCTCGGTGTCGCGACGCTCGGCTTCACCATTATCGTGCATCTGGTCATTCTGAACGAGGAATGGTTGACCCACGGTTCGCTCGGCCTGATGGGTATTCCCCGCCCGAGCATCGGACCGTGGCTGCTGCGCAGCCCCGCGGCGGCCTACTATCTCTATCTCTCGATCCTTGGGGCGGCGTGTTTTGTGGCCTATCGCCTGGTCATCGGGCGTTTCGGCCGCGCTTTGAGCGCCATCATGCTCAATGAAGATGCCGCGCAGGCGAGTGGCATAAACGTAACGCTCTATAAAGCCCAGGCCTTCGTGGTGTCGGCGGTCATCACCGGTATTGCCGGCGCGCTTTACGCTCACCATACGCAGTATCTCAATCCCAACGACTTCTCGTTGTGGCGGTCGATTGAGATCTTGCTCATGGTTTCGGTCGGGGGGATCGGCAGCATTGGAGGCGCGGTGATCGGCGCCTTCGTGGTGATGCTTCTGCCGGAAGCGCTGCGGTTCGCTGCGGAATACCGCATGCTGATTTTTGCTCTGCTACTGATTGTTCTGATGGGGCTGGGTCAGAACGGCATTGCGGGGCTTTGCGTCTCCGCGGCGCGGGCGGTCAGCCGGCGCGCCAGTTTCGACCCGGGTCGGCTCGAACGACGGGAGCTGGCCGAATGAGCGCGCTTCTTCAGATCAGCGGCCTGGCCAAGCGCTTTGGCGGCCTCGTCGCCACCGACAATATTTCGATGACGGTCGCGCACGGTCAGGTACGCGGCGTAATCGGCCCGAACGGCGCCGGCAAGACGACCTTGCTCAGTCTCATCGGCGGCACAATGCAGCCCAGTGAAGGCTCGATTGTGTTCGATGGTCTCGAGGTCTCCGCGTCGCCGACGCATCGGCGTGCGGCGATGGGCATTGGCCGTACCTTTCAGAACATCAAGCTGTTCGACAGCATGAGCGTGCTGCGAAACGTGATGGTTGGCTCGCACTTGCGCGGCAGGGCGGGCATCTGGGGTGCAATGCTATGCCTTCCGTCGGCCGCCGCCGAGGAGCGGCGTCTGCGTGACGAAGCCCTGGCGGCGCTGCAAACCGTGGGACTGCTCGCCTTGGCGGAGGTCGAGGCGGGATCGCTTTCTTATGGACAGAAGCGGCTTCTGGAAATCGCGCGTGCGATGGCATCGACGCCGCAACTCCTGCTGCTCGATGAGCCTGCCGCCGGTTTGAATCCGACGGAAGCGGTCGCGCTGACCCAACTCATCAAGCGCATCAGCGAGTCCGGCGTAACCATCATTCTCGTCGAGCACCACATGGACGTCATCATGTCCACCTGCTCGCAAATCAGCGTACTCAACTACGGAAAGCTCCTGGCTGAGGGCTCGCCGAGCGAGGTCCAGAACAACGAGCAGGTTGTTGAAGCCTATCTTGGCCGGCCTGGCCTTGAGGAAAGGCTGGCCGCCTATGCTTGAGGTCGAAGATCTCACGGTCGCTTATGGCGAGATCGTCGCATTGAGGGGCGTATCGTTCTCGGTCAAGCGTGGCGAAATCGTCACCTTGATCGGCGGCAATGGTGCCGGCAAATCGACATTGCTGCGCACGATTTCTGGCATGACCACCATCAAGCGGGGCTCGATTTCCTTCGAGGGCACGACGACGAGCGGCGCTCCTGTCGATCGGGTTGTCTCGATGGGCATTGCTCACGTCCCCGAAGGCCGCCGTGTGTTCCCAAAGCTCGCCGTCGAGGACAACCTGATTGTCGGTGCGCATCTGATCGCTTCAAAGGCGCAAATCCGTTCCGATATCGAGGGGATCTACGACACCTTCCCGCGGCTGAAAGAGCGCCGTCGACAACTGGCGGAAAGCCTGTCCGGCGGTGAGCAACAGATGCTGGCCATCGGCCGCGCCATGATGAGCCGGCCGAAGCTCTTGTTGCTCGACGAACCCTCGCTCGGCCTGGCGCCGATAATCGTTGAGGATGTCGCGCGCACCATCCTGTCGTTGCGCAAGCGGGGCATGACCATTCTTCTGGTCGAACAGAATGCGCGCGTGGCGCTCGCCATCGCTGATCGAGGTTATGTCATCGAGAACGGGCGCATCGTCTTCAGTAACGACGCATCGGCGCTGCGGCGGGACCCGCGGGTCGTTGAAAGTTATCTTGGCGGGCGCGCGTCTGCCGACATGGGGCGCATACCCGCGGTTGCCTCATGAAGTGGTTTCTAACGACGTACACGAATTGTCAACGAGGGGAGTCAAGACGATGAAGTTACGGAATCTGGCAATTGCTCTAGGCCTGTCGGCGGCTTTTGCGGTCACGCCCGCGTCCGCCCAAATCAAGCTCGGTGTATTTGGTCCGTTCACGGGTGACGCCGCCGCTTACGGCCAGAGCCAGAAGGAAGGCGTCGAGATCGCGGTCAAGGAAGTGAATGCCGCCGGGGGAGTGCTCGGCAAGAAGTTCGAAATTGTCTATGCCGACGATGCGGGCAAGCCGGAGCAGGCGGCGGCCGTCGCCTTGCGTCTCGCCAACCAGGACGAGGTCACCGTTCTGCTTGGCAGCATTTCGAGCGGGGCGAGCCTTGCCGCTTCGCAGATCGCCGCGCAGACCGAGACACCGCAGATCGTCATCACGTCGACGGCGCAGCGCATTACCACGCAGGGCAATCCCTGGGTGTTCCGTTCGACTATTCCGGATACCGCTTTCGCCGAGAGTCTTGCCGCCTTCGTCGCCAAGAAGTATCCGAACAAGAAGAAGTACGCCTTCATCTACGTCAACGACGACTTCGGTAAAGGCGGTTTCGAGAAATTCAATGCCAAGGCCAAGACGCTCGGCATGACGCTTGTCGCTGACGAAAAGTATGCGCGCGGCGACCTCGATTTCACCGGCCAGCTCACCCGCATTCGTTCGTCCGGTGCGGAAGTGCTGATCGAATGGTCGCGGTATGCCGAGCAGGCCCTGATCTCGAAGCAGAAGAAGCAGATGGGTCTCAATATCCCGCTGCTCGCCGGCGACGGCACGCCGAAGTATCTTGAACTCGCCGGCGACGCGGCGGAAGGCGTGGTCTATCCGACCGACTTCGCGATTCCGACAGCCAAGACCGCGATCGGCATGGCGCTCGTCAAGAGTGTCAAGGACAACTACAACCGTCTCGCCGATTACACGCATGCGCAGGCTTACGACGCGGTGAAGCTCGCCGCCGCCGCCATCACCAAGGCCGGTTCGACCGATAAGGCGAAGGTGCGCGACGCGCTCAAGACCGTCGAAATCAACGGCGCGCGCGGCGTCTTCAAATTCGACGCCAAGGGCGATCCGACGCACTCGGCGGCGATGATCGTCGTCAAGGGCGGCAAGGAAGCGGACGCCAACGAGTAGCCGCGGATCAAATAAGCATCATCGAAGGCCGGCGGCGCAGCCTTTGCGCCGCTGGCGATCGTCAGGAAAGGGCAAGGACCATGAACGTCGCCGCTGCTCAGACGCCGAATGCGTTAACGCTGGAGAACTTCTGGCACCCCATCGCGACCTCTGCCGAGGTTTCCGACAAGCCGAAGCAGTTCCGGCTGCTCGGCGATACCGTCGTGGCGTTCCGGGACGAGAAGGGTGTCGCGGCGTTCAAGGATCTCTGCATTCATCGCGGGGCGGCATTGTCGAATGGCAAGGTCAAGGACGGCAACATCGTTTGCCCCTATCACGGCTGGGCCTATGACCGTTCGGGCGCCTGCGTTCACATTCCGTCGTTGCCGGCGGGCCAGCCGATTCCGGCCAAGGCGCGCGCCATTCCATACCAAGCCCGCGAAGAATACGGACTCGTCTGGGTGGCAATGAAAGATCCGGTGCAGCCGTTTCCGCAATGGCCGGACAACGCGTGGAGCAATCCCGATTACCACGTATTCCTCATCAATGTGTACCGCTGGAAGTCGTCGGCCGGTCGCGCCGTCGAAAATGCGATGGATTTCTCTCACTTCAACATTGTTCACGCCGGCTACACCGAGTTGGCGGACGGACCGGTCGTGAAGCCTTATGAAGTCGAGCGCACCAAGGAAGGACTGGCCTTCGCGTATGAGGATGGTCGTATCCGGCGGGAATACACGCTCGATTTTCCGTTCGTGATCCACGACCATAAGAAAGTGATTGCGACCGACAAGGGACGCACCTGGTCCGAGACCGACGACACCAGGCAGGGCGACTCGACGATCCTGACGTTCATTGCTGCGCCGGTCGACGAGAAGACGACGCACATGTACGCCTTTATGGCTCGTAACCATTCTCTCGATATGGAAGACCAGTCCTTTGTCGCCAATTTCGATTTGGTGACGGCGCAGGACCAGCTTATCGTCGAAAGCCAGCGTCCCGAGCAGATCCCGACCGACATCAAGGAAGAACTGCATCTTCGTTTTCCTGACGCCCCGGCGATCATTTATCGGCGACTTCTGCGCGATATGGGCTCGTCCGAGGCCTATCTCCCCTGATCGTTCTGCGGAGCGCGCTCGATGAATGCGCATCAACCGATGACTTCGTACGCGCCGCCGCCGGTTGGTAGCGCGTTACAGACCGGATTTGCCATGAACGACCTGCTGCAAGTGCGTGTCGCCAGGATTGTCGACGAGACCGATCGAATCCGCATGTATGAGCTCGTGCGACCCGACCGGAGCCCGCTCCCGGCGTTTACGGCCGGGGCGCATGTCGCCGTCCGGTTGCCGTCCGGGTTGATCCGCCATTATTCGCTGGCCAATAACCCGTTGGAAACGCACCGCTATGTCCTCGGCATCCAGCGGGACGCCAACAGCACGGGCGGTTCGTCCTACATCCACGCCACCCTCCGCGAGGGCGATTCGCTTTTTATCGGCACGCCGGTCAATCACTTCACCATACGTGACAGCGCAGCGCCGGCGATTCTGATCGCCGGCGGCATCGGCATCACCCCGATCCTCTCGATGGCCTATCAGCACCAGGATCGCGGCACGCCGTTTGAGATTGTCTATTTAACCCGCTCCATGGCGGAGACGGCGTTTAGGGCGGAGGTCGCGGCGGCCTTTGCCGGAAAAGTGACGTTCCATCATGACGGGGGCCTGCCGGACCGGCAGTTCGATCTGGCCGGGTTGCTGCGCGACGTGCGCCCGGGCGCCCATATCTATTGCTGCGGCCCGACCGGGCTGATGAAAGCGGTCAGGAACGCCGCCGGCCACTGGCCCCAGGACCGGGTCCATTTCGAGTATTTCTCGAACGATACCCCGCTCGACAAGCAGGGCGACCAGCCCTTCAAGGTCGCGCTGGCGCGGTCCGGCCTCACGGTGACGGTCAACCCCGGCGAAACCATCCTGCAGGTGCTGCTCCGCCACAATGTCGATGTCCCTTACAGCTGCGACGAAGGGACCTGCGGCACCTGCATCACGAAAGTCCTCAAGGGCATACCGGATCATCGTGACGTGGTGCTCGACCCGTCCGAGAAGGCGTCCAACGGCGTCATGACGGTCTGCTGCTCGCGAGCCGCGACCTCCCGGCTCGTTCTCGACCTCTGAAAAACCAAGGCGTCCCGACCGATGAAGCCAGCGTCGTTTGAATACCACCGTCCCACGACGCTCGAAGAAGCGGTCAAGGCGCTGGCTGAATATGCCCCGCAGGACGGCCGTATCCTTTCGGGGGGGCAGAGTCTGGTGCCGACCATGGCACTCCGGATGGCGAAGCCGGCGCATCTCATCGATATCAATGGCGTCCGCGAACTCGCGGACATCAAGGTGACGGAAGATGCCCTGATCATCGGCGCCGGCGTGCGCCACGCCGCTTTTCACAAGCCGGTCGTCGATGGCGCGCTTGGCCAGCTTTTGTCGTTTGTCGTCCGCCATATCGCGCATTATCCGATCCGGCAGCGCGGCACCTTCTGCGGCAGCCTGGCTCATGCCGACCCGTCCTCGGAGTGGTGCCTGGTGTCCGCCACGCTCGACGCTGAGATCACGGCGACCAGCGTCCGCGGGGCGCGCAGCATCGCCGTCACTGAATTGATCGAATGGGCGATGTCCACAACGCTCGCCGAGGACGAAATCCTGACCTCGGTGCGCCTGCCGCTCCTGCCGGAAAACACGCGTTTCGGTTTCTACGAATTCAGCCGCCGCGCCGGCGATTATGCGCTGGCGATGTCGCTGGTCACCTACGAACTGGCCGACGGCGTCATCGCCGCGCCGCGCGTCGGCATTGGCGGCGTCGAGGGGGTGCCCCGGCGCATTGCCGAAGCGGAAGAGGTGCTTCTCGGTCAGAAGCCGTCGCCGGACCTGTTCCGCGCCGCCGCGGAGGCGGTCGCCAACGCGGCCGATCCGATGAGCGACCTGCAGGCCAGCGCCAATTATCGGCGCGATCTGGCGCGGACGGTGGTCCGGCGCGCGCTGGAGCGCTCGTTGCCATGAAGCCGCCGGTGCGCGAAACCGCGACGAACTGGGTCGGCCGGTCTCTGCGCCGGTTCGAAGACCCGAGCCTCGTGCGTGGTGATGGGCGGTTTACGGCGGATGTCCCGGCGGCGCTCTATGTTCGTTTCGTCCGCAGCCCGGTCGCGTCGGGCAAGATCGTGAAAATAGCAGCGCCGGATCACGTCCGGCTGGTCACGGCGGCCGACCTGTCCGGCGTGAAGCCGATCCAGCCGATGTTGCATAAGTTCAACTACGTCCCGGTGATGCAGCCCGTGCTGGCGGATGGGGTGGTTCGTTTTGTCGGCGAGGCGGTCGCGGCGGTAATCTGCCAAAACGAGGACGAGGCGGAGGACCATTGCGATCTGGTCGATCTTCAGATCGAGGATACTGCGCCGGTGGTCGATGCGCGAATGGCGGTTGGCGGCGCGGCGGCGGCTGTCCATGCCGAGGCCCCGAACAATGTCATTGTCGAAGGCCGCGTCAAGACTCCCGAATGCGATGCCGTCTTTGCCACGGCGGCGCGGGTCGAGACCGTCGAGGTCCGGTCGCATCGCCAGAACGCCTTGCCGATGGAAACGCGCGGCGCCCATGCCGTCTACGATCCGGTCACCAGGCGCACGACGCTGATCTGCTCGACCCAGATGCCGCATTTGATGCGAACGGCGATCGCCGACCTGCTCGGAATGCGCGAGGCCGATCTTCGCGTCATCGCGCCGGATGTCGGCGGTGGGTTCGGTCAGAAAATGTCGCTGGCGCCGGAGTATGTGCTGCTGGTGTGGTTGGCGCGCAAATATCGCACCTCCGTCGCCTGGAAGGAAGACCGCCGCGAAAACCTGATGTCGTCCTTTCACAGCCGGGACCAGTACATCACTTTGAGCGGCGCCTTCGATGCCAAGGGCAAGCTGCTCGGCCTGTCCGCCGACATTCTGGCCAATATCGGCGCCTATTCCTGCTTCCCAACGACATGCGGCGTCGAGCCTTTGATGGCGCTCGCCGAGTTGCCGGGACCTTACGACGTCCGGGATTACGCCTGCGTGTCGCGCGGCGTCGTGACCAACACATGTCCGATGGCGCCTTATCGCGGCGTGTCGCGCCCGGTGATTACCTTTGCGCTCGAGCGGCTGATGGACAAGGCGGCGCGCCATCTCGGGATGGATGCGATCGATATTCGCCGCCGCAATCTCGTTCGCGCCTTTCCCTATACCTCGGTGATGGGTCTCGTTTTCGACGAAGCCTCCTATGCCGAAACCATGGAGATGGCGGTTGACGCCATCGACATTCCGGCGTTCCGCCGACGACAGCAGCAGGCGCTTGCCGAAGGCCGTTACCTGGGCATCGGCTTTGCCGCGTTCTCCGAACGCACCGGTTACGGCACGCCGGCTTTTGCGGCGCGTGGGATGGGCATCACACCGGGTTGGGAAACGGTCGAGATCGCCATGGATCCGTCCGGCTATGTCGAGGCGCGGATCGGCGCTTCGCCGCACGGGCAGGGGCTCGACACCGCGCTGGCGCAGATCATGGCCGATGAGCTGGGCGTGACGCCCGACAAGGTCAGGGTCGTTCACGGCGACACGGATCGCACGCCCTATGGCTGGGGCACCTTCGCCAGCCGGTCGGCCGTTATCTGTGGCGGCGCCACCTTGCTCGCTTCGCGCAAGGTGAAGGAGAAACTGGTCAGGATCGCCAGCCATATGCTGGAGGCGAGTGCCGCCGATATCTTCATTGCCGATGGTGTCGCCAAGGTTGCCGGCACCGATCGCGCGCTGCCGGTCGAGGCCTTGGCCCGCGAGGTCTATCATCACAGCCACAAGTTCGGCGCCGATGTCGGCCCGGGCCTGAGCGATTCCGCCAGCTATGATCCGGCCGGCACTTTCTCGAACGCCTGCCACGCCGTGATTGTCGAAGTCGATATCGAAACCTGCGGTGTGTCCATCGAGCGCTATATCGTCGCCGAAGACGCCGGGCGTCTCATCAATCCGATGATCGCGGATGGTCAGATTTGCGGCGGCGTTGCGCAGGGCGTCGCCAACGCGCTCTATGAACAGATCGTCTATGACGAGACCGGCAACATTCTGACCACAACCTTGGCCGATTACATGCCGCCGACCGCGCATGAAATTCCCGCCATCGAAATCATGCATCTCGAAACGATGAGCAGCGCCACCATCACCAAGGCGAAAGGGCTCGGCGAGGGCGGATCGATCGGCGCGCCGGCGGCGATCGTCAACGCGATCAACGACGCCCTGTCGCCGTTCGGCGTGTCGCTTGACGAATTTCCGGTTACGCCGGAGCGCATCCACACGGCCCTGAATGCCGCATCGAAAGTGCCGTCGATGACACCTGAAGGAGCTCGCGCATGAGCGCCAAAAAAAACATCACGCTGAACATCAACGGCGTCGACCACCATGTCCAGGTCGAGCCGCGGCGCACGCTCGTCGATGCCATTCGCGACGAGTGCGGGCAAACCGGAACGCATATCGGTTGCGAACATGGCGTTTGCGGCGCCTGCACCATCATGCTGGACGGCAAGCCCGTGCGCTCGTGCCTCATGTTCGCGGTGCAGGCCGATGGCGCCAGACTCAGGACCGTCGAGGGCCTCGCTGATGGCGACAGGCTGCACCCGTTGCAGCAGTCCTTCATCGATCATCACGGCCTGCAGTGCGGCTTCTGTACGCCAGGATTCCTGATGCTGACGGCCGGTGTTCTGGAACAGGAGCCGGATATTTCCGACGAGGGGCTCATCGATGCGCTGTCGTCGAATCTGTGCCGTTGCACGGGCTACCAGAACATCATCAAGGCCGTTCTCGCAGCCGCGGCCGATATGCGGGCGGCGCGTTGATGGCGTTCATCGGCCGGTCCGTTCCCCGCCTCGAAGACAGGCCTCTGGTGACCGGCAAGGGGCGCTTTGCCGCCGATGTTTCGTTTCCGCATCAGCTTCACATGCGCGTGGTGCGCTCGCCTCAGGCCCATGGCCGCATTCTGGCGATCGGCACAAGCGCTGCGCTGGGCTTGCCCGGCGTCGTGGCCGTGTGGACGGCGGGCGATGTCAGCGATATTCCGCCCATCGATTTCCGCATGACCAAGATCGAAGGGCTGGAGCCATATCGCCAGCATATCCTGGCCACGGATCACGTCCGCTATGTCGGCGAGCCGGTGGCGGTCGTCTTTGCCGAGGATCCCTATATCGCCGAAGACGCTGCCGATCTGGTTGAGGTCGGCATCGAAGAGCTGCCTGTCATCACCGCCGCCGACGGCCCGGTGGGGATCTTCGCGGGGACGGCCTCGACCGAACCCGCGCAGGTCAGGAAGGGCTATGGCGACGTCGAGGCGGCCTTCAAATCGGCGACCCATGTCGTCGAACTTGATCTGTCGACCGGACGACACTCTGCCGTGCCGATGGAAACGCGCGGCGCGCTGGGCCGCTACGACGCATCGAAAGACGTGCTGGAAATGTACGGTGCCGCCAAGGTGCCGCACTGGAATCGCGATCAGGTCGCCCGGATGCTCAAGCGCAGCCCGTCGCAGGTGCATTTCTACGAGGGGCATGTCGGCGGCGGCTTCGGGGTGCGCGGCGAGCTTTATCCCGAGGACGTGTTGGTCTGCGCCGCGGCCTTGCGGCTGGGCCGGCCGGTCAAGTGGATCGAGGATCGCCGCGAGCACCTGATCGCGGCCAATCATTCACGCCAGCAGAGGCACAAAATTCGCGCCGCCATCGACGCGACCGGAAAAATTATCGGCATCGAGAACGAATTTTTTCACGATCAGGGCGCCTATGTCCGCACCCATGCCGCGACCGTTCCCGATCTTTCGGCGGCGATGGTGCTGGGGCCTTACCACGTTCCCCACTACCGGACGCTCGGGCACATCCGCCTGACCAACAAGACCCCATGCGGCACCTACCGCGCGCCGGGACGTTTCGAAACGACTTTCGTGCGGGAGCGCCTGATGGATGCCATTGCCGCGCGGGTCGGCATTACGCCGGTCGAAGCGCGCCGGCGCAATCTCATCGGCAAGGACGAGATGCCGTTCGAGCGGCCGATCGACGCCCTCGGCACGCATGTCGTTTACGACTCGGGCGACTATGCCGGCCTGCTCGACAAGTCCCTGCGCAAGGTCGGCTGGGACGAATTGCAGATGAGCATCGAGGCGAGGCGGGCGGCGGGTGAATTGGTCGGCGCGGGCATTGGCATGTTCGTCGAGAAGAGCGGTCTTGGCCCCTATGACGGGGTCAAGATCGCCGTCGATGTCGGCGGCAAGGTCGAGGTCATCACCGGCGCGGCGTCGGTCGGGCAGGGCGTCGAAACGGTCATTGCGCAGATTTGCGCCGATACGCTGGGCGTCGATTACACGGCCGTGCGCGTGGTGCACGGCCAGACCGATCGTATCGACAACGGCATGGGTGCCTTCGCCTCTCGCGTCACGGCCATGACCGGCGAGGCGACGCGTATCGCCGCGCTCAAGGTCAAGGCCAAGGCGCTCGATATGGCGGCCGATCTGATGCAGGCCGCGGCTGCCGATCTGGAAATTGTCGACGGGCGTGTCACCGCCGCCAGTGGGGCCAAGGCTTCGATTGCGTTAGGTGACGTTGCGCGCCATCTGCTGCCTGTGTCGCGAACCCGCGGCGAGCGCGAGCCGGGCCTGTCGGCGGAAGGCTGGTTCTTCAGCGACCACATGAACTATCCCTATGGCGTTCACGTTGCCGTGGTCCGCATCGATGCGGAAACCGGCGATGTCGCAATCGAGAAGTATCTCGTGGCCTACGATGTCGGCCGCGCCATCAATCCCATGCTGGTCGAAGGCCAGATCGTCGGCGGTTTCGCGCAAGGGCTGGGCGGCGCGATGTTCGAGGAGTTGAGCTATGACGAGCGCGGCGAACCGCTCTCGGTGACCTTTGCCGATTATCTCATTCCCACTGCGCACGAGGTGCCCTCGATCGACGTGCTGGTCACCGAAGACGCGCCCAGTCCGCTCAATCATCTCGGCGTGAAGGGCGCGGGTGAGGGCGGTACGAATGCCGTGGGCGCGGCCATTGCCGCGGCGATCGACGATGCACTGGGCCTGCCCGGAGCCGTCACCCAACTGCCCATTACGCCGGACCGCGTGAAGCAGATGGTCGTTCGAAGGGCCGACTTTGCGGCTTCCGGGATCGTTCAGAAACCGCTCAGTTAAGAAGCCGCCAGAGGCAAGCTTGCGCGGCCCGGTTGGCGTCTCGCACACAAGCGTCAAAATGAGACGGCCTGCATCAGGCGTTCGCAGGCGTTTTTGTCGGATGCATCTCCGACCGCTGTAACGCGGCGGCGCTTAATCGCGATGAACTTGTCGCAGGCCGTCAGCGCTTATCTCGGCGGCAAGGTATAACGCCCACTCACGACTACGACATTCTCGCTGCTGGCGATGTTCGAACACACCCCCACCAATGCCGCGCAGGGCTAATCCGGCGGCGCCGGCTTTGGCGATGCGGCTGCCCCGTCGAGCAAGCAAGCTGTCCTGACGCTACCGGCGTCAGGCCGCGGAGATTTATGGTACGGCCGAGATCATGATCATCTCGACCTTGAGCGCGGGGCTGGCGAGGGCGGCAGCAAAGCAGGCGCGCGACGGCGGCGCGATGCCGCTCACCCATTCGTCCCATACCTCGTTCATCTCGGCATAGCCCGCCATATCGGCGAGGATAATGGCGACGAACAAAAGCTTGTCCTTGGCCGTGCCGATCTCGGCGAGCCGGGCGTCGGCCTTGGCCAGCAACTGCCGCGTCTGTCCGGCAACGCTGAGCGAAGCGTCATAAGGCGCCTGCGGTGTGCAGGCGAAATAGCCGGTGGCATTATGGACGACGCCGGTACTGGAACGAGAGCCGACGCCGAAGCGCTGAATCATGGCATCGAGCCCGGCAACGGGCGAGGCGGCAGTCATGAGAAACTCACTGTTCTTGAATTCAGGGACACGGTCGGTGTTTCAAGCCGTGATGGGGAACACGGCGTCTGGCATCCAACTGATGTGGCAATCGTCGCCTTCCTTGAGGATGACCACATCTGCGCCGAGGACGCGCACGCGCATCGGCACGCCGCTGGAATTGCCGATGACCAGGGCGTTGTCGCCGTAGTTGACGATGGTCTCGATTTTCATCGCCGCGTTGCGGCGGCCCTCGATCGGCCGGCGCGACAGGCGGATGTGCTCCGGCCGGATCATCAGCATGACCGGCTTGCCCGGCGCGGCGGTCTCGCTCGGAGCATATTCGATCTCGCCAAGGGCAGGGCTGGTCGCCAGGCGCGAGCCGGCGTCGGTGACCACCGCCTCGATCAGATTGCTCTCGCCGACGAAGCCGGCGACGAATTTGGTCTGCGGGCGGTGATAGATGTCGAGCGGCGTGGCCGCCTGCTCGATGCGGCCCTTGTCGAACACGACGATTCGATCCGACATCGACATCGCCTCGGACTGGTCGTGGGTGACGAACACCGTGGTGACGCCGAGCGCGCGCTGGATGCGCTTGATCTCGATCTGCATCTGCTCGCGAAGGTTCTTGTCGAGCGCGCCGAGCGGCTCGTCGAGCAGCAGCAGCGACGGCTCAAACACCAGGGCGCGGGCGAGGGCGACGCGCTGTTGCTGGCCGCCGGACAACTCCTTGGGATAGCGGCTGCCGAGGTCCTTCAGGCCGACGAGGTCGAGCATGGCGGCAGCCTTGCGCAGGCCTTCGGCGCGGGCGGCCCCGCGCATCTGCAGGGGGAAATAGACGTTCTCGATCGCCCTCTTGTGCGGGAACAGGCCGTAATTCTGGAACACGATGCCGATGTTGCGCTCATGCGGCGCCATGGCGGTGATCGAGCCGCCGTCGATGAGGACGTCGCCGGTGGACGCCTTTTCGAAGCCGGCGATGATCATCAGCGTTGTGGTCTTGCCCGAGCCCGAGGGGCCGAGAAAGGTGATGAACTCGCCTTTGTCGACGGCAAGATCCACTTTCGAGAGCGCGGCGAAGGTGCCGTAAGTCTTGGAGATGCCGGTGAGTTGGAGATAGCTGGTCATGACTGAAAATCGCCGCTTGAGAGGGCCGGAGCTTTCATGCGGGTGCGCAGCGCCTTCCACAAAGGCGGCGCAACGATGCCGGCGAGGACGAGGAGGAAGAGCAAGGTGGATACCACGGCAATGACCGGGTCGGCTTCCTGACGGATGCTGTCGAACATCTTGCGCGGCAAGGTCGCCGCATCCCGCCCGGAGATGAAGATCGCGACCACCGTTTCGTCGAAGGACTGGACGAAGGTGAACAGCGCGCTGACGATGAGGCCGGGCTTGAGGATTGGCAGCGTGATATGGATGAAAGTACGCCATGGGCTGGCGCCGAGGCTGATGGCCGCGCGCTCCAATGTGCGGTCGAAGCCCTTGAGATTGGCGGACAGCACGAGGAAGGCGATCGGCACGGTCAGGCACGTATGCGCGACGATGACGCCGAGGTGCGTCTGCACGATGCCGAGCTTGCCGAGGAACGAGTAGTAGCCGACCGCCATGACGATGTGCGGCACGGCAAGCGGCATGAGCAGCATCAGGTCGGCAAAGCTCTTGCCGGCGAAGCGGTGACGCACCAGTGCGAAGGTGGCCGGCACGACCAGGGTCATGGTGAGCACGGTGGTGCCGGAGGCGATGATGATGCTGTTCCAGGTCGGCCGCAGCCAGCGCATATCGGTGAAATAGGCCTGGTAGTAGCCGAGCCAGTATCCCGGCGGCGGAAACTGCAGCGAGCGCGCATTGGAGAACGACATCGGTACGACGATGACGAGCGGCGCGGCGATGAAGATCACCGCGAAGACGCCGATCGACAGGAGCAAACGGTTCATCGTCAGCCCCACAATTTGTCGAGGCCGAAGCGGCGGTGATAGATCGTCAGGATCGTCAGCGTGATCAGCAGCAGCACCACCGCCATGGCCGAGCCGAGGCCGAAGGCGAGAAACTCGTCGATCTGGTGGCCGATCAGGCCGGCGATCATCTGTTCGCGCGGTGAACCGAGCAGAACAGGCGTGACGTAGAAGCCGAGGCAGATGACGAATACCAGCACCGAGCCATTGGCGATGCCGGGCGCGGTGAGCGGCAGATAGACATGGCGGAATAGCGAGCCGCTTTTGGCGCCGAGGCTCTGCGCCGAACGGATCAGCACCGGATCGATCTTCCGCATGACCGAGTAGATGTTCATGATCATGTATGGCGCGAGGATGTGCACCATCGCCAGCGTGGAGGAAAACCGGGTGAAGAGAAGGTGCGGCGGGTCCTGGACCCCGAGCGCTCTTACGAGGGCGATGATGGGGCCGCTGTCGCCCAGCAGAACCATCCACGCGTAGGTGCGAACCAGAAAGCTGGTCCAGAAACTCATCGTCACCAAGGTCAGGATCAGCATCGCGCTGCGTGGTGACACGCGAGTCATCAGATAGGCGAGAGGATAGCCGACCACGAGGCAGACGACGGTGACGAGCAGCGCGGTGGCGAAGGTATTGATGAAGACGCGCTGGTAGAGCGCGCCGGTCAGCACATGGGTGTAGTTGGATAGCGTCGGCTTCGGCTCGGTGAAGCTCATGACCACGACGTCGACCAGCGGTACGACGAAGAAGATCGCCAGATAGAGGGCGAGCGGCGTCAACAGCAGCCAGGGCCACAAGGTGGGCCGTTCCGTGAGCCGTGTGATTGACGCCTGCATCCTTCCGGGCACCTTTGTGTTTTGGTAAAAAGAGGCGCGCGGGAAGATGGCCGCGCGCCTGCTCTTTCAGTCTACGCCGACAGCCATTCCTCGAAGCGACGCGAAATGTCCGCCGGGTCGGCGCCAAGCCTGGCGATGTCCTGGTCGAATATCTTGGAGGCGTTCTCCTTCGATGTCGGCATGCGCACTGCCTTGTCGGCGGGGATGAACTCGTTCGCGGCCGGGTTCATCGGGCCGTAAGCCGCCGCCGACACGAAGCCGGCCAGCGGCTTCGCCGATACGGCGAATTCGATGAATTTGCGGGCATTGGCCGCATTCGGCGTATTCTTGGCGACGACCCAGTAGGCGACGTCGGTTTCACCCTGGTTCCAGGTCATGGCGACCGGCGCGCCGGCGTCTTCGGCGTCGTAGTAGCGGCCGTGCCAGATGCCGATCATGTCGACCTCGCCGTCGCGAAGAATCTGCGTCGACTGATTGCCGGCCGTCCACCAGACGCGGACATGCTTCTTGATCTTGTCGAGCGACTTGAAGGCACGATCGACGTCGAGCGGATAGAGCTTGTCCATCGGCACGCCGTCCGCGAGCAGGGCGAACGGTAGCACGCGCACCGGGTAGCGTTGCAGCGAGCGCGGCCCTGGGAACTTGGCGACGTCCCAGAAGTCCTTCCAGTCCTTCGGGCCGCCGTTGGGGTACTTGTCCTTGCGGTAGCCAATGATGGTGGCGAAGGCGTGCGAGGCGACGCCGTTCTCGAACACCGCGCCCTTGAATGGTTCGCTCGTCCACGGCTCGATGATCTTGGCCTGGTTGGCGCGAACGAGTTCGCCGCCGCCGAGCGTCGTAATGTCGAACTCATATGAGCCCGTCTTTACCTGGGCCGCGAGTTTCGCAAAGGATACCGGCGAAACGGTACGAACGGTGATGCCCGTTTCCTTCGTGAACGGATCGAACAGATGCGTCTTGGCAGCGGCCTCCCAGGGGCCGCCCCAGGTGTTGATGTAAAGTTCCTTGCTCTGCGCGCGCGCCATGTGCGGCATCATGATTGCTGCGCCGAGCGCGGCGCCGCCGGCCTTGATGAAGCTGCGGCGGCTGGGAACGAGCAGGCCTTGGGTATCCGGACGGTATATCGTCATGCTGAGCCCTCCTGTTATGCGAACGTTGCTTCGTAGAGGCGAAGCCAGTTGCCGTGGGTTATTTTTGCGACCTCTTCTTCCGAGAATCCCACGCTGCGGAGGCCGTTGGGGATGATCTTCATGTCCTCGACATTGGGGAACCACTCCGGCGGCGGTTGCTTGCCGGGGCGGGCGGCGGAGCCGGCGCCATAATCGACGCCGCGCGTCCAGCGGCCCTGGCGCATCCAGGCGTAATCCGGCGGCGTGAAGTTGTGGCTGCGGTCGGTGCCGATGGCGACGGAGTCGATGCCGGCGATCTCGACGGTCTTGGCGACCATGGTGCACCAGTTCTCGATGGTCTTGCAGTAGAAGTCGCCGGTGATGTTGCGATAGGTGGCGCAGCCTATAACGCCTTTGGTTTCGCGCAGCGCCTTGAGCACGTCGGTCGACTTGTTGCGGCTGTGGTCGAACACGGCGCGCGCATTGGCGTGGGTGACGGCGATCGGCTTGGAGGAGACCTCAATGGCGTCGAGGGTGGTGCGGTCGCCGACATGGCTGCAATCGACCAGGATGCCGGCGTTGTTCATCTCACGCACGACTTCCTTGCCGTAGCGGGCGAGGCCCGAGTCCTCGGCTTCGTAACAACTGCCGCCGAGTTCGTTCTGGTTGTTGTAGGTGAGCTGGATCACGCGCACGCCGAGCTCGGCGAAGAATTCGACGAAACGGATGCGGCCATCGAGCAGGTTGGAGTTCTGGTACCCAAGAATGACGGCGACCTTGCCGGACTCGCCGATGCGCTTGACGTCGGCAGCGGTCAGGGCGATTTCCGCGACGTCGGCGTTCTCGCGCACCAGGTCGCGCCAGCGGCCGAGCGAGTCGAGCGATTCGACGGCGCCTTCCCAGAAGCCGCAGGTGACGACCACGCCGCCGACATTGCCCGCTTGCAAGGCCTGGAACGCCGGCCGGTCGAAATGTCCGCACTGCAAACCGTCAATGATCATGGGCCGACGCTTTCTTTCTTCGACTCGGAACCGAGAGGGGTAATGAGGAAGCTCAAATCCGTTTCGTCGTCGCTGTCCTTCCGGCCGATGATCGAGCCGTCGTCATTGACAATGACCGGGCCAGCATGGCGGCGCGACACGACGCTGTCGGGCGCCAGCGCCTTCTGCGCGACGGCGTAGACGCGCCACCACAGGTCGGCGTCGATCGACACACCGTTCTGCAAGAGATCCCACAGCAGCGGCTCGTCGCGGCCGAGGTCGCAGTTCATGACGGCAGGCGTCGCGGCGAGCGAGGGCTGGTCGCCGTCCTGAACGGTGACGCTCAGGCCGCTGCGGGCGGCAAGGTCGGCGGCGACGCGCAGCTCCGCCGCGTCGACGGCATTGATTACCGTGACTGTGCCGTGCCCGTGCCGCGCGGCGAGTTCGCCGAGCAGGTCGATGACCGCGGGGATAACGAACCAGGCGTGCTGGCCGGCGCCGTCGAGGACGAGCCTGTCGCCGTGGTCGCGCGCGATGCGGGCGAGCGACGGATCGGCGCTCTTGAGGCTTTCCCAGCGCTGCTCGAGCAAAGCGAAGCCGCCAAGCCCGAGTTTTTGCGAATACATCACGACGTCCTGCACCATCAGGAAGAAGCCCTTGGGCTGGCCTGACAGCGAGAACACGCGCTCGGTCATCATGCGCATTTCGCGCGGCATGATGCGTAAGGCGACGTCGGTGGGCGCGCAGGTCGTCATAGGCGGGGCTCCGGCGGATAGGCCCAGACGTCTTCCTTGCCGGCGCGGATCTCGTCTGGCGTCGGCGCGCCGTGATAGAGCACGCCGCGCAGGTTGCGGCGCAGGAAGTCGCGGGTCTTGTCGATGCCGTGCAGGCCGGCATTCATCAACCGGACCAGATCGATCGGCGTGAAGTCTTCGGCGTTAATGTTGGCGATCGGCGTGTGATAGGGCATGCGCAGCGTCTGAATACGCGCGACGAGATAGCGGTGCGCCGGGCGGCGCATCAGGAAGCGGGCGACGGAGACGCCGCTGTCGGGCTCGGCCTTCAGGTCGGCGAGCAGGGCCTGGACACCGCCGCAAATGTCGAAGCCGAGATCGAGGGCTTCCGGTGCTTCGACACGGGCGCCGCGGCGTGGCTCTTCCGCGGTCTCCGACTTGTACCAGATGTACTTGTAGGCATCGGGGCCGGACATATCGATGTCGAGCGCCCATTTGTATTGCGTCTCGACGATGTCGATCAGTGCGCTGACGGATTGCGATGGCACCACATTCATTTCGTCGGCGCCGCTCACAGCCGCGGCCAGTGCGTCGGCGGTTTCCGGCACCAGTTCGATCAGCAGCGAATTGTAGGTTTCCAGCGCCTCGGGACGAATTGACGGTTCAAGCTGGCGTGCGATGGCGTTGAGCGGATAGGTCTCGGCCCGGCCGGCAATGAGGCCTGTGTCGCGCAGTTCGGTAAGGGCGTCGGCGACTTTTTCAAGATCGTCGGCGATATCGGCGCTGTTGGCGATCGCCTCATAGACGACCCGGTCCTCGCGGCGAAAGCCTATGGCGCGGCAAACAAGATCGAGCAAGGTGTCGACGCGGGCGTCGCCCCTGCCGACAGGCAGCGCCGCCGCCTTGGCGATGGCTTCCTCCCGCGCCGCGAGCCAGCTTCCGATCAGGCGCGGATGACGATGAATAAAGAAGATGAGGCCGAGCGCCGAGCCGTTGCCGACGCCAAGAAAGCGGCGCAGCGCCGGATCGAGCGGCACCGCCTTGTCCGACTTCAGTTTGGCGAGATGCTCGACGAGATCGCACGAATACTCGCGCATCAGATAGGCGGCGACCATCTGCGCCTGCAACACGCCGCCGAGCGCATGTTGCGCGCCGAGCGAGGGGAAGGAGCGGGTGCCGAAGGTGCCGTTGCCGTCGAGGCCGGTGTTGCGCATCAGGTAGCAGACCTGCGCCAGCATCTCGACCGAAGGCTGCTGCCCGGCGGCGAGAGCATCGAGTGTCTGGTCGAAGATGCGCATCGAGCGGTTGGCGCGGGCCCAGACCAGCGCCTTGGGCGTGGCACGGCCGCGATAGAGCTTAGGCAATTCTCGCCGCGCCAGTTCGACATCAGCTTCGGTCGCCGGACCCTCGTTCAGCGTGCCCATCATGTCCCAGGCGCGGCCGATGATGCGGCCGGTGCGCGCGGTCCGGCTCGGCGGGAACGAGAAGGCGATGAAGGAGAATTCCTGGCCTGGTGTCTTGATCGAATAGATCACCGTGCCGTTGGAATTGGCGTCGACGTCGAAGCGTTCCTTGCGGATGTCCCAGCGCTCTCGCACCATGCGGTTCATCAACGCGCGAGTTACACTCACGCGGCTCGGCTGGATTGCGGCGAGCCGCTCGGGCCGCATCAGTTCGCTGGCCGGGCGCGAGCGGGGCGTATCATCCAACGCCTTAAGGTGGGGGGTGGGCGTCATTCTCAACGTAACCCTTGCTGCAGCTTGGTGATTTCCGCAGCGGCGCGCAGCAGCGGCTCCTTGAACTGCTCGAGCCTGAAGCGCGTCTCCGGCATCACCAGCGAGATGGTGGCGGCGCAGCGTCCGTGCAGATCGAACACCGGGGCGGCGATGGCGCGAACGCCCGCCTGGGTGTAGCCGCTCGACAGCGCGTAACCGTTAAGCCGCGCCTCGGCGATGATGCCGTCGGCAGCAAGTTGTTCGCCGCTCTCCGTCAAGCGCCGCAAGGTGGCGGCGTCGGCGAATGTCGTGAGAATGCGACCGGAGGCCGAACCTTCGAGTGACATGATGGTGCCGATCTTCTGCTCGGCGCGCAGGACACTGTCGGATTCGACGCGCGACACGATGCAGGGCAGGCCGCGGTCGAGCACGGCAAGCGAGGCGGTTTCCTTCACCTGATGCACGAGGTCCTGGAGGATCGGCAGCACGCGGGTGCCGAGATCGGCCTGCTCCAGCGCCGCCGCGGCGAAGCGGCACAGATGCATCGACAGCCGGTAGCGCGACTGGTCGTCCTGCTCGATCAGGCCGGCTTCACTCAGCGTCAGCAGGCGCTGATAGGCGGTTGGGCGCGACAGGCCCAGCGAGGTCGCGATCTCCTGTAGCCGCATGCCGCGCGGGCTCTTCGCCAGCATCTCCATCACCGCGATGGTCTTCAGCGCGGTGGAGAGCGGACGGACGCCGCCTTCATCAGGTATTCGATATGAATATATAATATCCATCTCAGATACAGCATTGGTAAAACCTTGATCTGAGTCAACGGGTCGTGCTCAATATTTTTTACAAAGGGGACAGCCTCGGCTAGGCCACTGGGGGCGCTGGCGAAACGCCGTTACTCTTTGGCGTGAATGTACGAAGCTCGGCCGCACACGCTGTCGCGCCGCCGTGGGTCGCGCGCCGAGCTGTGGCAATGAGGACGGGGACAAGGTGGAAGCGGACTTCGATATCGGTGCGCGGCTGAAGGCGATGCGCTCGGCCTCGGCGCTGTCGCAGCGGCAACTTGCCGAGCGCGCCGGCGTGCCCCACGCGCAAATCTCCAACGTCGAGAAGAACAAGGTCAGTCCCTCGGTCG
The DNA here is from genome assembly GCA_017849615.1 of Pseudolabrys sp. Taxonomy (GTDB): domain Bacteria; phylum Pseudomonadota; class Alphaproteobacteria; order Rhizobiales; family Xanthobacteraceae; genus Pseudolabrys. The sequence continues at coordinate 59,210 of JAFIGS010000017.1, read as the reverse complement.
CGACCTTGCGCAAGATTTTGGGCGGGCTCGGCGTCAGCATGGCCGACTTCTTCGAGCCGGAGCGGCAGTTGCCGCCGGGCCCGTTTTTCAAGGCGAATGAGCTGGTCGACCTGACTTCGAAGGTGGCGGCGAGCGCGATCGGCGACGGCTCCGGCCGCATGACGTTCCGCCAGGTCGGCGACGCCCGCGCGATCAACCTCCAGATCCTGCACGAGGTTTACGAGCCCTTGGCCGACACCGGCGAAACCCGGCTGCAGCACGCGTCGAGCGAAGGCGGTTATGTCATCGAGGGCGAACTCGAGGTGACGGTCGGCGACGAGGTCCAGGTGCTCAAAGCCGGGGAGGCGTACCTCTTCGACAGCCGAATCCCGCACCGCTTTCGCAACATATCCAATGACCGCACGGTAGTGATTTCCGCCTGTACACCGCCATACCTGTAGGACTTGGCCAATATTCTGACCAACTGTTGCTCAAAATATTGAGCGGTGCTATCTGCGGCTGTCTCTCACAGGGAAAGGCGGTCCCCATGACGGCATCGGCAGATTTACTTCAGCGGCAGAAAGCGGCGGTCGCGGGCGGCATCGCGACCCGGACCATCTTTGCGCAAACCGCCAAGAACGCCGAACTCTGGGACGTCGACGGCAAACGCTACATCGACTTCGCCGCCGGCATCGCCGTCAACAATACCGGCCATCGCCATCCCAAGGTCATGCAGGCGGTCGCGGCGCAGGCCGAGTGTTTTACCCATACCTGCTTCAACGTCGCGCCATTTGAAGCCTACATCCGGCTTGCCGAACGCCTCAACGCGCTGGTGCCGACCGGCGTGGAGAACCGCACCATGCTCTCCACAACCGGCGCCGAAGCCGTCGAGAACGCCGTGAAGATGGCGCGCGCCGCGACGGGACGGCCGGGTGTGATCGCCTTCTCCGGCGCGTTTCACGGCCGCACTTTGCTCGGCATGGCGCTGACCGGGAAGGTGCAACCTTACAAGAAGGGCTTTGGTCCGTTTCCGTCCGACATCTTTCACGCCGCGTTTCCGAACGCGTATACCGGTCCGAGCGCCGAGGACGCGATCGCCAGCCTGGAGCGGCTATTCGCGTCCGATATCGACCCCGAACGCATTGCGGCTTTCCTCATAGAGCCCGTGCAGGGCGAGGGCGGCTTCAACGTGGTGCCGCGCGATTTCCTCGTGAGGCTGCGCGAGATCGCCGATCGTCACGGCATCCTGTTGATCGTCGACGAAATCCAGACCGGCATGGCGCGCACCGGGCGCATGCTCGCGCTCGAGCATTTCGGCGTGAAGCCCGACATCGTCACCATGGCGAAGGGCCTTGCCGGCGGCTTCCCCTTGTCCGCGATCACCGGCCGCGCCGAGATCGTCAATGCCGCGCATGCCGGCGGTCTCGGCGGCACCTTCGCCGGCAATCCGCTCGCCGTCGCCGCGGCCAATGCCGTACTCGACGTGATGGAACAAGAGGATCTCTGCGCCCGCGCCACCGTCATCGGCGACCGCATCATCGCGCGCCTACGCATGCTGGCGGGGCGGCAGGGCAACGAGCGCATCGGCGATGTGCGCGGCCTCGGCGCTATGGCGGCGTTCGAACTGGTCGAGAGCCGCGCCAGAAAGGCGGCGGCGCCGCAACTGACCAACGCAATCGTTGCTGAAGCCGAGAAGCGCGGTCTGATCGTGCTGCCTTGCGGCACGCGCGCCAATGTCGTGCGCCTGCTGCCGCCCCTGACTATCGAGGACGACACGCTCACCGAGGCGCTCGATATTCTGGAAGCGTCGATCGAAGCCGCCTTGTCGCAGCCATAACGCTGCGGCAGGCTGCGCCGGTCATTATCGGTATCTCCTGGGTGTGGAATGAACGGCGCCGATCTTCTCTGCGATGTGCTGCTGGCGAACGATGTGAACGTTTGCTTCGCCAATCCCGGCACGTCGGAAATGCATTTCGTCGCCGCGCTCGACCGCAAGCCGCAGATGCGCTGCGTGCTCGGCCTGTTCGAAGGCGTCGTCACCGCCGCGGCCGATGGCTATGCGCGCATGGCGGACAAGCCGGCGGCGACGTTGCTGCATCTCGGTCCCGGCCTCGCCAACGGCCTTGCCAATCTGCACAACGCGCGCCGCGCCCGCACGCCGATCGTCAACGTCGTCGGCGATCACGCCACCTATCACCTGAAATACGATGCGCCGCTGACAAGCGACATCGACAGCCTAGCGCGGCCGATGTCGCAATGGGTTGGTCGCGCGGCGCGCGCCGACGACGTGCGTAGCAAGGCGGAAGCCGCTTATGTCGCGGCGGTGCGCACGCCTGGCGTGGCCACGCTCATTCTGCACGCCGATGCCGCCTGGAGCGAGGCGACGGCGCAGACGCCAAGCGCCGTGACGTTGCCGCCGCGGCCGGAATTCTCGCACGACGCGCTGAAGGCCGCGGCGCGCGCGCTCAAAGCCAAGAGCAACACCGCGATCATTCTCGGCGGCCGCGCTGCGCGCGCCGACGCGCTCGATCTCGCTGGCCGCATCAGCGCCGCGACCGGCGCGAGCCTGTTCATGCAGCGCGCGGCGCGGTGGGAGCGCGGTGCCGGTCGCGTCATGCCGCATACGGTGCCGTATCCGATCGATCTCGCGGTTGCCGCGTTCAAGTCGTTCTCGACGGTGATCCTCATCGGCGGGCGCACCCCGGTCGGCTTCTTTGCTTATCCGGGCAAGCCGGGCAACCTGTTGCCGGAAGGCTGCGAGGTGATCGAACTCGCGGGGGCCGAGCACGATCTCTTCGCGGTGCTCGATGCGCTGGCGGGCGAAATCGGCGCCGGATCGACGAAGCCCGCCGGCATTCACGGTTTCACGGCGCGCGACCTGCCGTTGCCGTCGGGCAAACTCACGCCGGACGCCATGTCGGTGATGGTGGCGCGGGCGCTGCCGGAAGGCGCCATCCTCGTCGAAGAGATCCTGACCTCGATCGGCAAGCTCGGCTCGCTGGCGGCAACCATGGCGCCGCACGATCATCTGCCGCTGACCGGCGGCTCGATCGGCATCGGCATTCCGCTGGCCGCCGGCGCGGCGGTGGCCTGTCCGGATCGCAAGGTGGTGTCGCTGCAGGCGGACGGCAGCGGCATGTACACGATACAGGGCCTGTGGACGCAGGCGCGCGAGCGCGCCAACGTTCTGACCATCGTCGCCTCGAACCGCGGCTATTCGATCCTCAAGGGCGAGATGCGCAATGTCGGCGTCAACGACTTCGGCCGCAACGCGCAGCGTATGCTCGACATCGACGATCCGGCGCTCGACTGGTGCGCGCTGGCGAAGGGCATGGGCGTCGATGCGCTGCGCGCCGAAAGCTGCGAGGACTTCGCGCGCGCCCTGAGCCATGGCTTGAGCGTGAATGGTCCGTTTCTCATTGAGGCCGTCCTCTGACACGGACGAAGGAGAGGGCGGATCGCAGACCGATCGCGCCAATTGGCGAACGTCCTCTCTAAGGCGGGGCCGAAGTATTCGAAAACTCACCGCACTGGAAACCAGCGGCAATAAGCCCTAATGAGAGCCAGTTCTCGATCGCCCGATCTGGACGCCCCCGAATGGCTGCGTGATGTGGACGCTCTCGGCCGTGACTTCGTCCTGCTCAATCAGCCGCGCGCGCGGGATGCCGCGACGACATTCCCACCGGCTATCGGAGCGGCGTGTGACCTTATCGGGACGCCGGCGCGCGCTGGCAAACGACAACCTCGCGTATCGCTCGTACTTTCTCGGCCTGTCGGCGGCGCATGTTTGCGCCGATCCACCGACGATGCTCGTATCGATCGACGACAACACGTCGGCGTTGACTGCGGTGCTGGAAAGCCGCGCCTTCGCGATCAATTTTCTGCCGGCTGGCGCGCCGGTTCTCAATGATGCGCTTGGCGCCTTTGACTGCGTTCTGGAAGAGATCATTCGCCGCGGCACGACCACGATCGCCATCGGGCGCGTGGTCGAACCGGCGGCGAAGGGTGACGGCGATCCGCTGATCTTCTTTCGCGGTCAATACCGTCCGTGATCGAGCGGGGACTTGGCTCTCCCGTTCGTCATCAGAGAATTTCCGCGCCGACGGCTACCACGAAGCGGTCTTTGAAGTCCTATACGCGCGCGTTAAGCTACGCCAAAGCTGCCCCAATGAACCGCCGCTTCTCGATTGCCTTCATGATGGAGGGGAGGAGGCCGAATAGTTTCAACAAGGCGGGCCATCGGCCGTCTGCGCCTTCGCCGCGATTGGTCGGATTAGGCGGTTCGCGAAAAGCGGCGATTGGCTGGCGCACCGATGGAAGCGGTCGACTGCCTACCTATGGAATTCGATGCAACGCCGTTTGCGTGCCAATCCGAGATCGCCAAATCATTCCATCAACGGCCTGCATTAGACTGACGGTGCCGAGAGGCGCATACCGCTCCCGCCATCTATTGGGCGTGGGGCATATTGTCCGAGCGCGTTGATATTCAAAATCCGCTTTTCGAGACGCGCCACGAGACCGTCGATCTCAACGTGATCGGCACGTGTCAGCGTGGGTCCAGGCGCGCGCACATAGGCGCTGGCAATGGCGCCGCGGCGGCGCAGCAATTCCTTTCGAAGCGCAATTCCAACATTGAGTTGAGCCTCGTGGCGGAGGAGGGGCAGGTAGATATCAAACAGGTCTTCTCCTTCGTCCATTTTTCCTGCTGCATAGAGCTTGCAAACTTCGACCAGCATTTCCGGATAGGCAAAGCCGGTCATCGCGCCGTCGGCGCCGCGCGCCAGTTCCTGCGGCAAATAGAGGCCGCCATTGCCGACCAGGATGCTGATGCGGCGATGCACCTTGGCGTTCGAGCCATCACGCAGGCGCGTCAGCTTGTTGTGCGCGCCCGAGTCCTCGTGCTTGAGCATGACGATCTGCGGCAGCGTGTCGACCAGCTTCTCGATGGTGTCGACCGACACATAGGCCGTCGTCACGAGCGGATAGTCCTGATAGACCACCGGCACATCGGGGCCGAGCGCCTCGCAGGTGCGTGTGAAATAGTTGATCAGCTGTTCTTCGGTCTGGTGCGACGCGAGCGGCGCGATCATGACGCCGGCGGCGCCGACATCCATCGCGGCGCGGCCATGCGAGACCAGCGGATTGGTGCCCGGATTGCTGACCCCGACGACGACCGGAATGCGGCCTTTGATACGGCCGAGGAAACGGCGCATGACGGCGTCGCTCTCTTCGGAGGACAGCTTGGACGCCTCCCCCATCATGCCGAGGATGGTCATGCCGGCGACGTCGCAGCCTAAGTAGAAATCGACCAGCCGGTCGATGCTTGGGAGGTCGATGGCGCCGGTGTCGGTGAACGGGGTCGCTGCGATGACGTAGACGCCGGATGCGGTCTCCGTGAGACGTGTGGTCATTGCCAATTTCCCCGATCTTTCAGTGTGTACCAGTGGTAGACCAATGATATATCCCGATAAGCTAGTCCCTGCAATGAGCTAATTGTGCCCACCAAAAGGAGATTGTTTATCATTAGCTACCATAGGATGTGCGTGCCGCGAGCGTCGAGAAACGCTCCGCTGCTGTCGACGTCGGCGCCATTGATCGTCCTTTTGAGTGCGGCCGCGATCTCGGCAGGGCTTCGGTCCGTATCGGCACCGGTATCCGGGGCCAGCAGCAGGCAACCGATCCCGAGCGGCCGCCATTCGATCGAGAAACTGCGCCAAATCGAGTTCAGCGCGGCCTTGGCAGCACGAAAGCTGTAGGAGTGGCCGGCGGTGCAGGCGCCGATGGATGCCGCGAAGCTGGAAATAGCGACCAGCTTCGGCGAGGCGCCGCGCTGAAGATTGTCGCGAAGCGCCAATGCGAGCTTGGCGGGCGCGAAGGCCGCGACCGTCATCGTTGCCATCCAATCGTGGCGAATGATGTCGGCGACATGACCATCGTTGCCGGCCGTCACAGCGGCACAGTCGATGATGACATCGAGAGGCCTGTCGCCGATTTGCGCGGCGAGTCGTGGGGCGGAGTCTTCCGCCGTTGCATCGTAGGCGACGACCTCGATGTTCGGCCTTCGCATATTGGCACCGCGGCCCGAGCAGGCGGCGATGACTCGCCAGCCGTCGGCGGCATATTGACGAACCAGTCCGGCACCGAGCCCGGTGTCCGCGTCTGTGATGAGAATGCATCTCATGCGCGCCTCACCACGGCAGATCCTTGCCGTCATATCCGATCAGTCGGCCTGCATCCTTCAGCGACAGCCCGGCGATCACCTGGCGCAAACCCATGATGCTTTCCGGCGGATCAAGATCGCCCTTGCCGCCGGTCATGCCGGTGCGGACATAGCCGGGGCGGATCAGCACGCAGGCAATGCCCCGCGGCCTCCACTCGCGCGCCAAGGACGTCCACACCGCGTTCAGCGCGGTTTTCGACGCGCGATAAACGTGTTGCGTGCCCCAGTCGTTGCGTGTGATCGAACTCATGAGACTCGACAGCGCAGTGGCGAGCTTGCGTTCGCCGAGCATGATGTTCGGCAGCAGCGCCGAGGCCAGCGCCAGCGGGCCGAGCGTGTTGGTCGCCATCACCTCCATGAAGTCGCGATGGCTCGCCACGTCGATTGGCGTGTCGAAAGCCTTGATGATGCCGGAATTGGCGATCAGCACATCGATCGACCAGCCCTTGAGGCCCGCGGCAAGCGCATCGATGGACGCCTGCTGCGTGACGTCGAGCTGGTGGATGTGGACGTCACCGCCCAGCGCGGCGAGCTCGTTCGCGGCGCCGGGATTGCGCGCCGTGGCGTGTACGGTCCAGCCGTCGGCGGCATACTGGCGCGCGAACTCGAAGCCGAGGCCGCGGTTCGCCCCTGAAATCAAAACGCTCGGCATCGCGGGTCCCGGCTGGCCGATCAGTGATGCGTCTGCCGGATCGAAACGTGCCAGGGCAGGCTGATCCGTTCGATCCACGACGCGAGCCAGAAAAACGCCATGCCAATGACGGACAGAACAACGATGGCCGCGAACTGACGCGGGATATCGAAGCTCGATCCCGCGGTGATGATGACGTAGCCGAGGCCGGCATCGGCGCCAACGAACTCAGCGACGATGGCGCCAATGACGGCGAGTACGACGGCCAGCTTCATGCCGGCGAAAATGTTCGGTAGCGCCTGCGGCAGGCGGAAGCGGAAGAATATCTGCCACGACGAGGCCCCCATCGAGCGCGCCAGATGCAGCATCTGCGGCGGCGCGCTGCGCAGGCCAACGACTGAGTTGATGACGATCGGGAAAAAGGCGACCAGCGCGGTGATCAGAATCTTCGGCGCGTAGCCGAAGCCGAGCCAGGCCAGCATCAGGGGCGCCAGTGCCACCTTGGGAATGGTTTGCGAGCCGACGATCAGCGGATAGATCGCCTTGTCGAACATCGGCGAGTAAGTCACCAGAATGGCGAGCGGCAGGCCGATCAACACGCTGATGATAAAGCCAGTGACGATCTCGAAAGTGGTGACCCCGCTGTGCAGCAGCAGCAGCTTCCAGTCCTTGACGATCTTGAAGCCGATGTCGACCGGCGAGGGCAGCAGATAAGGCGGGGTCTTGAAGATCATGGTGCCGAACTGCCAGATGAGCAGTAACATCAGCAGCGACAGCAGCGCGTAAGGCACCTTGATCTGCCAGGCAGGGCGAGACGGCATGACGGCCGGGGCGGCGATATCGGTCATTCGTCGTCTCCTTCTTCGTCGCGCAGCACACCCAGCGTCTTGAAGACGGCGGTTACCTTCTGCATGTAGGCGAGGAATTCGGGCGTTTCGCGCATCGACAGGCGGCGTGGACGCGGCAGGTCGATTTTGATGATCTCCTCGATCCTGCCGGGACGCGACGACATGACAACAATACGGTCGCTCAGGAAGACCGCTTCCGAAATCGAGTGCGTAATGAACATGACGGTCATCTTCTGTTTTGACCACAGGCGCAAGAGGTCGATCTGCAGCTGATCGCGCGTCAGCGCGTCGAGTGCGCCGAACGGTTCGTCCATGAGGAGGAGCGGCGGGGCGTGCAGCAGGGCGCGGCAGATGGAGACGCGCTGGCGCATGCCGCCCGACAGTTCATAAGGATAGGCGTCGAGAAAGTTCTGCAGTCCGACCATCGCCAGCAACTCTTTGGCGCGTGCCGTAGCGGCGGTCTTGTCCTGGCCGCGGATCTCGGCCTGTAGCAGAACGTTCTGCAAGGCTGTACGCCATTCGAGCAGCACATCCTGCTGGAAGACGATGCCGAGATCCGGCGTCGGGCCGTCTACGTTCTTGTTGCCGACGCGCATCGTGCCGCTGCTCGCCGGCTCGAGGCCGGCCAACAGCATCAACAACGTGCTCTTGCCACAGCCACTCGGTCCAATGACCGAAACGAATTCGCCATCGGCAATATCCAGATCGACTTCAGACAGCGCGTGCACGACGGCATTCCGGCCGACGAAGCTCTTCGACGTGCCGCGAATGGAGATGTAGTCCTTGTGAATCGAAACGTAGTCGCTCTGGCTTACCGCGCCGGCGCGATTCAGCACCGCGCCGCATGCCGGGTTCGACGAACGCTTGAACCAGCCTCGCAGCGTCGACTGACTCGGCGCTGCATCTTCGGTTATTCTCAGGCTGGACATGCGAAACCTCTTCGGTGTTCGTGGTCTAGGTTCAGGAAAGCAACGAAAAGTTCATGCCAATGATTGAGCCGCGCGCCTGACATAGCGGCCGTGTCCGGCCTTGCCGACGATACTTGTTCCATCCCAGGCGAGTGCGCCGCGAACAAAAGTCGCAGCCGGCCGCGCGGCCAGACGTTCGCTGTCGAACGGGCTCCAGTTGAGGCCGTTGTTGGTCGCGGAAGCAGAGTAGGTGTAGGACGTTGGGTCAAGGATCGTGATGTCGGCGTCGGCACCGGGTACCAGCGCGCCCTTGCGCGGCCACAACCCGAAGAAACGCGCCGGTTTCTCGGCGAGATAGAGCGCCGTCATCAGCGCCGGGTCCTCGACGCGCTCGGCAAGGTCCGAATAGAAAACCGGGGCCAACGTTTCGAGCCCGGGAATACCTGCGGCGACCTTGAAGATCGAGTCGGCCTGCTTGCGCGCCAACGGCCAGGCGCTGTGATCGGACGACACGAAGTCGACATTGCCGGCGAATAGTTCGTCCCACAACGCGTCGCGCGCATTGCTGCGGATCGGCGGATTAACCTTCATCAGCGCGCCCAGACGTTCGATATCCTCGGCGGCGTCGAAATGCAGATAGTGGACGCACATCTCGGCGGTGGCGCGCACGCCTTCGTCACGATAGCGGCGCACGAGTTCAAAGCCGCGCGGCGTCGAAATGTGCACGATGTGCACATGCGCGCCGGTGGCGGCGCCGAGCTCAAGGAAATTGGCGGTCGCGACCAGCTCGGCGACTTCGGGGCGGCTCGGATCGTGATCCTTAGGCGCGGTGCGGCCTTCGGCCAGGAAGCGCGCACTGACCGCTTTGACGATATCCTGATCCTCGTTGTGCAGGCCGACGGGCAGGTCGGTGTCGGCCAATGTCTCGAGCAGCGTCAGAGTGTGTTCGTTGGTGATGCGCGGGAAGCGCACCGGGTGATTCTCGAACGACGATATCTTGAACGCGACGGCGCCGCCGTCCACCAGTTTGTGAATCTCATTCACCTTCGGCACGCTTGACACCGTCGCGTAAAGCGCGACGTCGCAATAAGAGTGCTTGGCGATAGCGGCGATCTTCTCGTCCAGCACCTCGGCGCAATCGACCGGCCGCGGCTCGTCATAAGGCATGTCGACGATCGTCGTGATGCCGCCGGCGACCGCCGATCGTGTCGTCGGCTCAAGGCCCGGAAAGCCGAACTGGCTGCCGGCGTGCGTTTGACCGTCGATCAGGCCCGGCAGCACATAGGCCGCGCCGGCATCGTGCCGACGCGTTGCCGCAGGTTCGCTGCCGCTGCCGACGGCGGCGATGCGTTCGCCGGAGACCGCGACCCAGCCATCCGCAAGGATGCCGGTGGGCGTGACGATATTGCCGCGAATAAGAAGGTCGAACGTGGGCACAGCGAAGCCTCCAGAGAATAACGGGTCGGATCAGTGTACGCTTTAGATCGAGCGGATGAGTCCTCCGTCTACACGCATGATCGTTCCCGTCACATAACTGGCCGGCACACTCGCCAGAAACGCAACGACGGCCGCGAATTCATGGGCCTTGCCGTAGCGTCCCGTCGGAATGGTGGCGGCCGACTCGGCGCGCACCGTATCGATGCTCTTGCCAGACTTGGCGGCGTTGGCCGCATCGATCTGCTCGACGCGGCTCGTGGCGATGCGGCCGGGCGCCACGATGTTCACCGTGATGCCTTCGGCGGCGACTTCGGATGACAGAGACTTGGACCAGCCGACGACCGACGCGCGCAGCGCGTTGGAGATCGGCAAATTCGGGATCGGCTGCACGACGCCGGTCGAGGTCACGGTCAGCACGCGGCCCCACTTGCGCTCGCGCATGCCGGGGAGCACCCGGCGCGTGATCTCGAAGACCGGCGCCACCATCTGATTGAATTCGCGAAGCCAGACGTCTTCGGTCACCGTCGCAGCAGGTCCTGGGGGAGGGCCGCCCGTATTATTGACCAGAACATCGATTGGGCCCGTGGACAGGGCGGCGTCAACGATGCGGGCGGCGGCACCGGGCGCGCCGAGATCGGCGACGATCATCGCCGGCGCGGTGCCGGTTGCGGCGGCGATGGTGCTGGCGGTTGTGGTCAGCCGTTCTTCGGAGCGTCCGGTGATGACAACCTGCGCGCCTTCGCTGGCGAGCCGCAGCGCAATCGCGGCGCCCAGGCCTTGGCTCGAGGCCAATACCAAAGCTCGTCGACCGCTGAGACCCAAATCCATCTTAGGAGCTCATTTCGGTAAGCTGGCGGCGGAGGGGCATTCCAAATCACGCTTTCGGTGGTGGTGGACCCGTGGTATACAGACAGCACAGCGGATACGGGCGTCACTTGTCAAGGGCATTCCCCGAGCAAGCCATCGCCCGGCGCCGCGGCTTCGCGCATCCCCGCGTGAAGCAAGAACCGGACCTCTCAACAATCGGCAGCGTGCAATGATTTACGACCTGACCATTCTTGGACTTCGCCCCAACACGCTTGGCGCCGTACTGCCCAAGCTTCCCGAAGCCGTGCCGGCCTCGGTGAAAACCGGAAAACTGCTGGGCTGCTTCATGTGCGAGTTCGGTGTTCTCAACCGCATCGCGATCCTGAGCGCCTATGCCGACGAAAAGACGCTGGCGGAAGATCGCGGCGCGATCAGCGGCAGCAGCAACCCCTTCGGTATCAACGAATATCTTGGCGCCTATGACCGATGCGCCTATCGCGCGCTGCCGTTCATGCAGGGCGACATTCGGCCCGGCGCGCACGGTCCGTTCTACGAAATGCGCACCTACGGCGTCGGCGCGGGCGGCATGCCGGCGACGATCGACGGCTGGAGCAAGGCGGTGCCGGCGCGCACCAAGCTGTCGCCGCTGCTGATGGTGATGAGCTCGATCGAGCCGGGCGCGACTCGGCTGTTGCACATCTGGCCGTACAAGTCGCTGGACGATCGCGCCAAGGCGCGCACAACCGCGAGCGCGGAAAAGATCTGGCCGCCGGCGGGCGGCGAATACCTGACATCGCTGCAGTCGGAACTTTTTATCGCGACCAAGTTCTCGCCGCTGGCGTGAACCGGCGGAACGGCGAAAGAGCTTATCTTTCGCCGTTCTTCGGCGCCGGGCTGGGCGAGCCGCGGTTCATCAGCTGATCGACGATCGCCAGGCGCACGTTGTTGATATGATCCGCCATCAACTCGCGCGCCTTGGCGGCGTCGCCGATCACCACGGCGTCGATCAGCGCGAGATGCTCGAGGCTGCCGGGCTTGAGGCGGCTGGGAATGCGCCGTGTATTGAAGATGTGGGTGCGGCGGCGCAGATCGCGGATCATCTCCGCCAACAGCACATTCTCCGACGCATTGGCGATCGTGCTGTGGATAAGATCGTCCACGGCCCAGTGCTGGGTCGGGGTTGGCTCCTCGATCTCCATCAGCTTCCAGATTTCGCTGCGGATGCGCTCGGCGGTGTTCTTGTCGATTCGGCCGGCGGCGAGACCGGCTGCCTCGGCTTCGAGCAGTTTCCGCACCTGCAGGATCTCGATGTAGCCCTGTACGCTGATACGGCGCACCGTCATCAGGCGGCCCACGTCACGTGTCACCAAGCCTTCGGCTTCGAGATGGCTGAGCGCCTCGCGCAGCGGCGTGCGCGAAATGTTGAGGGCTTCGGCCAGGCGCCGTTCCTGTAGCACCGAGCCGGCGACCAGTTGGCCCGACAGCAGCATGTCGAGCACCTTTTCGTAGGCGGTTTCGCTCAGGCTGCGGCCTGCGCCGTCGATGGGCGTCTCATCGGCGAGCGGCATGTTCAAAGCCCCGTTAGACATCGACTTCTCCTAAAGGGTGGGCGCGGCTCTTTCTATGCACAAAAACGCGGCTCGGTATACCCGCAACGTACCGGATTTGTCGTTGCTCAAAGCAATTCTATCGCAATATTATCCGATATTGCCCAAAAAATGCGCTTGGCTAGCAGAGGGGCACAGGCGCACTCTTTAGCTTGACCAGAAACAACACCAAGGCGATAGTATGTCGGTATACAAGTAGAATTCCAGTGGAATACTTAAGTGGCCCAAGGATTGCAGACTGCTTCTGATTGGCGCGGCAGCGCACCTGACGGCCCCGACGCCGGTCTCTGGCGAATGGCGACACAGCCTACCACCGATCCGGTGGGTTGAAACGGACGTCTCGAGCAAGGGAGAGCTTGGAATGATCACGCACGAAGAAAACGAAATGCTCTGTCGTGTCGGCAAAGGCACGGTGATGGGCGACTTCATGAGGGAGTTCTGGACGCCCGCATTGCTGTCGTCCGAACTGGAGCGCGACGCGCCGCCGACGCGCCTCATGCTGTTCGGCGAAAAGCTGATCGCCTTCCGCGACAGCAACGGCCGCGTCGGCATCATGGATCACCGCTGCCCGCATCGCTGCGCCTCGCTGTTCTTCGGTCGCAACGAGGAGGGCGGCATTCGCTGCGGCTATCACGGCTGGAAGTTCGACGTCGAAGGCAACTGCCTCGATCAGCCGAACCTGCCGGATAAGAACAAGTATCCGGCCGGCGTGAAATCCTACGCCTACAAGGTGCAGGAGCAGGCCGGGCTGATCTTCGTCTATATGGGCAAGCGCGATGTGCCGCCGCCGATGCCCAACCTTGAAGCGCTGATCGGCGACTATCCGGACAGCACGGTCGCCCTGACGCAGCGCGACTGCAACTGGATGCAGGCGCTCGAAGGCGACGTCGACACCTCGCATCTCGGCTTCCTGCACATGGGCGGCATCGACGGCGAAGCGCTCGATGAAAGCAATCCGAGCCGCTACACCGTCATCAACAAGGCGCCGCAGATCAACGTTACCGAAACCGCGTTCGGCACGATGTATTCGGCCTCGCGGGAAGCCGGGGAGGGTGAGGATCATCACCGCTTCGCCTGCTTCATCTTCCCGTTCTGGGTGAACTATCCGGGCGGCGCCTCGCTCGACAAGGGCGTCACGCTCAACGGCTGGGTCCCGATCGACGACTACAACACGATGATCTTTAACATCGACCGTCTGCGCGGCACGCCGGCCGGCAAGGATGGCCTCAAGTACAAGGACGGCAGGCCCGTCGAAGGTCTCGCCCGTCCGGTCGACTATCTGCCGACCACGAGCGACTGGCAGGGCCGCTGGCGCGCAAAGTCGAACCTGTCGAACGACTATCACCGCGATCTCGAATGGATGAAGCGCGGCAGCTACACCGGCATCAGGGGCATTCCGCTGCAGGATCAGGCGATCCAGGAAAGCATGGAACCGATCGTCGATCGCACCATGGAGCATCTCGGCTCCAGCGACCGCATGGTCATGCTGACGCGCCGCCGCCTTCTCGATGCCGCGCAGCTGTTCCGCGACAAGGGCGAACTGCCCGAGATGGTGGATAAGCCTGAGCTGTGCAACGGCACCGCCGGCGGCGACATCGTCGTCGAGCGCGGCACCGACTGGCTCGACGTCTACGAGAAGGTGATGACCGAACGCTTCGGTCCGAACTCCTTCCGTCGCGATGCAGCCGAATAAGCGATCCGGTCCGTCCGGCAAGGGCGGACCGGCGCCGGGCTTTTGCTAATGGCCGAGACAACGTTCGAACTGCGCGTTCACGCGATTACCTATGAAGCGGACGGGATTCTTTCGTTCGATCTGCGGGCACCGGACGGGGGCGAGCTGCCCCCGTTTACGGCCGGCGCGCATCTCGACGTGCATGTCGGTCCGGACATGGAACGCAGCTATTCATTGACCAACCTGCAGGGTGAACGGCACCGCTACGTCATCGCGGTCGGCCGCGACGCCAACAGCCGCGGCGGCTCGAAGTTCATGCACGACACCGTGCGTGTCGGGCAGATGTTGACGATTCGTCCGCCGAGCAACACGTTTGAACTCGCCGAATCCGCGCCCGCCAGCATCTTCATCGGCGGCGGCATCGGCATCACGCCGCTGCTCGGCATGATGCGGCGGCTGGAATCGCTCGGCCGCGCCTGGTCGCTGCATTACGCGGCGCGGACGCGGAAAACGGCGGCATTCCTCGACGTGTTTGCGGAATTAGAGCGCGCCCGGCCGGGCCGCATCCACATCACCTTCGATCACGAGCCCGGCAATACCAAGCTCGATCTCGCCGCCATTCTCGGCGCGGCGGACGCCGGTGCCCACATCTATTGCTGCGGGCCGGTCGGCATGCTGCAGGCCTTCGAGCAGGCCGCCAAGGGCCGCGCCGAAGATACGATCCACACCGAATACTTCGCACCTGCGCAGGAAGCGGCGCGCGGCGGCTTCACCGTGGTCCTGAAGCGTTCGAACAAAACATTGCTCATTCCGCCTGACAAATCGATCCTCAAGACACTGCTCGAGAACGGCGTGCGGGTGAACTACGCGTGCACCGAGGGCGTGTGCGGCACCTGCGAAACGCGGGTGCTCGAGGGCATTCCGGATCACCGCGACAATGTGCTGTCAGCGCGCGAGAAGGCGTCGAACAAAGCCATCATGGTGTGCTGCTCAGGCGCGAAAACCGAAAAGCTGGTGCTCGATATCTAATTGAAGGGGAGTCCAAGGTGCAAAGCGAATTTCTGCCGTACAAATTTCCTTCGCGTCTGAAGGGCGTTCTGGCGGTCGAGAACGTCACCGTCATCCCGATGGACAGCAAGCGCGTTCTGGAATACCAGACGGTCGTCATCGAGGACGGCAGGATCACCCGCATGGGCCCGTCGCAGGACACGCCGGCGCCGCAGGGCGCCAAGATCGTCAGCGGCAAGGGCAAGTATCTGATGCCCGGCTTCTCCGACATGTACACGCACTACCGCGATCCGTCGGAAGCGCCGCTCTATCTGGCGCACGGCATCACGGCGGCCCGCACCAGCGGCAACACCTTCCAGGTTGGCATGCAGCGCGCGGCCAATGCCGGCGAGTTTCCGAGCCCTTACATGATCGTGGTGTCGCACGGCATCGACGGCATCGGCCCGCATGGCCGCACCGACATGCCGCACGGCGTTGCGCTGACGCGTCCGGAAGACGCCAAGGCGCTGGCCGAACGCTTCATCAAGAGCGGCTATCGCCAGTTGATGCCGTTCTCGCTGCTGACGCCGGATTGCCTCGCGGCGCTGGGCAAGGCCGCCGCCGATCTCGGCGTGCGCATGGCCGGCAACTGCCCGAATGCGCTGTCGTGGGAAGAGGCGGTGGCGCGCGGCATGAGCGGCTTCCAGCAGACCCATCTGATCGCACGCGATCACATGCTCGACGAGTTTAGCAACCAGACCTACTGGGACCGGTTCGATCCCTATCCGGGCACCAAGCTCGACTTCGACAAGATCCGCAAGCTCGGTGGCTTCCTCGCGAAGCATCAGGCCTGGAATTTGCCGACCATCATCTTCCACCAGCGCGCCAGTCAGCCGGCAGAGATTTCGCTGGCGCATCCGAGCCTGCGCTATGTGCCGCAGTCCTCGATCAACGATTGGGAGACCACCATCATCCGCTGGGGCGTGCGCGGCAAGGTCGGTCCGGAGGAATGGCGCGCGCTGGCGCGCGTTCGCGTCGAGAATTTCCACCGCTGCGTCGGCATCTTCCATGAGGAAGGCGCGCCGCAACTGACCTGCACCGACGGTCTCAACCCGTACAACGTCCAGGGCGACACGCTGCTGTCGGAGATCGAGAACTTCGCCAGCGCCGGCATGAGCAATTTCGACGCGCTGCGCTCAACGACCAGCGAGGCCGCCCGCTATATGGGCGAGGAAGCCGAGTGGGGCACGCTCGCCATCGGCAAGAAGGCCAACATGGTGCTGCTGCGCGACAACCCGCTCGACAACATCAAGGCGGTGCGCAGCGTCGATGCGACCTTTGTCGCCGGCTACTATCTCGACCGCGCCACGCTCGACGATCTGCTCAAGCAGCGTGAGGCGCTCGTCAGCGGCGCGCCGCCGGTGGCCTCGACGAAACTGGCGCCGGCCGAAGGGCAGGGCAAGGTGGTCGAGGAAGGCACCTGGCGGGAAACTATTTGTGGCGCCGAGTTCGGCCGCGTGTCCTATCGCCACACCGTGCTGCCGGATGGCGGCTGGCTAGTCGAGGAAAAGCATTCCGGCGCCAATCCGCGCCGCCATCCCGAGCGCAAGCACATTCGTCTCAAGCTCGACGCCGACCTGAATATCCGCAACGCCTCCTACGAGGTCGAGACCTTCGCCGGCACGGAAAGCGGCGAGGTCGCTTGGTCGGACGCGAGTGGCTACCAGTTCAAGTCGGTGGCGATGGACGGCACGACCACGCAGCAGAGCCTTGAAGGCGCCGCGCGCCCGCCGAGCGAGGAGACGGCGCTTAGCTTTGTGCCGCGCCTCATCCAGAAGCACGGCGCTTCGACGGTGCACACGCTCGACGTCATTCACCAATTCGGCGCATCGGAGATCGCGCTGGCGTCGGGTGACAAAAGCGAATGGAAAGCCGATGTGAGCCGCCTCGGCCAGCGCGCTAGCCAGAGCTATCGTCTGGACGATGACGGCAAACTGTCCGGCATGTCGGAAACGACCATCCTGCTGTGGCCCCGTGAGCTGATCCCGACCGATACGGATCGGGCATGACGCTGCGGATCCGCGTCAACGCGCAAGAGCATGACGTCGGCGCCCCGGCGCTGACCTCGCTGCTCGATGTGTTGCGGGATCATCTCAATCTCACCGGCGCCAAGAAGGCATGCGGGCGCGGCGAATGCGGCGCCTGCACGGTGCTGATCGGCGGCAGACCGGTGTTGTCCTGCCTGACTCTGGCGGGCCGCGTGCGCGACGAGGTGCTGACCGTCGAAGGCCTCGGTCCGGAATGGGCGGCGCTGCGCGAGGCTTTCGCCGAGCACGGCGGCTTCCAGTGCGGTTACTGCACATCCGGGCAGATCATGCGCGCGGTGGCGCTGCTGCGCGACGGGCTGCCGGCCGACCGCGACGAGGCGCGGCAGAAGATCCGCTATGAAATGTCGGGCAATGTCTGCCGCTGCACCGGCTATAACGGCATTGTCGACGCCGTGCTGGCAGCCGCGCCATGAAACAGGTGGGGCGCAGCGTTCGACCGATCGGCTGGCAAGCCATTACGTCCGGAACCTTCGCCTACTCCAGCGATCTCAAGCCGGACGGCCTGCTGCACGGCCGGGCGCTGCGTTCGCCGCATCCGCATGCGCGCATCGTCTCGATCGACGTGTCGCGCGCCGCGGCGATGCCGGGCGTTCGCGCTGTCGTGACGGGCGCGGACTTTCCGGCCGGCGTCTACTATCCCAATGAAGGCTCGCAGGATCGCGAACCCATCGCGCGGGAATTCGTCCGCTTCGTCGGGCAGGAAGTGGCGGCGGTAGCCGCGGAAACCGTCGAACAGGCCGATGCCGCGCTCGCGGCCATCGATGTCGCTTACGAAATCCTGCCCGCGCCCTTCACGATCGACGATGCGACGGCGGCCGGCGCGCCGCGTATGCACCAGCGGCCGATTAAGCTCGCCAATGTCGCGCGCGTGTACAAGCGCTTGTGGGGTGATGTCGCCGCCACGCGTGCGGCCGGCCCAGTCAATGTGACGGGCACGTACTGGTATCCGCAGCAGACCCATATCTGCATGGAATCTAATAACACACTCGCCCGGTGGGATAAAGACGGCACGGAGCTTCACGTCTGGACCGGAACATCGGCGCCGCAATTGATGGTCGATGAACTCGCCGAGATGCTCAATATCGAGAAGGACGCGATCATTTGCCACGAGGCGGGCGTTGGCGGCTCGTTCGGATCGAAGTCGCGCATTTCGGAACAGGAGTTCCTGGCCGCCGTCCTGGCGAGGGCCGCGAAGGCGCCGGTGCTCGTCTCGCTGACGCGGCGCGAGGAGTTCGCCACCACGAAAACGCGGCACGGCTTTCGCTCCACTTTGTCGCTGCATGCCGACGACCAAGGCCGTATGCATGGTGTCGAAGGCACCATCGCCGTCGACAACGGCGCTTTCGTGCATTCGGGCTATAGCGTCACGGCCGCCGGGCTCAAGGGCCTCGGCACGATGTACCGGTTCGAGGGGATCGATATCGACGCCCAACTGATCGACACCTGCAAGCAGCCGGGCGGTCAGTTTCGCGGGTATGGCTCGACGCAGACCATGTACGCGCTCGAATGCCTCATCGACGATCTCGCGGAAAAGCTCAATATCGATCCGATCGATCTGCGCCGGCAGAATGCGAACCAGCCGTTCACGACGTCGCCGACGGGGTCGCAATTCCAATCGGTTCGGCTGACGGAGTGTCTCGATGCCGTCCGCGATGCGATCGGCTGGGACGCCAAGAAAGCGGACCGCCGCCCGAACCGCGGCGTCGGCGTCGCCTGCGGCCTGCATTCGAGCGGCTCCTTCGGGCCGGATGGCAGCAACCGCGCCGACAGCGCCATAGATATTTTCATTGACGGCCGTGTGCTGGTGCGTTTCGGCGGTGCCGATACCGGCACCGGGCAGAAGACCATTCTTGCGCAGATCGTTGCCGAAGAGCTCGGCCTTGCCGCCGAGGAGGTCGAGGTGCTGACCATCGAGAGCGACAGGACGCCGTTCGATCTCGGCGCCTGGAGTTCGCGCGGCACCTATTACAGCGGCAACGCCGCGCGCCGGGCGGGGCGGGCGGCTGCCGATCGCCTCAGGACATTGGCGGCGCGGCATCTCGGCAATGGCGCCATTCACCTCGAAGCCGGAAAAGCCGTCTGCGATGGCCGTTCGATCGCCATTGGCGAACTCGTCGCCGGCGCCCCGGAGACAAAAGAAGGTGTGCTCACTACCGAGATTTCCTTCGTCGAAGACGCGGTTCATCGCGTCGACGCGAAATTCTATGGCAACGCGTCGGGCACCTATAGCTTTGCCGCCCATGCCGCGGAGATCGAGGTCGATCCGCGCACCGGCAAATTACGCGTTCTCGATTACGTCGCTGCGCACGATGTCGGCACGGCGATCAATCCGCGTCTTGTTGAAGGCCAGATTGTCGGCGGCGCCGTGATGGGCATGGGATCGGCGCTCGGCGAGGAAATGATCCACGAGCAGGGCCGGCTCGTGACCGCGAGCTTCATCAACTATGCCATGCCGCGTGCGGCCGACTTACCCGAGGTGCGGACGGTCATTGTCGAAGGCGGCGATCCGAAGGGGCCGCATGGCGCCAAGGGCGTCGGCGAGTTGTGTATTACGCCGCCGGCGCCGGCCATCGCCAATGCGCTGTATGACGCGCTCGGCATCCGCATCGCCGATCTGCCGTTGACGCCGGACAAGATCATGAACGCGCTGGCAGCGCGCGACGGTCGCGTGCGTCGTCATCATCTGTGGCGGCGGCCGTCACAATGGTGGACCGCGTTCGTGCGCTGGTGTTACCCGCGCGGGCTGTTCGCCTTGCTGCATCGCTACGGGCCGGTGGCCAAGCGCGCCGCCGCTGCGGCGTCACCGGCGCTGATCGATGCGCCGCGCGTTGTCGATGCGGTAGCCGCGCTCGCCTCGGGCGCGACCGCCATCGGCGGCGGCACTGATCTGTTGCCGCGCATGGAAGACAGGATCGCGGCGCCCACGAGCCTGGTCTCGACTCTCGACGTCACCGACATGGGCGGCATCGAATTTGCCGCCGACGGTTCAGTGTCGGTCGGGGCAGCCGTGACGCTGGCGGAACTAGCCGCGGCGCTGAAAGGCCGCTGCGCCGTCATCGAAGAAGCTATCGCCAGCATCGCCAATGCGCAAGTGCGAACCATGGCCACGGTCGCCGGTAATCTGCTGCAAGAGAAACGCTGCTGGTTCTATCGCAACGATTTCGATTGCTACAAACGCTCCGGCCCGGCACGGCCGTGTTACGCCGTGCTCGGCGACCACCGCTTCTACCACGCGGCGATCGACGGCCATCGCTGCCAGGCGGTGACGCCGTCAGATCTCGCCACGGCCTTCGCGGCGGTCGACGCCGAGGTCGATATCGCCGGACGCGACAGTGCGCGGACGATCCCGATCACGGATCTTTATTCCGGTCCCGGCGAGGCGCGCTTGCAGGCTTCCGAAACCGTTGTCCGCATCAGGCTTCCCGCATCGGCAATGCAGCGTCGCGGCACGTTCCAGAAGCTCAACCTGTGGGAAGGCGACTTTGCCGTGGTGTCGGTGGCGATGACGGCGTTTGCCGGGCCGGACCGCGCGCTGGCGGATCCGCGTCTCGTTTTCGGCGCGCTGGCGCCGGTGCCATGGCGGGCGCGTCGAACCGAGCAGTGGCTGGCGCGTCGGCCCGGAGCGACGGCGCAGGAATTGCAGTCTGTTCTGGGAGAAGAGCTGAACGTGGCGGCCCATCCTCTGTCGAAGAACGGATGGAAGCTCGATGCCGCCGAGGGCCTGGCCCAACATGCGATCGAAATCTTGGCGGGAAGCAGCGAGGAGAGATCCAAAAGTCCCGCCGCGTGACGTTTTTGGCAGCAGTTTGCTGGGAATCTGGCGTGTATTCGGGCTTGTCGATAATGCGGCGATGGTATCAAATATCGTTCGTACACAGACTGTATACCGGAGGTATAACCGTGAAAAAGCTGACATTTTCCAAGATGAACCGTCGCCGTTTTCTCGGCGTGGCGGGCGGCGCGGCGGCTGGAATGGCATTTGGCGGCACTCTCACGACTCCGGCGATCGCCCAGAGCGCGCAGGGGGTGACCCTGCGTCTCGACTTCCTGCCGCAGGGCTACCACGCGCCGCTGTTCTACGGCGTGAAGAAGGGCTTCTACAAGGAAGCCGGGATCGATCTTCAGATTAACGACGGCAAGGGTACCACGATGGCGCTGCAGTCGCTGTCGTCCGGCAACGACATGATCGCTATCGCCAACTATGCGACCGTCGTCCAGTCGGTTGCCGCAGGCATGCCGATCATCGGCATCGGCGGCATGATCCAGAAGCTGCCCGACGCGATCATTTCGCACGCCGGCTCCGGCATCAAAGCGCCGAAGGACATGGAAGGCAAAACCATGAGCATCCCGCCGAAGAGCGGCGTGTTCAGGCTCTTTCAGGCGTTCTGTGCCTCGTCGGGAGTCGACATCAACAAGGTGAAGCAGGTTCAGGTCGACCCGGCGGTCACCCTGCAGCTGTTCATGTCGAAGCAGGTCGACTTCAGCACGGCCTGGGTGTTTACCGACGCCTCGCGCCTGGCGCTGCAAAGCCCGATGGAAAAGCCTATCCTCATGGCCGATCACGGCGTCAACGTCCTCGGCAACGGCTTCACGGTTCGCAAGGATACGGTAGCGAGCCAGGCCGAGATGCTGAAGCGCTTCATGGCAGCGACCATCCGCTCTTACGACGAAGGCATGACCGATGCCGAAAACGCCGCGGCGGCGATGGCCGAGGCGCGCCCGACGGCCAATAACGTGGAAACGCTGCTGCGCGAATGCCGCGGGATGAGGCCCTTCACCTCGACCGCGCGGTCGGAGAAGCTCGGCTTCGGCCACACGACGCCAGCAGATTGGGAAGCGACTATCGCCGTTGTCAGCAAGTATTTCGGTGGCGTGGAAAAGAAAATGACCATGGCCGAACTGTTCACGGCCGACTTCCTACCGAAAGCGAAGTCCTGAGGCGATCTGACAAGACGGTCTTGCCAAGACCACTGCGGCCCGGGGCATTGACCCGGGCCGTTTCCTACCAGCCGAGGCGGAGGCGGCCGAGCGCCATCGAAACGGCGGCTTGGCTCGGCTCCACGACAGGAATGCCGAGCGCTCCGCTCAGGCGCTCACGATACTGTGCCATGCCGGCGCAGGCCATCACGACCACATCTGCGCCGTCGCGATCGCGCAATTCGATGCCGACATCGCGCATGCGGGTGAACGTCGCGTCCTCGTCGGACAGCTGCGTCACGCCGCGGCCGATGGCGCGGTCTCCCGCAAAACGCTGACCGGCGCCCATCGCGCCGACAAAGCGGATGTGCCGCTGGATCACTTTCGGCAGAATGGAAATCAATCCGAAGCGCGCGCCGAGCGTCAGCGCGGTCAGGATGCCGCATTCGGCGATGCCGAATACCGGCTTGCTGGTCGCTTCGCGCGCGGCATATAGGCCGGGGTCGCTGAAGCAACTGATGACATAACCGGCGGCCTGAGGATTTTTGCGGACCGCGTCGAGCACCAGCGGCACCACCTGCTCGACGTGGGCCTGGTTCTCGATGCCGGGCGGTCCCTCGGCGATGCCGATGACCTTGATCGCGGTGCTCGTTCCTTCGCGCAGCGGCGTCACGGCCCGATCGATCGCTGCTGTCACCGCAGAGGAGGAGTTGGGGTTGATCACTAGCAGCTCGTCGGACATGATGTCATTCGCGCGGAGGGCAGGATGGTGCAGCCAAAACCGGGATGGTCTCAAGCCTAGCAAAACGACGCGCAATCGAATAGAGCCGCCGTCGTGATCGGCCTCACAAAACTATACTCCATACGAGTGACAAACCCCGAATTGCAGATGAACCGCCGTTTTCCGGTGGCTCCCATGATGGAGAGTGGCGGGCGTAATGAATGGCCGATAGAAAGCAGTAAGTTACCGCGCTTTCAAGCGGTGTCCTATTTCGCAGAAGAGTCCGTGTTGAAGTTGCCGTTGGCCATGCGGCCAGGTTTTGACGATGGCGGTAGGGGTGCGCTAGTATTGTTGCTCGCGAACCGTTCATTCGGCGCGCTAGCAATAGGAAGTCAGTTCAATCGACCTTATTCAGTGGAGCCGTTCCGTGAAGCGCGCGCTCCACTTCGTCCGCAACCATCTGTCCCATGTTATAGAGGGCTTCCTGCGTAAGCGCAGCGCTGTGCGGCGTCAGAATAACATCGTCACGAAGTAATAGAGGATGGTCCGTTGGCGGCGGCTCAAGGTCGACGCCATCCATGGCCGCCCCCCCTAGGTAGCCCTTTGTAAGCACGGTCAAAAGCGCGTTCGTGTCGACGAGCGCTCCGCGGGCGCCATTTATAAGAATTGACCCACGCCTCATCTTGGCGAAGGTGTCGGCATTAACAATGTGCCTCGTCGCATCTGTCGCGGGGAGATGAAGTGACACGAAATGAGAAGTGCCAAGGAGTTCGTCGAGGTCTGCCTTTCGTGCGCCATGCATCGAGATACGCTGATTGCTTTCGGCCGGATCGAACGCCAGCGTTTCCATTTTGAAGGCGGAAGAAGCGAGCGACGACAGGGCTGAGCCGATACGACCGAACCCAATAATGCCTAGAGTTTTTCCGGATAGCTCGAAGCCTTCAAGGCCTTCACGCTTTTTCCACTCGCCCTGCTTTGTGAAGCGTGTGGCCGTGCCCATCCGATGGGAGAGGGCAATCATGCATCCGAGCACCCATTCAACGACCGCATTCGTATTGGCGCCGGGGGTGATGGTGATGGGGATGCCGCGCCGACGGCATTCTTCTATCGGGATGAAATCGAGGCCCACACCGTGGCGCGCCACCAGCCGCAGGCGTTCGCCGGCCGCTATCACCGAAGTCGGGATCGGGTCCCTCACGACCAGGACATCGGCGTCGCGGATTTGAAGCTGAAGAGTCTTTTCGGAACAGTCACTGGCGATTCGGACGTCAGCGAAGGACTGAATCCGCTCGATGGCGCTTTTGGCGATCGGTTGGGTCATGAGAACGATCGGACGAGGCAATGAAAGCTCCTTGGTGATTGACGGCGCGAAAGGCTTGTCAACTAGTCAACTACCAGACTAGTATGGCAGTGAGAATCCGATTGCAAGGGACATATACCGTTGGAAGTACAGGCCTTTTCTCCTGCTGATCTGGCGTACGCGCGCATTAAAGGTGCGATCCTTAGCCTCACGTACAAGCCCGGGCAGCGCCTTTCGGAGGCGATGTTGTCGGCAGAGCTTGGTCTGGGGCGTTCGCCAATCCGGACCGCATTGACGCGTCTGGAAGGTGAGGGATGGATCAATGTCCAGCCTCAAAGCGGCACATTTGTCAGTTCGCCGACGGCGGAAGAAGTCGCCGAAATGACCGAGCTGCGTGAGGTGCTGGAAGTTCATGCGGCGCGACGGGCCGCAAAGAAGATCGATGATGCGACCCTGCAATTGCTACGCGCGGCTTTCGACAATTTGGCGGAATCCGGCGTCGAAGGTCATTTCGAAAAGTTTCTAAAGTTTGACGATCTGTTCCATTCGGCAATTCATCGCGCCGCCAGCAATCGCAAGATCCTGGAGATGATCCGGAATCTGCGCGATCAGATTCAGTGGGTCCGCGTGTCGAACGCGATTCTTCCCGGACGTGTGGTCGAATCGTTGGCCGAAATGAAGCTCGTTCTCGAAGCGCTGGAGCGGAGAGACGAGCAGGCCGCCGCCAAGGCAATGAGCGTGCACATTGGCAATATCGCGAAACGATTTCAGACGCTCAGCGGCGGATCGAAGGTGAGCGCAGCATGAACTTCGAGAAGAAAACGATAACCGCCGACGATGCGCCCAAGGGCAGGGGGCCGTTCCCCCAAGCCATGCGCTGCGGGCCGATGGTATTCGTCTCGGGTCAGGGACCGTTATCGCCTGTCACGAATGCGCCGATCGGGGGCTCGTTTGCCGATCAAACGAGGCAAACGCTTCAGAATATCGCGACTGTCCTTGGTGCCGCCGGCCTGGGTTTGCAGGATATCGCCAAGGCGACGATTTATCTTCAGGACCTGAACCATATCGAAGAGTTCAACAAAATCTATCGAGAGATTATGCCCGAGCCGTGGCCCGCGCGGACGCTGGTTTGCGCCGGTTTGCGAGGCATCGACGTTGAAATCGACGTTATCGCGGTCGATCTAACTGCCGCGGAGATATCATGAAGGTTTCGTCCGAACTCTGGATCGGGATCGATATCGGCGGGACCTTTACCGATTTGTTCGTCTTCGATCCTGCGCAAGGTACTGCTGCGACGCGCAAGGTCCTCACTGATCACACCGATCCGACCGTAGCGATCGAACGCGGTCTCGCCGAAATGATTGCGGCGGGAGACCTTGTGGCGGAAAGAGTGGAGCGGGTCGTTCACGGAACGACGCTGGTAACGAACGCCGTGATCATGCGGCGTGGCGCTCCCACCGCATTGTTGACGACGGAAGGTTTTCGCGACTCCATTGAAATCGGCACGGAGCACCGTTTCGATCTTTACGATCTCGGTATCGAAAAGCCGCTTCCCCTTGTCCCGCGCAATCTCCGCCGCCCGATCGCCGAACGCATTCTTGCGGACGGATCGGTCGATCGCCCACTTGACGAAGAGCAGACGCGTGGCGAGGTGAAAGGGCTATTGGACGCGGGGGTGACCGCAATCGCGGTCTGCCTGCTGCATAGTTTTCGAAACCCCGCGCATGAGCGTCGCATCGGGGAAATTATTCGCGAACTGGCGAAGGACGTTCACGTGTCGCTTTCGAGCGATGTCGCTCCGGAAATCCGTGAGTATGAAAGAGCGTCGACGACCGCCATCAACGCATTTGTAGCGCCCGAAGTCGGCCCTTATCTCAGGGCGTTCGGCAGCCGGCTCTCTCGATTGGGCATCAAAGCGCCTCTTCTGATCATGCAGTCGAACGGCGGTACGGCGGCTCCGGAAGCGGCTGAGCGATACCCGGTGAAACTTCTCGAATCCGGCCCCGCCGCAGGCGCGATCGGAGCGGCGAACGTCGCCCGGCTATCGAATGAAGATCGGGTCTTCTTCTTTGATATGGGCGGGACGACCGCGAAGGCGGTCATCATCGATGCCGGTCACCCCCTGATCGCCAAGAAGCTCGAGGTGGCTCACGTCTATCGCTTCAAGCACGGCAGCGGTTTGCCCGTGCAGGCTCCGACCGTAGATCTCATCGAAATCGGCGCGGGCGGCGGATCGATCGCTCACGTGGATGCGCTCGGACTACTGAAAGTCGGTCCGGAGAGCGCGGAATCGGAGCCCGGGCCGGCATGTTACGGCTTGGGCGGCACTCGTCCCACCGTGACAGATGCCGACCTTGTGCTCGGCTATATCGGCGCCGACACATTCCTCGGCGGCCGCATGAAGCTCGATCGAGAGAGGGCACGCGCCGCCATCGCGGAGCATGTCGCAAAGCCGCTCGGTATTTCGATCGAGGAAGCCGCGAACGGCATTCACCGGGTCGTCAACGAGAGCATGGCCGCGGCAGCGCGCGTGCACTTGCTGGAGCACGGCAAGACTCCTTCGACCTATACAATGGTGGCGTTCGGCGGTGCCGGGCCGGTTCACGCCTATGGGGTCGCGCGCATTCTGGGATGCAAGCGTATCATCGCGCCAATTCATGCCTCGGTTGGATCGGCTTTCGGCCTGCTTTGTGCACCAATTTCCTTTGACACGGCGAGAAGCTTCCCTGTGCTGCTCCGCGACGCGGACTGGCGAGCAGCCGACCAGGTAATCGCAGAGCTCAGCGCCGAAGGCAGGCGCCTAGTGGAATGGGCCGGCGTTGCCACGGCGGATACGACGATCGAGATCTCCGCGGATATGCGCTATCGGGGGCAGGGGCATGAGATCACAGTTCCCGTTACCCCCGCGCAAGTTCGCAATCGCGATGTCGACGCGATGGAGCAATCATTCGCCGAGCACTATCGGCTGCTGAACGCGGTTGCCGGACCAAACGCCGCGGTAGAGTTGGTGACATGGCGCGTACGGGTTCGCGGCCCGGTACCGACGATTGCCAGCGCGCGCGGTGCGACGGCCAACCCTTCGGCGCCGCGCACGCGCAAAGTCTGGTTCGAGGCGACCGGCTTCGCCGACGCATCAATTGTCGTGGCCAATGAACTCCAGATCGCCACAAGCGTCCCGGGTCCTGCAGTCGTTGAGCTCGGTGGCGCAAGCCTCACTGTGGGCCCTAACTCAGCAGTGTCACTCCGGGCCGACGGTTTGATTGTCGTCGATATGATCGAGGACTGAGCATGAAACGTGAGTTTTCCTCCTACGAACTGGAGATTCTCTGGAACCGGCTACTGGCGATCGCCGAGGAGCAGGCCCAGGTTCTGATGCGGACGGCCTTTTCTACGATTGTGCGGGAAGCCGGCGATCTCTCTGCGGCCATTTTCGACGCAAGTGGAAGGATGGTCGCGCAAGCCAGAACCGGAACGCCAGGCCATATCAACACGATGGCGCTCGGGATGCGCCACTTCCTGGAAGCTTTTCCGCTGGAGACACTGAAACCCGGCGACGCGTTGCTGTCCAATGACCCCTACAAGCTGGCGGGTCAGCTGAACGATATGTCGCTCGTGACGCCGGTTTTCCGTGGCGACAAGGTCGTCGCGCTGTTTGCCAGCTGTTGTCACATGGTGGACATCGGCGGGATCGGCTTGACAGCCGATGGCCGCGAAATGTTCGAGGAAGGGCTGCTCGTCCCGTTCTGCAAGTTCCGCGTCGGTGGAGAGCCGAATAGCGACGTTTACAACTTCATTGCCGGGAACGTGCGGACGCCTCACGAGGTGATCGGCGACCTTGAGGCGCAGGTCGCGGCAGGAGAGGTGGGCGCTACGCGCCTTCTCGGTCTGCTTCAGGAATTCCAGCTTTCACATATCGAAGGCCTGTCCGATGAAATCATTTCCCGTTCCGAAACGGCGATGCGAAAGGCGATACGGGACTTTCCCAGCGGGGAGTTCAGGAATGTCGCGGTCAACGATGGCATGGAGAAACCTCTCACGCTCGCTGTCTGCGTCTCCCGAAAGGACGATGAGCTGTTGATTGACTTCGATGGTACCGACCCTTCCGTCGAGCGCGGTATCAACGTTCCGCTTGCCTACACTACCGCTTACGCGACCTATGCGGTGAAGTGCGTGGTGGGGCCCGACGTCCCCAACAATCACGGAAGCTTCGTACCCATTCACGTCCAAGCGCCCTTGGGGTCTCTTCTCAATCCGGCTCGACCCGCGCCGACTGCGGCGCGCCACATTCTCGGCCACTACCTACCGAGCGTGATTTACCCCGCCCTTGCGAAGGCGCTGCCGGGATGCGTGCCGGCAGATAGCGCGGCGGGATTGTGGGTGACTCAGGTTAGCGGCAAGCGCGGGACCGGTGAGCCGTTTTCATTTGCGTTCTTCTCCGTCGGCGGGATGGGCGCGCGGCACAACAAAGACGGGCTTTCGACGACGTCTTTCCCGAGCGGCATCCAGAACGTATCCACTGAGATTATTGAATCCGTATCGCCGGTGCTGTTCCGCAAGCGGGAATTGCGACCGGATTCCGGAGGGGCGGGCCGCTATCGGGGTGGCCTTGGTCAAACCATCCAATTCGAAGTGACTGCCGCCGGATCCGTAACGCTCTCGGCCATGTACGATCGCATCAATGACGCCCCCAGAGGCACCGAAGCCGGGCGAAACGGCGCGGGTGGCCAGGTTGTCGGCGAAAGCGGCCGTCACCTCATGCCGAAGGGCAGAAGTGTGCTGCAGGCCGGAGAACGCGTTCATCTGGAACTGCCGGGAGGCGGTGGCTTCGGCAATCCCGCAGAACGCGATGCTGCGGCGCTCGCAGCTGATATCGAACTCGGCTTTGTCACTCGTGAGGCTGCCTCGCGCGACTACGGGGCTGTCTACGCAAATTTGAAAGATCGACAGTAAGATCGTGATTAGAAGCACCCGGCAGCGGAGTGCGGTCGGGAAGTTAGCAATAGGAGAGCGGTGATGAGTGTTTCTAAAGGGTTGGTAGCGACCGGCTTTGCGTTGGCCCTGAGTGCGGTCGGCGCTGTTGCTCAGACGACGACCCTTAAGCTTGGTTTCGCGACGGCGGCGACTTCGCCCTACGGTTATGCCGCCAAGATCTTCGCCGACGAAGTAAAAGAGAGGAGCGGCGGTCGCCTCGCGATCGAAGTGTTTCCGGCGAGCCAGCTCGGCGGTGAACGCGAAATGCTGGAAAGCCTGCAAATCGGAACGCTTGATCTGAACTTTACGTCTCCCGCACCGCTGACAAATTTCGTCAAAGAGGCGGGAATATTCGAAGTGCCGTTCCTCATTCGAGGGTTCGACCACGCGAACGCGGTGCTCGATGGGCAGGTGGGCGACAGGCTGCGGCAGAAGATTAACGAGCGCAACTTAGTCAGCCTGGGCTTCGGCTATCTCGGCCCGGTGCATCTCGTGACCAATAAGCACGGAGTTTCAAAGCCCGAAGATCTCAAGGGCATGAAGATCCGCACGCAGGAGAATGAGGTTCATCTGATCACGTTTCGTACCTTGGGTGCGCTTCCGACCCCGATGGCGTTTCCGGAACTGTTCGGTGCGCTTCAGCAGGGCGTTGTGGATGGCATGGATAACCCGTCGACGACCGTTCAGTCGGGTCGCTTCTTCCAGGCTGCCAAGTATCTCTCTCTCACTGGCCATCGCTTTATCGTGACGCCGATCCTCGCGTCCCCGGTCATCTGGGCCAAGCTCAGCGAAGCGGACCGCAAAATTGTCGGCGATGCAGCGCGTGTGGCCGGTGAGGCGTTGCGCAAACGCGTGCGCGGCTTGGAAGACGAGACGGTAAAGACGCTCGGTTCAGAGGGCATGGAAGTCGTCAAGGTTTCGAATATCGATGCCTTCGTTAAGGCGCTGGCACCTGCGAAAACGGAATTCGAAAAGCGTTTCGGCAAAGATCTGATCGAATCGATCCGCAACACAAAGTAAATTGAATGTTGAAGCGTCTGCTCATCGCAGATCGATGCATTGCGTGGGTCATCGAGGGTCTGGTCGCGGCGCTGCTTGCCGCCGCGGCCGGTCTCGGGGCCTACCAGGTGTTGACGCGCTTTGTGCTCCATCAACCGGCCTCGTGGACGGAAGCACTGACGCGCGTTCTTCTTGTGTGGATGGTTTGCCTCGGCGCGGCGCTTGCCGTGAGAGCAGGGGGGCTGGTCGCCTTCGATGCGCTGCGATCCGTCGGTGGAGGGCGCCTTGGAAAGTGTCTTCAACTGTTAGGGTTGACCTTCAGCGCTTCCTTCTTCCTGCTGCTCGCCTGGACCGGGTACCAGATAACCGAACGTGTCCGCTTCCAGAACCTTGCTGGACTTGAAATCTCGATAGCGTGGTCATACGGCGCACTGCCTGTTGGCGGTGCATTGGCGGTGTTGCTCGCGGTCCTTGCGCTTGTTCGCGTCTGGAACGAGTGCCCCAATCAAAAGTCAACCGGCGCGACGGATTGAACCATGCCTCCGTCTATTCTGATCGGAACGATGCTTGCCCTTCTGGTGATATCGGTTCCGGTTGCGGTTTCGCTTGGCCTGACCGGTGCGGCGTTTGTCGCCAGCGATCCGAGAATGTCGTTGCTCGTCGTGCCGCAGCAGATATTCATCGGGCTGGACAAGTATCCTCTCGCGGCAATTCCGTTCTTCATTCTGGCGGGCAACCTGATGGAGGCGGGCGGGATCTCCGGTCGCCTGGTCGACCTCGCCAAATCGATCGTCGGAGGGTTTACCGGCGGGCTCGCGCTGACCTGCGTCTTGACCTCCATGATCTTTGCGGCTGTGTCGGGCTCGAGCATCGCCACTGTCTTTGCAATCGGCTCCATTCTCATTCCCGCAATGGTGCGCCACGGGTATCCAGCACCTTTCGCTGCAGCCCTGATGGCGGTAACCGCCGAGTTGGGCGTAATTATCCCTCCGTCAATTCCGATGATCTTGCTCGGCGTTTCGGCGGAGCTGTCGATTGGTGAGCTTTTCATTGCCGGCGTCGGACCGGGGCTTTTGATCGGTTTCGCATTGATGCTGGTCACCTGGTTTATCTGCAAACGCAAGGGTTATGGCCAAAACGACGGGCATGACCGGCTGAGGGTAGGCGAGGCGACCCGTCGCGCGGGGGCGGCGCTCGGCCTTCCGGTCATCATTCTTGGCGGAATTTACAGCGGTGCGTTCACGCCTACCGAGGCGTCGGCGGTTGCCGTTGTCTATGCGCTTTTGGTCGGCACGTTGGTTTATCGCGAAATGGGTCTACGGGAGATCTATGCCGGCCTCCGGCGCTCTGCCATTTCAGCAGCAGCCATCATGCTCCTCGTCGCGAGCGCTGCATTCCTGAGTTATTTGATTAACCGCGCGGGTCTTCCGGCGCAGCTGGGCGCGTGGCTGAACAGTTCGTTCGACAGCCCGGCCAGCTATCTTCTCAGCGTCAACGTCGCGCTCTTCATCGTTGGCATGTTCATTGAGACCGGGGCAGCGATTCTGGTCCTTGGCCCCTTGTTGACGCCAGTGGCCGTGAGCTTCGGTATCGACCCAATTCACTTTGGTATTGTCGTCATCGTGAACCTGGCGCTCGGGATGGTGACGCCGCCTTTCGGCGTCAACCTCTTTGCGGCGTGCCAGGTCGCGAACGTGTCCGTACTGCAGATCACCCGGTTCCTGGTCCCATTCGTGCTGACCGTGCTGATCTGCCTGATGATCATCAGTTACGTTCCCGCGGTGTCGCTGCTGCTGCGCGACATCGTATATCGCTAAGGAAGTACGGCTATGCGGATTGTTAACGTTACGGCGCGCGCGTTTTCTTACGTCTTCGATAAGACGGCCCTCAGCTTTGGCGTCGGCAAGAA
The DNA here is from genome assembly GCA_017849615.1 of Pseudolabrys sp. Classification (GTDB taxonomy): domain Bacteria; phylum Pseudomonadota; class Alphaproteobacteria; order Rhizobiales; family Xanthobacteraceae; genus Pseudolabrys. The sequence goes on along the minus strand of JAFIGS010000017.1, from coordinate 27,189 downwards.
CGTCAAGCGAGATATGGTTCTCGTGAAGGTGGTCGCCGAAGATGGAACGGTAGGTTATGGCGAAGCGCATCACGCTATGGCGCCGACCGCGATCGCGGAGATCGTGAACCATAGTCATGCTCCGTTGCTGGTCGGGATGGAATGTCTGGACCGCGAAGGGGTGTATGACAGGATTTATCGGTCTCAGATTCAGACGCACGGAACGGGTACAGCCGCCGTCGTGGCCGCCAGCGGTATCGACATTGCGCTTTTCGACCTCGCCGGGAAATTGTTGAAGCAGCCGGTGTGTGCGCTGTTGGGCGGGAAGCTGAAGGCGACCGAAGCCTATGCCGGCGGCCTTTCGCTAGGCTTCCAGCCGCTCGAGTCCCTGGAGCGGGAAGTGCAGCAGTATGTTGATCGAGGCTATAAGGGGATCAAGCTGCGTGTTGGACAAGAGGCGCGGGTCGATGCCGAGCGCGTTGGGCATATTCGCAGGGTGTTCGGCGATGGGTTGAAGATCGCCGTGGATGCCGCGACGCGCTATTCAATCCTTGATGTTCAAGCCGTCGCGCGATATTGCGAAAAGTATAACGTGTGGTGGTTGGAAGAGCCTTTTACTCCGGACAATATCGAAGGGTACAAGGCGTTGCGCCGCTATACCCCGACCCCCCTCGCGGCTGGTGAGAACCATTTCACCAAACAGGCTTTCCGGGAACTGTTGCGCGAAAGGGTGATCGATATCGTGCAGGCAGACTGCACGAAGGCTGGCGGCATCACCGAAGTCAAGAAAATTGCCGATATGGCCGCTGCTTATCACGTAATGGTGGCTCCGCATACGAGTCAAAGCGTGCTCAGTGCGGCGGCGAACCTTCATCTTCTGGCCGCAATCCCGAATGGCCTTGTTCACGAAGCGGATCTGGCGCCTGTCAACCCATTCCGTGATCGACTCGCCAGAAATCCCATTGATCTTATCGGTTCCAGCATGCGACCGCCGGCGGGTTTCGGTCTCGGCCTTGAGGTCGATGAAGGCGAGCTTGAAGGGTTGGACGGTGTTGCGGGACCCTGCTATCTGCCGCCACCAGGCAACTGAAAGTTGGCGTGTCGCGAGGGGCGCTGTGAGCCTACGCGGTAGAACGCCGACGGTAAGGTGGGGTAGTTCGCGATAACTTGCACGAGCGTCGCCGCGTTCTCCGGACGTTGCCCCGCAGCGCGCGCGGTGTTGTACTTGACCAGTACGACGGGCGGCTTAGCCTCGCCGCTGAGACGCCGGCTCAGGCAGCGACGACCGTCTCGCGCCGACGATGATCCCGAGGCTAACCCCTATTTGCCTGCGCCGTCAGACGGTGAGCTTGCCGCGGCCGCCGATACTGTAGGTTATCAGGACAATCTAGAACTCCGGTGCCCAGGTCGCGCTTCGCCTGTCCGTCTTGGTGTGAGCGAGAGCGATACCATCGCCCGATTCGGGGAAACGAGTTCGCCATCATTCACGGGGCCTCAACGTCGATGGTGCCGAACTCATTGACGAGGCCATGCAGCGCGAGATGCATGTGATGCGCCCGCAGCGGCCGGCGATGACCGCACATCACAGTTCCGGGCTCCAGAGCCGACAGTTGGCGCAAGGACACTCGGGCATCGGTCCAATCGACGTGAAACATCGGCGGTCAATGCATCTCGGGCTCCCAGCCCTTCACGGCCATCAGTGATTCCTGTGCCGTCTTCACGACGGCATCGCCGGCCGGATGCGATACGGCGCCATTGCCGATCGTGCCGTGGCACTTCGGGTCGGTGGGGATGGACGACGAGATTATATAAATGACGTCGTGTATCATTAGGGCTAATTTCAGCGCCTTCGCAGCAGTCAGAGCGTTGGCGCTACCCTTTCGGTATGCGCGTGTCCATTCCGCAGATGAGGATGTGAATTCACGGAGCTCGAGTCAGGAAAACAGCACGGCCGATAGCTGACAGCCTTTCGTCTCGATCGACGATCTCGACGTCACAGACACCGATCGTTCTGCCGTTCCGCCGCGCCGTTGCGCGAGCGGTCAGCGGCATCGACGCCGTCCGCAAATAGTCGACGCGCAGGTCTATGGTCGGGATGCCGTGCCCCGTCCGGGCGTACAGCGCGGCATGAGCCGCAAGATCGACCAGCGCGGCAATGATGCCGCCGTGTGCGACTGGCTCGCCTTCGCTGCGGCGCAACTCAGGGCGTCCAGGTAGGTGCACCGTGAGTGTGGTCGTTTCCGCATCATAGGCGACAATGCGGCAATCAAGCCATTGATGGAGCGGTGATAGCGCCATAAAGGCGTTCATGTCGTCGAGCGTCACGGGAGCAGTCCGGTCTTAGGCCACGTATTGGATGGGTTCGGCGACCGTCGTCGATGCGATCAGGTCGCGCATCCAACGCAGGCCGGAATCGTGCGCGAAACGAGAGTGCCAAACCATCGACACTGGGAAGTTCGGCGTCAGGAAGGGCAGTTTGAGGATGTCGATGTTGCGTCCTCGGCTGAATTCGCGGGCGAGCCGGCTCGGCAGGGTTAGCAGCAAATCTGACTTTTCGACTAATACCGGTGCGGCGAGGCAGAACGGAATGCTGATGCGATTGGTGCGCGAGGCCCCGAGCGTCTTGAGCTGACGGTCGATATGATTCGCCATCGCATTGCCTACCACGACGTGGTTGGCGGCCAGATAGGCATCGAGCGTCAGCGGCGAACGGCCAACCGATCGGCGGGCACAGACCCACTCGTCCTCGAAAAGCACCAAAGCCTCGTGGCGCGGATCGACCTTGTCGATATAGGCGATGCAGATATCGACCTCGTCATTGTCGAGCACCGCACGTATGTCACTCTGGTTGATATTGCGCACGCTGATCTGGATACCCGAGGACTGCACGCGCACTCGGTTCGCAATGTCGCCGAGCAGCACGAAGGCGCTGTAGTCATTCATGCCGATGCGGAACATCCTGTTCGACGTTTCCGGTTCGAAGGTGTCGGGCGCTTTCGCGATGGACCGGACTTCCTGCAACGCGTGGCTGATTGGGGTCGCAAGTTCCAGCGCGCGCGCCGTGGGGACCATTTCGTTGCGATGACGCACGAACAGCGGATCGTCGAACACATGACGCAACTGCGTCAGCGAGTTGCTGACCGCGGATTGGCTGAGTCCGAGGATCTGCCCGGTTTTTGTGGTGCTGCGTTCGCTCATCATCGCCTCGAACACTACCAGAAGGTTTAAATTGAAGTGACGTAGATTCATCGTTGTTGCCCGGAGAGAAAAGGCGATGCTGTGTGCGTGCCGAAAAATTGCAAGCCAAAAACTTAGGCGCAACCTTGTCCAGATCGCCCTATTGAAAGGCACGATACTGGTCTTCGTCCAATCACCAAAATGAATACAACTCTATTTTGAATTCTGATTGGTCATGAAAGTGCGATGACAACTATCCTGATCGAAGGCTTCCAGAACCGATCGTAGAGGAACGTCATGTCGCTCATACCCGATCTCTCTCGTCGTCATTTTCTCGCGGGAACCGGCCTTGCCGCGCTCGGTGTGTCGGTCGGCGCCCCGTTCGTGCACGCGCAATCGCTTAGGCCGGTGTCGTTCCGCCTCAATTACGTGGCGAATGCCGAGCACGCGCCATACTACGTTGGTGTCAAGAAGGGCTTCTATAAGGAGGCAGGCTTCGACGTCGCCATCGCGCCGGGCACCGGCTCCAACGATACGGTGAAGCTGGTCGGCGCCGGCAACGATATGTTCGGCGTCGCCGTAGCCGATGCGGTGCTCGTCGGCCGCGGTCGTGGCGTGCCGGTGGTGTCAACCGCGGTCCTGCTGCAGCAGAGCCCGAACGTTCTTGCCTCGCTGACGGCCAAAAACATCACCAAGCCGGAAGATCTGCTCGGCAAGAAGGTTGGTATGTCGTCGCGCAGCACGGTGTTCGCCTTCTGGAAGGCGTTCGTCAAGGAAACCAAACTCGACGAATCGAAGATCCAGTTCAGCGATCTTGGGGCCACCGCTTCGTCGCCAGTCTTGATCGCCGGCACGATCGACGCCACGATCACGCTGGCGACCAACGAAATCGTGGCGTTGCGCGAAGATGGCGTCAAGCTCAACACGCTCGACCTCGGCGAGTACGGCGTTCGCTCGTACGGTCAAACGTTGTTTGCGAATGACAGTCTGGCCAAGAAGGATCCGGCGCTGGTCCATGCGTTCACGCGCGCGACGCTGAAGGCTTGGGAGTTCACCATGGCCAACGTTCCGGAGGCTATCGCCATCCTAAAGGAGTCGGTGGCGGAGACCGAAGTCAAAAAGGAAATCGCCAAGTGGGCCGAGATCACGCCGCGGACCAAGGCGCTCAAAGGTGACGTAGCTTTCGGCTCACAAACGGCCGAAGGGTGGGCTTCGACCTATGCGACCTTCTCGTCGGCGGGCCTGATCGATACGGCGTTCGATCCTGCGTCTATCATGGCCAAGCCGGCCTGAGCATCGGTGGGTGCCGCTGCCGCACGACGCTGCGGCGGCCCGCCTTTCTGTGAATGATGAGAGAGCTGTCATGTCCTTGGCTGCCAACACGGCCGCGCCGGCGATGAGGACCGGTGATGCAATCAGTTTTTCTGGCGTTAGCCTGACCTACGGGGCGGGTACCGCGAATCAAGTTCAAGCGCTGAAGGACATCTCTTTCGATGTGCCGGCCGGTCAGTTCGTCTCGATCCTCGGCCCCTCGGGCTGCGGCAAATCAACGCTGCTGCGCCTTGTGGCGGGTTTCATCCAGCCGAACGCTGGTTCCGTGACAGTCGGCAGCGTTGATCCGCTCAATGCGCGAGAGAATGGCTTGCTCGGCGTCGTGTTTCAGCAGCCGGTGCTGCTGCCATGGCGCAATGTCATGGACAATGTGTCGTTCCTCCAGGAACTGCGGCATCTGCCGAAAGCCAAACGCCAGGAGGTCGCCAAGCGATACATCGATCTGGTGGGCCTCAGAGGCTTCGAGCGCCATATGCCGCATCAACTGTCGGGGGGCATGCAGCAGCGCGCCTCGATCGCGCGCGCGCTGGCCTTCGGGCCGAGCGTCCTTCTGATGGACGAGCCGTTCGGCGCGCTGGATGCGCTGACGCGCGACCGCATGGCCTTCGACCTGCTCGACATTTGGAGGCGCGACCAGAAGACAGTCCTGTTCGTTACGCACAGCGTTCAGGAGGCGGTGTTTCTGTCCGACATCGTTGTCGTGATGACCTCGCGCCCCGGCTGCGTGCGCATGATCCGGCCGATCGATCTTGGCCGGCCGCGCGATAAGGACCAGCGGCTGTCGCCGGAGTTCCTGCAGCATTGCAAAGTGCTGCTCACCGAACTCGAAGCCGATATCGGCTATCACTAAGGAGAGCCGATAATGAAAACCTACGGCTCCATGAGGTTTTGGCGCAACGTCGGCTATTATGCGCCACCGGTTGCGGCCCTGCTGGTTTTCGTCGCGCTATGGGAGGTCTATACCCGGACGTTCGAGGTCAGTGTCTTCATCCTGCCAAGCCCGTCGCGTATCTTTCAGGCCGGCGTCAATCTCGGCCCGGCATTGTGGGGCCACACCTGGACCACGCTATACGAAATCCTGCTCGGCTTTCTTGTCGGTAACATTGCAGCGGTGGCGCTGGCCTATGCGATCGTACGCTGGCACATGGCGGAGCGGCTGATCTATCCGTTTCTATTGGCATCGCAGACCATTCCAAAGCTGGCGGTAGCGCCGCTGCTGGTGATCTGGTTCGGCACCGGTGTGATGCCGAAGATACTGGTCACGGCGCTGCTGTGCTTCTTTCCGACGGCCGTGAATGTGGTGCAGGGCCTGCGCTCGGCCGATCCCGCAGCTGTCGATCTCGTCCGGCTGGTGACGCCTTCTAAATTCGTTCTGTTCCAGAAGGTGCAGTTTCCGAGCGCGATTCCATTCTTCTTCGCCGGCCTCAAGATCTCGATGTCGTCGGCGGTCATCGGCGCCATTGTCGCCGAATGGGTCGGCGCCTCGAAAGGCCTTGGCTATCTGATCCTTTACGCCGGCACCAGCATGCGCACCGACCTTATGTTCGTCGGCGTCGGTATGACTGTGATCCTTGGCATGCTGCTTTATGCCGCGGTCGGCGTGCTGGAGCGCGCCTTCTCGTGGCGCCGTGAAGGGTGAGTCGTGGTCATCAATCGCCATCAATTCGAAGAAGTGTAAGCCCGGGAGCAACTGTGAAAGCCGTCGTCATTGAAAAGCAGGGATCGACCGAAAATCTCGCCTATCGGGAATGGCCCGATCCGGAGGTGCGCCCGGGCGATGTCCTGATCAAGGTCAAAGCTGTCGGCCTCAACCACCTCGACGTATTCGTGCGGCGCGGCATGCCGGGCTTCCCGGTGCCGATGCCGTTCATCTCCGGCGGCGATATCTCCGGCGACATCATCAAGCTCGGCGCCGAGGTAGAAGGTTGGAAGGTCGGCGATCGCGTCGCTGTCAATCCGATGACGCCGGACGGAATGGTCGGTGAGGAAGTGCAGGGCGGCATGGCCGAACTCGTGCGCATTCCGTCGATCCGTCTCGTGCGCCTCCCGGACAGTATGGACTACATCACCGCGGCTGCTGTGCCGATCAACTTCGCCACCGCCCTTCGCATGTTCCGAATCGGCCAGGTGATCAAGGGGGACACGATGCTGATCATCGGTGCCAGCGGCGGCGTCGGCACGGCGGCGATCCAACTCGGCAAACATGCCGGCGCCACCGTTATTGCTGTGACCCGCGGTGCGGAGAAAGTGGAGCCGCTGAAGAAGATCGGAGCCGATCACGTCATCGACATGCTGAAGGAGGATTTCAGCGCCGCCGCGTGGAAGCTGAGCGGCAAGAAGGGCGTTTCCGTCGTATTCAACTACACCGGCGGTGAGACTTGGGTTCCGTCGCTGCGCGCGATGGCCAAGCGCGCGCGCCTCGTCACCTGCGGCGCCACGGCCGGTTTCGACCCGAAAACGGACATCCGCTACATCTGGACCCGCGAGTTGCAGATCCTCGGCTCGAACGGCTACACGCAGGACGACGTCGAAGAGGCGATCCGTCTGGTCGGCAGCGGCGGCGTCCGCCCGCTCGTGGACAAGGTGCTGCCGCCCCAGGAGGCCGCGACCGCGCATCGTCTTCTCGAGGAGCGCGCCGTGACTGGCAAGGTGATTTTGAATTTCGACAGTGAGGCGGGAAGGCCGTGATGCACGAGAGCGCGGCAGGTGCCATTGAACGGCCAGCCTTGAAGAAGGTCGCCGAACTGCATCCCACACTCAATCTCGGCAATTTCATCGAGGCGACGCGGACGGTGCCCGACACTGCCATCGCGCTGATCGACCTGACCGAGCGTGACCCGAAAACGTTGACTTATGGCGATCTCGAACGCGAGATACGACTGTGCGTCGGCGCCTTCCGGGCCCTCGGCGTCAAGCGAGGCGCGCGTTTCGCGCTGGCGCTGCCGAACTGCCGCCTGTTCCTGATCGGCTTCCTGGCGTTGATGCGTATCGGTGCCATTCCGGTGTTCATCAACTCGCATCTTTCTAACGATGCGCTACGCCATATCGTCACCGACTCCGGCTCCGAGGGCCTTCTGGCGGACCTTGAGGACGCGCCGCCTCTGGCGCTACTCGCCTCGGTGCCAGGGCTGCGCTGGCGGCTGTCACGAAGCGGCAGCGGGCCGGAGAGTTGGCATTCGTGGCCCGCTGTGCTGGACGGGGTGTCGCCGGATGATACGGTCGAGACTGTGGGCTTCGACGATCAGGCCTTCCAACCTTACACGGCGGGTTCGACAGGTATGCCGAAGGGCATCGTGCTGACCCATGGCGGCATGCTGTGGGGCATCGAGCACAGTCAAATGTACTATCCGCCGTCGGTCGACGAACGCGGCATCGTCGCGGCACCGATGTTTCACAAGAACGCCATGCGTGGCGTCATTAAGCCGATGCTGCGCGGCGGCTGCTCGGTCGTCATCCTGCCGGGCTTCGAGCCGCGGCAGTTCCTCGAAACGATGTCGAAGTATCGCGTGACATCGAGCGGGGGCGTGCCGGCGATGTATGCCGATATCCTGCGCGAGGAAGATCTGATCCGCTCGCTCGACTTCTCGGCGCTGCATTTGTTGTCGATGGGTTCGTCCTCCGTGCCAGCCGAACTGTCGGCGCGGCTGGCCAGGGCCTTTCCGCATGTCGGCGTCAAGGAAAGCTACGGCATGACCGAGGTTGGCGGGCCGACGCGCCCGCTCACCGGCGTGCCGACGCCGCTTGGCAGCGTCGGTGTTATCGCGCCGGAATACGAGGCCAAGCTGGTCGACGATGCCGGCAACGAAAACGCGATGGCGGGCGAGCTGCATCTGCGCGCGCCTTATGTACTCAAGGCCTATGCCGGTCTGCCCGAGATCACGGCGGCGCGCATATATGACGGCTGGCTGCGCACCGGCGACAAGTTCCGCAAGGACGAGCAGGGCTTCTTCTACTTCATCGGCCGTGCCGACGACATGTTCAGCTGCGGCGGCGAAAACATCTATCCGAAGGAAGTCGAGAACCTCATTCTCAAGCTGCCGGACATCAGCGACGCCATCGTCGTGCCGCTGCCGCATGAGACCAAAAGTTTCGCGCCGACCGCAATGGTGCTGCCGCGGCCCGGCAGCCACGTTGAGCCGAAGGCGATCCAGGATTTCTGCGCCTCCAACGGCCCGGCCTTTGCCATTCCGCGCGCCGTGCTCGTCGTGAAGGAGATTCCGCGTACCAGCGCCGGCAAGCCGGACCGCAAGGCGGCGCAGGCACTCCTGTCAAAGACATTCGGCACACTCAAAAGCCCAAGCCGTAAGGGATAAGGTTATGGCTCACAAGACGTTCTCCGACGACGACATCGTCGCACTGACGCAGCGTGTCGTGCGCCACGCCAGCGAGCAGACCGAAAAGATGGAGCAGGATCCGGCGGTGCTGTCCTTCGTGGCCGAGTGCGCCAAGCCTGTGCTCGACGCCGCAGGGCTGTCGTCGAAGATTGATGAATACGGGAACCTGATTTGCGAGGCGGGCCCGGACACGGAGATGCCGATCCTGATGCTGGCCTATGCGATGACGCATCCAGGCAACCGCATGACCGATCCGTTCAAAGGCGAGATGGTCGAGACACCGAGCGGCCCGGCGGTGCGCGGTCGCGGGGTCAGCGAGCAGAAATCGGCACTGTCAGCCTCTTTGGCGGCCTTCGTCGACATCGCGACCAACAGCAAACTGAAGAAGCGCGTTGCCTGGGCGCTGCTAACCGCCGGCGAAACCGGCCGTCACGACGCCATTGCCGTGGCTATGAAGAATCTGTCGCGTCAACCAAGGCTCGCCATTCTCGGCGTTGGCACCAATACGCGCATCGCGCTTGGCAATCGAGGCCGCCTTGACGTCATGGTTCATATCCAGGGCAAGGCGAGCCATTCGAGCACGCCGTGGGCCGGCGTCGATGTCACCAAAGGCATTCGCGAGATCCTTGGTCGCGCCGAGGCCATCAATGCCAAGCTGCCGTCGCATGAGAAGCTTGGCCCGGCGACGCTGACCTGCACTTCGATCAAGACCGGACCTTACGCCACGCATACGGTGCAGTCTGACGGCTGGATGGTGTTCGACCGCCGTCTGATGCCTGGCGAAGATCCGGAAGCGGTGCTGAGGGGCCTGCGCGAAAGCTTCAGACTCGAGGCGCCGCTGGTCTGCTCGGTCGAGCGCGGTCCGTTCATGTACGGCAGCGAAGTCGATCCGAAGGGCTCGCTGGTCAGCGCTATTGAAGCGGCTCTGGCGCATGAAGGCCTGGCGAAAGTCGAGACCTTCTACTCGCCGTCGTCGCTCGACGCCGGTTATCTCGTGGTCAACGGTATCGAAGCCGTGAAATGGGGGCCGGGCAGCCCGGATCAATTCCATACCGACGAAGAACAGGTGCCGGTCGCCGATGTCGTCCGCATGTTCAAATCGTATCGCGCGGTCATGTCTCACTTGTGCGACTGAACGCCGCGCCGGTGCGTGAGGCGAACCCCGGTCAGCGACGCGGCCCGGCCGCCGTCACTTCGATTTCACAAAGCATGTCGGGCGTCGCAAGTTGCGTGACGCAAAAGCCTGTTGCCGCGGCGCGGTGCTCGCCGAGCACCTCGGCGCGGATCCTGCCGTGAACCTTCAAGTCCTCAGTGCGTACGACAATCGTGGTGATCTTGACGATGTCGCGCAGCGTCATGTCAGCCGCGCTCAAAATGGCAGCAATATTCGCCCACGTTTGTCGCAGCTGACCTTCGATGCCTTCGGCCAGCGAGCCGTCAGGGCGAAGGCCGACCTGGCCAGACACGCTAAGCAGGCGCATTCCGCCTCCAATTTCGACCGCATGTGTATAGGAGCCGAGTGGGGCGTGAATGCCGGCAGGATCGTGGTTTTTGAGGGTCATTGAAATTTCCTTCTGCGTTGCGCGTGTAGTTCAGTTTTAGACAACCGCTTAAAGCGTGAGCGGTTTGTGCGGTTCGAAACTTCGGTTTGCTGCGGTGAACAAATTTTAGCGCCGTCGACGTGTTGCCTCCCGATTGATCGTGTGCATTACTAGAGCCGTTAATTGGATGTTTGTATCCACTTTAGCGCGGTCAACGGTCAAGTGAACCCTGCAGTCTGCACCGTGAAATTCCAGGCGCCTGGCGGCTTTCCGCCTCTCGCCGGCTTTCGAGCAGGATGTCATGCCCATGGTGCGGCATTAGAGAACACCAGACTTGACGGCTTCTTTCGGTCTTTCACGCCAAAGCCCTGCACCCATCCCCCCCATCAGAGCGAAGGATCAAGTCCATGTCGTTCATGAAGAATGTCCTGGCGGCCGGCGCCGTTGCCGCCGCCGTGTTCGTCCAGCCGGCGGCCGCAGCCGAGCACGTCATCCGCCTGAGCCACGGCATGCCGGAAGCGCTCGATTCGGGTCAGCACGCCTGGGCACTCGTCTTCAAGGAGAGCGTTGAAGCGCGCTCCGCCGGCAAGATTGAAGTGCGCATTCTCGGCAATAACGCCGGCGGCAACGAGCGTCAGCAGCTCGAGCGCGTGCAGAATGGCATCAACCAGATGCTGCTGGTAAGCGAAATCACCCAGCCGTTCTTCTTCAAGCCCGCGCTTGTGCTTGGCACACCGTTCCTGTTCTCGTCGTCGGAAGTGGCTTGGGCCACGCTGGATGGTCCTTGGGGCAAGAAGTATAACGAGGCATTCCTGAAACAAACAGGAGTGCGGATAATAGGGCATATTGAAAGCGGCTTCCGCAGCCTGTTCAACTCTAAGAAACCGATCAAGACGCCCACCGATCTCGTCGGCCTGAAGATCCGTACGGGCGAGAACGCCATCCACATGGCGATGGTGAAGGCGCTCGGCGCTAGCCCGACGCCGGTGTCTTGGACCGAAGTCTACACGGCGCTTCAGCAGAAGGTCGTCGATGGGATGGAGAACCCGCCGGGACTGTTCTACAGCATGAAGTTCTTCGAACAGCAGAAGTATCTCACGCTGAACAAGCACCTCTACAGCGTGCATACCGCGATGATCAATGAGGGCTTCTTCCAGGCGCTGCCGGCCGATCTTCGCGGCGTCGTAATTGAAAGCGCCGGCCTTGCAACCACCATCGGCCGTTCGCAGGCGTTCCTTCTCGAGCGCGCCTCGCTCAAGAAGCTGAAGGATGCGGGCATCCAAATCTACGAGCCAACGCCGGCCGAATTCGACCTGTTCCGCAAGGCCGGTCAGCCTCCGGCTCTGGCGCTGGTGCGCAGGGAAGTCGGCGATGAGTGGATCGACAGTGCCCTCAAGGCGGTCGCCGACGCCGAAAAGTCCCTGCGTTCATACTAATCGGGAACGATGCGAGGCCGGAGGGGCGAGAATCCTCTCCGGTCCTTACCTCCAATCTGCATTCACATTCGGGATTTTCCGATGCTTCGCGCCCTGGATAGCGGAATTGTTGCCATCACCAGCTGGATCGTCGCAGGCCTGACCGCGCTGATGTGCGTCGTCGTGCTGACCGGCGTGTTCACCCGCTACATCATGAATGATGCCTTGCCGTGGATCGAGGAAGCCGCACGCTTCACGCTGCTCTGGATGTCTTGGCTTGGCGGTGGTCTGGCCGTCCGCAAAGGCGCGCACATCGCGGCAGAATTTCTCATCGACTTCCTCAAGCCCAGACATCGCGCCGCGATCGTCCTGGTGGGGCAGGCCGGTGTGCTCTTCTTCCTGGCGATCTGTGTCTATTACGGCTTCATCCTTTTCCAGCGTGTGTCGTTCCAAAGCACCGTGGCGCTTGGGGTGTCGATGCAGCTTCCCTACGCCGCCGTACCCGTCGGCGCCGCGCTGATGATCTATCACGTTCTGGTCGTCATGGTTCGCGGCCCGATCGCCATATCGCACGACAGCGAACTCCAGGTCTGAGGCGCAGCCATGCTTGCTCTTACGCTTTTCGGCGGAATGCTCGTGCTCATGCTGCTCGGCGTTCCGGTCGTGTTCGCGATCGGCCTGGCGGCGGTGCTTGGAACTGTAGTCATCGGCGCATCCGCGCCGTGGATAATCATTCCGAGCAGCATGATCAACGGCATGGACTCGTTTCCATTGCTCGCGATCCCGTTCTTCATTCTGGCTGGCGAACTCATGAATCGCGGCGGCATCGCCGAGCGTCTCATCGCCTTCGCCAACTCGCTGGTCAGCCATATCCGCGGCGGTCTCGGCCACGCCACCGTGGTGTCGAATACCATGCTCGCCATGGATACGGGCTCGGCTTTGGCACAGGTTGCCGCTATCGGCCGGATCATGGTGCCGGCGATGGAGCGGCGCGGTTATCCGCGCGACTATGCGACGGCGCTGACGTGTGCGGCCTCGCTGATCGGACCGATCATCCCGCCCAGCATCACGATGGTAATCTATGCAGTCGCCGCGGGCACCTCGATCGGCGGCCTGTTTTTAGCCGGCGTGGTGCCGGGCATTCTCATCGCGACCTCGCTGATGGCTTATGTCTATCTGCGTGCGCGGCTCCGCGGCGAACAGGCGGCTCATAAATTCTCGGTGTGCGAGGTTCTGGCCCGCGGCAAGGACGCCGTCCTTGCGCTGCTCATGCCCTTTATCATCCTTGGCGGCATCTTCGCCGGCGTGATGACGCCGACCGAATCGGCGGCGGTCGCCGTTTTTTACGCGTTGCTGGCCGGCATCCTGATGTTCCGTAAGCTCAAGCTGAAGGATCTTTATGAGAGCCTGCTGAACACCGGCATTGTCACCAGCTTCATCATGTTGATCGTCGGCGCCGCTCGAATCTTTTCCGATCTGCTGGCGTCAGAGGCCGTGCCGCAGCAACTCATTGCCAGCCTGATCCATCTGACGAGCAACCCGTATCTGCTGCTTCTGCTGGTCAATCTGCTGCTGCTGGTCGTGGGCGCCCTGATGGATACCACGGCCGCGATCATCATCCTGACCCCGGTGCTGCTGCCGGTCGTGACGACCGCCGGCATCGATCCGATGCTGTTCGGCGTCATCATGTGCATCAACCTGGTGATCGGCATGGCCACGCCGCCCGTTGGCGTCGCGCTCTACCTCGCGTCCGAGATCGGGAAAGTCAAACTGGATCGGCTAATCGTCGCCATCTGGCCGATGCTGTTGGTACTGATCGGCGTGCTGTTCCTCATCACTTACGTACCGGCGCTTCCGCTCGCGCTGCCGCGATACTTTGGATACTAAGAAGGAGAAGAAGAATGCCGGCTGAAATTTCCAAGGAGAATATGGGATTGCACTTCACGGTGGACGAATATCGTCGTCGCGTGAAGGGGGTGCAGGCCGAGATGGCCAAGCGCGGGATCGACGTGCTCATGGTCAATCACCTTGAGAACATCTATTACCTCTCTGGTTTCCGGACGGTCGGCTACTACTCGTTCATGGCGCTTTTCGTGCCGGTCGAGGGCGAGCCCGTCCACTTTACGCGACTGATCGAGAAAACGACGCTTCAGGGAACGTCTTGGATTCCGGATCGCGAACTTTATCCGGACACCGAGAACTACAACGACGCGACCATCCGGGTGATCAACGAGCGCGGCTGGGCGAAAGCGCGCATCGGCATCGACAAGTCGGCCTGGTATCTGACCATCGACGACTACGAGAAGATGCAGGCGCGCCTGCCGCAGGCGAAATTTGTCGACGGTTCGATGATCGTCGAGAACCTGCGTCTCATCAAATCGCCGGCGGAGCAGGAGTTCAGCCGTCAAGCAGGCAACGCGGCGTCCGAAGGCATGCGTTCGGCCATCGACGCGCTGCGCAACGGCATCACCGAAGACGACCTGATGGCCGCCGCCTATCAGGGCCTGTTCAAGATGCACTCGGAGTATCCGGGCCTTCCGCCGCTCATCAATGCCGGAGTCCGTCACACCATGGCGCATGCAATGGCTGAAGGATATCCGGTGAAGACCGGCGACGCCGTCTATTTCGAGGTCGGCGCTTCAATCAAGCGCTACCACGCGGCGACCTTGCGCATTGGCTATGTCGGTGCGGCGCCGAAGCTGTTCCAAGATCTCACGGACCTGTGCCGCCGCTCGATCGAGGCGGGCCTCAAGGAGATGAAGCCGGGCAACCCGGCCGAGCTGGTCGACCAAGCGGCGCGCAAGGTGATCGAGGACGGCGGTTACGGCGACAAGTTCCGCCACAAGGCGGGTTACTCCATCGGCATTGCGCTCCCGCCGGATTGGAGCGAAGCGCGCACCATGATGCTGCGCGGCGGCGAGAAGCGGCCGTTGCAGCCCGGCATGGTCTTTCACTTCCTGCCCGCGGTGTTCGAGTATGCTCAGTACGGCGTCGGGCTCAGCGAGACGGTGCTTGTCACGGAGACGGGCTACGAGATCCTGACGAACGTCGAACAGAAGCTTTTCGAAGTGAAGCCGTAGGGCTCAAGATAAAGCGGAGGCGATACGTGTCCGAGACCCTTCTTATTGCCGGTGGTCAGGTCTACGACCACGATGGCGATGTGCATCACCCGGCGATTGCCGATATTCTCTGCATCGACGGCAAGTTTGCGGCCGTCCGGTCAGGAATTGGCGAGGCGATCAAACGCGGTGAGGCGGTGCCTGAATTGAAGGGCAGGCAGGTCTCGCGCACGATCGACGCCAAGGGCAAGCTGATCATACCCGGGTTTGTCAACGCGCATTATCACTCGCACGACGTGCTGCTGAAGGGGTGCTTCGAAACCATCCCTCTCGAATTGTGGGTGATGAGCGCGCTGCCACCGGCATTCCCCAAGCGCAGCAAGGGGGAGATGCGCGCCCGCACACTGCTGGGCGCCGTCGAGTGCCTCCGGTCCGGCATCACCACGGTGCAGGATCTTGCCACCGTGTTTCCCTATGACGAGGAGCACGTCGATACGGTCCTGCAGGCTTACGACGATGTCGGCATTCGGTGCGTTTTCGCCCTGCAGATCGCCGACATTCCCGGCGCGAAGTCGATCCCGTTCTGGGAGGAGGTGGTGCCGGAGGCGATGCGCAGAGGTCTGTCCGGCGCCGTAGAACCGTTCAAGGGTAGCAAGAGCCTGACCGATACGGTGCGCGGGCTGTACGACCGGTACAAGGGCAAGCATCGCCGCATCAGCTGGGGTCTCGGGCCGTCGAGTCCCGAGCGTTGTAGCGAGTCGCTGCTGCGTGAACTGGCCGACTTCTCCAAGGCGGAGAACCTGCCGGTCTATACCCACGTTTACGAATCCAAGGCGATGACGCTGATCGCGCGCCAGACCCATACCCAGGATCAAGGCTCGCTGGTCCGTTACCTCGAGCGTTGCGGGCTGCTCAATGAGCGCATGAGCATGGCGCACAGCGTTTGGATGGTGCCGGATGAGATCAAGATGATCGCGGACAGGGGTGCCAACGTAGTGCTCAATCCGGTCGGCAACCTCAAGACCCGCAGCGGCATTGCGCCGATCCGCGAATACATGGACGCCGGCGTGCATGTCGGTCTCGGCTGCGACAACTGCAGCTGCAGCGACTGCCAGAACATGTTCCAGTCGATGAAGATGTTCGCCTCGCTGGCGGCGGTGACCGACCCTGAGCCCGGCCCGCCGACGGCGGCCGACGCCATGGCGGCAGCTACCAAAGCCGGAGCGCGCGGCGCGCAGATGGGCGATATGCTGGGCGAGATCAAGGTTGACTTCGCCGCCGATTTCAGCATCGTCGATCTCAATGATCCTTCCTTCGTGCCGCTCAACAGCGCGGTTCGTCAGCTCGTTTTCACGGAAGCGGGGCGCAGCGTCGAGACTGTGGTGGTTGACGGCCGGGTCGTGGTCGACAACCGCAAAATCGTATCGATCGACGAAGCCGCGCTTTATGCCGAAGCGGCCGAGCTATCGAAGGGGCTGATGAAGGACCTCGAGGGCGTACAAGCGCGTCTGAAGGACCTGTTGCCTTATCTTCTCCAGGCGCATCGCAAGACCTGGGCCGAGGATGTCGGTACCCACCGCTACGTGGGGCGCTGACGGCAGTCATGAAGCCGACGTCGTTCAGTTACCATAGGCCAGGCACGCTTCCCGAGGCGCTCGCTCTTCTGAGCGAGTATCAGGGCGCCGCTCGCATCCTGGCCGGCGGGCAGAGTCTGATGCCGCTTATGGCGATGCGGATGGCTCGCCCCGAGCGGGTCATCGACATCAATCGGATCGACGATCTCAAAGGTATCCGAGACGCCGGAGACACGCTGACCATTGGCGCGCTGACGCGTTACAATGACATCCTGCGCTCGCCGTTGATCGCGGCGCAGATGCCGCTGCTGGCCGAGGCGATCGGCCATGTCGCGCATCACGCCATCCGCAACCGCGGCACCATCGGCGGCAGCCTCGCGCTTGCCGATCCGTCTGCGGAAACACCGGCGACATGTCTCGCGCTCGGTGCTCGCATCGTGGCCCAATCTACCTCGAGAGAACGCGAAATCGCGACTGACGATTTCTTCGATGGTCTGATGTCGACGGCGCTTGAGGAACACGAAATTCTGGTGGCCGTTCGTATTCCGAAGCGGCCAACTGCCCTTCCGCATGCATTCATCGAATTTGCGCGCCGCAAGGGCGATTTCGCACAGGCCGGCATCATTCTCGCGCCGGCGCATGATGGTATGCCGGAAAACCGGGCGGTGATCTTCGGCATCGGGCCGACGCCCTGGCGCTCGGCGGCGCTGGAGGCTGCATTTGGCGGGGAGGGGTTCGCCGCCGCGCCCAAGGCCGCCCTGAAAGACGAGTTGAACGTCTATTTTGCCGATGACGAAGCTGCGGCCTTCAAGCTGCCGATCGTGATGACATTGGCTCAGCGCGCCTTCGCGAGGCTCAAGCCATGACCGTTTCTCCTGACGAACCTGAAGTCGTCGTCCGCCTGACGGTGAACGGCGCGGCGGAGACACGCAGCGTTTCGCCGCGTCAGCATCTCGCCGATTTCCTCCGCGACGAACTTGGACTGACCGGCACGCATGTCGGATGTGAGCACGGCGTTTGCGGCGCCTGTACGGTCCTTGTCGATGGGGACATCGTGCGTTCCTGCCTGATGCTGGCCGTCCAGGCCGATGGCGCCGTTGTCGATACCGTGGAGGGCCTTTCCGACAGCGGCGAGATCGCGGTACTGCAGCAGACGTTTCTGGCGCGCAATGCGCTGCAATGCGGATTCTGCACGCCGGGCATGCTCGTCACCGCGGCCGATCTCCTGCGCAGCGTGCCGGAGCCGACGCGCGAGGAAGTGCGGGAGGCGATATCAGCGAACTACTGCCGCTGCACCGGCTATCATGCAATCGTCGATGCCGTGATGGCTGCGGCTCACGGAACGGAGCAGAAGCCGTGACGGAGGTTGTACCAGCCATCGGCCGCTCGATCCCGCGGCCCCGCGCCAAGCGTCTCATTAGCGGACGCGGTCGTTACACCGGCGATATCACCGCGCGCCGCACCGTTCATGTCGCATTCCTGCGGAGTCCGTATCCTCATGCGATCATCAATTCTATTTCGGCAGACGCCGCCCGTTCCCTGAACGGCGTGGTGCTTGTCGCCACCGGTGCCGACATCGCGCAACACTGTAAGCCTTTCGCCGGTATCCACCGCCTGTTTAAAGGCATGAAGGCGCCGGATCAGCTTCCGGTGGCCGTGGGGCGCGCCTGCTGGCAGGGTGAGCCGGTTGTCGCTATCGCAGCGGAAACCCGCGCGATTGCCGAAGATGCTCTCGACCTCATCGAGATCGATTGGGAGCCGCTGGAGGGTCTTGGTACGCCAGAGAAGGCAGTCGCCGGCGTCGTTGTGCTGCATGACAAGCTCGGGGACAATATCGGCTACGACGGGGTTACGGCGAGCGGCGACATCGACGCAGCTTTCGCGGGGGCCGCGGTCGTGGTCCAAGACACCTTCCGCTTCGGCCGGCATACCGGCGTCAGCCTGGAGCCGCGCTCCATCCTCGCGGCCTATGATCCCTCGGACGAGAGCCTCGTCGTTCACGAGTCCCACCAGTGTCCGGCGCAGCAGCAGGCCGTTTTCGCCGATCTGATGGGGCTGCAGGAGCACCGGGTCCGGGTTGTTTGCCCCGATGTCGGCGGCGCCTTCGGCCTCAAGCAGCAGCTCTATGGCGATGAACTGGCCACCTGCATCATCGCCAAGATGACCCGCCGGCCGGCGTCGTTCATCGCCGATCGCGTCGAGTCCTTCGCCAGCGACAATCACGCGCGCGAGCATGTTGTGGAGGCGCGCATGGCCTTCGACCCTGACGGCCGTATTCGCGGACTCATGATCGACGATCTGTTCGCGGTCGGCGCCTATTCGCAATATCCGCGCTCTAGCATCGGCGAGGCGAGCCATGTCGCGGCGCTGACCGGCGCGCCATACGACATTGCAGCCTATCAAGCCCGCGTCCGGATGGTCTACCAGAACAAGCCGCCCGTCGGGCATTATCGCGCGGTCGGTCATCCGATCGCCTGCGCCGTCGGCGAGTCCCTGCTCGATCAAGGCGCTCGGGCGCTCGGGCTCGACGCCATCGCGATGCGGCGCCTCAACCAGGTGCGCGACGGCTCCGGTCCGCATACGTCGCACAGCGGTTTTGTGCTCAACGGCTTGTCCGTCGAGGCGACGCTCGATCGCGTCCTCGAGGGCTTCGACGTTGCCGCCTTCCGCAAGGAGCAGGCCGAGGCGCGCGAGCGCGGCATTCTCCTCGGGCTGGGCATCGCCAATTTCGTGGAGCTGGCCGGCACCGGTGCGCCTTACTACGGGGAGAGCGGCGCGCCGGTCACGGCGCAGGAGTCCTGTCTCGTACGCTTCGAGCCGAGCGGACAGATCCGCTGCCATGCCAGTGCGACCGATCAGGGGCAGGGCACCGACACGGCGATTGGTCAGGCGGTGGCGGACGCCATCGGCGTCTTCTTCGACGATGTCGAAGTTATCAGTGGCGACAGCATGGCGTGCCCGTCTGGCGGCGGCGCATGGGCGTCGCGCGGTGCGTCCGCCGGTGTCGAAGCCGCCGTCCGCGCTGGCCGCGCCATGCGCGATGAAATCCTGCGCCTTGCCGGCTTGATCCTGCAGCGCAAGCCGGAGCAGATGACCGTCGCCGGCCGGGTCATCCGCGACGCGTCGACCGGCGCCGAACTCGTCCCGTTGAAGGACGTTGCGACCATCGGCCATTACCGGCAGCATCTGTTACCGCCGGGCACGCAGCCGGAAATGTCGATGCTGCGCAGCTTCGTGCCGCAGAACCAGTCGTTTCTGACCACCAACGGCGTGCAATTGTCCGTGGTGTCGATCGATCCGGGCCTCGGCGACGTCCGTCTGCTGCGCCATCGTGTCGCTCACGACTCGGGCACGGTTATCAATCCGATGCTGCTCAACGAGCAGATCCGCGGCGGCGTCGTGCAGGGTTTGGGAGCCGCGCTGTTTGAGGAAATTCGCTACGGCGAGGATGCGGTACTCGGGACCGGCACGCTGATGGACTATCTGGTGCCGCTTGCCACCGAGATTCCAGACATTGAAGTCGTACACGTCGCCAATGCCGATCCGGGCACGACGATTGGCGCCAAGGGTGCTGGCGAGGCTGGCACCGCCGGTGCGGCCGCCGCGGTTCTCAATGCGGTCAACGATGCGCTGGCCCTGATCGGCGCTAGCGTCAATACATTGCCGATCACGCCTGAGCGCGTCTTGGCCGCCATCGATCAAGTCACACGTGAAGACCAACAAGCGCCAGGAAACTACAAATGAAACTGAGAATTCTCACCGAAGCGGACTGCCGTTCCGTGCTGGACATGGCTGACGCCATCGACATACAGGGCGAGGCTTTCACGCTTCTCGCCAGCGGACGTTCCGTCGATGGGCTCCGCAGTTTTGCCACGTCCGACGAGCCGCCTGGCGTCGCCATCTTCAATCCTTGTTTCCTCAAGAACGGCGGGGGGTACGGCATCAAGGTTGTGTCGGACTTCTACGACAACACCAAGCGCGGCGTGCCCCGTATGTCGGCTTTGGTAGCCCTGTTCAACGGCGAGACAGGCGCGCCGCACACTGTCATGGAAGCGGGCTATCTGACGGACTTGCGCACCGGCGCTGGCACCGCTCTGGCGGCACGCTATCTGGCGCGCAAGGACAGCAAGGTAATGACGATTATCGGTGGTGGAAGGGTTGCTACCAACCAGGTAGAGGCGCTGGCGACGGCGCTCGATCTCACGACAGTGCTAGTATCTAGCCGGACGCGCTCGCGCGCGGAGGTCATGATCGATCGGCTGCGGCGCATTGGCGGGCGTATCCCGGCCGACATGCGCTATGTCGAATCTGCGGCCGAAGCCGTTGGCGCCGCCGACGTCGTTGTCGCGGCGACAACATCCGAGGATCCCGTGGTCCAGGGGCGATGGCTCAAGCCTGGTACGTTCGTAGCCTCCTGTGGCGCGTATGAGCCAACGTCGCGTGAAGTGGATAGCGAGGTGATGCGACGCATCACCTGCGGCGTGATCGATAGTCGCAGCGATTGTCTTGCGCATGCGGGGGACTTCGTCATAGCGGCGAAGGAGGGAATCATCGATCTGGAGAAAGTGCCGGAGATCGCAGATTTGGTCGGCGGCCGCGCCGAGGGCCGCAAATCAGCCAACGAAATCACATTCTATAAGTCGATCGGCGTGCCGATCCAGGATCTGGTCACGGCGCAGCACATCGAGAAGCGGGCACGCGATCGCAACATCGGCGTCATGGTCGATATTGGCGGCGACCACGATTGAGAGGTCAGGCGGCGGCCGACTTCCTTTTGCGTGTCGCCGCCGTCTTCTCGACAGCACGTTCGGGCGTCGGCTTCGCGACGGGGGCGCTGAGCGCTTCTGCGAGGGCCACGCGCAGACATTCGGCAATGCTGTGCGCGTTTGCCATCACATGAGCGCGCGTCACCGCTTCGGCGCGCTTGCCGTTCCCACTGCGAATCTCCTCGATAAGGCGTTCGTGCTCATGGCCTTTCAGTTCGAACTCAGCATGGGATCGCGTGTAAAGTCGAAGATACGGGCGCACCGCGAACCGCAGGCGGCGGGCTTCGTCGCAGAGACGCGCGCGCCGGCTTAATAGACAGAGCTGGTCATGGAACTGGTCGTGACGTTCGACCCAGGCGACATGGTCCTGGCCCAGACGGAGTAGGCCGGTGTTGAACGACTCAAGATCGTCAAGTTCATCTGCGGTGGCGACCTTGGCCGCAATGCGCGCCGCGAGCCCCTCAAGCACGGCGCGCATTTCGAACAGCTCAATAACATCTTCTGGCGTGCGGTTTGTCACGACGGCACCGCGGTTCGGCATGATCGTGACGTACCCTTCGGCATTGAGCTGCCGAATGGCTTCGCGGACCGGCATGCGGCTGATGCCGAGCTGCTGCGCGATCGGCTCCGGCTTGAGCCGGGTGCCGCCGGGCAGTGCGCCTGAGACAATTCGGTCCTGAAGATGGATGTACGCCAGCTGTTGCGCGGACGGTGGTGGGGTCAACACGATTGTTCGCCTCCGGGGGTCGATTAGGGCGGGGATTGCGGACTTGTCAACTTTGACGCACAGCACGGCTCTTGACCCGCGTCGGCACAAAATTGTATCTTTGTATCCAATCCTGTTGTTTTTGACAAAGTCTCCCCATGACAAACGCCGCGCCGGTCTACGGGCGCCGGGGCCGAATTGGCCTTCTGGTGCCAGCCAATAATTCGGTCATCGAACCGGAGTTCTGGTCGGTTATGCCGGCCGATTTGGCGCTGTATGCGACCCGCCTACTGGTCAAGGGCGACCTCACCCCGGCGCTGGTGCATCGGATGGAGGCGCAGGTCGGCAAGGCGGTCGAAACCATCGCCGCCACGGGCGTGAACGTTGTCGCCTATTGTGACATGGTGACGACCTTCATCATGGAGCAGGGCTGGAACGAGGCGGCGACCGCCAAGATCGGCAACGACACCGGCGTTGCCGCGATCTCGGCCTGGACGTCGCTGCGCGATGCGATGAACGCTCTCGGCATTCGCCGATTTGCACTGGGCACGCCGTATCCAGCCGCCATCCATGCCGTCGCTCGCCCTTTCTTCGAACAGCGCAACTACACTGTCGTTGATGACGCGACGCTCGATATCGTTGCCACGGCCGCGGTGCCGACGGTCGATCGGGCGCGGCTCATGCCGTTCGTCGAAAAGCTCAATATCAAGAATTCGGAAGCGATTGTGCTTCTTGCCACCGACCTGCCGACGTTCGGAGTTATCGAAGAAATCGAGCGCGCAACCGGACTTCCGGTTATCACCTCCAATCAGGCGCTGCTGTGGAGCGCGATGCGCACACTTGGTTTGAAGGATCGCATTGCCTCACTGGGCAGACTGTTCACCGTTTGATGGAAGACTGAAATGGCGAATCTCCGTGAGCCGTCACGCCGCGCCGGGTCCATGCCGCGTTCGGCGATCCGCGAGATCATGTCACTTGCGGCAACCATGCCGGACGTGATTCATCTGGAGGTCGGCGAGCCTGATGCGGCGACGCCCGTGCCGATCATCGAACGTGCCTTCGGGGCCGTGCGCGCCGGAGCGACAAAATACGCGCCGAATGCAGGGTTGAAGACGCTGCGCGAGCTGGTCGCTAAACGCTGTTCCTCCCGTTTGAAGCAGGGCATTGCCGCCGATCGCATCGTCATTACGACCGGCGCCATCGGCGGATTATTCTCCTCGATGTTCGCGGTGCTCGATGCCGGGGACGAGGTGCTCATCCCTGATCCGGGCTGGCCAAACTACGAAGCGATCTGCCATCTCGCCGGCGCCACGCCCATTCGTTACGCCATGCCGGAAAGCCGCGGCTTTCTGCCTGACCTCGCAGAACTGCGGTCGCTCATTACGCCGAAGACCAAGGCCATTCTGATCAATACGCCTGGCAATCCGACCGGCGCAGTTTTTCCTCGCGCCCTCATGCAGGGGATCGTCGAACTCGTTCGCGAACACGGCCTTTATCTTGTCAGCGACGAGATTTATGAGGATATCGTGTTCGACGGCGAACATGTCTCCGCGGCGGAATTCGGCGCCGATGACAATGTGTTTATCGTCTCCGGCTTCTCGAAAAGCTATGCGATGACCGGTTGGCGGCTCGGATGGCTTGTCTGTCCGCCCGCGCTAGCCGCCGTCGCGGCGAGCCTGCAGGAGCCGACGACGAGCTGCGCCTCCACGCCATCTCAAATGGCCGGCGAGGGCGCCTTGCTCGGCGATCAGCAGATCGTGGCTGACTTCCGCGCAACCTTCCATCGTCGCCGCGATCTTGTCGTAGGGGCTTTGGCGGGCACGTCCTATCTGCCGATCATTCCGGCCGGCGCGTTTTATGCTCTGGTGGATGTATCCGCCGCGGGAATGACCTCGTTCGAAGTTGCGAAGGCGGCGCTCGTGGATGCTTCGGTCGCGGTGGTGCCGGGCAGCACTTTCGGGCCGGGCACGGACCGTTACGTCCGTATCGCCTATACGATTGAGGATCAGAGGCTCGTGGAAGGCGTGCGCCGCCTGCGGCACTTCCTCGAGAACCGGACTACAATGAAGAAGGTCGCGCGCGCATGATTGCAATCAAACCGGAACGCTTGCTGGCAGATCTGCGGACGCTGGCGAAATTCGGGCAATACAAGACTGGCGTCGATCGCATCGCGTTTTCCGATGAGGATATCGCGGCGCGCAAATGGATCGCAGAACGCTATCGAGAAGCTGGCCTCGAGGCATCGATGGACCGCTTCGGTACAGTCTATGGCATCGCGCCCGGCGTCAACAAGGCCGTCCTTATCGGTTCGCACTCGGATACGGTGCCGCAAGGCGGCTGGCTCGACGGTGCGCTCGGCGTCATTTACGGTCTTGAGGTCGCGCGCGCCGCGCAGGAGGCGGGCTACCTGCCGTTCGGCGTCGATGCCATCAATTTTCAAGACGAGGAAGGCACTTATCTGCCGTGTCTCGGCAGCCGTTTCATGATCGGGACGATCGATGACGCTGCCCTAGATGCGGCACACGCCACCGACGGGCGTAAGCTCACGGATGCCATCGCGCGCGCACGCTTGTCGGGGGTGCCTCGCAAGCTGGACCCCAAGCGACAGATTGCCTTCCTCGAGGGCCACATCGAGCAAGGGCCGCGTCTGGAAAGCTCCGGCAATAAGGTCGCGGTGATCACAAGCATGGCCGGTATCCGCCGCATGACCGTGACCAGTGAGGGCCGCGCCGATCACGCCGGGACGACGCCGATGAACATGCGCGAGGATGCACTGACGCCCCTTTTACGGTTCGGCAGTTTCGTGGTGGATGTGTTTCCGAAGCTATCCTCTGGTGAAACTGTCTGGAATATCGGTCGCATCGAGGCGACGCCGGGGGCTGCCAACGTCGTGCCGTCCGGCGCGGGTCTTAGCCTCGAATTCCGCGATTCGGACGAAACCGTGCTTGACCGTATCGAGGTGGCCGTGAGCGAGCAGATTGCTGCGCTCAACAAGGCAGGTAGCAGGATGTCACTTGATGTCACGACGCGCATTACGCCAACGCCGATGGACGTCGGTATCGTCGAAACCTTCGAGAAGGCTGCTCAGGACGTCGGCTATGGTCATGAGCGAATGGTCAGCGGCGCCGGCCACGATGCGATGTTCCTGGCGCGGAAGATTCCAACCGGCATGATCTTCATTCCGAGCATCGGCGGCCGCAGTCACGACATTGCCGAGAACACCAAGGACGAAGATATCGTCGCCGGATGCGTGGTCATGGCGCGCGCCGCCGAGATTCTGGCGTGCGGCGCCTGACTTTACGCTCAGGCGGGCGCCAAAAAGCGCCCGCGAGGATTCCCCACGATTTTACCGCGTTCGGCGATGACTTCGCCGCGGAGCATCGTCAGAACCGGGCTCGCCGGTGCGGTCATGCCGTTGAACGGCGTCTGCCCCGCCTTGCTGGCCTGATCCTCGTTGCGGATCGTCATCGGCGTTACCGGATCGATTAGGACCAGATCAGCATCGGCGCCGGGCCGAACCGAACCTTTCCGGTCCGAGAGACGAAAGATACTGGCAGGTGCCTCGCAGGCCACGCGGACGATATCCGGGTAACCGATCACGCCGTCGCCGACGAGCTTGAGCAAAACCGGCAACATGGTTTGAACGCCGGGAAACCCGCCGGGGGCCTTGCCGAGGTCGTTCTTGCCTGCGGATTTTTCTTCGCGTGTATGAGGCGCATGGTCGGTGGCAACGATATCGACCGTACCATCCCGCAAGGCCTCCTGCATGGCGGCGACATCGGTGACTTGCCGTAGTGGCGGAACGACTTTGGCAACGGCACCCAGTTGCAGCAGCGTGTCTTCGGTAAGCGAAATATTGTGTGGCGTTACTTCGGCGGTAACCTCGTCGTCCGCCATCGTCAGTGCCGCCAGCCCCAGTTCCGTGCTGACCTGCCTGATGTGCATGCGGCCGCCCACCAGCCGATGACAGAGCACGGCGCGGGCGATGCCGGCGGCCTCCACGGCTGGAGGCAGGCTCGCGGTGAAGCGAGCCCAATCTTCCGACAGCTTGGCGGCCGCGCGCGCGGCGGCGGCGGCCAGGGCGTCATCGTAAGGCGTTGCGCCGACGAGGCCGTCGACGTCACGGACCGCCATCATCGCCGCAGCCAAGGCCTCATTGCCGGGGATGCAGACCGGATCGGGCAGCAGGCCGAGGAAAATCTCGAAGGATGCCGCGCCGGCGTCGGCGAGCGCCGTGACGTGGCTCAAGTCCGGTCCCAGCGCGGCTTGAAGTGCAAAATCGACGGCGCAGCGTCCTCCGGCGGATTCCTTCTTCGAGATGAAATGCTCGACGGTCGTGGTCACCGGGTTGTCTGTCGGTTGCACCATCACGGTCGTGACGCCCCCCAGAGCTGCGGCACGGCTGCCGCTGGCAAAATCTTCCTTGTGCGTCAGACCGGGGTCGCGGAAATGCACATGGGCATCGACGAGCCCGGGCAGGACGAGAAGTCCGCTGGCGTCGATGATCGTCAACGCCTCAGGCCTAGACGAAGGATCGAGCAGCGCGGCCACCTGTCCGTTCTGCACTGCGACGTGGCAAGGATCCACGCTGACGCCGCTCACCACCATGCCGTTAGTTACCACAAGGTCGAACATGTGCTTCTTATCTCCGCTTTCGCGAAATGGATACAAAAATCCATTATTGCACTAGTTCTCCATCGAACGCTAGCCATCCGCCTCGTTGTTAGTGGCACGCAGGCAAAGGCTATTTAAGCCCTGGCGCAGTCCGGAAGCATGGGTTGAACACTGAGCCGCCGGCGGATCATGATCTGACTTAGACGGAGTGGGCCCCGGTGCGATGCGGATCAGTTCATCGATTGGGCACTATCCGTCATCGCGTCCTGCAGCGACAACCGAATAGGCCCGGCGCTTCCGGTCCTCTGGAGTTCGCCTTTCTGCCGGCGCTGCTCCGTCCCGGCTTTGGATAGCTTCCGCACCATCCGGTCCAGCGCATCCCTCTCAGCGCGGAGCGCTGCGTCAGTTTCGCTTTGCCGCAGTTTGGCGTTGCTCTCGGCAGGTCGGTCTTCACGGCCTGTCCAAGCGCTACGTTGACCGGAAATGCGGTACGACTTGAAGCTTTTTGGGGGGCGACATTTTGGGCAAGTCGTATCTGAATTTCGTAGTTCGGCGCGAAAATGAGCCAAACGGCCGGAAATGAGCCGACATCGACACCTTGGCGAAAGTCCCGAAATATGGCTTAAGACGATGAAGAATAACGGAAAAGCAGCAAAATAGATGGATCGCCGTTTTTCAATCGCTCCCATGAT
>JAFIGS010000016.1 GCA_017849615.1 Pseudolabrys sp. | reverse complement strand
GGGACGATGACGAACGGCGACCACCGGGAAACGGCGCGGAGCAAACCTCACAAACACCGCGCGCGGAACGCCAAAGGCTCGGCATTTCCGTGGTGACTACGTCTGTGCACTCTCTACAAACACCGTGCACAGAGCTGCGGGGCTGTTCGGGCCCCGGCGTTCCGCGCGCCCTCGTTCTTCAAGGGGTGCTGGAAATGCGACTTGGGACTGCGGCCTGCCCGGGGCCGACCAAACAATGCGGGCGATGAGTCGCGTCTGCGCTTCTCTTTCTTATCCCTCCCCCTTGCTTTCTTTCCCCTCTCCCCTTGGGGGAGAGGGGAAGAAAGAAAGAGGAGCGAGATCACGTCCTAATGCACCACGAACTCGCCGTTCACGGTGCGCATCTCCGCCGGCTTGATCAGCTTGCAGTGCGCGACCTCGACGGAATGCAGCGGGCCCTCGATCTTGTCCTGCCAGAAATCGAGAAACTTCTGCAGCTCGGGAAACGTCGGAAACAGGTCGTAGGCCTGCCAGACGTAGGATTGCAGCAGCCAGCGATGGTCGGGACGGCGGTAAAGGATGTGCGCCGTGGTCAGTCCATAGCCCTCAACCTGCTTGGCAAAGTCACTCGAAACCGTCGAACCCATCGCATCCTCCGTTTAAATCGGACGATAATTTTCCAGTCCCGGTCCGGTCCATTGCAAGCCAAATCAATGAACAAACTGTTTAAGATCAATGCGTTAGCAGCAGGCGCGCGGGTCTGCTAACAGCCCCGCCCTCCGTGCGGACAGCCAGGGCCGGCGCCGTTAACCATTTAATTTCAGTCGCTTGGAGAGATTGTTGGCACTCCGCGCCGATGAGTGCTAAAAAATCCGCGAGGACCCCTTGCGGGCAAAAAAGTCTCTCCCATCTCGGCCGCAAGGTGCCGGCGGGAAGAAAATTGCCGGCACCCGGGTAAGTCCAGAACAGTCAGAATCCAGGAGGTTTGCCATGAAGTTCCGTCCGCTTCACGACCGTGTCGTCGTCAAGCGCATCGATGCCGAGCAGAAGACTGCCGGCGGCATCATCATTCCCGATAGCGCGCAGGAAAAGCCGAGCCAGGGCGAGATCGTCGCCGTGGGTCCCGGCGGCCGCGACGAAAGCGGCAAGCTCACCCCGATCGACGTCAAGGTCGGCGACATCGTGCTGTTCGGCAAGTGGTCGGGCACCGAGGTCAAGATCGACGGTCAGGATCTTCTGATCATGAAGGAAAGCGACATCATGGGCGTCCTCGAAGGCGTCTCGGCCAAGAAGAAGGCCGCCTAACCCTTCGCCTCAACAACAGAGTCATTGGCCTCATCCTTCGAGACGGCGCGTTCCGCGCCTCCTCAGGATGAGGGTTCAAAAACGGAGCAAACTCACATGGCTGCCAAAGACGTCAAATTCTCCGTCGACGCGCGCGACCGCATGCTGCGCGGCGTCGATACCCTCGCCAACGCTGTCAAGGTGACGCTCGGTCCGAAGGGCCGCAACGTCGTCCTCGACAAGTCGTTCGGCGCCCCGCGCATCACCAAGGACGGCGTCACCGTCGCCAAGGAAATCGAGCTCGAGGACAAGTTCGAGAACATGGGCGCGCAGATGGTGCGCGAAGTCGCTTCGAAGTCGGCCGACTTCGCCGGCGACGGCACCACCACCGCCACCGTGCTCGCCCAGGCGATCGTCAAGGAAGGTTCGAAGGCGGTTGCCGCCGGCATGAACCCGATGGATCTCAAGCGCGGCGTCGATCTCGCCGTCGATGCGATCGTCGAGCACCTCAAGGCCAACTCCAAGAAGGTCACCTCGAACGAGGAAATCGCCCAGGTCGGCACGATCTCGGCCAACGGCGACCAGGAAATCGGCAAGTTCCTCGCCGAAGCCATGAAGAAGGTCGGCAACGAGGGCGTCATCACCGTCGAGGAAGCCAAGTCGCTCGACACCGAACTCGACGTCGTCGAGGGCATGCAGTTCGACCGCGGCTACATCTCGCCCTACTTCGTCACCAACGCCGACAAGATGCGCGTTGAGATGGAAGACCCCTACATCCTGATCTACGAGAAGAAGCTCTCGGGTCTCCAGGAACTGCTGCCGCTGCTCGAAGCCGTCGTGCAGACCGGCAAGCCGCTGCTCATCGTCGCCGAGGACATCGAAGGCGAAGCCCTCGCCACCCTCGTCGTCAACAAGCTGCGCGGTGGCCTCAAGGTCGCTGCCGTCAAGGCGCCGGGCTTCGGCGATCGCCGCAAGGCCATGCTGCAGGACATCGCGATCCTGACCGGCGGCCAGGCGATCTCGGAAGATCTCGGCATCAAGCTCGAGAACGTCACGCTCTCCATGCTCGGCCGCGCCAAGAAGGTGTCGATCGACAAGGAGAACACCACCATCGTCAACGGCGCCGGCAAGAAGGCCGACATCGAGGCGCGCGTCCAGCAGATCAAGGCGCAGATCGAGGAAACCACCTCGGACTACGACCGTGAGAAGCTGCAGGAGCGTCTGGCCAAGCTCGCGGGCGGCGTCGCGGTGATCCGCGTCGGCGGCGCCACCGAGATCGAGGTGAAGGAGCGCAAGGATCGCGTCGACGACGCGATGCACGCCACCCGCGCCGCGGTCGAGGAAGGCATCCTGCCGGGCGGCGGCATCGCCCTGCTCCGCGCCACGGAAGCCCTCAAGAAGGTGAAGACGCAGAACGAAGACCAGAAGCACGGCGTCGAGATCGTCCGCAAGGCGATCCAGGCCCCGGCCCGTCAGATCGCGCTCAACGCGGGTGAGGACGGCTCGGTCATCGTCGGCAAGGTGCTCGAGAAGGACCAGTACTCCTACGGCTTCGACGCGCAGAACGGCGAGTACGGGAACATGATGTCCAAGGGCATCATCGACCCGACCAAGGTCGTGCGTGCGGCGATCCAGAACGCGGGTTCGGTCGCGGGCCTGCTGATCACCACGGAAGCGATGGTCGCCGAAGTGCCCGCCAAGAAGGGTGCCGGCGCCGGCGCGCCGGGCGGCATGCCCGGCGGCATGGGCGGCATGGACTTCTAAGGTCCGCGTCACGCACGTAAACAACATGAAGGCCCGGGAGAAATCCCGGGCCTTTGTCATTGGGATTCCTCGCCGAGCGGGAGAGGAAAATCACGCCAGGACAATCGCGGGCCGCGTCACATCCGTTAGGCTGACGACTCCCCTGCCGCCCGCCGTCACAGCCCTGTCACAATCCCCGCCGGAATATTCCGAAATGCATTTTCCCACCTCGCTGAGCGACATCGACTTCCTCGCCATCGTCGCCGCCGCGGCCGTCATCCTCAACATCATCGGCTACATGATGAAGACGATGATCCCGCTGCGCATCGTGGCGATGACGACCAACTGCCTGTTCATCACATGGTCGTCGTTCGCGGGCGTCTATCCGACCTTGATCCTCAACGTCATCCTGTTTCCGATCAACGCGCTACGCCTGTTTCAGATGAAGCGGCTGATCCGGCAGGTCAACGAAGCGGCCAACGGCGACTTGTCGTTCGACTGGGTCAAGCCGTTCACCACCAAGCATCACCACGACGCCGGCACCACGCTGTTTCAGAAGGGCGACCCGGCGAGCGAGATGCACTTCATCATGTCGGGCCGGTTCCGTGTCGTGGAGCGCGACGTCGAGATCGGGCCCGGCGGCGTGATCGGCGAACTCGGCCTGCTCGAGCCCGGCAAGTCCCGCACCGCGACCATCGAATGCATCGAGAGCGGCGAGACGCTGGTCATCTCTTACGACCACGTCATGCAACTCTATTTCCAGAACCCGACCTTCGGCTTCTACTTCCTGCAACTGTCCACGGCGCGGCTATTCCACACCATCAAGACGCTGGAGGAGGAAAACGCGACCTTGCGCGCGGCCAAGGCCAATCTCGGCCCTACGGCTTCGGCCTAGTGCGGTTCCGATCATGAGAAATCGGGTGGACGCCGGCGGCGGGCGCGTTACCCTGCCCGGCATGGCGACAGCGAAAAACGAAAACGACCACGGAAAAGATCGAACGCGGGTACATCCGCCGTCGCCGATCCTATCGTGGCCGTCTGGGACGCAGATCGCTTGAGCAATCCGGCGCCGCTTGCCCTATTCTATAGACCCCGATTGTGTAGATAACATGACGAAAACCTTAACGAAAACTTACCAAAGGGCCCATGTCGGCGTCGGCGGCTGGACCTACGAGCCGTGGCGCGGCGTGTTTTACCCCAAGGGTCTGCCGCATGCGCGCGAACTCGAGTATGCGGGACAGCATCTGACCTCCATCGAGGTCAATGGCACCTTCTATTCGACCATGAAGCCGGCGAGCTTCGCCAAATGGGCGTCCGAAGTGCCCGCCGGCTTCGTGTTCTCGCTGAAAGGACCGCGTTATGCGGTCAATCGCCGCGTGCTGGCGGAAGCCGGCGACTCGATCAAACGCTTTCTGGATTCCGGCATCACCGAACTCGGGCCAAAGCTGGGGCCCCTGCTCTGGCAGTTCGCTCCGCACAAGAAATTCGATGCCGCCGATTTCGGCGCCTTCCTCGATCTGCTGCCCGACAAGTTCGATGGCGCGACGCTGCGTCATGTCGTCGAAGTCCGCAACGACACCTTCAAGACGCCGGAGTTCATCGCCTTGGCGCGCGAGAAAGGCGTTGCCATCTGCTACGCCGAGCACGCGACCTATACCGAGATCGCCGACATCACCGCCGACTTCGTTTACGCGCGGTTGCAGAAAGGCGACGAGAAACTGAAAGCCGGCTATCCGCCCAAGGCGCTCGATCAATGGGCCGAGCGCGTCAAGATCTGGGTCAAAGGTGGCGAGCCGGCCGATCTGCCGCGCATCGACAAGAAGTCCGCGCCGAAGAAACCGCGCGACGCCTTCATCTATTTCATTCACGAAGCCAAGGTGAAGATGCCGGCCGCCGCGATGGCCCTGATCGAGCGGCTGAAGTAAGCGCTACGCGCCCGGAAAGACCTGCCAGTGCCGCGGCAGGAAGTGCAGCCGCCCCGCAAGCTCCGCGGCTGCATCGACCGGCAGCTCGACCTCGATACGGTGTCTGCCCACGCCGACATCAAGTTCGACGCGCCGCCAGCCGCCGCTGCGCCGAATGGAAACGATATCACCGGCAATGCCGCCGGGCCGCGCCGTCACCACCTCGACGCCGCTCGGCCGCATCAACAGCCGCGCCGGGCCATCAACGATGTCGACAGCGCGGATATCGATGGGTGAGCCGTCAAAGCTGACCTGGCCCTGCGACACCGTCACCGGCAGCTCACAGGCCTCGCCAATAAAGGAGAAGACGAAAGACGACACCGGCCGGTCGTAGATCTCGTCCGGCGTGCCGACCTGCTCGATGCGGCCCTGGCTCATCACCACGACACGGTCCGCAAGCTCCAGGGCCTCCTCCTGGTCGTGGGTCACGAACACAGTGGTGTGGCCGGTTTGTTCGTGGAGCGCGCGCAGCCAGTGCCGCAGTTCGCGCCGCACCTTGGCGTCGAGCGCGCCGAACGGCTCGTCAAGCAGCAGCACCCGTGGCTCGATGGCGAGCGCCCGCGCCAGCGCCACGCGCTGACGCTGACCGCCCGACAATTGCGACGGAAAGCGTTTCTCGAGACCGGCGAGTTGCACGAGGTCGAGCAAGTCACTGGCGCGCTTGCGAATCGCGGCGGCCGGCGGCCGCGTCGCCCGCGGCCGCACCGTCAGCCCAAAGCCGATATTGTCAGCGACCGTCATATGCTTGAACAGCGCATAACTCTGGAAAACGAAACCGACATTGCGCTCCTGCACGTCGAGCCGCGACGCATCTTCGTCGCCGAAATAGACGGCACCTTCGGTCGGCTGTTCGAGCCCGGCAATCAGTCGCAGCAGCGTGGTCTTGCCCGAGCCGGACGGGCCGAGCAGCGCGATCAGTTCGCCCGACCGGATGTCGAGCGACACGCCATGCAGCGCTGCGAAACGGTCGAATTCCTTGCGCACATTGGCGATACGAATATCCATACAGGTACCTTAGTGACGGCCGCTGCCGGCGGCAATCTGGTCGCCATAGCGCCATTCCAGCAGCGCTTTCACCGCCAGCGTGAACAGCGCCAGCAGCGCGAGCAGCGAGGCCACGGCGAACGCCGCCGTGAACGCGTATTCGTTGTAGAGAATTTCGACATGCAGCGGCATCGTGTTGGTGAGGCCGCGTATCTTGCCCGACACCACCGCGACGGCGCCGAACTCGCCCATCGCGCGCGCATTGCAAAGCAGCACGCCGTACAGCAACGCCCATTTCACGTTCGGCAGCGTGACGTACCAGAAGGTCTTGAAACCGCTGGCGCCGAGCGAAAGCGCCGCCTCCTCGTCGCCGGTGCCCTGCTCCTGCATCAGCGGGATCAGTTCGCGCGCCACGAACGGGAACGTGACGAAGATGGTCGCCAGTACGATTCCCGGTACGGCGAAGATGATCTCGATGCCGTGGGCGCTGAGCCATGAACCGAAATAGCCCTGGGCACCGAAGAGCAGAACATAGACCAGGCCCGCGACCACCGGCGATACCGAGAACGGCAGATCGATGAGCGTGATGACGAAACTCTTGCCCTTGAAGTCATGCTTGGCGATGGCCCAGGCGGCGGCAATGCCGAAAATCATGTTGGCCGGCACCGAGATGGCCGCGATCAGCAGGGTCAGGTGAATGGCGGCCTGCGCCTCCGGGTCGACAATCGCTTTGACGAAACCGGCTGCACCGCCACGCAGCGCCTCGGCGAACACCAGCACCAGCGGCAGCACGAGGAACAGCCCAAAGAACAGCACCGCGATCGCGATCAGGAGCATCCGCACCGCCGCGGATTCGCTCGTCGGCAATTCAACGCGGCGCCGCTCAGACGGCATGTCCGAACCTCCGCCGGCTCCAGGCCTGGATCAGATTGATGAGCAGCAGCATCGTGAAAGAGATGGCCAGCATCATCGACGCTACCGCGGTCGCCGCCGCGTAGTTAAACTCCTCGAGCCGGATGACGATCAGCAGCGGCGCGATCTCGGACACGTAGGGGAGATTTCCGGCGATGAAGATGACCGAGCCGTATTCGCCGATGGCGCGCGCCAGCGCCAGCGCAAATCCGGTCAGGATCGCCGGCACCAACGGCGGCAGGATGACCCGGAAAATTGTCTGCAACCGCCTCGCGCCCAGGGTCGCTGCGGCCTCCTCAAGCTCCCTGTCGAGGTCGGCCAGCACAGGTTGCACCGTGCGCACGACGAACGGCAGGCCGACAAAGACCAGCGCCACCACAATGCCCGCCGGCGTATAGGCAATGGTGATGCCGAGCGGCTCGACGAGCGCGCCGAACCAGCCGGTCGGCGCATAGAGGGCGCTCAGCGCGATGCCCGCGACTGCGGTGGGCAGCGCGAATGGCAGGTCGATCATGGCGTCGATGACGCTCTTGCCGGCAAACCGGTAGCGCACCAGCACCCAGGCCAGGATCAAACCGAATACGGCATTGATCGCCGCAGCAATCAGAGAAGCGCCGAAACTCGTGCGCAGCGCCGCCAAGGTTCGCGGGTCGAGCGCGAGACGCCAGTATTCGTCCCAGCCAAGCGAGGCGCTGCGGACAATAAGGGCGCCGAGCGGGATCAGCACGATGAGGCTCAGATACGCCATCGAGAAGCCGAACGTGATCCCGAAACCCGGGATGACGCTCGGCCGTTTCCACGTCCATGAATCGGCGACTGTCATTGGACCGGGATATTACCGCGACGAGCTCGTGGCGCTTACAGAATTATTTTGGCCTGAATATCTGATCGAAGACTCCGCCATCCCCGAAGTATTTGGGCTGCGCCGCTTTCCAGCCGCCGAAATCCTCGATGGTGGCGAGCTTCAGCACGGGAAAACGCTTCAAGTCCTCAGGGTTCGCGAGTTCCGGTTTCGATGGCCGGTAATAGTGTTTGGCGGCAATGCGCTGCCCATCGGCGCTGTACAGGTATTCCAGATAGGCCTGCGCCACCTCGGTCATCTTGTGCTTCTCCGCGTTGTCGTCGACGAGCGCAACCGGAGGTTCAGCCGTAATCGATACTGTCGGCGCCACGACTTCGAATTTGTCAGGGCCGAGTTCGTTGAGCGCGAGGAAGGCTTCATTTTCCCACGCCAGAAGCACATCTCCGATCCGTCGCTGAACGAAGGTGGTCGTCGATCCGCGTGCGCCGGTATCGAGCACAGGCACATTGGCAAACAATTGCCGGAGAAGGTCCGTCGCCCTGGCTTCATCGTCGCCGTATTTGTCCTTCGCCCAAGCCAGGGCGGCGAGAACATTCCACCGCGCGCCACCGGACGTCTTCGGGTTCGGGGTAATCACGACAATGCCCGGCTTCACGAGGTCATCCCAATCCTTGATGGCCTTGGGATTGCCCTTGCGGACCAGAAAAACGATGGTGGAGGTGTAGGGTGACGAATTGTTCGGCAGACGGCTTTTCCAGTCCGCCGGCAGCTTGCCGGACCTTTCGGCAATGGCGTCGATATCGGCTTCCAGCGCCAGCGTGACAATGTCGGCTTCCAGCCCGTCGATCACGGCGCGCGCCTGCGCTCCCGAGCCGCCATGCGATTGCCGCACGGCGATGGTGCGACCCGTCTTCTGCTTCCAGTGCGCGATGAAGGCGGCATTGTAGTCACGATAGAGTTCGCGCGTCGGATCGTAAGACACGTTGAGCAGCCGCGTCTGAGCAACCGCCGGCACCGCAAGCCCTGCCAGAAATCCGGCCGCTAAAGCGGCGACAGTCGGGCCAGCGATGAAAGAAAAGAAGCGCATGAATATGCCCTCAGTCCAGCGTCATGGGCGATGACCATCGCCGCGCAGACCGGACACGGCAAGAGCGCGGCAGATGAAACATGGAAGGATCGAAGAACAACGGCCGAAAGCGACCAGTTACACGATCGAAATCACCGAAATGAAGAATGTTCCCGCGCACTTGTCCACAGACCGCGGTGCCCCGCGACAATTCGCGCTGAGACGTACGGCCAGACGGTTCCGCCGAGGGACAGCCGAGGCGAACGTCACCCCGGTCTCACTCCGCCGGCTGCAGGGCGTGCCGGTTTTCGATGCTTACAACCAGGGCGGTGAGCGCCAGCGTGGCGAGGAACATCAGCAACGCCACGGCGGCGTTGGCGCCGAGTACAAGGCCGAAGCCGCCCGTCTTGTGCAGCAGCGCGATCATGCCGATGGCGATGCCCGAGGAAATGAACAAGGTAAAATAGCGCACCGCATAAACACGGCCGCGCCACGCATCGGCGGTGTATCGCGCGAGGATGATGTCGTTCACCGTCACCTGCGCGTAGATCGCGGCGATCGCGATGGCGAGAGCGGCCATGAGCGGAAAGCCCTCGGCCTGGGAGGCCCACAAATTGCCGACAAAGCCGAGGCAGGTCACGACGGCGAACAGGTAATGCGGCGCGAA
The DNA here is from genome assembly GCA_017849615.1 of Pseudolabrys sp. Classification (GTDB taxonomy): domain Bacteria; phylum Pseudomonadota; class Alphaproteobacteria; order Rhizobiales; family Xanthobacteraceae; genus Pseudolabrys. The sequence goes on along the minus strand of JAFIGS010000016.1, from coordinate 102,494 downwards.
GCGCTCGACGAGGCGCCCGATGGCGAGTTGCGCCAGAGCGCCGCACAGCAGCACGGCGGTGGCGACGCTGCCGACCAGCACCAGCGGCACGTTATTCACCATGCCCTCATCGACGATCTTGGGCAGCGCAATGGTAAGCACATTGAACACGAGGCCGGCCGACAGCGCGATGACGAGGAAAAGCGCAAACAGCATCGCCATGACCTTCGCCGTCAGAGGCACGGCGGCCTTGCTTTGCCTTTTGCTGGCATGGTGCCGATCATCCGGCGTGAGCCGGAGATAGACAATGCCGGTAATCAGCATGAAGAACGCGGGCACGTAGAAAGCCGCGCGCCAGCTGATCCACCAGGCCAGCGCGCCGGAAACGCCGGCCGCAAGCGAGACGCCGAGATTGCCGCAAACGCCGTTGAAGGCCAGCGTGCGCCCCATCGTGCCGCCCTTCGCGGCCGCTTCGATCAGCATCGCCATACCGACTGGATGATAGATTGCGGCGAAAACGCCGATCGCGAACATAGCGACGGAGAGCACGAGCAGGTTCGGCGCCAGCGCCACCGCGATCATCGAGAGACCGCCGCCGATATAAAAAGTCGCCATCATGTTGCGGCGGCTCCAGCGGTCGGCCAGCCATCCGGCCGGCAGCGAGAACAGGCCGAAGGCCACGAACGCGGTCGTCGATAGCGCAATCAGCTCGCTGTAGGGCCGGCCATAGACCGCCTCGAGCCCGATCACGACCGTCGGATAGATCAGCAGGATGAAATGATCAAAGCCGTGGGCAATGTTGAGAAAGGCAATGGATCGTCGGCGCGCCGTGTCGTCGGTGTTGGTGGTGGAGGTCGGGCTGGCGATCATTACGAGGACTTTCGTGCGGAGACTCTGCGAATGGCTGGCATTATAGGGCTTGCCATTTAACGACGTTCGGTCGATTTTCGTCGCGTTTGGGCCACAAACAGACCATTAGCGATGACCTTACCCGTTTACCGTCAAAATCTCGATCAGGCCCCCCGCCCCGTCGCGGTGCTGGCCAAGTCCTGCGCCGCCACCGACCACATCCCCCTTCACATCCACCGCCGCGGCCAGTTGCTGCATGCCACCAGCGGCATCATGCGCGTGGAGACGGAGCATGCCGCCTGGATCCTGCCGCCCGCCCAGGCGATCTGGTTGCCGCCGCAACTTCCGCACCAGGTCACCATGCGCAGCAAGGTCGAGATGCGAACCGTTTATATCGACGAGGCATTGTGCCGGTCGCTGCCGGGCCAACCGGTCTTCGCCGAGATATCCGGGCTGCTGCGCGAACTCATTCTCGCGCTGCTCGACGAGCCTCCCGATTACGACGAAAATGACCGAGGCGGCGACATCGCCCGGCTCATCCTGACCGAACTGGCCCGTCTGGCCGAGCGCCGGCACGCCGTCCCGGTGCCGACGGACGGTCGCGCGTTGCGGGTGGTCCGGGCGCTCATGGATGACCCCGGCATCGATCGCGACCTCGACGGCTGGGCAGACCAGGCCGGCGCCAGCCGGCGGACGCTGGCCCGGCTGTTTCGTCAGGAGACCGGCCTCAGCTTCGCCGAATGGCGGGCGCGCCTTCGCGCCATCGAGGGGCTGGCGCGGCTGTCGGACGGCGCCTCCGTCGCCGAAACCGCGGCAGCCGTCGGCTATGCCAGCGCCTCGGCCTTCACGGCCATGATCCGCCGCACCCTCGGCCAGCCGCCCCGCGCGCTCAATCGCCATCTAGGCGAGCGCTAGGCCCTACACAACCATATACCACTTAAGCGCGACATCAACCGGTGTAGACACGCCACTGATACCCTCTTTAGTTGTAGAGAGGTTGTATTGCGTAGCGGGGCGGGGCCGTGATGAGTCTCGGCACAAGCATGGGCAGGGCGCTCGCCTTGATGGCCGGCCTTGGTCTTTGCAGCCCGCCTGCTGCGGCAGACACCACGGCCGACGACGACCCGACCACGCTGCAGTTTTCCGGCCGCGACATCTGGCGCAACGGCATCTTTGCCCATTCTGGCTTTCTCTACGCACCCGGCGGTTTCGACCGCGACGGCTTCATGCTCAAGCTCCTTATGAACGGAGGCGTCTATCGCTACTGGCCAGGCAGCATGCCCGGCCAGGAAGTCCGTGGCGCCGAATGGCAGTTGCAGGCCCTGCCCGGCTTCCGTATCAAACGCGGCGCCTCCGAGATGAAATTCTTCTTCGGCCCGGAGTGGCAAAACCATTGGCTATGGCCGGACGATCTGGCCAACAAGCTGCGCGGCCGGAATTTCGGCATGCGGTTTGCCGCCGAACTGTGGAGCGAGCCGACCGCAAACACGCTGATCGCCGGCGACGTGTCGCTCGGCACGCTCGGCAGCAGCCAGTCCGCGCGGCTTGCCTTCGGCTGGCGCGTCAGCGGCGAATGGCTCAACGAGGAGTTCTTCTATCTCGGTCCCGAAATACAGGTCTTCGACAGCGACGGTTATCGTCAGAAGCGCATCGGCCTGCACATTACCAGCATGAAAACCGGCGACATCGAATGGTCGGCGGCGATCGGCTATGCCCGGGACAACGACGGCTACGCGAGCCCCTACGTCAGGCTCGGGCTGGCGCAGAAGCTCGCATTCTGAATGCGCCCTCTTCCACGCTAGTCGAGCGTCCGGCGGAAACGCGTGACCGCGACAATCATCGCGATCAGCATCAACGACACGAGCGCGATCGCCTCATAACGCAGGTCGCTGATGGTCGCGCCCTTCAGCATGATCGCCCGGGTGATGCGAATGTAGTGCGTCAGCGGCAGCACCTCGCCGACATACTGCGCCCAGCGCGGCATCCCGGCGTAAGGAAACATGAAGCCCGACAGCAGGATGTTCGGCAAAAGGAACATCACCGACATCTGCATGGCCTGGAGCTGGTTTTGCGCCACCGTCGAAAAGGTGTAGCCGATCGACAGGTTGGTGGCGACGAACAAGGTCGTGAGCAGGGCCAGCATACCGATGCTGCCGAGCAACGGCACTCCGAATACGAACACACCGATGCCGATGATGATCGTGGCCTGAACGAATCCGGCGATGACGTAAGGGATGATCTTGCCGAGCATGATCTCGATCGGCGTGATCGGCATCGCCAGAAGATTTTCCAGCGTGCCACGCTCGATTTCGCGCGTCACCGACAAGGCCGTGAAAATCAGCATGGTCATCGTCAGAATGGTGCCGACGAGCCCGGGAACGATGTTCAGTTCTGTCTTGGCGGCGGGATTGTAGCGCGCATGGGCCCGGATCTCGAATGCAGGCGGCTCGGATGACGAAATGCCGTAGTCGTGCTTGAGCGCGGTCTGTGTGAGGCGATTGAGCGCCGACAGCGCCGAGCCAGCCGCCATCGGATCGGTGGCGTCGGCCGCGACCAGCATCGCCGGCATGTCCCCGCGCCTGAGCGAGCGCTCGAAATTGGCGGGGATCTCGATGCCGAACAGGACCTTGCCCGAAGCCAGCAGCCGGTCGAATTCGGCCTCGGTGCGCGGCAATTCGGTGACCTTGAAGTAACGGGTGTTGTCGAGCGCGGCCAGGATCGACCGGCCGACATCGCTCGATTCCTGCAACAACACAGCCGTCGGCAGGTCGCGCGGCGTGGTGTTGATGGCGTAACCGAACAACAGGAGCTGCATGAGCGGGATGATGGCGATCATCGCCAGCGAGACGCGGTCACGCTTGAGCTGGATGAACTCCTTGATTAGCATGGCCCAGGTCTTGCGCCAGAAGCCGGCGTTCTCGACACGGCGCGGCGTCCCCGAGGGGATGATCTGGCTCATTGGAAGTTGTCCCTGGCGCGGCCCATCAGATCGATGAACACATCCTCCAATGACGCTTCCGAGCGCCGCCACTCGAGGTCGCCGCGCTCGCGATACGGCGAGATGGCCGCCTCCAGCGCCGCGGCGTCGCGGCCCGACACATGCAGGCTTGTGCCGAAGGGCGCGACCATATCGACCCCGGCCTTGTGCTCGAGCTGCTGGTTGAGCAGGCTGATGCTCTCGCCGCTGCGCGCGCTCACGACATAGGTGGTGAGGTTCGAGGCGGCGATGACCTCGTCCACGGTGCCGCGCACGAGCAGTTCGCCATAGGCGATATAGGCGATCTCGTGGCAGCGTTCGGCCTCGTCCATGTAATGGGTGGAGACGAGAACGGTGAGCCCATCCGCGGCGAGCGCATGAATTTCATTCCAGAATTCGCGGCGGGCCTTGGGATCGACGCCCGCGGTCGGCTCGTCCAGCAGAAGGAGCTGCGGACCCGACAAGGTGCAGGCCCCGAGCGCCAGCCGCTGCTTCCAGCCGCCCGACAATTCGCCGGCGAGTTGCTCCTCGCGGCCCTTGAGGCCGAGGCGCTCGATCGCCGCGCGCGCCGCGGCGCGCGGCCGCTCCAGCCCATAAAGCCGGCCGATGAATTCCAGGTTCTCGCGCACGGACAGGTCCTGATACAGCGAGAACTTCTGCGTCATGTAGCCGACATGACGCTTGATCTTGTCGGTCTCAGTGCGGATGTCGTAGCCCAGACAGGTGCCAGTCCCCTCGTCCGGCGTCAGCAGTCCGCACAGCATGCGGATGGTCGTGGTTTTGCCGGAGCCGTTCGGCCCGAGGAAGCCATAGATCGAGCCGCGCCGCACCTGCATCGAGACATCGTGCACCACCGCGCGGCCGTCGAAACGCTTGGTCAAATGCTGAACGTCGATGACGACGTCGCGGTCGCTTCCCAGCCCGCCCGGGCCCGCGCCCACTTCCTGGTTCGCGGCCTGGCTCATGGCCTGGCCTCACGCGTGACAGTGACCGGCTGCCCGACGCGCAGCTTCGAGGGATCGTCGGGCCGCGCCTCGATCAGGTAGACCAGCTTGGCGCGCTCCTCGAGGCTGTAGATCACGGGCGGCGTGTATTCGGCGCTGCGTGCAATGAACGTGACCTTGGCGGTCAATCCCGTCGGGCAACTGTCGCAGGATATGCCGACGATGTCGCCGATCTGGATCGTCGCAAGCTGACGCTCAGGCGAGAAGAAGCGCACCTTCAGATTGGCGGGCGGCAACAGCGCGATCACGGGCTTGCCGGGCTGCACGGTTTCGCCCGGCCGGTAATAGACTTCCTCCACCGAGCCCGTGACCGGGCTGAGTTGGCGACGGCGCGTGAGCCGCGTCTGCGCCGCATCGAGATTGGCCTGCGCCTGCTGCAAGGCCGCCTTGGCATCGTCCATGGTCTTCTGCGTGCCGGCTGCCGTCTTCAGAAGCTCCTCGGCCCGGGCATAACCTTGCCTCGCGGAAGCGAGCGTCGCCTCCCGCACCTGCACGTCGGCGCGCTGCAGATCGTCGTCGAGCGTGAACAGCAAATCGCCTTTCGACACCTTGTCACCCTGCCGCACTTTCAGGTTTTCGACACGGCCCTGTTCGTCGGGCGAGACGAAGATGGTTTCGGCCTCCATCCAGCCCTGCAACTGCCGATCCGGCGCCTTCTCGCAACCGGCGAGCGCGAGCGCCGCAAGGATCAGCGCGATAGAACGCCCAGTCATGATTTGCTCCTCGGGGCAAACAGAATGTCGATGTGGGTTTGCATCATCTTGCGCACGTCGAGCGGCGAGACATTGCCGAACAGACCGGTCCAGACGATGGCGAGCAATCCCGGCGCAGCGAGCAGATGCGGAAACTCGACGAGCGCTTCCGGCACTTCGCCGCGTCGGGCCGCGCGCTTCAGGATCACGCGCAGCGCTTCGAAGATGCGCGACAGAACTTCGCGATGATAGAACTCGGCGATCTTGGGAAAGCGCCGGCCTTCCGCGATCATCAGCCGGATCACGTCCTTGCGCCGTGTCTCGAACACTTCGTGGACAAAGACGTCGCGCATATGCTCGGCGAGTTGCCTGGCCGGTATATCGGTCTGCCCGAGCGCCTCGAAGCCGCCGATGATCGGCGTCAGCATTTCGCGCAGGAGTTCCTGAAACAGGGTCTCCTTGTCGCGGAAGTACAGATAGATGGTCCCCTTGGCGATGCCGGCCCGCTTGGCGACGTCGTCGAGCCGCGCCGACCCGAAGCCACGCTCGGCGAACTCGTCGAGCGCCGCGGTGAGGATCACCTCGCGGCGCTCGGCGCTGCGCGCTTCGCGGCCCGGCCGGACCGGCGCAGCCTCCCCGGCGGCGCCGGCCTGGCGCGCGACGCGGGCACGGGCGAGCGGCCGGCTTTTCTTCGCCGCCGCTGCCCGAGACTTCCTTGCTTCAGGAGCCTTCTTCGCCATGACCAGCTCAGATACATAATGACTGACCGGTCAGTCATTATAAGGATGGCGGGCGCGGTCGGGCAAGGCCCTGCCGAACAAGTTGCCGAACGAGAACGCAGGAATTTTTGAGAGATCAGGCCGGAGCGGCGCAGCCGAAGGTAAGATTGTAGGTTTGCGTCGCGGCAGTTGCGCAAGCCGGGCCCGGCACCACGATCAGGCAAGCATTGTCCCGCCGGCCGGCCATCGCCCTCGTCGCGGCGTGAGCGCCGAGCGCCATCGCGACATCGTCGCCGCACGCCTCGCGAAAGGCGCCGCATGACAACGACAACGCTGTGCCCGAGGCCCGGGCAATACTGACCGTGACGAAAGTCATCAAGGCGATCGCGAATAACAAACTCGCGGCCACGACGACGCGCACGGCTGGCGTATAGGTTTCGGTCATCGGCTCGCCCCCCGAAGGGCTCCGCGTGGAACTAGCGCTTACGATAAGCGGCGAGTCGCAGGCGACGATCAATGATTCGAATCTCAGGCCCGCTCAATTTCGGCCTTGACCGCTTTCAGCGACTCGGGGGTATCGACATCGGTCAAAGCGGCTTCACCTGACAGCGGCACTTCGACCACGGCCTCCGTGTACTGGCCGATGAGGTGACGGGCGCCGACATCGCCGCTGACCGACATCAGTTCCTTGAAGAATCGCCGCGACCACACCACCGGATTGCCGCGCTTGCCGTCGATCGACGGCACCACGACCAGCGCGCCTTTTTCCGGATCGAAAGCGGCGAGCAGCTTGTCGATCAAACCGCTATCGACCTGCGGCATGTCACCCAAGCAAACAATCGCGCCGTCGGCTTCCTCCGGCACGGCAGCAATGCCGGCGCGCAGCGAGGTGCCGAGGCCTTCCGCATAGTCCGCATTATGCACGAAGCGCACCGGCAGACCGGCCAGCGCGGCCTCCACTTGCTTGTTCTGATGGCCGGTGACGACGAGGACCGGCCTGGCGTGCGAGGCCAGGGCCTGCTCCGCGGCGATGCGCACCAGCGGCTTGCCGCCGATCTCGGCGAGCATCTTGTTGAGCGCGCCCATGCGCGTCGAGCGCCCGGCGGCAAGCACCACCGCGGCGATGTTGCGGCCCAGCGGCGCCGCCTTTTCCTCGCGCGGCCGCGGCCGCGTCACGATCTCCATCAGCAGGCCGCCGACGCCCATGCCGGTGATATCGGCGCGCGTGACGGCGAGCCCGGCGAGCAGACGCATCAACACCCAGTCGAAGCCGTTTTCCTTCGGCGAGCGCGCGCAACCCGGCGCGCCGACCACCGGCGCGTCGCCGATGCGGCCGATCAGCATCAGATTGCCGGGATCGACCGGCATGCCGAAATGCTCGATAGCCCCGCCGGCGCTTTCGATCGCCATCGGAATGACGTCACGGCGGTCGGCAATGGCGGAGGCGCCGAACACGATGACCATCTCGGCGCCGGCCTTTTGCACCTCGGCGATGGCGGCGGCAAGCGCCGCCTCGTCATGCGGCACGCGGCGCTCCGCGACGATGACGGCGCCGGCCGGAGCGATGCGCTCCTTCGTAATGTGCAGCGTCTTCTCGATCACCTTGGGCGCGAGCCCAGGCAGCAGGGTCGAGACCACGCCGATCTTGTGGATCACATATGGCGCGATGCGGATGACAGGTTCGGCCTTCTTCGCCGCCGCCACCGCCTTGTCGCGCGCCTCGCCCGGCACGGCGAAGGGAATGATCTTCACGGTGGCGATCATCTCGCCTTCGACCACCGGCTTGTAGGCAGGCAGCGTCGCCAGCGTCACCGCTTCATCGACGCGGTTGAGGCGATCCACCGTATCGCGATCGACGACGAGAATGCCGGCGGTCTCGGCGAACAGATTGCATCGGCCGGTGAAAGCGCGGTCGGTGCGCGTGCCCTCGCCCGCCACTGCGGCGGCGATGCCGGCGGCGGCCTCGTCTTCCGAGATATCGCCCTTGTCGAGGCGGGCGACGACGATTTCCGTCACGCCGGCGGCGTCCAGCGCGGCGATCTCCTTGTCGCCGATCACCGTGCCCTTCTTGAGCACGAGCTCGCCCTGGCGGATGGAATGCACCGCCGTGGCGCCGCGCGCATCCTTGGGGGCGACGGGACCGAACTTCATGCCGCTTCCGCCTTGTCCTGCTTCACGCGCAGCCGCAACGTGATCTCGCCCATGATGGCGACGGCGATCTCCGCCGGCGACACGGCGCCGATATCGAGCCCGATCGGCGCGTGAATGCGCGCCAGCGCCGCGTCCGACACGCCCTGCGCCTTGAGGCGCTCGAGACGGCGGCCATGCGTCTTCCGCGAGCCGAGCGCGCCGATATAGAAACAGTCGCGCGACAGCGCGTGCAGCAGCGCCGGATCGTCGACCTTGGGATCGTGCGTCAGCGCGACGAACGCCGTGTAGCGATCGACATTGAGCGGCGGCAGCGCCACGTCCGGCCATTCAGCGATCACATTGATGCCGGGAAAGCGCTCCGGCGTCGCGAAGGCGGTGCGCGGATCGACGATGGTGACGGCGTAGTCGAGCATCTGGCCGAGCGGCGCGAGGGTCTGCGAGATATGCACCGCGCCGGTGATGACGAGCTGCGGCGACGGCACATGCACGGTGAGGAAGACGCGGCCCTGCGCCGTCTCCTCCATGCCGCTCTTGGCCATGCGCACGCGCTTGTCGAGCACCTCGGCGAGCGGATCGGTGGCGATATCGGCCGCCTTGACGATGCGCTGCGTGCCGCTCTCGGTGTCGGTGACAACCACCACGGCGCGCCGCGCGGCGCGCTCGGCGTTGAGGGTGCGGAGCAGATCGAGTTTCACGTCAGCTCACCTTCTCCACATAGACCCGGATGGTGCCGCCGCAGGACAGCCCGACCTTCCAGGCCGTCTCGTCGGCGACGCCGAATTCCAGCGTCTTTGGCTTGCCGCTGTCGATGACGTCGATGGCTTCGGTCACCACCGCGCCCTCGACGCAGCCGCCCGACACGGAGCCGAGAAAGTTGCCCGCGCTGTCGATCACCAGGTTGGAGCCGACGGGACGCGGCGCCGAGCCCCAGGTCTCGACCACGGTCGCCAGCGCGACGCCGCGGCCTTCCTTCGACCAGTCTTCGGCAGCCTTGAGGATGTCTTTGTCACGACCGAGCATGTGCATTCTCCTTGCTACGCCACTTTCCGCAGCATCGCCTTGGTATCGTAGCCCTTCTCCGGCGCGCCGGACAGGGCGCGGACCAGCGCCGTCATGGACTCGAGATTGTGCACCGGGCGCAGTTCGTCAACATGCGACAAAATGGTTTTCACGCCCTTGGCGCGCGGCTCGAAGCCGTCGAAGCGCAGCAACGGGTTGAGCCAGATCAGCCGCCGGCAGGAGCGGTGCAGCCGGTCCATCTCGAAGGCGAGCGTGTCGTCGGCGTCGCGTTCCAGCCCGTCGGTGATCAAGAGCACCACCGCGCCCTGCCCGAGCACGCGCCGCGCCCAGTGTTTGTTGAAGTCGTGCAGCGAGGTGGCGATGCGCGTGCCGCCGGACCAGTCCACCACATGCGCGCCGCAGGCGGCGAGCGCCTCGTCGGGATCGCGCTGCCGGATGGCGCGCGTGACGTTGGTGAGCCGCGTGCCGAACAGGAAGGTCGTGACGCGCTTGCGCGCATCGGTGATCGAATGCAGGAAGTGCAGGAACAACCGGGTGTACTGGCTCATCGAGCCGGAGATATCGAGCAGCGCCACGATCGGCGGCTCTTTCACGCGGGGGCCGAGGTACTTCAGGTCGATGAGCGCGCCGCCTGCCTTCATGCTGGAGCGCAGGGTGCGGCGCATGTCGATAAGGCGGCCATGGCGCGCCGGCGCCAGACGCCGCGTCTTCACCTCGTCGAGCGGCAGCGCCAGCCGTGCGATCGCCTCCTTCGCCCTGGCGATCTCGGCACTGGTCATCTGCGCGAAGTCTTTCTTCTGCAGCACCTCGCGGTCGGACACGGTGAGGCGCGCGTCGATCTCGACTTCCTGCTCCTCGGTCTTCGCCTTGTTGCCGGCGAACAGAGCCTCCTGGATGCGCTGCGCGCCCGCTTCCGGCGCCTGCGGCGCGGTCGGCAAGGTCTGCGGCAGCATCTGCGCGATCAGCTTGTCGATATAGCCGCGGCGGCGGAAGAAGATGCGGAACGCCTGGTCGAACAAAATCGAATGCTCGCGCCGCTTCACGAAGACCGAGTGAAGCGTCCAGTAGAATTCGTCCTTGGTACCGATGCGCGCGACATTCACGGCTTCAAGCGCATCGAGCACCGCGCCGGGGCCGACCGGCAGCCCCGCCGCGCGCAAGGCGCGTGCGAAGTAGACGATGTTTTCGGCGAGACGGCCTTGGGTTTCTTCACCTCCCCCGCCTGCGGGGGAGGTCGGCCCGGCGAAGCCGGGACGGGAGGGGGAATTTGCAGAATTCATATGTCTTCACAGGGGTCGTTTGCCCCCTCCCTAACCCTCCCCCGCAAGCGGGGGAGGGAAAGTAAGAACTACTCCGCCGCCCGCAATTCCGACTTCACCTCGTCGAGCAGCGCCTTGACCTTGGTGCCGTCGAGCCTGGCGATGTCGTCCTGATATTTGAGCAGCACACCGAGCGTATCGGAGACCGTCGAAGGATCGAGCGCCACGACATCGAGTTCGGTCAGCGCGCCGGCCCAGTCGAGCGTCTCGGCGACGCCGGGCGACTTGAACAGGTCTTCCTTGCGCAGCGCCTGCACGAAGGCGACCACCTGCTGCGACAGCTTCTTCGCAATGCCCGGCACCTTGGCGCGCAGGATGGCGAGTTCGCGTGTCGCGTCGGGATAGCCGACCCAGTGATAGAGACAACGCCGCTTGAGCGCATCGTGCACTTCGCGGGTGCGGTTCGAGGTGACGATGACGATCGGCGCATGCTCCGCCTTCACGGTGCCGAGTTCGGGAATGGTCACCTGAAAGTCGGCCAGCACTTCGAGCAGGAAGGCCTCGAAGGCCTCGTCGGTGCGGTCGAGTTCGTCGATCAGCAGCACCGGCGGCCCGGCCGGATCCGGCTCCAGCGCCTGCAACAGCGGCCGCTTGATCAGATACTGCTGCGAGAACACGTCGTGTTCGAGCCGGGCGCGATCGCCCTCACCTTGCGCCTCCGCCATGCGGATGGCGATCATCTGCGCGCCGTAATTCCATTCGTAGACGGCGGCCGAAACATCGAGGCCCTCATAGCACTGCAGGCGGATCAGCCGCCGCCCGAGCGCCATGGACAGCACCTTGGCGATCTCGGTCTTGCCGACGCCGGCCTCGCCTTCCAGAAACAGCGGCCGTCCCATTTTCAGCGCCAGATACAGCACCGTCGCCAACGACCGGTCGGCCACGTAATCGGCCTTGGCCAGGAGGTTCAGCGTCTCGTCGATGCTGCCGGGGAGCGATGACACAGGCATCCGTTAGTAACCTCGCTGACACTTTATCCGCGCCGTGGACCAGCCTACATTTAATCTGCAAAGACCCTGCAAACCAGCCCCTTTCGCGGCCGGATGCGGCCAATAATGGATGCCAGCCAAGCCCTTAGGGCAGATTGGAGCCCGATCATGACTCTCGCGACCGCACCGAAGATGACCTTCCCCACCATTGATGCCGGGGCCAGGATCGGTCACGTCCACCTCAAGGTGGCGGACCTTCAGCGCGCGCTCGATTTCTACTGCGGGGTGCTCGGCTTCAGCTTGACCACGACCTACCCCGGGGCGGCCTTCATCTCGGCCGGCGGCTACCACCACCACATCGGGCTGAACACCTGGGAGAGCAAAGGCGGCTCGCCGCCGCCTCCGGGCACCACCGGCCTCTTCCACACCGCGATCCTGTACCCGACCCGCAAGGCGCTCGCCGATGCGCTGGCGCGATTGATCGCGGCGAAGATCCCGCTCGACGGCGCTTCCGATCACGGCGTCTCCGAAGCGCTCTACCTGCGCGATCCGGACCAGAACGGCGTCGAATTGTATTGGGACCGGCCGGAGGCGCAGTGGCCGAAAAATCCCGACGGCTCGCTACACATGTTCACGCGCCGGCTCGACGTCGATGGGCTGATGAAAGAGCTGGAGCGCTAGGCGCCCGCAACGCCTCGCGCACGCAAGACCGGACGGCCCGGCGCTAAACCGCCGCCGCCGGCTGCGGCCGGCGTAGCATGAACGTCAGCACCACTGCGAGAATCGAGAAGCCCAACATCAGGGCGAAAGCGGTCTGATAATTGCCGGCATGGTCGAACAACGCCGCGCCCAGATAAGCGCCGATGCCGCCGAACACCTGATGCACCAGCGTGATGAGCCCGGTGAGCGCGCCGAGATGCCGGGTGCCGAAGCTTTCCTTGACGAACACCACCGTGAGCGGCGCGGTCACCATGAAGGTGAGGCCGAACACGAGCGCGAACACGGCGACCGAGACCGTCGATTGATCGACCATGATCAAGCCGACGACGGCGACACGCGCGATGAAAGACAGCGCCGTCGGCCAGATCGGGCCGGAACGATCGCTGACGGCGCCGGCGGCGACGACGCCGACCAGGCTGGTCAATCCCATCAGCGCCAGCAGGTTGCCGGCGAGGAAGGCATCGACGCCGCGGTCCTGCGCGAAGGCGACGACGTGGGTCGAGACGAAAAAGTCATCGAAGCCGCAAATGGCGTAGATCGCCAGCAGCAGCCAGAACTGCCGCGTGCGCGCCGCCTCGCGCATGCCGATGCCGATGGCCGGACGCGCCGCATGGGCTTCCTTCCGCGTGGTCGAAGGCAGCCCGAACACGATCAGCGGCACCAGCACGAGGTGAGCGATACCGAGCCAGACATAGACCGAATGCCAGCTCACCGAGAGCATCACCGCCGCCAGCGTGGCGATCACGACGAGCTGGCCGACGCCCATGCCGGAAACCACCACCGCGTTGGCGAAGCCCGTTCGCTCAGGAAAGGCGCGCGTCACCATCACGCTGACCGGGATCAGCGACGCCGCGCCATTGCCGAGCGCGAAGATCACGCCGTAAACGACATGGGCGTGCCACGGCACCGAAATGACGCTCATCAGCCCGATGCCGATGCCGGCGACAACGAGCCCGCCGCCGAGCACGAGACGCGGGCTGGCGCGATCGGCGAGATAGCCGGCGGCGAACATCGCGGCAGCCGAGACGGTCTGAAACAGCGCGACGGCAAGCCCGATATCGCTGCGGCCCCAGCCGAAGCCGTCAACGATGGGCTTGAGCGTCAGGCCGACGGCGAAACGCGCGCCGCCGCCGATGAACAGCACCAGGAATCCGGCCGCAAGGATGAGGAACGCGCCCGCGGCAATCGGCGCGCGCCGCGGCACGAACACCACGACAGGAATACTCGCTGTTCGACGTTATGCCGTTGCCTTGGCCAGAGCGCGGCGCGCCAGAACGCCGACGAGATGCGCGCGATATTCCGGCGTCGCATGAATGTCCGAGTTCATGCCGCTCGTCGGAATGGTCAAACCCTCGATGGACTTCGGCGAGAAGCGCTTGGCCAGCGCCTCCTCGAACGACTTGACGCGGAAAACGCCGTTCGAACCGGCGCCGGTCACGGCGACGCGGATATCCGGGCCGCGCTTGGACACGAACACGCCGACCAGCGCGAAGCCGGACGCCGGATGCTTGAACTTCTCGTAAGCCGCCTTCTTGGCGATGGGGAACGACACCTTGACGATGATCTCGCCCTCTTCTAGCGCGGTCGTGAACATCCCCTGGAAGAAATCGTCGGCGGCGATGCGGCGCTTGTTGGTGATGATCGTCGCGCCGAGACCGAGACAGGCCGCCGGATAATCGGCGTTCGGATCGTTATTGGCGATCGAGCCGCCGAGCGTGCCGCGGTTGCGGACCTGCGGGTCGCCGATCGAACCTGGCGTCGAGGCAAGCCCGGGCAAGACTTCCTTGAGGATTTCCGAGTTCGCGACATCCGCGTGACGCGTCATCGCGCCGATGACGACCGACCGTCCCTTGAGTTCGACGCCGGTCAGGCCTTCGACCTGCGACAGGTCGACCAGCGCCGACGGCTGGGCGAGACGCTGCTTCATCACCGGCAGCAGCGAGTGGCCGCCCGCGAGCAGCTTGCCCTCGGGATTGCGGGCCAGCAGACCGGCCGCCTGGCGCACCGTGGTCGGGCGATGGAAGGTGAAATTGTACATTCTCGTTCTCCTTTGTTCACTCCGACCTCATCCTGAGGAGCGCCCGAAGGGCGCGTCTCGAAGGATGAGACCGGCTCCCCATCCTTCGAGACGCCGGCTTCGCCGGCTCCTCAGGACGAGGAAAACTGATGTCACGCCGCCTTCGGCGGGGTGCGTTGCATCGCCGACCACACCGCGCTGGCCGTGGCCGGCATGGCGATATCTTCCGTCCCCAACGCGTCGGTAATGGCGTTCATCACCGCCGCCGGCGCCGCGATCGCGCCGGCCTCGCCGCAGCCCTTCATGCCGAGCGGGTTGGACGGCGACTTGGTCTCGGTCAGGCCGACATGGAACGACGGCAGGTCGTGCGCGCGCGGCATGGTGTAGTCCATGAACGAGGCAGTCACCAACTGGCCGCTCGCGTCATAAACCACGCCTTCGAGCAACGCCTGGCCGACGCCCTGCGCGATGCCGCCGTGAACCTGGCCTTCGACGATCATCGGATTGATGACGGTGCCGAAGTCGTCGACCGCGGTCCAGTTGACGATCTCGGACTTGCCGGTTTCCCCGTCGATCTCGACTTCGCAGATGTGGCAGCCAGCCGGGAAGGTGAAGTTGGTCGGATCGTAGAACGAGGTTTCCTTGAGGCCCGGCTCCAGTTCCGCGCCGGTGAACTTGTGCGCGATATACGCGTTCAGTGCCACGTCACCGAAAGCCACCGACTTGTCGGTGCCCTTCACCGTGAACTTGCCGTCCTTGAAATCGATATCGGCCTCGGCGGCCTCCATCATAAAGCCGGCGACCTTCTTGGCCTTGGCCTCGATCTTGTCGAGCGCCTTGACGATGGCCGACATGCCCACCGCGCCGGAACGCGAGCCGTAGGTGCCCATGCCGAACTGCACCTTATCGGTGTCGCCGTGCACGATCGACACGCTGTCGAACGGAATGCCGAGGCGCTCCGACACCAGTTGCGCGAAGGTCGTCTCGTGGCCCTGCCCGTGCGCGTGGCTGCCGGTCAGCACTTCGACATTGCCGGTCGGATTGACGCGCACTTCCGCGCTTTCCCACAGACCGACGCCGGCGCCGAGCGAACCCACGGCTTGCGACGGCGCAATGCCGCAGGCTTCGATATAGGTCGAATAGCCGAGTCCGCGCAGCTTGCCGTGCCGCGCGCTCTCGCGCTTGCGCTTGGCGAAGCCCTTGACGTCGGCGAGCTCCATCGCCTTCTTCAGCGACGCATTATAGTCGCCGGCGTCATAGGCCATGATTACCGGCGTCTGGTGCGGGAAATTGCGGATGAAATTGCGCTTGCGGAATTCGGCCGGGTCGAGACCGAGCTGGCGCGCCGCGACTTCCACCAGACGCTCGACGACAAAGGTCGCCTCGGGCCGCCCCGCCCCGCGATAGGCGTCGACCGGCACGGTGTTCGTGTAGACCGCATCGACCTCGCAATAGATTTGCGGAATGTCGTACTGGCCCGACAGCAGCGTGGCGTAGAGATAGGTCGGCACCGACGACGAGAAGGTCGACATATAGGCGCCGAGATTGGCGATGGTCTTCGCACGTAACGCGGTAATCTTGCCGTCGGCATTGACCGCCAGTTCGGCGTGGGTGACGTGATCGCGGCCATGCGCATCGGTAAGAAACGCCTCGGTGCGGTCCGAGGTCCATTTGACCGGCCGCTTCACCTTGCGCGCCGCCCACAGGCAGACGACCTCTTCCGGATAGATGAAGATCTTCGAGCCGAAGCCGCCGCCGACATCCGGGGCGATGACGCGCAATTTGTGCTCGGGCGCGATGCCGACGAAGGCCGAAATCACCAGCCGCGCGACGTGCGGATTTTGCGAGGTATTCCAGAGCGTCAGATGATCGTTGCCGGCGTCGTAATCGGCGAGCGCGGCGCGCGGCTCCATCGCATTCGGCGCCAGACGGTTGTTGACGATGTCGAGCCTGGTGACGTGCTTGGCGGCCTTGAAAGCGGCCTCGACCGCCTTCTGGTCGCCGAGATGCCACTGGTAAATCGTGTTCTTAGCAATATCGGCGTGGATCTGCGGCGCGTCCTTGGCCTGCGCCTTCGCTGGATCGACAACGGCCGGCAGCACCTCGTAATCGACCACCACCTTCTCGGCGGCGTCCCTGGCCTGCCCCAGCGTCTCCGCGATCACCACTGCGACGGCGTCGCCGACGCAATTGACCTTGCTCGCGGCCAGCGCCGGATGCGCCGACATTTTCATCGGCGAGCCGTCCTTGGAATGGATCATCCAGCCGCAAATGAGATTGCCGACCTTGTCGTCGGCGAGCTGCGCGCCGGTGAGCACGTCGACCACGCCCGGCATTTTCTTCGCCGCCGCGACGTCGATCTTCTTGATCCTGGCGTGAGCATGCGGCGAGCGCACGAACACCGCGCGCGTTTCACCGGGACGGGTCACGTCGTCGGTGTACTGCCCCTGGCCCGTGACAAAGCGGAAGTCTTCCTTGCGGCGCACCGGCGCGCCGATCCCGGTTGCGGTCATTGGCGGCATCCTCCCACTGTCTTTATCGACGTCCTTGTCTTTATCGACCTTGTTCGGCAGCCAGCGTCACGCAGGCAAGCGCTACTTCGCCATTGCCCTCGCGCCGGCCTCGATTGCCTTGACGATGTTGTGGTAGCCCGTGCAGCGGCAGATGTTGCCGTCGAGCTGATCGCGGATGGTGTGCTCGTCGAGCTCGTTGCCGCGGCGGCGCACAATATCGAGCGCGGCCATGATCATGCCGGGCGTGCAATAGCCGCACTGCAGGCCGTGGCGCTCGCGGAAAGCTTCCTGCATCGGGTGCAGCTTGCCGTCGCTCGCCAGGCCCTCGATCGTGGTGATCGACTGGCCCTCGCACTGAACCGCCAGCGCGGTGCAGGACTTGGCGGCGACACCGTCGATATGAACGACGCAGGCGCCGCACTGCGACGTGTCGCAACCGACATGCGTGCCGGTCAGGCGAAGATTTTCGCGCAGAAATTGTACCAGCAGGGTTCGCGGTTCGACATCACCGGTGACGGCCTTGCCGTTCACCGTCATGGACACTTTCGCCATGACTTCCTCCCGAAATTCAGGGCCCAGCGCCCCTCACTGAACCAGCCTCACGCCTGAGGCCGCTTCGCGGCGTCGAGGGCAGCCGGCTCAAGCCGGTTTCGCCTTCGAACCAGACTAACTTGAACCCCGAGCATCCGGCGGGTCAAGGGATTCCGCGCTCAAATCGACGCGAAGCGGGCATAGTTGCGATGCACAATTGTCCAGTTCGACAAAAACTCAACGTTTTGCGACCTGTCATCAATTCATGGAACGCCGCCCTTCGCCGGGGCTTAACGTCGCGACCCTGTTTCACAAAACCGAAAGGCTGCATCATGCGTACGAAAATGACTGCCGCCGTCGCGGCGCTCGCATTGGTCGCAACGACCATCGCGGCCGTGACCCCTGCTGACGCCCAGTGGCGTCGCCATCATCATCGCGGCGGCGGCTGGGGCGACGGTGGCGCCGTGATCGGCGGCCTGGCCGCCGGCGCCATCATCGGCGGCGCGCTGGCTGCCCAGCAGCGGCCCTACTATTACGACCGCGGTTATGCCTACGGCCCCGCGCCGGTCTATGGCGGCGATGAAGTGTCCTACTGCATGAGCCGGTTCAGGTCGTACGACCCGGGCTCCGGCACTTACCTCGGCTACGACGGCTACCGCCATCCCTGCCCGTAACGGCCGCACCGCATAAAAAAAGCCGCCCTCCGGGGCGGCTTTTTCCTTGGCTTGCTGATCGGCTCAGGCGGCGGGCGTGCCGCTGACATTGGCCGCGAAATTCTTGAAGAAGTCGTCGGCGGTCTTCTTGGCCGCGCCGTTGATCAGACGCTGGCCGAGCTGCGCCAGCTTGCCGCCGATCTGCGCTTCCACATTGTAGGTCAGCAGCGTGCCGCCGTCCTGCTCGGTCAGGGTCACGGTCGCGCCGCCCTTGGCGAAACCGGCAACGCCGCCGTCGCCCTCGCCCGAGATCCTGTAGCCATTCGGCGGATCGAGATCGGTGAGGTGGACCTTGCCCTTGAACCGGGCCTTGACCGGACCGATCTTGGTCACGGCGACCGCCTCGAAATCGGTCGGCGACGTCAGGGTGAGAGTCTCGCAGCCGGGGATGCAGGCCTTGAGCACCTCGGGGTCATTGAGCTTCGCGTAAACAACCTCACGGGTCGCCGGAAGCTGCACTTCACCCGTCATCGTCATCGCCATGGCCGCCGTCTCCTTCTCGATGGCCGCACACCGGCCTGCGGGACACGGCTTAAGCCTTCGCGCCCGCCCTGAAAAGGGCTTTGCAGCATGGGGGGACCGCATTAAGCCTGTCGGTAACACCGGTCCGCACGACCGCTGCGTGAAACATGAGACGGGGGAAACCTGGATGCCGATGATCACCGCCGACGACGGCTGCGCCATTCATGTCGAGATCGCCGGCGCGGACGGTGCTCCCGCGCTGATGCTGTCGAACTCGCTCGGCACCAACATCCATATGTGGGACGATCAGGTCGGCGAGTGGTCGAAGCATTTTCGCGTCATCCGCTACGACCGCCGCGGCCACGGCCAGTCGGCCGCGCCGAAAGGCCCCTATTCCATGGAGCGGTTCGGCCGCGACGTCCTGAGCGTGCTCGACGCGCTCGGTGTTGAAAAGACGCACTGGTGCGGCCTGTCGATGGGCGGCATGGTCGGCCAATGGCTCGGCGCCAACGCGCCCGCGCGCATCGGCAAGCTCATTCTGTCCAACACCAATGCCTACTATGCCGACAAGAAGATCTGGGACGACCGCGTCCGCTTCCTGGAAAGCAACGACCTCGACAAGCTCGTCGATCCCAACATGGAACGCTGGTTCACCGCAGAATTCCGCGCCAGCGCGCCGCAGACCATCGCGCGCATGCGTGAGATATTTCTCACCACCAGCAAGGACGGCTACGTCGCCTGCTGCCAGGCCATCCGCGACATGGATTTCCGCGCGTCCAATCCGTCGATCACGGCGCCGACCCTCGTCATCGTCGGCGCCAAGGATCCCGCGACGCCGCCGTCGCAAGGCGAAGCGATCGCCGCGCAGATCAAGGGCGCCAAGGTCGCCAGCTTCGACGCCGCCCACATCGCCAACATGGAACAGCCGGCCGGCTACACGAAGGCCGTGCTCGACTTCCTCAAGAACTGAGAGTTCATCATGGACGAGAAAGAACGCTACGATCTCGGCATGGCCAAGCGCCGCAAGGTGCTCGGCGCCGCGTGGGTGGACCGCGCCAATGCCAGCAAGACGCCGCTCAACGAGGAATTCCAAAACTTCATCACCCGCGCCGCCTGGGGCGAGGTCTGGACGCGGCCGCACTATGACGACCGCACGCGGCGAATCCTGGTCATCGGCACGATGCTCGCGCTCGGCCATTGGGACGAGTTCGTGATGCATGTTCGCGCGGCGTTGACCGAAGGTGGCTTCAGCCAGGACGATGTCAAAGAAATCATCCTGCAGCAGGCGATCTATTGCGGCGTGCCGGCGGCCAATCACGCCTTCAAGGAAACCGCCGCCGTCATTGCCGAACTGAAAAAATAGCGGACGCAGGAGCAATTGGCGCTGCATTTGCCCGCCGGCCCGCTATGATCGGCGCAAGGCCGGAACAGGCCGGCCAGGGAGCAACGCCATGGTCAACGGCTTCTTCGCGCGCCAGCTCGGCGCCTATGCGAGCTATCATCGCGACCCGCGCAACCGCCTGACGCATCTGATCGGCATTCCGGCGATCGTGTTCTCGATCCTGCTGCCGCTGGCGCTGGTGCGCCTGCCCGGCGGGCTGTCGCTGGCGACTGTCGTCGCGGTGATCGCTTTGATCGGCTGGATCGCGCTCGATCGCGGCGTCGGCATCGCGATGGCGGCGATGATGGTGCCGATGCTCGCCGTCGCGGAGTGGATCGCGGCGGCGCAAGGCAGCCGCGCCGCGTGGATCGTCTTCGCGGTTTTCTTTGTCGGCGGCTGGGTGTTCCAGCTCATCGGTCATGTCTTCGAGGGCCGCCGTCCGGCGCTCGTCGACAATCTGTTTCAGGCATTCATCGGCCCGATGTTCATCATGGCCGAAGTGCTGATGGCGCTCAGTTTGCGCCAGGATCTGCGCCACATCGTCGATCCCCCAGCGGCGGGCGTGGCCGGCCGTTAAGCCGGCCGCCGCTTTTTCAGTGTGAGGCCGACAGCCGCTCGACCCGCAGCGCGGCGGCCGAGGGCGCCTCGGCGCGGCGCGCGTAGTTGCGCTCGACGAGGCACAGCGCGACGGCGATGGCGGCAAGCAGCAGATTCAGCACCTGCTCGCGCAGGAGATCGCCGTTATGCGTCCAGGCCGCCGGCCCGGCCGCGGCTAGGCTCAAGGCGACGACGAGAATGAGGCCGCCTTCGAGCACATCGGCATCGGCCTTGCCGTTGCCGACCTTGCGCAAGCGATCGGTGATATGAACGGCGCAGGTCAGCGCGACCATGAGCTTGATCGCGCCGAAGAATGCCGCGAGTTTCATCAGCGCCATCGGCTCCAGCCTGAAGTAGCTGCCGACGCCGAAGACATATTGCGAGCGCCACACATCCTCGAGCCCGTAGGTCGGCGAGGTGAGCACGCGCAGCGCTTCGTAGCCCCAGAACAAAGTGAAATAGAGTGCGATGGCCATCACCATCGCGACACTCGCGCCCGATACTTTCCGCATGAGCCGCTCCCTGAAAACCCGAATGCGACCCTAGGCGCTTCAAATGCACGCATCAAAACAAACCAAAACTTTACCTTACCGGCGGCCGCGCGTTAAGCGCGTCCATCAAGCTTAATGGCCGTGACGGCCGTCGCCGCCGACAGATACGGAAAATGACAACGTGCCGGCAGGCACCCCGTTCCCTGGCGTACCATCGACGCTGTCGTGCGGGAACCGCCCCACCTATTGCGAGTTTCATCGACATCAACTTCACGGACTGAGGAGATGGACGATGGGACGTTATCTGTTGCTCTGGATGCTCGGCATTCCGCTGCCGATCCTGGCGCTGATCTGGATGTTCGGCGGCCTTCGCTGATCCGGGCGCGGTTACCGGAACCGGCCGTTGGCGCTTAAGCCGGCGGCCGGTTTCTTTTATCTCCGCCCTACCCCCCGGCCGCTTCACAATCCTTCCGCCGACCCTCGCTTGGCACGAGGCTTGCGACTAAGGGATTGTTAGCAGGCGCGGAACGCGGCGTTGCCGCTTGGCCCGCGCCCTGTTAAGCATTTGATCCGAGGGGCCAGACGGACGGCGGCCCGCCGTCCTGTCGGAAGAGGGGTGGGCGCATGGAAGTATTCCTCCAGCAGCTTATCAACGGCATTACGCTCGGATCGATCTACGGTCTGATCGCCATCGGTTACACGATGGTCTTCGGCATCATCGGTATGGTGAACTTCGCCCATGGCGATGTCTTCATGGTGTCCGCCTTCGTGGCGCTGATTGCCTTTCTCTTCATTACCACCTGGATCGGCGTCCCCTCCATCGCGGTCGCACTGCTGCTCGTGTTGGTCGTCGCAATGGTCTTCACCTCGCTGGTGAACTGGGCGATCGAACGCCTCGCCTACCGGCCGCTGCGCGGCTCGTTCCGGCTGGCCCCGCTGATCTCGGCGATCGGCATGTCGATCTTCCTGTCGAACTTCGTGCAGGTCACGCAAGGGCCGCGCAACAAGGCGATCCCGCCAATGGTGCACGGTGAAATGATCCTGTTTTCGCAGAACGGCTATAACGTCACCATCTCGCTCAAGCAGGCGATCATCTGGGGCGTTACCGCGGTTCTGCTCGTCGCGTTCTGGTATCTCGTCGCCAAGACCCGGCTCGGCCGCGCTCAGCGCGCCTGCGAGCAGGACCAGAAGATGGCCGCGCTCGTCGGCGTCAATGTCGACCAGACGATCTCGATCACCTTCGTCATCGCCGCGGCGCTGGCCGCCGTCGCGGGCACGCTCTACCTTACCTATTACGGCGTCGTGAACTTCGCCGACGGCTTCGTGCCCGGCGTGAAGGCGTTCACCGCCGCGGTGCTTGGCGGTATCGGCTCGCTGCCCGGCGCGGTGATCGGCGGCCTGCTGATCGGCCTGATTGAGACCTTCTGGTCCGCGTACTTCTCGATCGACTACAAAGATGTTGCCGCGTTCTCGGTGCTGGCGATCACACTGATCTTCCTGCCTCAGGGATTGTTCGGCCGCCCCGATGTCGAAAAGGTCTGACCGATGCAGCAGGAGCCAGCGGTCAAGGGCAGCAATGCGCTTGGCGCCGTACGCGACGCGGCGATCTCGGCGCTCATTTCGCTCGGCCTGTTTTTGCCGCTGATCGGCTTCGAGACGGTCGTCAACATCCGCAATGAACTGACGCTCGATACACGGTGGCCGCTGCTTTTCACCATGGTCGCCCTGGTCTTCGTCGGCCGCCTGGCCTACTCGCTCTTCGCGGCGCCCAGGCTCGCGCAACGCAAGCAGCGCGCGCTGGCGGTCCCGGCCTGGCTGACCATGATCGGCAAATGGTTCGCGCCCTTCGCCGTCGGCTTCGTCATCGTCTATCCGATCCTCGTCCTCTCGACCGTCGGCTTCAGCGGCGCGCTCAAATGGGTCGACAACTTCGGCATTCAGATCCTGATCTATGTGATGCTGGGCTGGGGTCTCAACATCGTCGTCGGCCTCGCCGGCCTTCTCGACCTCGGTTACGTCGCCTTCTATGCCGTCGGCGCCTACTCCTATGCACTGCTGGCCAAGGAGTTCGGCTTCTCGTTCTGGCTGCTGCTGCCGCTGGCCGGCATCATGGCGTCGTTCTGGGGCATGCTGCTCGGCTTCCCGGTGCTGCGGCTGCGCGGCGACTATCTCGCCATCGTCACCCTCGCCTTCGGTGAAATCATCCGCGTCGTCCTGATCAACTGGGTCGACTTCACCAACGGCTATGCCGGCATCAGCGGTATCCCGCGCCCGACCTTCTTCGGCATACCATTCACCGCCGGCGAGGACGGCTTCGCCGCGACCTTTGGGCTTGAGTTCTCGCCGATCTACCGGACGGTATTTCTTTACTACGTCATTCTGGCGCTCGCCTTCCTGACCGCCTTCGTGACCGTCCGGCTGCGGCGGCTGCCGGTCGGCCGCGCCTGGGAGGCCCTGCGCGAGGACGAGGTCGCCTGCCGTTCGCTCGGCCTCAACACCACCAACACCAAGCTCACCGCCTTCTCCATCGGCGCCATGTTCGGCGGCTTTGCCGGCTCGTTCTTCGCCGCGCGTCAGGGCTTCATCTCGCCGGAGAGCTTCACCTTCATCGAGTCCGCCACCATCGTCGCCATCGTCGTGCTCGGCGGCATGGGCAGCCAGATCGGCGTCGCCGTCGCCGCGGTCGTGATGATCGGCGGCACCGAGATCATGCGCGAACTGAACTTCCTCAAGCAGATCTTCGGCGAGTCCTTCGACCCGACCCAGTACCGCATGCTGATTTTCGGTTTCGCCATGGTCGTGATCATGGTGTTCCGTCCGCGCGGCTTCGTTTCGACGCGACAACCCACCGTGTTCCTCAAGGAACGCAAGACCATATCGTCCGACCTTGTTGGCGAAGGGCACGGGTAGCGCGGCATGGCGATGACAAACGCAATGGCCCCCTTGCTGAACGGCGTCGTCGGCGCGCCGAAGATCGGCGTCAAAGGCGACACGCTGCTGCGCGTCGAGCACCTCACGATGCGCTTCGGCGGGCTCGTCGCGGTCGACAGCCTGTCGTTCCAGGCGCGGCAGGGCGACATCACCGCGCTGATCGGCCCGAACGGCGCCGGCAAGACCACGGTGTTCAACTGCATCACCGGTTTCTACAAGCCGAGCGAAGGCCGCATCGGGCTGGCGCATGGCCTGCCCGCGGTCTGGGACGGCATCGACGCGCTCACCGACAGCGGCCATCGCAGCGCCGCCAGCGCCGAAGGCGCGCTGTACCTGCTCGAGCGCATGCCGGACTATCAGGTGACGGAACTGGCGCGCGTCGCCCGCACCTTCCAGAACATCCGGCTGTTTCCGGGCATGACGCTGCTCGAGAACCTGCTGGTCGCGCAGCACAACAAGCTGATGCTCGCCTCCGGCTATACCTTGCTCGGCGTGTTCGGGGTGCCGTCCTATCGCCGCGCCGAGCGCGAATCCATCGAGAAGGCGCGGCAGTGGCTGGAGCGCGTCGGCCTGCTGCACCGCGCCGACGACCCGGCCGGCGACCTGCCCTACGGCGACCAGCGCCGGCTCGAGATCGCCCGCGCCATGTGCACCGATCCGGTGCTGCTGTGCCTCGACGAGCCGGCCGCCGGCCTCAATCCGCGCGAAAGCGCCGAGCTCAACGAACTGCTGCTGTCGATCCGCGACGATTTTAACATGTCGATCCTGCTCATCGAGCACGACATGTCGGTGGTGATGGAAATTTCCGACCACGTCATCGTGCTCGACTACGGCGTCAAGATCGCGGACGGCGCGCCCGAGGAAGTACGCAACGATCCCAAGGTCATCGCCGCCTATCTCGGCGTCCAGGACGACGAGGTCGAGAAAGTCGAAGCGGAGGTGGGTCTATGACCACCCTGCTCTCGATCCGCGGCGTCAAGACCTATTACGGCCGCGTCATCGCCTTGAAAGGCGTCGATCTCGACGTCAACGAGGGCGAGATCGTCACGCTGATCGGCGCCAACGGCGCCGGCAAATCGACGCTGATGATGACGGTCTGCGGCAATCCCCGCGCGCGCGAAGGCACCATCACCTTCGCCGGCCAGGACATCACCCGGCTGCCGACGCATGAGATCGCCCGGCTCAAGCTGGCGCAGTCGCCGGAAGGCCGTCGCATCTTCTCGCGCATGACGGTGCTTGAGAATCTGCAGATGGGCGCCATGGTCTCCGACGAGGCCAACTTCGCCGGCGACCTCGACCGCATGCTGACCCTGTTTCCGCGGCTCAAGCAGCGCATCGACCAGCGCGGCGGTACCTTGTCCGGCGGCGAGCAGCAGATGCTGGCGATCGCCCGCGCGCTGATGGCGCGGCCCCGCCTGCTGCTGCTCGACGAGCCGTCGCTGGGCCTCGCCCCGCTGATCGTCAAGCAGATCTTCGAGGCCATCAAGACGCTCAACAAGCTGGACGGCCTCACCGTGTTCCTCGTGGAGCAGAACGCCTATCACGCGCTCAAGCTCGCGCACCGCGGCTACGTCATGGTCAATGGGCTGATCACCTTGTCCGGTACCGGACGGGAGCTCCTCAAGCGCCCTGAAATCAAACAAGCCTATCTCGAGGGAGGCGCCTGATGGAAATGGCATCCGCCTCGCTCATGCATCTTATCTACGAGGAAGAGTCGTTCGGCATCTTCGTCCTGGTGACGATCATCCTGGGCGGCGGCGCCGCGTGGCTGTCCGGGCGGGCCGTCGCCGGCACCTGGCGGCCGGCCTGGCAGGTCTTTGTCTATTGTCTGATCCTGGGCGGCGCGGTGCGCTTCATTCACTACGCGCTGTTCGGCGGCACGCTCGTCTCGCCTCATTATTACCTAGTCGATACGGCCGTCCTTATGGCGTTAGGATTCCTCGGCTTTCGGGCCGCTCGGGTATCGCAGATGGTGACCCATTATCGCTGGCTCAACGAAGCCGACGGGCCTTTGCGCTGGCGCCGCCGCAGACCTTGACGTAGGATTTGGCCAGGTGACATCCGCTGGTTCATCCGCCTCGTGCCTGTTCACCAGTAAAGTTGAAGGGGAAAACGAATGAAGAAACTAACAACTCTCGGTCTTGCTCTCGGCGTCGCCGTTGCGATGTCGGGCGCCGCTTCCGCGCAAGTGAAATTCGCCGTCGCAGGTCCGATTACCGGACCCAACGCCGCGTTCGGCGCCCAGCTCAAGAACGGCTCGCAGCAGGCGATCGACGACATCAACGCCGCCGGCGGCATCCTCGGCCAGAAGGTCTCGGTTCAGTTCGGCGACGACGTCTCCGATCCGAAACAGGGCGTGTCCGTCGCCAACAAGTTCGCCGGCGATGGCGTCAAGTTCGTGATCGGCCACTTCAACTCCGGCGTCACCATTCCGGCTTCCGACGTCTATCAGGAGAACGGCATTCTCGCCGTCACGCCGTCGGCGACCAACCCGACGCTGACCGAACGCAAGCTCTGGAACATCTTCCGGACCTGCGGCCGCGACGACCAGCAGGGCGCGGTTGCCGGCGCTTACATCGCCAAGAACTTCAAGGGCAAGAAGATCGCCGTGGTCCACGACAAGACCACCTACGGCAAGGGTCTGGCCGACGAAACCGTCAAGGCGATGGAAAAGGGCGGCATCAAGGCCGCGCTGTATGAAGGCGTGAACACCGGCGAGAAGGACTTCTCGGCGCTGGTGTCGAAGATCAAGTCGTCGGGTGCCGAGCTCGTCTACTGGGGCGGCCTGCACACCGAAGGCGGCCTGATCGTGCGCCAGATGCGCGACCAGGGCGTCAAGGCTCCGCTGATGGGCGGCGACGGCATCACCTCCGACGAGTTCGCCTCGATCGGTGGCCCGGGCGTCGAAGGCACGCTGATGACCTTCGGTCCTGATGCGCGCAACAACCCGGCCGCCAAGGAAGTCGTGGCCAAGTTCCGCGCTGCCAAGTTCGAGCCGGAAGCCTACACGCTTTACTCCTACGCCGCGGTGCAGATCATCAAGCAGGCCGCGGAATCGGCCAAGTCGCTCGACCCGAAGAAGGTCGCCGAGAAGATGCACTCGGGCATGACCTTCAAGACCGTGCTCGGCGACATCGCCTATGACAAGAAGGGCGACCGCACCAGCCTCGACTACACGATGTACATCTGGAAGAAGGGCGCGGACGGCAAGATCACCTACGTCGAATGCCCCGGCAGCGACTGCTCGAAGGCGAAGTAATAAACATCGCCCTGACGGCAACGTCACGACAAACACGGAAAAGCCCGCCTCACCGGCGGGCTTTTCCTTTTGGCGCTTGGTCATTCCCCGGCGCGGCTGAAAGCCGCGAGCCCGGAATGACGAAGAACTACCCGATCTTGCCCAGCACCGGGAACGTCTCCAGCAGCCATATGCTGAGCCAGTTGATCGTGCCGGTCAGGAAGGCGATGCCCGTGAGCACCAGCAGCGCGCCCATCGCCTGCTCGACGCGGTGCATGTATTTTCGAAAGCGCGCCATGAACGCCGCGAAGGGCTCGACCGCGAAGGCCGCGGCGACGAACGGGATACCGAGGCCGAGCGAATAAACCGCCAGCAGGCTCGCCCCTTTCGTGACCGTCTGCTCCGAGGCCGCGACGGCGAGAATGGCGGCGAGGATCGGGCCGATGCACGGCGTCCAGCCGAAGGCGAAAGCCAGCCCCATGACATAGGCGCCCCACAGCCCGACCGGCTGGACGATCTCCGCCCGCTTCTGCCGGTACAGCCAGGCGATGCGCGTCAGCCCGAGAAAATGCAGGCCCATGATAATGATCAGAACGCCGGCGACCATCGACAAGGGTTGCGCATAGGCGCGGACCAGCCCGCCGAGCACGCTGGCGCTGGCGCCGAGCGCCACGAACACGGTCGAGAAGCCGAGCACGAACAGCCCCGCCGCCATCACCGTCTCGCGTTTGACGCGCGGCTCCTCCTCGCGCGCCTCGAAGCGCTCGAGCGACGTGCCGGCGAGATAGACGAGATAAGGCGGCACCAGCGGCAGGACGCAGGGTGACAGGAACGAGACGATGCCGGCGATCAGCGCGGCGAGATAGGAGACGTCGGCAGTCATGGGCCGCGATATGCGCCCGACAGTATGGCGCTGGCAAGGGCCTCGTTACCGCAGTTGCGGAGTTGTGATATGCGGGTGATCGGAATCAAGGAGGTGTTCGGTCATGCGCAATCTCATCACCGATGTCGCCGGCCTGCGGGTCGGCCACGCCCATGACGAGAAGCTGGCCTCCGGCAGCACCGTCATCCTGTTCGACCGGCCGGTCACCGCCGCCGTCGATGTCCGCGGCGGCGGCCCCGGCACGCGCGAGACCGCCCTGCTCGATCCGGCGCAGACGCTCGAGCACGCCGACGCCATCGTGCTGTCCGGCGGCTCGGCTTTCGGCCTCGACGCGCCTTCCGGCACGCAGGCGTTTCTGCGCGAAAAAGGCTGCGGTTTCCGCATCGGCGAGGCCGTCGTGCCGATCGTGCCGGGCGCGATCATGTTCGATCTGCTCAACGGCGGCGACAAGAACTGGGACCGCTACCCGCCCTATCGCGAGTTCGGCTATGAGGCCGCGCGCACGGCGTCGGTTGACTTCAAGCTCGGCAGTGTCGGCGCCGGATTAGGGGCCACCACCGTCAATTTCAAGGGCGGCGTCGGCTCGGCGTCTGCGAAGACGCCGGGCGGCGTCACCGTCGGCGCCATCGTCGTCATCAATGCCGTCGGCACCGCGGTTGTCGGCGACGGGCCGCATTTCTGGGCCGCGCCATTCGAGCAGAATGGCGAGTTCGGCGGCCGCGGCATGCCGCCGCAGTTCACAAAGAGCGATCTCGCCATCCGCGCCAAGGGCGGCCCGCAGGAAAACACCACGATCGCGATGATCGCGACCGACGCCAGGCTCAGCAAGGCGCAGTGCAACCGTCTCGCCGTCATGGCGCAGGACGGGTTGGCGCGCGCCATCTATCCGGTGCATTCGCCGCTCGACGGCGACGTCGTGTTCTCCGCCGCGACCGGCGACAAGGAGCTGGACGATCCCTATTACGCGCTCGCCGAGCTTGGCATGGTGGCGGCCAATGTGATGGCCCGAGCCGCCGCGCGCGGTGTCTACGAGGCCAGGGCCCTGCCCTTCAAAGGCGCTGTTCCGGCCTGGCGCGACCGCTTCGGCCGGGGCTGAAACCAATCCGGCGGCGACGGCGTTTGGCTATCATGCCATCCAGCGTCATCAAAGCCATCGCCTACGAAGTGGAGCATAGCCGGCTGACCGTGACCTTCACCAGCGGCCGGACTTATGAGTATTACCTCGTGCCGCCGTCGGTCGCCGCCGCTTTCGAGACCGCGCGATCGAAAGGCACGTATTTCAACGAGCACATTCGCGATCGCTATACGTGCCGCGAGATAACCTCAGCGGCCTAGAAGCATTTTCGAGATAAGTGGAAGCCGGCCTTAAAGAAAGCGCTCGGCGGCGAATCCCTTCGGATCGAGGAACGGCGTTTCTCCGCTCATCATCTCGCCAAGAAGACGCCCCGTGACCGGGCCCAGCGTCAGCCCCCAATGCGCATGGCCGATGGCCAACCACATGCCTTTCTGTCCCGGCGCACGACCGATGACGGCGCGGGAATCCGGAAAACACGGCCGGGCGCCGAGCCAGGTTTGCTCATCGGCGCGCGGGCCGATGCGGTAAAGCTCTTTCAGCTTCGGCATGAAGCGGTCGAACTGCTCCGGCGTCGGCGCCGCGTCACGCGCGGCGAACTCGGCGCCCGTGGTCACGCGAATGCCCTGGCGCATCGGCGTGATGAGATAGCCGTATTGCACATCGACCACCGGGCGAGACAGCGGCGCGCTGTCCTCGGTCTTGAAGTGGCGGTGATAACCGCGCTTGAAGCCCATCGGCAGGCGGATGTTGAAGTTTTTCAGCAGGTCCGGCGCCCACGGCCCGAGCGCGACGATCACTTCCGGCGCATCGACCGGGCCCTCGTCGGTCTCGACCCGCCAGTTGCTGCCGGAGCGGTGCAGGCTGAGCGCGTCGCCCTTGAGCGCGAAGCCGCCCAAAGTCACGAACCGCGCGGCGTAGGCCTTGGTGAGCGCCAGCGGATCGCTGAGGCTCACCGCCGCCGGCCAGTAGACCCCAGCCTTGAAGGTCGGATTGATGGACGGCTCGAGCTTGCGCACGCCGTCCGCATCAAGGACCTCGACCGGCACGCCGAATTCGCGGGCCAGCTCCAGCTCTTTCGCCATCGCGGGGATCGCGGCGTCGCTGCGGTACAGCTTGATCCAGCCGTTGCGGCGCAGGAGCTTGGTTGCGCCGGACTCCAGCATCAGCTCTTCGTGCTCGGGGATGGCGCGGGCAAACAGCGGCCGGTTGATACGCGCCGTCTCCTCGATCGCTTTCGGCGCCGACGCGGCGCGAAAGGCCAGCAGCCACGGCGCCGCCCAGGGCAGGAAGCTCAGGTGATAATTGGCGTCGCTGGCCTGTTTGAAGGCCACACGCAGCAGCGCACCGATATCGTTCGGAAACGCCGGCGGCATGATAGTCGAGCCTTCGATGACGCCCGAATTGCCATAGGACGTCTGCTCGCCGGTCCCGGCGCGCTCGATCAGCGCCACGCTCATATTGCGCTTGGCCAGTTGCAGCGCGATCGAAGTGCCGACGATGCCGGCGCCGAGAACGATAACGTCAGTGCGTGCCATGAAATCCGCCCGTGTTTGGTTCCTTTTGGCGCTTTACCTGCCGGGGTTCAACCCCGTCTTTTGCAGGGCCAATCTTCGCCGCCAATATGGATCGGAGCGCCCGGGCGCGGTATCACAATGAGGCACGCCGGGAGTTCGCTACAGATGACATATACACGCTGGCCGCTGGCCGCGCTCGCCTGGCTTGGCCGGCAGGGGACGACCGCTCTTGCCCTGTCGGTTTTTCTCGGCGTCGCCGTTCCGCAGCTCGCGGCCTATGTGAAGCCGTATCTGGGCGAGACCGTTTTCGTCATGCTGCTGTTCTCCTATTTACGCACCGCCCCGGAAGCGCTTTGCCCGGTGCTGCGCTCGCCGCGCCTCGTCGTTCTCGCCGCGCTCTGGGTGATGATCGCCGTGCCGCTCCTGCTCGGCGGGTTTTATGCGCTGATCGGCCTGCAAGAGCTCGCGCCGGACCTGTTTTCGATCATGGTCCTGCAGGCGGCCATCGCGCCGATCACCTCGACCGTCGCCTTCGCCGCGCTGATGGGGCTCGATATCGGTTTCTCGCTGGTGGCGCTGATCGCGTGCTGCGCGCTGTCGCCGCTGACGACGGTGGCCTTCAGCTATCTGTTTCTCGGCACGGCGCTGTTCACGCCGTTCGAGCTCGGCAGCAAACTGTTCATCCTGTTCTTCGCGTCCGGCTTTCTTGCCTTCGTCATCCGCCGCGCCGTCGGCCGGCAACGGATCGACGAGAACATGCAGGTTCTCGACGGTCTGAATGTGATCGCCGTGTTCGTTTTCGCCATCGCGGCGATGGAGCCGGTGACGCGTCGCGTCATGGCCGACCCGCTGCTGGCGCTGAAGCTGCTCGGCGTGATCGTCGCGATCGCCTGCGTGTTGATCGGCATTACGGCGGTGCTTTTCATGCGCGCCGGGCTCGACCGCGCCATGGTCGTCGGCTTTCTCGCCGGCTTCCGCAATCTCGGCGCCGTCATCGGCGCGCTGGGGTCGGCCCTGCCCGACCTCGCCTGGTTCTATTTCGCGCTGGTGCAGTTTCCGATCTACATCTTCCCGGCGCTGCTCAAGCCGCTGGCCAGACGGCTGCCGAAGCGGAAAACGTAGCCGGAAGCCGGCCCGATACGAACATACGGGCCGGCCGACGGGTGAACGCTACGCCACCACCGACAAGGCCGACGCCGCGGCGCCGATCGCCTGCGATTGCAGCTTGATGAACTGCTCGATCAGATTGAGGCTCGCCGTGTTCGACGGGCCGTTCGAGCCGCTATTGCCGGCCGGAGCCGCGGCCGGCGATGTCATGTCGATCTTGGAGCCGTCGGCATAGGTGATCGTGGTCGTGGTCGAGCCGTCGGCATTGGTCACCGACCGCGTCGTCGAGCCGTCGGCGCCCGGGCCGGACATCAGGTCGTCGGCGTCGCCGGTACCGCCGGTATCATGAGCGTGGTGGCCCTGATGACCTCGGCCGTTATCTGCGGCGGCCAGTTCGCTCTGGCTGATATTGCCATCGCCGTTGCCGTCGATCTTGGCGAACACGGCATCCGAGATCTGCGTCGAGACGCCGTGTTTGGACGCCGCCGCCTCGAACTCGCTCTGGCCGACGGAGCCATCGCCGTTGGTGTCGAGCCTGGCGAAGAACTTGGCGTCGCCCGGATCGGCCGCGGACGTACCGGAAACGGTGACGGCGCTGGCCTGCTGCTGCAGCGCGATGAGTTGCGCCATCATGCCCTGCCCGAACGGCGGACTGGGCGGCGCCGACGTGCCCATGGCCTGCGCCGACGACGAGGTATCCCCGGCGTCGGCCTGCATCAGACTGGCGAGAGGATCGAAGGATTGGCTCCGGCTGCCGCTCGCGCCGCCCGTCTGCAGCATCTGCTGCCAATAGGTCAGCGGGCTGGACGCAGCCGAGCCCACGAAGAAGGACATCAACGCTACTCCTCAATGCATAAGCGCCCTTGGACCCGTTTCCTGCAAAACCCCTGCCAGCGCCTGTGATTTTAAAATCCTGCGCCGGGGCAATGACTTGTCCACAGGCGGAGCGTGGAGAGCGCAGCGAAAACCGGCAAACTTTGCCGCCTGCCCGGCCGCTAATTGCCGGGCCCCAACCGCCGTGGTACCCGGACCCGATCCGGAGGATTTGCATGACCCGCCCGCTCCTGATCGCGCCCTCGATCCTTGCCGCCGATTTCGCCAAGCTGGGCGACGAGGTGCGCGCCATCGACGCCGCCGGCGCCGACTGGGTGCATGTCGACATCATGGACGGCCACTTCGTGCCGAACATCTCCTTCGGTCCCGACGTGATGAAATCCGTGCGCGGCGCCTCGAAGAAGATTTTCGACGTCCATCTCATGATCGCGCCGGTCGATCCCTACATCGACGCCTTCGCCAAGGCCGGCGCCGACGTCATCACCGTTCACGTCGAAGCGGGACCGCATCTGCATCGCTCGCTGCAGGCGATCCGCGCGCTCGGCAAGAAAGCCGGCGTTGTCATGAACCCGGGCACGCCCGCTTCGTCGATCGAGAATGTCATCGACATGGTCGATCTCGTTCTCGTGATGTCGGTCAATCCCGGCTTCGGCGGCCAGGCTTTCATCCCGTCGCAGCTCGACAAGATCCGCGCCATCCGCGCCATGATCGGCGGGCGGCCGATCGACCTGGAAGTTGACGGCGGCGTCACCGCCGCCAACGCCGCCGACGTCGTGCGCGCCGGCGCCAATGTGCTGGTCGCCGGCTCCGCCGTGTTCAAGGGCGGCCAGTACAAAGAGAACATCGCCGCGATCCGTCAGGCCGGCAGCCTGGCCCGCGGCGAGGCGGCATAATAACGGCGATGACACAGCACGCACTGGTCATCGGGAATTCCGATGGCATTGGCCTTGCCACCACCCGCGCGCTGCTGGCCCGCGGCGCCATGGTCACCGGCATTTCGCGGCGCCCTGCGCCAATCGATCATCCGCAATATGAGCACATCGTTCAGGATGTCGCCGAGCCCGCGTTTCGCGACATTCTGGCCGGCCACCTGAGGCATCAGCCCGACATCGACCTGTGCGTTTACAGCGCCGGTATCGGTACCGATCTCGACCTCGAGAATCTGGCGAGCGAGACACGGACATTCGCCGTCAATGTCATGGGCGCTGTGACAGCGACCGAAATCGTGCTCGGCCACATGATCGCGCGCGACCACGGCCACTTCATCGGCCTGAGCTCGACTGCCGATGTTTTGTGGTCGGCTCAGGTGCCGGCCTATACCGGCTCGAAGGCCGGCATCTCGCGTTACTGGGAGGGCCTCGGCCTTGCCTTGCGCGGCCGCAAGGTCAAAATCACCAATGTCCGCTTCGGTTTTGTCGATACCAAGATGGCGCAGGCGCCATTCCGGCCGTTCCTGATCGACACCGACGAGGCCGCGCGTTTCATCCTTGCTCAGGTCGGCAAGAACCGCATCCGGGCCACCAAGCCGCACGCCACCGCATTTCTCGCCTGGGCCGCGGGTTTCATGGCGCGCTCGCCGCTGTCGAGACTTTTGCCGCGTGTTTGAAGCTGGGCCGCCTTACATGGTAGTCCAGCGCCGACTTGTTATCCCTCCCCATGATGGTGAGGCAAGGAGAGCTGAATGATCCCCCGCTATTCCCGCCCCGAGATGACAGCGATCTGGTCACCGGAAACCAAGTACCGCATCTGGTTCGAGATCGAGGCGCATGCCGCCTCCGCCATGGCCGAGCTCGGCGCCATCCCGAAGGAAGCTGCCAAGACCATCTGGGCCAAGGGCAAGGACGCCAAATTCGATGTCGCCCGCATCGACGCCATCGAGGCCGAGGTCAAGCACGACGTCATCGCCTTCCTCACGCATGTCTCGGAGATCGTCGGCCCGGAAGCCCGCTACATGCACTCGGGCATGACCTCGTCCGACGTGCTCGACACCTGCCTCAACGTCCAGCTCGTGCGCGCCGCCGACCTCCTGCTCGCCGATCTCGACGCCCTGCTCGCCGCGCTCAAGCGCCGCGCCTTCGAACACAAGCTGACGCCGACCGTCGGCCGCTCGCACGGCATTCATGCCGAGCCGACCACCTTCGGCCTCAAGATGGCGCAGGCCTATGCCGAGTTCGCGCGCGGGCGCGACCGGCTCGTCGCGGCGCGCAAGGAAGTCGCGACCTGCGCCATCTCCGGCGCCGTCGGCACCTTCGCGCAGGTCGATCCGCGTGTTGAGGAATACGTTGCCAGGCAGATGGGCCTCGCGGTCGAGCCGGTCTCGACCCAGGTCATTCCGCGCGATCGCCACGCGATGTTCTTCGCCACGCTCGGCGTCATCGCCTCGTCGATGGAGCGCCTCGCCGTCGAGGTGCGCCACCTGCAGCGCACCGAGGTGCTGGAGGCCGAAGAGTTCTTCTCCGAGAAGCAGAAAGGCTCCTCGGCGATGCCGCACAAGCGCAACCCCGTACTGTCCGAAAACATCACCGGCCTTGCCCGCATGGTGCGCGCGTATGCGCTGCCGGCGATGGAGAACGTCGCACTGTGGCACGAGCGCGATATCTCGCACTCCTCGGTCGAGCGCATGATCGGCCCCGATGCCACGGTGACGCTCGACTTCGCGCTCGCCCGCCTTACCGGCCTGATCGACAAGCTGCTGGTCTATCCGGCCAATATGGAAAAGAACCTCAACAAGCTCGGCGGGCTCATCCACTCGCAGCGTATCCTGATCGCGCTCACCAAGGCCGGCGTGACACGTGAAGACGCCTATCGTCTCGTGCAGCGCAATGCGATGAAAGTATGGGGCGGCGAGAGCAACGACTTCCTCGGCCTGCTCAAGGCCGACCCGGACGTGAAGAAGGTGCTGAACGACAAGGAGCTCGAGGCCAACTTCAACCTCGATTATCACCTCGCCCAGGTCGACACGATCTTCAAACGCGTGTTCGGCGAAGCCTGACCGGCGCACGCGGAACGGCGCGCACCGGCCGGTTCGTCTCTAGCGATGCCGCCAGTGGTGGCCGCCGCGATGCCAGCCGCCACGGTAT
Organism: Pseudolabrys sp.; assembly: GCA_017849615.1. Lineage (GTDB taxonomy): Bacteria > Pseudomonadota > Alphaproteobacteria > Rhizobiales > Xanthobacteraceae > Pseudolabrys. The sequence goes on along the minus strand of JAFIGS010000016.1, from coordinate 66,768 downwards.
CCATAGTAGCGCGGACCATCGTGCCAGCGCGGGCCGTTGCCGAAGCCGAATCCGAAGCTGACAACCGGCGGAGGCGGCACGTAAACCGGGGCGGCCGCATAGGCCGGACCGCGGCCGCCGGCGAGATAACTGGCGCTGGCGTAACCGACCGCCCCGCCCCAATTGACGCGGCACCAGCCGCCGCTGCAGCCCAGCACATCGACATAGGCGCCGGCCGGCATGGTGCCGACAACGCGGTAGCCTGTCCCGGGGCCGGAGCGCAGGTTGAGATCGTTGGTCACGGTGGCGGCGGCAGCGAGGCCACCCGAGAGCAGAAATGCGCCGGCGGCGATGGCGAGTGTTTTAAGTTTCATGGCTGCGTCCAATCCTTGATATCGAATCCTAAACCGTCGCCCCCTAGTCTCTCCATCAATGAACGGCCGAAGCGGCCATTCCCTGCGCTTGACCCGCCAACCTGACGCCGATTGTCGCCATGCCGAACCTTAACGATCGTTCAGAAAACAGAAGCCCCGTCGTGCTGATCTTCGATTCCGGCGTCGGCGGCCTCACCGTGTTCCGCGAGGTGGCCGCCGCGCGACCCGATGCGCGCTACATCTATATCGCGGACGATGCGGGTTTTCCCTACGGCAACCAGCCGGAAGACAAACTGATCGCACGCATCGTGAACGTCATTGGCGACGCCATCGCGGAGCACCGACCGGATCTGGTGGTCATCGCCTGCAACACGGCGTCGGTCATCGCGCTCGCCGAACTTCGCAAGTGCTACACCGTGCCTTTCGTCGGCACGGTGCCCGCGATCAAACCGGCCTGCGCGCAATCGCAGAGCAAGCGCATTGCCGTGCTCGGCACGCAGGCGACCGTATCGCGCGAATACACGCGCGCGCTGATCCGTGAATTCGCCGCGAGTTGCGATGTCGTCCTCGTCGGCTCGCCCAGGCTCGCCACCATCGCGGAGCTTGAGCTGTCCGGCCTGCCGGTTGCAGACGCCGATATCGCCGCCGAGATCGCGCCCTGCTTCGTCGAGACCGACAACCGCCGCACCGATACGGTGGTGCTGGCCTGCACGCATTATCCGTTGCTGACGGCGCGCTTCCGCGCGCTGGCACCCTGGCCGGTCGCATGGATCGATCCGGCGCCGGCGATCGCGCGCCGCGTCAACGACCTGCTGCATGAATGGAAAACGGCGGCGCTGGAAGCGCCGCCGCTCATTGTCTTTACCTCGGGCCGCTCGCCCCCGGCGCCGCTTGCCGCGGCGCTCAGGGGCCTCGGCTTCAGTTGAAGACAGGCACTGCGGCGTGGACATCAATCGCGCCGCGCCAGATCATGTCGACCGCCACATAGAGAATGATGGCAAGGCCGACATATGCAATCCAGCGATGCTTGGTGAGCAGGCCGGCGATATAACTCGCCGCCACGCCCATCAGCACGATCGAGAGGGCGAGGCCGAACACCAGCGCGATGGGATGGTCGCGCGCAGCGCCGGCAACGGCGAGCACGTTGTCGAGCGACATCGAAACGTCGGCGATGAGGATCTGCCAGGCAGCCTGCGCAAAGGTCTTGCGCGGCGCGCCTGACGCCGCACCGTTCATGATCATGTTGCCGTCGGCGTCCACGATGTGCTCGCCTTCGTGGCCGCCCGAGCGCAGTTCGCGCCACATCTTCCAGCAGACCCACAACAGCAGCACGCCGCCGGCGAGCAGCAGACCGACGATCTGCAGAAGCTGGATGGCGACGCCGGCAAAGGCGATGCGCAGCACGGTGGCGGCGATAATGCCGACGATGATGGCCTTGCGGCGCTGGTCGGGCGGCAAGCCCGCGGCGGCAAGACCGATAATGACGGCATTGTCGCCCGCCAGCACCAGGTCGATCATGATGACGGTGGCGAAGGCACTTAAGGATTCAGGCGTCAGCAGTTGAGCGAAATCAACCACGCGATGGGCTCCGTTCAGGTAGGGGTTTGAGATATTCGATGACGGGTTCGATTTCGCCGAGGATGGCCGCGGCGCAGCCGATCAACGTCAGTGCCCCGGCAACATCCCAGGCAGTGACGGGACCGGGGCGCGACGTGGCCGGCATCGAGAAAGCCACCACCGCCACGACGGCAGCGGCAGCAAGCGCAACGGCGCTCACTGCCGGCAGCACGATCTCCGGCGGCAGCCACCATGCCATGACGCCGAGACCGGCAAGCGGAATGAACGCCAACGCAAAGGTCAGCATCCACGGCTCGCCCGTGGCGGAACGACGATGATCCTGCTTTCGCGAATTATCCTGGCGCATCGGACCCACAATCGATTTCAGTCCGACATCGCAGTTCCTGGAGAACTGCCAGAGGGGCCCGGCCTGACTGCGACAAAATGGTGCGAATACCGCCTTCCCGCAAGCGAAAACGGACCGTTTGGTTGTAGTTTGCGCCCAAATCTCTGCGGCCGACCGCCGCAGCGGTCGTTTGACATCGCGTCCAGCCCCCCGTAAAAGGCGGCCACCTGACGGGCCGGTTGCGGCCCGTTCGGCGTTTCGCGACCCGCGACAAGCCCTTACGCTTCAAGGGCTTGTCTGTCGGTTCCGGGGTAACCCGGAGCAAAGGAAGGGCGCGTTTCCTCACCCTTTAATCCCTGTCTATGAGGACGCGATGACCAAGCGTTTGGAATCCAAGTACAAAATCGACCGCCGCATGGGCGAGAACATCTGGGGCCGTCCGAAGTCCCCGGTGAACCGCCGCGAATACGGTCCCGGCCAGCACGGCCAGCGCCGCAAGGGTAAACTCTCCGACTTCGGCGTGCAGCTCAAGGCCAAGCAGAAGCTGCGCGGCTACTACGGCAACATCTCGGAGCGTCAGTTCCGCGCCATCTACGACGAAGCCATGCGCATGAAGGGCGACTCGGGCGCCAACATGATCGGCCTCCTCGAGCGCCGTCTCGATGCTGTCGTCTACCGCGCCAAGTTCGTGCCGACCGTGTTCGCCGCGCGCCAGTTCATCAGCCACGGCCACATTAAGGTGAACGGCCGCCGCGTGAACATCGCCAGCTACCGCCTCAAGGTCGGCGATGTCGTCGAAATCCGCGAGAAGTCGAAGCAGATGAACCTGGTGCTCGAAGCCCAGGCCCTGGCCGAGCGCGACGTGCCGGACTACATCGCCGTCGATACCGGCAAGATGACCGCGCAGATCGCGCGCGTGCCGGCGCTGTCGGACGTGCCGTTCCCGGTTCAGATGCAGCCGTCGCTGGTCGTCGAATACTATTCGCGCTAAGCGCTTCGTTTCCGCTTCAGCGACAAGACTTCAGATCCCCTGCCCAAAAGGCGGGGGATTTGTTATTTGGGTGCTGCCATTGCCGGGAGCCCCGCCATGACGAACCTGACACGCCGCGCGTTGCTCGCCGGCACCGCTGCCGGTCTCGCCTTTCACAACTTGCCGGCTCTTGCCGCCCCGCTCGCGCGCTTCAGGCACGGCGAGTTCGAGGTCATGGTGGTCAGCGACGGCCATCTGGTGCTGCCGACAAGTTTTCTCGCCCCCGACGCCAATCCCGCGGAACGCGATGCGTTGCTGAAGGCTGCCGGCCAGACCGGCGCCAGCTACGACTCGCCGACCAATGTCACGCTGCTCAGGCGCGGCGGCGATCTCATTCTCATCGACATGGGCTCCGGCGACCGCTTCATGCCGACCGCCGGCAAGCTCTGGGACAACCTCAAGGCCGCCGGCATCGACAAGACGAAGATCACCAAGGTGATCTTCACCCACGGCCATCCCGATCATCTGTGGGGCACCATCGACGAGTTCGACGAACCGATGCTGCCGGATGCGGTCTTTCATGTCGGCGCCGCCGAGTGGGACTTCTGGCACGGCAGCAACGCCAGTTACGGCTTGCCGGCCGAGCGCGCCGGTTTCGTCACCGGGGCGCGCCGCAATTACGCGGCGATCAAGGATCGCGTCGCCATGATGAAGGACGGCGACGAGGTCGTGCCCGGCCTGCAGATCGTTTCGACGCCCGGCCACACCCAGGGACATGTCTCGATCGCGCTCAAGGGCAGCGAGGACCTCATCATCACCGGCGACGCCATCTCGCATCCGGCGATTTCATTCGCCCATCCGGAATGGCGGACCGCCGCCGACCACATGCCCGAGCTCGGCGCGGCAACGCGCGCCAAACTGCTCGACCGTCTCGCCGCCGACAAGGCCAGGCTGATCGGCTTCCACTTGCCCTATCCGGGCACGGGCATGGTCGAACGCCAGGACGGCGCCTATCGCTTCGTGGCGGCATGACAAAGCCGCTCACAACGGCGGGGCGTCGTGAGCGGCTTTTGAAGAAAAAACTATCGGCGATCAGGCACGCGCGGCAACCGGGACGCCGGCATCCTTGAGCGCCTGCTGCAACTCGCCGGCCTGGAACATCTCGCGGATGATATCGCAGCCGCCGACGAACTCGCCCTTGATGTAGAGCTGGGGAATCGTCGGCCAGTTCGAATAGGCCTTGATGCCTTCGCGCAAGTCCATCGACTCCAGCACGTTCAGGCCTTTGTACGGCACGCCGAGATGATCGAGAATCTGCACGACTTGGCCGGAGAAGCCGCACTGCGGAAACTGCGGCGTGCCCTTCATGAACAGCACCACGTCGTTGGACTTCACTTCGTTATCGATGAACTGCTCGATGGCCATGGCAGCGGAATCCTTGTGTATCCGGTTATGCGTCGCGGCACGCGGGCCGCAACCGCCCTTCGGTATCGCGGATATATGTACCCCAGGTCGCACCGCCACCCCAAGGGGGGCGGCAAAAAGGGGACGAAATGATTGTTAATTCGGACTTTTCGACAAATTTCGACCGCTGACGGCCGTCGTCAGGGGGTCCCGGTCTGCAGCGCCAGCGCGTGCAGGACGCCGCCCATATTGCCCTTGAGCGCATTGTAGACGAGCTGATGCTGCTGGACCCGGGTCTTGCCGGCGAAGGACGGCGCCAGCACCGTGGCGGAGTAATGATTGCCGTCGCCGGCGAGGTCCCGGATCGTGACCTCGGCGTCCGGAATGCCCTCCCGGATCAGCCGCTCGATTTCACCCGCATCCATCGCCATTGCCGTACTCCTTGACCGTCAGACTACGCGACACCCGCGTCCCGGGCAGCCCTTGGCCGACGGTTTGCACCCAAAAAATGTCGATCCCGCGTCCCCCGGACGAGTGGTATAGTGTGTAAAAAATATCGCGCAATAAGGGTGAGTCATGGCCGTGGCCGGCAGCAGCAGGTTTCTCCAATCAGTGGGTTTGGCCGTCTTTCTGGCGGCGCTGAGCCAAAGCGCGGGCGCGCAGGTCACGCCTGAGCAGCAGGCCGCGATCAAGGCCTCGTGCCGCTCCGATTTCATGTCGAAATGCTCCGGCGTGACGCCCGGCGGCAAGGAAGCGCTGCAGTGCCTGCAGACGAACGTCGCGACGCTCTCGCCATCCTGCCGGACTGCGGTCACCGCCACCTTGCCGAAACCGGCTCCTGCCGCTGCCGCGCCGCCTCCTCCACCTGCGCCGGCCGCAACGGCGCCCGCCGCGCCGCCAGCCGCGACAACCCCGACCATTCAGGCGGCCAAGCCACCGGCCGCAACTATCCCCGCCGCCAAGCCCGCGGCTGTACCAGCGCCCATCGCCCCTGCCCGGGCCGCGACGCCGCCCAAACCCGTGCCGGCACCGCAGCAGGCCGCCGTCCCGCCGGCTCCCGCCGCCGACGCACCGCCGCCACCGACCGCCGCGCAGATGAACGCCATCAAGACCACCTGCCGCGGCGACTTCACCCGCAACTGCAAGGGCGTGCCGCCCGGCGGGCCGGAAGCCCTCGCCTGCCTGCAGCGCAACGCCGCCAAGTTGTCGCCGAACTGCCTGACCTCGCTCGCGGATATCGCCGACACGGCGCCGCCGGCCGCGCCAACCGGCCCGGTCACGCAACGTCCCGATGCGCCGGTGGTGATGACCGCGGTGATCGGCCGCGCCTGTCTGCGTGATCTGGTGCGGCGATGCCGCGACACCGGCGCCGGCGACGGACAGAAGATCGCCTGCCTGCAGGCGAACGAGGCCAGCCTGGCGCCGCTATGCAAGGCGGCGCTCAAGGGCACGGCGCCGATCCGCTGATCGGCCGCAAGTCTCAGACTGAAAGAGTTAGTCCCGACCGGCCATGTAGCCCGGCAACCAGCCCTCACTGCGCTCGTTCAGATCTGGCACCGCCAGCGCCCGCTGGCCGTCTATCGCGACGGCGGCCCCGCCGGTCGTGCCGATGCGCGACACCAGCACGCTGGCCTTGCGCGCGCGCGCCATCACGAGTTCGACCGCCTGCGCCGGCACCGTCACGATGTAGCGGGCCTGATCCTCGCCGAACCAGTAGGCGTGGCCCGGGATATCATCCGGTGCGGCGTCGAGTTTCGCACCGATGCCGGAGGCCATCGCCATCTCGGCCAGCGCCACCAGCAAGCCGCCATCGGACAGATCGTGCGCGGCGGTAGCCGCGCCATCGAGGATGAGCGAACGCACGAATTCGCCGTTCTCGCGCTCTTCGATCAGATCGACCGGCGGCGGCGCGCCTTCTTCGCGTGCGCAGATCTCGCGCAGATAGATCGACTGACCGAGCCAGCCCGTCGTCTCACCAACAACGAGGATGGCCTCGCCTTCCTTCTTGAACGCCAGCGACGCGCTCTTCTTGAAATCGGCGATGACACCGACGCCGCCGATCGACGGCGTGGGCAAAATCGCCTTGCCGTTCGTCTCGTTGTAGAGCGACACGTTGCCGGACACGACCGGGAAGTCGAGCGCCTTGCAGGCTTCGGCGATGCCGCGCACGCAGCCGACGAACTGGCCCATGATTTCGGGCCGCTCCGGATTGCCGAAGTTGAGATTATCGGTGATGGCGAGCGGCGTCGCGCCGACGGCGGTGAGATTGCGCCAGCACTCGGCGACCGCCTGCTTGCCGCCCTCGAACGGATTGGCCTCGCAATAGCGCGGCGTCACGTCGGTGGTCAGCGCGAGGCCCTTGGGGCCATCAAGAACGCGCACCACGGCGGCGTCGCCGCCCGGACGCTGCACGGTGTTGCCGCCGATGATGTGGTCGTACTGCTCCCAGACCCAGCGCTTCGAGCACAGGTCGGGTGTGGCGACGAGCCGCTCCAGCGCATCGGCAATCGAGCCCGGCGGCTCGATGGCGCCGGCGTCGATCGGCGCCGGCTTTTCCAGGCTGACGAAGGGCCGCTTGTATTCCGGCGCGGAGTCACCGAGTTCCTTGATCGGCAGATCGACCATCACCTGGCCGTGGTGCTTGACGATGAAGCGCATCGACGGCGTGGTCTCGCCGACCACGGCGAAGTCGAGGCCCCATTTGCGGAAGATCGCTTCGGCTTCCTTTTCCTTGTCGGGCTTGAGCACCATGAGCATGCGCTCCTGGCTCTCCGACAGCATCATCTCATAGGCGCTCATGCCCTCTTCGCGGCACGGCACCTTGTCGAGATCGAGCGTGACGCCGAGATTGCCCTTGGCGCCCATTTCAGTCGCCGACGATGTCAGTCCCGCCGCGCCCATGTCCTGGATGGCGATGACGCAATCCTTGGCCATGATCTCGAGACAGGCTTCCAGCAAAAGTTTTTCCGAGAAGGGATCGCCGACCTGCACGGTCGGGCGCTTCTCTTCCGAATTGTCGTCGAACTCCGCCGAGGCCATCGAGGCGCCGTGAATGCCGTCGCGGCCGGTCTTGGAGCCGAGATAGACGATCGGCATGCCGACGCCCGAGGCGGCAGCGTAGAAGATCTTGTCCGTCTCCGCGAGGCCGACCGCCATGGCGTTGACCAGGATGTTGCCGTCATAGCGCTTGTGGAAGCGCACCGAACCGGCGACCGTCGGAACGCCGAAGGAATTGCCATAGCCGCCGATGCCGGCGACGACACCGGAGACGAGATGCCGCGTCTTGGGATGTTCCGGCGCGCCGAAGGACAGCGCGTTGAGGCAGGCGATCGGCCGCGCGCCCATCGTGAACACGTCGCGCAGGATGCCGCCGACGCCGGTCGCCGCGCCCTGATAGGGCTCGATGTAGCTCGGGTGGTTGTGGCTCTCCATCTTGAAGACGCAGGCCAGCCCGTCACCGATGTCGATGACGCCGGCGTTCTCGCCCGGTCCCTGGATCACCCACGGCGCCTTGGTCGGCAGCCCGCGCAGGTGAACCTTCGAGGATTTGTACGAGCAGTGCTCGTTCCACATCGCCGAGAAGATGCCGAGTTCGGTCAAGGTCGGCTCGCGGCCGATCAGGTCCAGAATCCGCTGGTACTCGTCCGGCTTGAGGCCGTGTTCGGCGACCAGTTCGGGCGTGATTTTGACGTCGTTGGCGAGCATGGGATTCCTAGGAGCGGCGGCGCAATTGGGCCTAGCACGGACACCCCGGGACTTAGACACCCTTGTGCGCGGCTTCCAGAGGAAATTCGAGGCCCGGACGCAATCGGGCCGCCAGAACCGGGGTTTTCGCGGGCTCTTCCGCCGAAGCGGCTTCAGGCCGCCTTCTTGAGCGCCTCGGCGAGCCCGGCGAACAGGCCGCGGCCGTCGGTCGAGCCGATGTCGGCTTCGACGTGGTTTTCCGGATGCGGCATCATGCCGAGCACGTTGCCGCCGTCATTGACGATACCGGCAATGGCGTTGAGGGCGCCGTTGTGATTCCAGTCCGGGTCGATCATGCCGTCCGGGCCGCAATAGCGGAAAATCACCCGGCCATCGCCTTCCAGCCGCGCAATGGTCTCGCCGTCGGCAATGTAGTTGCCCTCGCCGTGAGCAACCGGCACGCGGACCACCTGCCCGGCGTTATAGCCACGGGTAAACGGCGTGTCGGAGCGCTCCACCTTCAGAAAGACGTCGCGGCAGATGAAGCGCAGGTTCTCGTTGCGCATCAGCACGCCCGGCAGCAGGCCGGATTCGCACAGGATCTGGAAGCCGTTGCAGACGCCCAGCACCAGGCCACCGCCAGCGGCGAATTTGCGCACCGCGTCCATGACCGGCGAACGCGCGGCAATGGCGCCGCAGCGCAGGTAATCGCCGTAGGAGAAGCCGCCCGGCACGACCACGAGATCGGTGCCCGCCGGGAGGTCATGCTCGGTGTGCCAGACCATGGCCGGCTCGCGGCCCGAAGTGAGCCGGAGCGTGCGCGCCATGTCGCGTTCGCGGTTGATGCCTGGGAAGACGAGGACGGCGGCTTTCATGGTGCGCTCCCGTTCCTAGCCCAGAACCTCGACGTGATAATTCTCGATCACCGTATTCGCCAGCAGCTTGTCCGCGGCCTGCTTGAGCAGCGCCTCGACCTTGGCGCGGTCGCCGCCGTCCAATTCGATGTCGAACACCTTGCCCTGACGCACCGCGGCGACGCCGTCGATGCCGAGGGAGCGCAGCGCGCCCTCGATCGCCTTGCCCTGCGGGTCGAGAACGCCGGATTTGAGGGTAACGGTGACGCGAGCTTTCATGGGGCGGACTACCTGGAGAATCACTTGTCCCGGACGCGGCGTAGCACCATAAGCGCGTTAACGCGCGTCTTCAACGCGCTATGGTGATGCGCCGCAGAGCCGGGACCGTCAAGAACACGGGGCGCAACGATCCCGGATCTGCGGTGCACCGCTCGCGCGCTGCACCGCGTCCGGGACAGGAAGTCAGCCTTTCACCAGCACCGGGCCGGTGCCCTGCGGGCGCTCGCCCTCGGCGACGATGCCGAGACGCTTGGCAACCTCGGTATAGGCCTCGACCAGCCCGCCCATGTCGCGGCGGAAGCGGTCCTTGTCCATCTTGTCGTTGGTCTTGATGTCCCAGAGCCGGCACGAATCCGGCGAGATCTCATCGGCCACGACAATGCGCATCACGTCGTTTTCCCAGAGCCGGCCGGTCTCCATCTTGAAATCCACGAGACGGATGCCGACGCCGAGGAAAAGCCCGGACAGGAAGTCGTTGACGCGGATGGCCAGCGCCATGATGTCGTCGATCTCCTGAGGCGAGGCCCAGCCGAACGCCGTGATGTGCTCTTCCGACACCATCGGGTCGTTGAGCTTGTCGTTCTTGTAATAGAACTCGATGATCGAGCGCGGCAGTTGCGTGCCTTCCTCGATGCCGAGGCGGGTCGACAGCGAACCGGCGGCGACGTTGCGCACCACCACCTCGAGCGGAATGATCTCGACCTCGCGAATCAACTGCTCGCGCATGTTGAGCCGGCGGATGAAGTGCGTCGGCACGCCGATGTCGTTGAGGTGCTGGAAGACGTACTCGGAGATGCGGTTGTTGAGCACGCCCTTGCCTTCGATCACCTCGTGCTTCTTGGCGTTGAAGGCGGTCGCGTCATCCTTGAAATGCTGAATCAGCGTCCCTGGCTCCGGGCCCTCATAGAGGACCTTCGCCTTGCCTTCGTAAATGCGGCGGCGTCGGCTCATCGGGATGTACCGTGGTTTGTGAATGTCCATGGGGTGCCGTGGTTCCTTGTTGAAGCGCCTAAAGACCCTCGGCTGTGGTTCTTTTCGATCCAGCGCAAGCTCATGTGGATATGCGCTAAAACGTCTCGGCCACCGGGTCAACCTAGCCCAACGCCCCGTGCGACACAATCGACGGGACGGGGCGTTTTCCACCTCGCAATTTTGCCGTATTAAGAGGCTGATAGGTTGCCTTGACCCCGGTCGGGCGATATGCAAACGCGGTAAAATCCAAGGATTTATGAGGGCGGCATGACCACTTTCGACAAGCGCGAAGAAGGTTTCGAGAAGAAGTTCGCGCATGACGAGGAATTGCAGTTCAAGGCGATGGCCCGCCGCAACAAGCTGCTCGGCCTGTGGGCCGCGGAGCTGCTCGGCAAGTCGGGCGACGACGCCAACGCCTACGCCAAGGACGTCGTGCTGGCCGATTTCGAGGAAGCCGGCGACAACGACGTTTTGAAGAAAGTCGTCAAGGATCTCGAAGGCAAGGGCGTTACCGAGCAGCAGGTGCGCGCGAAAATGACCGAGTTGCTCGCCACCGCCGTCGCCCAGATCCAGGCCGGCTGAGGCATTGGCCGCACCCATGCCGCCCTTCCCCCTCGCCCAGCGCTTGCGCGCCGGAGAAACGGTCTTCTCCGGCTGGTGCATGATGGGCTCGCCGATCGTCGCCGAGACGATCGCGCGCGAGGGCTTTGCCGCCGTGGTGCTCGATGCGCAGCACGGCCTGTGGAATACCGACACGCTCCGTGAAGGGATCGGCGCCGTGCACCATGCCAGCGCCGCGCCCTTCGTGCGCGTGCCGCTCGAGGATGTCGGGCTGGTGAGCCGCGCGCTGGATTTCGGCGCCGAAGGGATCGTCGCGCCGATGATCAACAACGCCGAGGACGCGCGGCGCTTCGCCGCCGCGGCGAAATATCCGCCGCTGGGCGAGCGCTCCTTCGGGCCGCCGCGGGCGATGATGCTGCAGGGGCAGATGGCGGCCACCGATTACCTCGCCGCCGCCAATGCGGGCACGCTGACCTTTGCGATGATCGAAACGCCGGAAGCGCTGCGCAACGTCGAGGAAATCGCGGGCACGCCCGGCATCGACGCGCTGTTCATCGGCCCCTACGATCTCTCCACGTCGCTGTCGGCCGGCAAGGCGCAGGACATCGAGGCGCCGGAGGTCAACGTCGCCATCGACAAGATCTGCGCCGCCGCCATCGCCGCCGGCAAGATCCCCGGCATCTATTGCCGCGACGCCAGGCGCGCGCTCGACATGGCCAAGCGCGGCTTCCGCTTCATGACCGTGGGCAGCGACTTTTCCCTGGTGCGCGAAGGCGCCTCCGGCGCGCTGAAGCAGTTGCCGGTGCAGGCTTCCGGCGCGAAAGACGCGTTCTAGGACGCTGGCGCCTGCACGCGCGGCGCGAGATCATCCAGCACCTTGCCGACGTCGCTCAGCACATCGGCGGCCGCGATGGTGATGACGCGGTAATTGCGCTCGGCCAGCCAGGCATGGCGCGCCGGCCTTTGCTCCCGCGTCAGCTCCGGCTCGTTCGCCGGGATGATCTCGATCACACAGCGCAGCGGAATCGACACGAGGTCGCCCATATGCGGGCCGAGCGGCACCTGCCGCTTGAAGCGGTAGCCCGCGAAACGCCGGTCGCCGGTCAGCGCCTTCCAGAACGCACGCTCGGCCTCGGTCGGATTGCGCCGCAACAGCCGTGCCAGGCCCTTGATCGGTGCCCGCTCCTGCGCGATCTGGCCGGCGCTATGATCGGCGATCAGCCCGCGCAGTTCCTCGGCGGCCGCCGGGTCGAGTGTGCCGCCGCGCGCCGGGCCCTTGCGGCCATTGGCGATGGCCATGACGACGCCGTACAAAGTGCGCACGTCCTGCTGCGTCAGTTCCATGCGCGTGAAGATGTTGCGCAGGTTGATGACCATGGTCTCGCGCTTCTCGGCGGGACGGAAGAACTCGACCTTTTCAAGCTCCCCTTCGAGATCGCGGAAGAACGCCGTCAGTTGCTGCTTGCCGACCGGCGGCGAGCGGCGCGGCTCGTCCTCGCGCACGGCGTCGCTGCCGGCGAGCTTGAACCACTCATAGGCGACGACGATCACCGCCTGCGCCAGGTTGAGCGAAGCGAAGGCCGGGTTCACCGGGAGGGTGACGATGCGGTCGGCCAGCCCGACCTCGTGGTTTTCGAGGCCATTGCGCTCGCGGCCGAACACCAGCGCCACGGTATCGCCGGCGGCGACGCGCGGCGCGATTTCGGCCGCGGCCTGCTGCGCGCCGATGATCGGCTTGAGCTGGTCATGGTGGCGCGCCGTGGTCGCCAGCACGAAGGAGCAGTCGGCGACCGCCTCCTCCAGGGTCTCGTAAAGCTGCGCGCCGTCGAGCACGCGGTCCGCCCCGGCCGCCATGACGACCGCCTTCTCGTTCGGCCAGCCCTGCTTCGGCTTCACGAGGCGCAGCCGGCCGAGGCCGAAATTGGCCATGGCGCGCGCCGCGGCGCCGATGTTCTCGCCCATCTGCGGCTCGACCAGGACCACCACGGGTCCCGGCCGCTCGATCCAGCGTTTGGTCTTGTCGGTACCGGCTCCGGGCATTCAAAAGCGCTCCATGGCAGGGCTCTATATCGCCCTACCGGCTCTCACGAAAGCGCGGCTTTCGCCCCCCAAACCGGGGTGCTATAGGGCCCCCAACCAGCACCACTATCAGGGGTCATGCATGCCGAATCTCGAAATCATGTGGACAAAAGTCGATGAAGCGCCGGCGCTCGCGACCTACTCGCTGCTGCCGATCGTTCAGGCTTTCGTCGGCGCGGCCGGCGTCACCATGACCCTGAAGGACATCTCGCTGGCGGGCCGCATCATCGCCAACTTCCCGGAGAAGCTGAAGCCCGAGCAGCGGATCAACGACGAACTCGCCGAGCTCGGCAAGCTGACGCTGAAGCCGGAAGCCAACATCATCAAGTTGCCCAACATCTCCGCCTCGATCCCGCAGCTCAAGGCCGCGATCAAGGAACTGCAGAGCAAGGGCTACGACGTCCCCAATTATCCCGACAGCGACGCGAGCCCGGCCGACAAGGAAATCCGCGCCCGCTACAGCAAGGTGCTGGGCAGCGCCGTCAATCCGGTGCTGCGCGAAGGCAACTCCGACCGCCGCGCCGCCGGTGCCGTGAAGGCCTATGCACGCAGCCACCCGCACAAGATGGGCGCCTGGGCCAAGGATTCGAAAACCCGCGTGGCGCACATGACGGGTGGCGATTTCTACGGTTCGGAAGTCGCGACCACCACGGCCGCCGCCACGAACGCCCGCATCGAACTGGTGGATGCCGCCGGCAAGACGACGGTGCTCAAGGAGAAAGTGCCGCTGCAGGCCGGCGAGGTCATCGATTGCTCGGTGATGAACGTCAAGGCGCTGGACGCGTTCTACGAAGGCGCGATCGAGGCGGCCAAGAAGGACGGCATCCTGTTCTCGCTGCACGTCAAGACGACGATGATGAAGATCTCCGATCCCATCCTGTTCGGTCACTGCATATCGGTGTTCTTCGCCGACGTTTTCAAGAAGCATGGCGCCACCCTGACCAGGCTCGGCGTCAATCCTGACCTCGGCGTCGGCGACATGATGACCAGGATCGAAACCCTGCCGGATGCGGAAAAGGCCACGATCAAGGCCGACATCCAGGCCGCATACGCCAAACGCCCGGCCCTCGCCATGGTCAATTCCGACAAGGGCATCACCAACCTGCATGTGCCGAGCGACGTGATCATCGATGCGTCCATGCCGGCGATGATCCGCGAGTCCGGCAAGATGTGGGGGCCCGACGGCAAGCTGCATGACTGCATCGCCGCGATCCCCGACCGCTGTTACTCGACTTTGTTCCAGGCGGTCATCGACGACTGCAAGGCCAATGGCGCCTTCGATCCCAAGACCATGGGCTCGGTGCCGAATGTCGGCCTGATGGCGCAGGCGGCCGAGGAATACGGCTCCCACGACAAGACCTTCCGCATCCCCGCGAACGGCACCGTCAATGTCATCGCCGAGGACGGCAAGGTCCTGATGACCCAGAAGGTCGAAGCCGGCGACATCTTCCGCATGTGTCAGGTCAAGGACGCGCCCATTCAGGATTGGGTCAAGCTCGCGGTGCGCCGCGCCCGCCTCTCCAACACCCCGGCGGTGTTCTGGCTCGACAAGAACCGTGCGCACGACGCGCAGCTCATCGCCAAGGTCGAGAAGTACCTCAAGAACGAAGATACGTCGGGCCTCGACATCCGCATCCTGGCGCCGGTTGAAGCGATCAAGTTCTCGCTCGAGCGCATCCGCAAGGGTCAGGACACCATCTCCGTCACCGGCAACGTGCTGCGCGACTACCTCACCGACCTGTTCCCGATCATGGAGCTCGGCACCTCCGCCAAGATGCTGTCGATCGTTCCGCTGCTGCAGGGCGGCGGATTGTTCGAGACCGGCGCCGGCGGCTCCGCGCCCAAGCATGTCGAACAGTTCAAGGGCGAAGGCTATCTGCGCTGGGATTCGCTCGGCGAATTCCTCGCGCTCGGCGCCTCGCTCGAACACCTCGCGCAAGTCACCGGCAACGAGGACGTGAAGGTTCTCGCCGAAACGCTCGACGAGGCCAACAGCGAGATCCTCGAGCACAACCGCTCGCCGGCGCGCAAGGTCGGCGAACTGGACAATCGCGGCAGCCATTTCTATCTGGCGCTGTATTGGGCGAAGGCGCTGGCCCGGCGCGACAACAGCACGCCCCTTGCCGCGCGCTTCAAGCCGCTGGCCGAGACGCTGGCGGCCAACGAAGCCAAGATCGACGCCGAGTTGATCGCCGCTCAGGGCAAGCCGATCGAAACGGGCGGCTACTACCTGCCCGATACGCAGAAGACCTCGGCGGCGATGCGGCCGAGCAAGACGCTCAACGACGCGCTCGCCGCGCTCTAAGGCCACGCATTCGTCCGCCCGTCCCCGCGAAAGCGGGGACCCGGTTCCTTGGTCGAAGACTGGATGCCCGCTTCCGCGGGCATGAGCGGAGTATTGCGCCGGAGCCAAAGCGGCGCCGCTTTCTCGGCACAAAAGTCGATGTTATAGAGCCGCCACGACTGCGCTGCCGGTTCTTGAGAGATGGATGTCTGAAATGGCCAAGATCAAGGTGAAGAACCCCGTCGTCGAAATGGACGGCGACGAGATGACCCGGATCATCTGGCAACTCATCAAGGACAAGCTGATCCATCCCTATCTCGACATCGACCTGCTCTATTACGACCTGTCGATCCAGAAGCGCGACGAGACGAACGACCAGATCACCATCGACGCCGCCAACAAGACCAGGGAAGTCAGCGTCGCGGTCAAGTGCGCCACCATCACGCCGGACGAAGCGCGCGTGAAGGAGTTCAGCCTCAAGGAAATGTGGAAGAGCCCGAACGGCACCATCCGCAACATTCTCGGCGGCACCATCTTCCGCGAGCCGATCATCTGCAGGAACGTGCCGCGCCTCGTGCCCGGCTGGACGCAGCCGATCATCATCGGCCGCCACGCCTATGGCGATCAGTATCGCGCCACCGATTTCAAGTTTCCCTCGGCGGGCACGCTGTCGATCAAGTTCGTCGGCAATGACGGCAAGACGATCGAGAAGGAGGTGTTCAAGGCGCCCGACGCCGGCGTCGCCATGGCGATGTACAATCTCGACGAGTCGATCCGCGATTTCGCCCGCGCCTCGATGAATTACGCGCTGGATCGCGGCTATCCGCTGTACCTCTCGACCAAGAACACCATCCTCAAGCAGTATGACGGCCAGTTCAAGGATATCTTCCAGGCCGTGTTCGACGCCGAGTTCAAGGCGGCGTTCGCCGAAAAGAAGATCTGGTACGAGCACCGCCTGATCGACGACATGGTCGCCTCGGCGCTGAAATGGTCGGGCGGTTATGTGTGGGCCTGCAAGAACTATGATGGCGACGTGCAGTCCGACACCGTGGCGCAAGGCTTCGGCTCGCTCGGCCTGATGACCTCGGTGCTGCTCACGCCCGACGGCAAGGTGGTGGAAGCGGAAGCCGCCCACGGCACCGTGACGCGGCACTACCGCCAGCATCAGCAGGGCCAGGAGACCTCGACCAACTCCATCGCCTCGATTTTCGCCTGGACGCGCGGCCTCGCGCACCGCGCCAAGCTCGACGGCAATGACGCGCTGGCGAAGTTCTCGGCGACTTTGGAGAAGGTTTGCATCGACACGGTCGAATCGGGCTTCATGACCAAGGACCTCGCTTTGCTCGTCGGCCCCGACCAGAAGTGGCTGTCCACCACGGGCTTTCTCGACAAGATCGACGAGAACCTGAAGAAGGCGATGGCGGCGTAAGGGCGCTAGCCGACTTCGCCCTCGGCGATATCGCCCTTGGGCGTCACCGGCTCGCCCAGCCGCGTCTTGACGACGTCGTGGACGCGCGCGGCAATGCGCGGCTCGCGGCTCATCAGCGTGTGCAGGTCTTGCGCATCGAGCACCAGAAGGCTGGTGCGGGTCAGAGCCATCGCGGTGGCCGAACGCCGCGCCCGGCGCAGCACCGCGACCTCGCCGAAAAACTGGCCCGGGCCGAGCACGATCGGATCGCGGCCCTTGAGCGCCACCTCGACGCTTCCGGCGGCGATGAAATACATCGAATGCGCGGCATCGCCCTCGCGCACGATCACCTGCCCGGTCTCGGCCACCTGTGCGCGCAACAGCTCGGAGACATTGGCGATCTCCTCGGCATCGAGCTCGGCGAACAGCGGCACGCGCGCGATCATGCTCCAGGTGACGATGAACTCGCGGCGGTGGATCTGCTCGGAAAACGCCGTGGCGATAATGCCGACCGGCAGGGCGATCATCATCACGCCGATGAAGATGGTGCCCGTTGCAATCAGCTTGCCGAGCGCCGTCACCGGGATGACGTCGCCATAACCGATGGTGCCGATGGTGACGATCGCCCACCACATCGCGTCCGGAATGGTGCCGAGTTTGTCGGGTTGAATATGGCCCTCCGCCAGATGCATCAGCGAAGCCGTGACCAGGGTTGCGCCGGCGGTCATCACCGTGCAGCCGAACAGCGCGCGGCGTTCGCGATAGATGACGTCGAACAGCGAGCGCATGGCGGGCGTGTACCGCGCGATCTTGAAAAAGCGCACCATGCGGAAGACGAGCAGGAAGCGCAGGTCGGCGGGGGTGACGAATTCGAGCCAGAACGGCAGGACCGCCAGAAGGTCGATGATCCCGAACGCGCTCAGCGCGTATTTGAGGCGCGCCCGCAGCGGGGTGAGATCGCGGTGCGGCCCGTGCTCGACCGCCGCCCACAAGCGCAGCAGATACTCGGCCGAGAAAACGGCAAGTGAAAAATATTCGACGGCGTGGAAGGCCGCACCATAGCGGGCCGACAACGACGGCACCGATTCCAGCACGACATTGACGAGATTGATGAGGATCAGCGCGATGAGAAAGCGATCGACCACCCGGCCGACGCCGTCGCCGACCGGACCCTGCTCGAGGATCGTGTAAACACGCCGGCGCAGTTCGGACGTTTTTCTGGGCGTCATGGCGGTTGCCATCGAATCGGACGCCGAAGTTTATACCAACCCCGTCGGGCCGCCGTCGGTATTTGCCCTTAAGGGCTGACCGCAGGCGGCCATGACGACGAAAGGAGCGCAACGATGCCGGACACGCCGCCACCGCTCTTTGTCATCACCGGCGGCCCCGGTGCCGGCAAGACCACCTTGATCGAAGCACTGGCGCGGGCCGGCTTTACGGTCGCGCCGGAGGCCGGCCGGCGCATCCTTCGGGAGCAGCAGGCGCAAGGCGGCCGCGCCTTGCCCTGGATCGATCCGCTTGCCTTCGCCCAGGCCATGCTGGATCACGACGCCGCTGCCTTTGCGCGCCTTCGCGGCGCGGCCGGTCCGGTGTTCTGCGACCGCGGCATTCCCGACACGATCGGCTATCTCAGGCTGGTAGGCCTTGCCGTGCCGCCGGCGATGTGGCGCGCGGCCGAAACGCATCGCTATCGGGAGCGCGTATTCATCTGCCCGCCGTGGCGCGCGATCTATGGGACCGACAGCGAACGGCGGCAGACATGGGAGGTTGCCGAGCGGACCCACGCCGAAATGATCGACGTCTACACGGCGCTTGACTATACGCTGGTCGAGGTGCCGCGCGCGCCGCTCGACGAGCGCGTGCGCTTCGTCACGGCGGCGACCGGCTAGCTTTGCAGCTTGACCGACAGAATCTTGTAGCCGGCATAGCCGAAGGCCAGCGCGAAGGTGTCCTCGAACCAGCGACGCGACTTCAGATAGCCGCGCACGAACAGCGGATGATCTCGATGAGCCAGGCATTGGCCAGCATCACGGCGGACAGTCCCGCCGCCGCGCCGATCGACCAGGTGGAGGAACCGGTCAGCAATATGGCCGACCATGGGTGAACTCGGTTTCCTGCCTCGTCATTCCGGGACGCGCGTGACATGCGCGGACCCGGAATCCAGCCAGATGCTTTGAGCTTGCCGCTGGATTCCGGTTCGCGCTGGCGCGCGCCCCGGAATGACGGATGGCTACCCCGCCAGCGCGGCTTCCACCGCCTTGAGCGCCGCGTCGGCCTTGGCGCCGTCCGGGCCGCCGGCCTGCGCCATGTCGGGGCGGCCGCCGCCGCCCTTGCCGCCGAGCGCCTCCGCGCCCTTCTTGACGAGATCGACGGCGTTGAAGCGCGCCGTCAGGTCGGCGGTGACGCCGACGACGAGACCGGCCTTGCCGTCCTCGCTGGTCGCGACCAGCGCCACGACGCCGGAGCCGATCTGTTTCTTGCCTTCGTCGGCGAGGCTCTTGAGATCCTTGATGTCGATGCCGGTCACGGCGCGCGCCATCAGCTTGATGTCGCCGACGGTGCGGATGTCGCCCGGCGCGCCGTTCGCGGCGGCGGCGCCGCCGCCCATGGCCAGCTTCTTCCTCGCGTCGGTAAGTTCGCGCTCCAGCTTCTTGCGCTCGTCGATCAGCGCGGCAAGGCGCGCCGGCAGTTCCTCGAGCGGCGCCTTGAGCTCCGCCGCCGCGGCGCGCGCGGTGTTCAGTTCCTTGTTGACGTGATGGCGCGCGACATTGCCGGTCATCGCCTCGAGACGGCGCACGCCGGCGGCGACGCCGCTGTCGGCAAGGCCGGTGATGAAGCCGATATCGCCGGTGCGCTTCACATGGGTGCCGCCGCACAGTTCGACCGACCAGCCCAGCGTGTTGCCCAAAGAACCGGAAGAAGGCTCGCCCATCGCCACGACGCGCACTTCGTCGCCGTATTTTTCGCCGAACAGAGCGCGGGCGCCGGAGGCGCGCGCATCGTCCAGCGCCATCAGCCGCGTCGTCACCGGCGCGTTCTGCAGCACGATGTCGTTGGCGATGTCCTCGACGCGCGCCAGTTCCTCGGCCGTCACCGGCTTGGGATGCGAGAAGTCGAAGCGCAGGCGATCGGGCGCCACCATCGAGCCCTTCTGCGCGACGTGATCGCCGAGCACGAGACGCAGCGCCTCGTGCAGCAGATGCGTCGCCGAATGGTTCTGGCGGATGGCGGCGCGGCGCGCGTGATCGACTTCCAGCAGCAGCGGCTCGCCGATCTTGACGGTGCCTTCGACCACCTTGACCGCATGGGTGAACAGATCGCCCTGCTTCTTCTGCGTATCGGTGACCGCGACCTTGACGCCGGTTGAACGCATCTCGCCGGTGTCGCCGACCTGGCCGCCGGACTCGCCGTAGAACGGCGTCTGGTTCAGCACGATCTGGCCGACATCGCCGGCCTTCAGTTCGTTGACTTCCTGGCCGTCCTTGATCAGCGCAGAGACGATACCTTCGGCGCTTTCGGTCTCGTAGCCGAGGAATTCGGTGGAGCCGAGCTTTTCGCGCAGCGCGAACCAGATCGCCTCGGTCGCGGTTTCGCCCGACGAGAAGCGCGACTCGCGCGCCTTGGCGCGCTGGCGCTCCATCGCATCGGTGAACGAGGCGAGATCGACCGAGATGCCGCGCGACTTCAGCGCGTCCTGCGTCAGATCGAGCGGGAATCCGTAGGTGTCGTACAGCGTGAACGCGGTCTCGCCATCGAACATGTCGCCCTTCTTGAGCGTCTTGGAGGCGTCGTCGAGAATGGTCAGGCCCTTGGCCAAAGTGTTGCGGAAGCGCGTCTCTTCGAGCTTGAGCGTCTCGGTGATCAGCGCCTCGGCGCGCGTCAGTTCCGGATAGGCCTGGCCCATTTCGCGCGTCAGGGCCGGCACCAGCTTCCACATCAGCGGCTCGCGCGCGCCGAGGAGTTCGGCGTGGCGCATGGCGCGGCGCATGATGCGGCGGAGCACATAGCCGCGGCCTTCGTTCGACGGCAGCACGCCGTCGGCGACGAGGAACGAGGCGGCGCGCAGGTGGTCGGCGATGACGCGGTACGAGGCGCGGGTCTCGTCGGTCGGCCCGCGCGACAGGCCGTGCGCCACGGCGTCGATCAGCGCGCGAAAGAGATCCGTGTCGTAGTTCGAATGCACGCCTTGCATGATGGCGGCGATGCGCTCGAGCCCCATGCCGGTGTCGATCGAGGGCCGCGGCAGCGCCACGCGCTTGCCCGGCTCGATCTGCTCGAACTGCATGAAGACGAGATTCCAGAATTCGAGGAAGCGGTCGCCGTCCTCGTCGGGCGAGCCCGGCGGGCCGCCCTGCAGTTTGTCGCCCTGGTCGATGAAGATTTCCGAGCACGGGCCGCACGGGCCGGTGTCGCCCATCTGCCAGAAATTGTCCGAGGTGCCGATGCGGATGATCTTGTCGT
Source organism: Pseudolabrys sp. (assembly GCA_017849615.1). Lineage (GTDB taxonomy): Bacteria > Pseudomonadota > Alphaproteobacteria > Rhizobiales > Xanthobacteraceae > Pseudolabrys. Next base: position 45,556 of record JAFIGS010000016.1, on the reverse strand, counting down.
CGGAGAAACCGGCGATCTTCTTCCACAGGCCGTGGGCCTCGTCGTCGTCGGCATAGACGGTGACGAGAAGCTTGTCCTTGGGTAGCCCGAATTCCTTGGTGATCAGGTTCCAGGCGAGCTCGATGGCGTTGTCCTTGAAGTAATCGCCGAACGAGAAGTTGCCGAGCATCTCGAAGAAGGTGTGGTGGCGGGCGGTATAGCCGACATTGTCGAGGTCGTTGTGCTTGCCGCCGGCGCGCACGCATTTCTGCGAGGTCGTCGCGCGCACGTAATCGCGCTTCTCGATGCCGGTGAAGACGTTCTTGAACTGCACCATGCCGGCGTTGGTGAACATCAGCGTGGGGTCGTTGCGCGGCACCAGCGCCGAGGACGGCACCACGCGGTGCTCGTGCCTGGCGAAGTAGTCGAGAAAGGTCTTTCTGATGTCGTTGACGCCACTCATGTCCGAACGCCGCTATCCCGGTTGCTGAACGGGCGCGCGAAAGGCCCCCCGGCCACGCTGCCCGGCCGGGGGCGTAAAGGCCCGTCCGGCTTTGATTTTTCTCGGGTTCTATTTAGCGACGGGGGCAGCGAGAGTCGAGGGAGGGCCTTATCCCTCCCCGTCTTTGGGGAGGATGGCGAGCGTCAGCGAGCCGGGTGGGGTTCGTCAAAGCCCCCACCCGTCCGCGCGCGTCCACCCTCCCCGCTTTGCGGGGAGGGATTGGAGTCACCCCCACGGCCCACGGCGGTTGCCGCCGCCACCACCCCAGGGGCCTTGCGACGGCCCGCCCGGCCTGGCCGAGCCGCCGCCCCAGACGCCGTGGCGCGGACCGGCAGCCGGCGCCGCGGCGGGACGCTGGCCATAGGCCGCCGCCATCTGACGCAGCGCGGCGATGCGGTTTTCGGTCGCCGGATGGGTCGAGAACAGGTTGTCCATGCGCTGGCCCGACAGCGGATTGATGATGAACATGTGCGCGGTGGCGGGCGAGCGCTCGGCCTGCTCGTTCGGCACCATGTGGGCGATGTCGGCGATCTTGCCGAGCGCCGAGGCGAGCGACAAAGGATCGCCGGCGATCTGCGCGCCGAGATTGTCGGCGGCGTATTCGCGCGTGCGGCTGATCGCCATCTGCACCAGCATCGCGGCGAGCGGCGCCAGGATCACCATCGCCATGGTGCCGATCAGGCCGAGACCGTTGTTGTTGTCGCGGTTGCCGGACAGGCCCGAGAACATCGCGAAATTGCCGAGCATGGAAATGGCGCCGGCAATGGTCGCGGTGATGGTCATGATCAAGGTGTCGCGGTTGGCGATATGCGCCAGTTCGTGCGCGACCACGCCCGCAACCTCGTCGCGGCTCAGTGAGCGCAGCAGGCCCGTGGTCACCGCGACCGCCGCGTTCTGCGGATTGCGGCCGGTGGCGAAGGCATTCGGCTGCGGATTGTCCATGATGTAGACGCGCGGCATCGGCAGGTTGGCGCGATGCGCCAGCTCCGCGACCATGCGATAGAGATCCGGCGCCGAGCGCGGATCGACCTCCTGTGCGCCGTGCATCGACAGGACCATCTTGTCGGAGTTCCAGTAGGCGAACAGGTTCATGCCGCCGGCCACGACCAGCGCGATCATGGCGCCGCCGGAGCCGCCGAGCAGAAAGCCGATGCCCATGAACAGCGCGGTGAGACCCGCCAGCAGCAGCGCAGTCCGGAAATAGTTCATCGTTCCCTCATGGCGGGCGCGTCACGCCGCGCGGCGGCGCGGCCTTCGCGCCCAAGTTCCGCGGCCGAGTTACGCGCCCAAGTACGCATGCAAGTATCTCGCTTGGGTATCGGGGAAAAATGTCATGATCGCGGGGCCTTGCCGCAAGCCCGCGCACCGTCGCAGCGTCATGACAGGATGCCGCAGGGCGCCCGATGGAACAGTGCGCGCCATCGGACGGCGCGCCGCGCGGACCAGGCGGCTGACGAGATGCCGCGGCCGCAAGCTCCGCCGCCCACATCCTCGCACGCCGACGCCCCCGTCCTCGGTGACGGCCGCTTTACGCAGCCGGGTGCCGACGGGGGCGACAAACGTTTACGCACAACCTGACATCCACGGGCCGCAAGGCCCGTAACCCGCCCGCGTTCAGCGGGCCTTCTTCGCCTTCGACCCGCCAGCCATGGCTTTGGCCGAAGTTTTGGCCGAGCTTTTAGCCTTGGCCTTTTCCGCCGCCTTGCGCTCCTTGCGCGCGGCGTTGGCGGCCAGCACCTCGGCCGATTTAGCACCCGCGTCGGACTTCGCCGTTGCCGTCATATCCGGCGTGGTCCCGTCCTCGGCGGGCTTGGTCTTCAGTTTCGCGCGGCCCTTCGTTCGCTTCTCCGGCTTGGCCAAAGGCGTCACCTGCTCCTCGGCCTTGGCAGGAGTCGCGGGCTTGTGCTGCGCCAGCACGATGATCTCGCCGGTCGTGGGCTCGACCATTTCGACGGCGGCCGCAGCCTCGATCGCCGGCTTCTCTTCATCAGCAGGCTTACTGGTCGGCATGTTACTGGTCGGCTTGTTACTGGTCGGCTTGTTATTGGTAGGCTTGGGCGCTGCAAGCGAAGACGAGGTCTTCGCCTGTGCCGGATTCGCGGCGGTTGCCGCCTCTCCCGCTACGGAGAGGCTTTCACCGCCGGTGCCGGCGCCGGAGCGTGGCGCAATGCCACGATCATCCGGCGTGCCCGGAGCTTTTCAAGCCTCGGCCGCGTCGTCGTCCTTGTCGGCATCGGGGCCGGCGTCGATTACCTCGGCGATGACGCCGGAATTGGCGCGCACGGCGGCTTCGATCCTGTTCGCGACATCGGGGTTTTCCTGCAGGAACACCTTGGCGTTCTCGCGGCCCTGGCCGATGCGCTGGCTGTCGAACGAATACCAGGCGCCGGATTTCTCAACGACATTGGCCTTGACGCCGAGATCGATGAGCTCGCCGGTCTTGGACACGCCCGCGCCATACATGATGTCGAACTCGACCTGCTTGAACGGCGGCGCCAGCTTGTTCTTGACCACCTTGACGCGGGTCTGGTTGCCGATGACCTCGTCGCGGTCCTTGATGGCGCCGATGCGACGGATGTCGAGGCGCACCGAGGCGTAGAACTTCAGCGCGTTGCCGCCCGAGGTCGTCTCCGGCGAACCGTACATGACGCCGATCTTCATGCGGATCTGGTTGATGAAGATCACCATGGTTTTCGACTTGCTGATCGACGCGGTGAGCTTGCGCAGCGCCTGGCTCATCAGGCGCGCCTGCGAGCCCGGCTGCACGTCGCCCATTTCGCCTTCGAGTTCGGAGCGCGGCACCAGCGCGGCAACCGAGTCGACCACCAGCACGTCGATGGCGCCGGAGCGCACCAGCGTGTCGGCGATTTCGAGCGCCTGCTCGCCGGCGTCCGGCTGCGAAATCAGGAGGTCATCGGTCGAGACGCCGAGCTTGCGCGCATAGACCACGTCGAGCGCGTGTTCGGCGTCGACGAAGGCGCAGATGCCGCCCTTTTTCTGGGCCTCGGCAATGGTGTGCAGCGCCAAAGTGGTCTTGCCGGAGGATTCCGGCCCGTAGATTTCGACGATACGGCCGCGCGGCAGGCCGCCAATGCCCAGCGCCACGTCGAGGCCCAGCGACCCGGTCGAAATCGACTCGATGTCCATGGTCTTGTCGTTCTTGCCGAGCTTCATGATCGAGCCCTTGCCGAACTGGCGCTCGATCTGGCTCAGCGCCGCGGAAAGGGCTTTCGACTTGTCCATGGACGATCCTTCGACGACACGCAGGGCAGGCTGGCTCATGATGGCGCTCCTATATGGCCTCAGATTCGGACCCCGACAACGCGAGGGACAGGCCCTCCCCGGCGGTCTTGAACGATTGTCCGGACACCGTACACCATTTGTTCTCTGTTCGCAATATGTTCTTATTCTGAACCTGGGGACTCCCCCTTCGGGGCGCCTTTCGCCCTGCGCACACCCTCACGGCCGCTGAACAAGTTCATTCCGCCGGCGTTCATCTTCGCCGCTGTTGAATGTCGCAGACTGGGGCGGCCGGAGGTGAACGACGATGAAGATAGTGCTTGCTGGGATGCTGGGACTGGCCGCGCTTGCCGCGGTGCCGGCCTCGAGCCAGGCGGCCGATGGATGCGGCCGCGGCTGGTATAACAATGGCTATCGGTGCGTCCCCATGCAGGGGCCACGGTACGGCTACTATCAGGGGCCACGGTACGGCTACTATCAGGGGCCGCGATACGGCCACTATCAGGGGCCGCGATACGGCTACTACGATGAGGGACCGCGCGTTTATTACCGGGAACGCCATCGCCCCCGCTATGCCGATCCGAGCCACCCTTACGGCTACAATTTCGATTACGGAGACCCGCGGTGCGGCAGGCCCAATTACACAATTCAGGATGGCGTCTGTAAGCCGTATCGAGGGCACTGACCATAACGAGCGGAGCCCAGGAGGCCGCCTGCTGGCGGCCTCTTTCATTTGGTGCCGCTTTCATTTGGGGCCGCTGCCCCGATCATGCCTGGAATTCCCGGCCGCTACAGCCACTTCGTTTTCGGCGTCATTCAATCCGGGCTGACCACCGTGGTCGCCACCGGCATCGCCAGCTTCCCGGAGCCGAGCCTCGCGCAGTTCCTGACGCACGGGATGCTGTCATGGCTCATCGCCCGGGCGGCGATGATGCCGATCGTACTGCCGGCGGCGCCGGGTATTCGCGCCCTCACCGTCGCCATCACCCGCGACGACGCCGGGCGCCAGGCGCAACGCCGGCGGTTGCGCTGCGGCCGCAGTGCGCTTTACTCGGGCTCCGGCCGGATGGCCACTGTCAGCGAGACGTCACCTCATGCCCCTTGCCCGCATCCGTTCGAGCTTTGCCAAACAAGGCCTGATGACGACGCTCGGCGCCAGCCTCGATAAGGTCGAGCCCGGCTTTGTCGAAATCGCGCTGTCGCCGGCGCCGGCGGTGTCGCAGCAGCACGGTTTCGTCCACGCCGGCGCGGTGGCGGCGATTGCCGACAGCGCCGCCGGCTATGCCGCGCTCTCCGTCTTGCCGGAAGGCTCGGGCGTGCTCACCGCCGAGTTCAAGATCAATCTGCTCGCGCCCGCCGCCGGCGAGCGCGGCCGCGTCGTCAAGGCCGGCCGCACCCTGACTTTGTCGCAGGCCGATGTCTTTGCGATCAAAGGCGGCGAGGAAAAGCTCATCGCGCATCTGACCGCGACGCTGATGGCCATTGTCGGCCGCGACGGCGTCGTCGACTGACGCCGCTTCGCGGCGGCGAAAGCCCGTCGTCTACAGCGCGGCCGATGGCCGCGCCTGCACGTTTCTGCCGGATGCCGCCGGGAGAAGTTCGCGGACCCGCTTGGCAACACGCTGCAGGATTTTCGATGGCCGGATCGTGTCCATCAGGCTCTCGCAGGTGTCGAAGTAGCACACCGACAGCTTGACCTGTTCCCCGATGGGAAAGTCGGCGGCGTCCGGAATCGACACCCGCATCAACTGGCCCCGCAGCCGCGGCCGCGCCGGCATCTGGAATTCCGGCGGCATCGCCGCGGTCACCGGCAGGAGTTGCGCGACCACGCCCAGCGTCGAGCGGGACCGCAACTCGACCTTCACGCGCTGGCCCGGTTCGACGCCGAGCGTATAGCCATCCTGGACGTAGGCGAGCACGTAGCTTTCGCCGGTATAGATATCGGCAACCGTTGCCGCCGACGCGCTCAGCACTTCGCCGACGGCGCCGAGGCGCGTGCCGACATAGCCGGCGACCGGCGTCGCCAGCGTGCCGCTGCCGTAGGACTGTTGCAGCGAGTCGTAGGATGCGCTGACGTCGGCGAGCGCCGCGACATAGGGCTCGCGCTCCTTGGCCCGCGATTTTTTCTCGGCCTGCAGCGAAGCGAGCTTTTCGGCGGCCGCGAAGTGCGCGCTGACGATGTCCGTCACGGTCTTGTCGTTGACGAAGCCGCCCGCGCTCGCGCCCGAGACGCGATCGAGATAGGACTTGAACTGCTTCACCGCGGCTTCCGCCGTCGGCAGCAGCTCGTCCACCGCCGCTTCGCGCGCCTCGATTTCCGCGAGCCTGCTGCGCAGCCTCGCCCTTTCGACCGACAGATCGGCAACCGAACGCGACACCGCGCCGGATTCGACCGCGGCGATTTTCTGCCCCGCCTCGACCCGGTCGCCCGGGCGGACGAACAATTCGCGTATACGGGTGTTTTCATAAGGCGCAGAGATCGCCACGCGCTCGCGTGTCACGATGCCTTCGGCGCTGAAAAGCAGCGTACTGCCGCCGATGACGTCGGCCACGATCAGACCGCCGACGATCAGGACGAAACCGGTCAGCAGCACCTTGTGCAGCTTGCGCCGGCGCAGCCGACTGACTTTCAGCGGCCCGCTTGCCACAGCCTGTAATTGCTTGGGAGGGACGTGTAACATTCGATTGGCTTTACATTGCTTTCGGTCAGGCACTCGGCGATGCGGCGCGAAGCGGCGCCGTCGCCGAACGGATTGTGAGCAGGCAACAATTGACGCGCGCTGCCTTCGGTCAGGCGGCGCACGCCTTCGACGATCTTCCCGCGATCGCTGCCGACCAGCGTACCGAAGCCCGCTTCGATGACTTCCGGCCGTTCCGTGCTTTCGCGGGCGATCAGGATCTGCAGCCCGAATGTGGGCGCCTCTTCCTGAACGCCGCCTGAATCCGTCACCACCGTCCAGGCCCGTCCCATGAGGTGGACGAAATCGCCATAGAACAGCGGCGCCAGCAGGCGGACGTTCGGCGCGTCGCCGAGCACGGCTTTGACGTCGGCGCGGACGCCGGGATTGAGATGCACCGGCAGCGCGATGATCTTGTCGCCGTCGCCGCCGAGGTCGCGCAGCGCCAGCAGGATGTCGCGCATCGGCTCGCCGATGTTCTCCCGGCGGTGGAGCGTCACCAGAACGAGTTTCTTGTCGGCCGGCAGCGTGGCGACCTCCGGATCGCGCGGCACATAGTCCGACCCGATCCTGTTCCGCGCGTAAAGCAGGGCGTCGACCACGGTATTGCCGACGACCGCGATGCGGCGCGGACCGACGCCCTCCTTCAGCAGGTTGTCGCGCGCCAGTGCCGTCGGCACGAAATGCAGCGCCGCCGCCTGCCCGATTACCCGGCGGTTGAACTCCTCAGGCCACGGCGACATGATCGTTCCCGTCCGCAGGCCCGCCTCGACATGCGCCACCGGCACACGGCTGGTGAAGGCGGCGGTCGCCGCGGCGGCCGCCGTCGTTGTGTCGCCCTGCACGACGACCCAGTCGTAGCGGACTTCGCGCAGTATCTTGTCGATCTGCTGCATGATGACGCCGTGCTTGCCGGCCAGTCCCATCTGCAGAACGACTTCGGCCCCGCGATAAGTCGGCGTCATGCCGAACAAATCGAGCAGGCCGTCGGCGAGTTCGACATGCTGTCCCGACCAGAAAACGTCGATGTCGGCGCCGGCATCGTTCAGCGCACGATAGACAGGGCCGAGCTTGATGATCTCCGGCCGGGTGCCGAAGACGAGAAGGATACGCATGAGATGAACCGCTGGGCTATCGGGTTGCCGTCGAGAAATCGTCCGGCAGATCGTGAACGGTTTTCGACCAGACGATGGGTCTGGTCGCGAAATCCGATTCACCGAAGTAAATCTTCCAGGCGCGATAAGTTGCGCTCATAGTTATCAAGATGCCGACAGGCCAGCGGAGCGCGATACCGATCCAGTCAACGGTGCCGTAAACCTGATAGCTTGAGACGATGCGCGTGACATAGCGAACGACGGACATCGCGACATTGAAGACCATCGACACGGCGAACAGGTTCGCCATGCCATCGCTCATCGAATCCACCTCGATGACGTCGAGAAACACCAGCACCCACAGCACCAGTGAGGCCGCCGGCAAAAAGTTGGCAATCGCGCCCTTGCGGTCGCGGATCATGAAGTAGATGTCCCAGGCCGAGGCACTCCAGCCGAGCTTGTGCGTCGCTTCGAAAGACGTACCGTAAATCCAGCGCGTGCGCTGCTTGATCGACGCCGACAGCTTCTGCGGAAAGAACTCGCGGGTCGCGATGTAGTCGTAGCCTTCGTCGGCATCGGCCAGCACCGCGGCGAACACAGGCCGGAAGCCGGCGCGCTTGGCTTCGACGCCGAGGACGTAATCCTCGGTCACGGTCGACGGCATCAGCACGCGGCCGTGCGTCTTGAGAAAATGCTGCACCAGCCGGCGCGACAGGCAGGTGCCGACGCCCGCGGAAGGAATGGCGACGCCTAGCGCGTTGCGCACGATCATCTCGCGGGTGTGGCGCTCGGCGAACTCGTCCATGTAAGTCGCGGCGACAAAATCCGAACGGCGTCGCTGCAGCGAAAATACCGGGACCTGGATGAAATCGTAACGGGACGCAAAGCGTGCGTAGACGGCGAAGCTGCGCGGGTCGATGACGTCCTCGCTGTCGTGAAGCACGACGAGATCCGGCGCGTCGTCGCGCGAGAACACCTGCTCGAACATCTCGTTGAGCATCTGCCCTTTCGACGTCGGACCGTTCAGACTGTTGACGATCACCCTGACACGGCCGGGATACTTCGCCGCGACCTCGTTGGCCACGCGAAGCGTGCCCTCGTCATTGGGATAGACGCCGAGATAGATGAGGACATTCGCCTCACTTATCCGCGACAGGTTGCCTTCGACCATGCGGCCGATGACATCCTCCTCGTCCCAGTTCGCGATAAAGACGGCGGTGCGCGGAATCACGGCGTCCCCGTGTCCGCCGGCCCGAAGCGGGTCCTGGCCGATGCTCAGAGCAAGCAGATCGATAAAGGCGTCGTCGAGCGAACACAGGCTGATAAGCAGGCTTATCGTCAGGACGCTTAGAAGAAAGAGGTCATGCATGGGGCGTTTCTTGGAACGCCGGCCGCGCGACGTCGCGCATGATCAAGTTGATAAATGTGGCTTAAAGATTTCCAACAAGCTGAATTACGAAAATATTTCCTCTGCCACTTCAGGAATTTAACTGAATACCATTGAGCGATGCTTGCGGTTGCACGGGCGCTGAAATGCCTCGTCTTCGTTGCCGACTGAACGATGGAGCGCGGGTGCCGACGCGACACCCTGACGAAGGCATGATCGAAAGACGATCGGCGGCGAATGCCAAACACGGTATTGCAAAAGCCTGGCGCAAGGCACGCATGCGGCCGCGTCGTCAGGGACGGCCGCCGCCGATCACGCCGCAGGTCGGCGTCCCGAACGTCAAAGGCGCGATCGCCACTGACGGGACCGCGCTCAGCCGTGGCGCAGCTTCAGCGCCAGGATGGTGCCGGCGAGGCACAAGGTGACGCCGTTGGCGAGGATGAGCGGCAGGTCGCCGATCAGCACACCATAGGCGAGCCACAGCACGATGCCGGTCACCATCAGGAGAAACATGCTCAGCGAGATGTCGGCGGTGGAGCGCGAGCGCCACGCCTTGAGCGCCTGCGGCGCGAAGGCCGCGGTGGTGCAGAAGGCGGCGGCAAGACCGAGCACGGTCGTCAGCAGGGAAACCTGGTCCATGGCAAGGGTCCGTCGAATTGCGTCCGTCGAAATGGGTCCGCTGAAATGGGGCCGCCGAATCGGCCGCGGCGCGGCCTTTGCCATTTGATACATCCGCCGCGGCTTCCCGCGTATGACATGCCGGGCGGGCGCCGCCGCGCCGTTAACCCGCCCTTCACCCTGCCCTTCTATTGCCGCAACGCCGTCGACAAGCGGCCCGGATTTAACGATAGCCGTTGACCTTAACGGAAACCGGCAATGGCCGGCCCTGACGCCCGGGGACTAGTTTGGCGTCGCGGCAACGGCTCATGCGGAACAGGGGACTTCTCATGCATGCCAGCTTCACCGATCAGTGCGTCCGGCTCGGCTTCGCGATCATCCTGATCGTGCTCGTGTCGGTCGCGCTCTATCAGTTCGCCGGCCGCGCCAGCGCCTATGTGCCGTCGACGCCGGTGGTCGGCATCGACAAGTAGCGCAGCGTCAGGTCGCATGGCGGCCTGACGGCACGTCCCCCGTGCACTCCAGGTCACGAAACCGGATCGCAAGCGCGATTCTTTGATTTTTATCAAACCTATATCGGCTTACCATCCCAAGATGTGGCGCACTGTCAACGCGCCGCATTTTTCATGGTCCAACGTCCCCCGCCCCGTCCTCCCCTGCGCCATTGCCCGGTTTGCGGCGTCGCCATGCAGGCGACGAAGACGCGCGACCATCTCGATTATTTCGACCGCTTCAATTGCCTCAACTGCCACACCACGATCGACGCCGCGCCGCTGCGGCCGAAACGGACGCCGCCCGCCGGCGAGACCTGAATCGCCGCGGCGTAAATTGTGAAGGCGATTTGACATCGCTCAAAATCCACACCGCGGGCGCGCCTAATAGTGGAGCGTCGCTGGAGTCGCGCCGATGGTTGCGAACCGCACGCGACATCGCAGCGATTGCAGAGGGCGAGAGCGATGATGGACGACACTATGACCCGGCCGGAAGCCGCGGTCGGCACGAAGCGCAGCAGAACCGAGGGGCCGCTCGGCCGCAAATCGGCGATCGTCAAGCGCTCGATCGAACTGCACGGCCACAAGACCAGCGTGTCGCTGGAGGACCAGTTCTGGGACGGCCTGCGCGATATCGCCGAGCGCACCCGCACGCCGCTGCCCATGCTGCTGCAGACCATCGACGGCCAGCGCGGCCACGCCAACCTGTCGTCGGCGATCCGCGTCTATGTGCTCGAACATCACCGCGCCTTGGCGGCGCAGGCCGATCCCCACTATGTCAGCAGCGCCGCGCAAGGCTGATACGTCTGCGCTGAGATCGCGCCGGACCTAGCGCGGCTTGTCGCGATCGACGAACAACCATAGCCCGCCATTGCGCGCCGACACGATGCGCATGCGCAGCTCGCGCTTGGGCTGGGCGAGATCGCCGGTGCGCGTCAGGTCGAGATCGACCGGCCCCTGTTCCATCGCCGCGAGCCAGCGCGCGCGCAGGTCGTGTTTGTCGTCGCACTGCGACACCTCGAAGAAGTCGCGGCCGAGCGGGCTCATGCCGTAGCCGCTGTCGCGCGCCTCGGTCGCCGAATAGAAATGCACGATGAAATGTCGGTCGAGCAGAATGACGCCGAACGGTAGCTGATCCAGCTCATGCTGGGTGAGCGCTTCGACCCGCCGGGCAATATCCGGCGCGTCGAAATCAATGGCGTCCGCCATGGGCGCAGTCTCCTCTCGCCTTGCAGTCTGTCCGGCGCGTTTCTTATGCGATGCGGCTATACGGTAATATGCCACCGGAAGACTTGCACGCCGGTTTCGAGTCGACAAGGTCGATCTGAATTCGCCGCGCATCCGTCGCATAAAAAATTGCGGACAATATTGGTTCGATGCGCAACCTTTCGCGTCATGCGCATGGCATCCGCCGCGACCTGTGCCGTTATCGGACAGTTGTTTATAAATTCCGCCGCGCCGCCGGCCCGCGCGCCGTCCCAACGAAAAGCGGCGCCGGATCGGTTCGGGACCCGGCGCCGCCCATGAGGCGAGAGTTCAAGGACGGCCTCAGCCGAGATTGAGCTCCTTGAAGAAATCGTTGCCCTTGTCGTCGATGACGATGAAGGCCGGGAAATCGACCACCTCGATCTTCCAGATCGCTTCCATGCCGAGCTCGGGGAACTCCTGCACCTCGACCTTCTTGATGCAGTGCTCGGCGAGATTGGCCGCGGCGCCGCCGATCGAGGCGAGATAGAAGCCGCCGTGCTTCTTGCAGGCGTCGCGCACCTGGGATGAACGGTTGCCCTTGGCAACCGAGATCATCGAGCCGCCGGCCGCCTGGAAGGCATCGACATAGGAGTCCATGCGCCCCGCAGTGGTCGGGCCGAAGGCGCCCGAGGCGTAACCGTCCGGCGTCTTGGCCGGGCCGGCGTAATAGACGGGATGGTTCTTGAAGTAGTCCGGCAGGCCCTGCCCGCTCTCCAGTCGCTCGCGCAGCTTGGCGTGCGCCAGATCGCGCGCGACGATCATGGTGCCGGAGAGCGAGAGCCGCGTCTTCACCGGGTACTGCGAGAGCTGCGCGAGGATCTCCTTCATCGGCTTTGACAGATCGACCTTGACCACCTCGCCGCCGAGTTTCTCCTGATCGACCTCGGGCAGATACTGCGCCGGGTGATGCTCGAGCTCCTCGAGGAAGACGCCGTCTTTGGTGATCTTGCCGAGCGCCTGGCGGTCGGCCGAGCACGACACGCCGAGCCCGATCGGCAGCGATGCGCCATGGCGCGGCAGACGGATGACGCGCACGTCGTGGCAGAAATACTTGCCGCCGAACTGCGCGCCGACGCCGAGGCTCTGCGTCAGCTTCTGGATCTCCTGCTCCATGGCGAGATCGCGGAAGGCGTGGCCGTCCTCGCTGCCGGAGGTCGGCAGGTTGTCGAGATACTTGGTCGAGGCGAGCTTGACCGTCTTGAGCGTCAGCTCCGCCGAGGTGCCGCCAATCACAATCGCCAGATGATAAGGCGGGCACGCCGCGGTGCCGAGCGTGAGGATCTTCTCCTTGAGGAACGCCACCATGCGATCATGGGTCAGGATCGACGGCGTCGCCTGAAACAGAAACGTCTTGTTGGCCGAGCCGCCGCCCTTGGCGACGAACAGGAACTTGTAGGCGTCCTCGCCCTCGGCATAGATCTCGACCTGCGCCGGCATGTTCGACTTGGTGTTCTTCTCCTCGAACATGGAGATCGGCGCGAGCTGCGAATAGCGCAGGTTCTTCTTGAGATACGCATCGCGCGCGCCCTCGGCGAGCGCCGCCTCGTCGGAGCCGTCGGTGAACACCAGCCGGCCCTTCTTGCCCATGATGATGGCGGTGCCGGTGTCCTGGCACATCGGCAGCACGCCGCCGGCGGCGATGTTGGCGTTCTTCAAAAGGTCATAGGCGACGAACTTGTCGTTCGCCGTGGATTCCGGATCGTCCAGAATCCGGCGCAGCTGCGAAAGATGCGCCGGGCGCAAAAGGTGGTTGATGTCCTCGAACGCCGCTTCCGACAGCGCCTTGATGGCGGAGCCCTCCACCACCAGCATGTCGCGGCCCATCACCGTCTCGACCCGCACGCCCTCGGACGTGATCTTGCGGTACTTGGTCGTGTCGGGACCGAGCGGAAACAGGGGGGAATGGGAGTATGGGGGCAGCGGCGGTGTGACGGGGGCGTTCATGGGGATATCAGACCAAGTTGTGCGATATGAGCTACGGCGTCCTTACAACTTTTTGGAACCATTATACAATCCTTTAGGAAACGCAAAACCGGTAGCCCCATGACTGACGACCGCCCCTTAAACTCGGATCAGCTCGGCCACAAAGGACAAACGCGGTTTGGTGAAATTTGCAACGACGCCAAACTAACCGCTAACCCGTCAACCGCTCGCGACCGTAGTGGATGGGACTTCATTGTCGAATTCCCAATGACGAGCCAAGACACAAATTCAATAGACCAGCGTCCGGCGCCCCTCTCCTGCCACTTTCAAGTCAAAACGATATGGAGCAAAAACACCAAGATCAAACTGCGCCTTTCAATGGCCGAGCTGCTCGCCAAAGAATTAAAACCAACATTCATCTATATCTTTCGAATTAATAAAGACCTGAGTTATTCGACCTCGTATCTCATGCACTTGTTTGACGAGACACTAGCAACCACCCTCAAACGGCTGCGAAGCGAGCACGCCAAAGGAACACGAAGGATAAATAGCAAATTTATCTCTCTTCCAATCAAGGAGCTAGGAAAGGAGATCAACTCAACCGGCACGAGTCTGCTGCAAGCCGTCACAAGCGCCTGCGGTAACGATCTCGCGAGCTACGCAGACAAGAAGAAGAAATTACTGAATGAGATTGGCTATAACAAACCCAGATTTCACGGAGAAGTTTCGCTGCGATACGGCAACAACGAGGCATTTATCGACGCCTTCTTGGGCAAAGGCAGAATCGAAGTAACCGACTTCGAGGCGTTTGAGACCCGCTTCGATATTTCATTGCCGAAAACAAGTAAGGGGCCCAACAAGGGCCACCTCACCATCGACCCAAATCCAACAGATAAATGCAAAGTCATATTTCGATCTGGGAGCGACGAACCCGCCACATTCAATTGCGACGTTTATTCGACACCTGCTATTTTTTCAAACTCGATAGGCTGGAAGATACTTATTCGTCACGACAAATTTAACATTACGATCTCTAAGATAAACGGAACACGCAGCACGAGATTCGACACCCTCCCCGACAACTCGCACTCGGAAGCAAGACCTTTATCAGAAATGATGAATGTCGCCCGACTCTGGAGAACACTCGCGCGAGGAAATTGCACTGTCACCATCACTCCAACAACGCTGCCCAGCACGTCTTTATCAATAGAAGAAAAGGTCTCCGCCGAAAATGAGGCCCTGGCAGACCGACAATTAGCCCTACTATCTTCTACCAAGCGCATTTTTAGCACAATCGGCGATCATGATCCCACGCTAACCCTGCCGGACATAATCGAAAGCCGGTCCTCCATATTCGATTTTGCCGCGATGCTCGACGGGACGACGGAGGGGCTTTCTATTGGAATACTGCCATTCGAAGACAAACTGCGAGAGCTACAAAAAATGGAGAAATTTGAAACTCTTATCATAAATTTTATAATCATTGCCGGCAGAGCGATTGGCTATTCCCTCCTGACTGACTTGAAGCTCACCGAAGGCAAAAACGGCTACGAACTTCGTGCCGAAAAGTACAACATACGCGACATCATCGAGTTCAAGAGCATTTCAGACGAGTTCGAAACGTTCGTTGAAATTCAGAAATCCAAAACAAATGCACTGGGTCTTGTCGTGAATCGACCCATCATTGAGGGGAGTAAGGCTCCTGAACTCAATGCGGCGATACAATAAAGTGTGGCCCGCGGCCCATAGAGCGCATTATCCCCGCGCAGCCCGCTAATCGCATCCCGGCGCGTCACGCTTCGCTATCGCCCTACGCATAACCTCTCCCGGCCTCATCCTGAGGAGCATCGCGAAGCGATGCGTCTCGAAGGACATTCTGATGCCGATCTCGGGTAAACCCGAGATCGGTTGGCCGCCCTCATCCTTCGAGACGGGCGCTTCGCGCCCTCCTCAGGATGAGGCGGTTCTGGCCTGTAGCCCGGGTGAAGCGCAGCGAAACCCGGGATCGCACACCCCGCATTGCGCTTGGCTCCATGCGGGCTACAAATCTCACCCCTCCACAACCTCCAACTCCCCCACCGCTTTCTTCGTCGGCGTCACCGTCACGGTCACGTCCTGTCCGAGCGCGGTGAGAAATTCCATGAGGCGCCCGACCGAGAACGGGCCGCCGCGATTGCGCAGCAGCGCCGAGACATTCGGCTGTTTGATGCCGAGCGCGGCGGCGGCCTGCGCCTGCGTCAGCTTGCGCACCTTGACGATCCGGTAGATCTGCAACGTCAGCTGCGCCTTCAAAAGCTCCTGCTCCGGGTTGGGCAGGCCGAGATCGGCGAACACATTGCCGCTGCCGCGCACCGCTCGTGATTTGCCCGCTGCTTTTGCCATTCCAATCCCGCCTTCTGCCTTGGCTTACGCTTCTCTGTGCCTGTAATCCCGCTCCACCTCGGCAAGCCGTCGCCGGATCAGGTCGATGTCCTGCTTCGGCGTTGCGATGCCGCGCTTCGATTTCTTCTGAAACACATGCAGCACATAAACCGCGTCCGCGAATTCCACCGTATAGACCGCGCGATAGGCCCCGCTTGGGTCGCGCTCGACAATCTCCATCACCCGCGCGCCGCCGAAGCCTTTCAGCGGTTTCGCCGCCGGGTCGGTGTCGCCCTGCTGCGCGGTGTAGAGCGCCTGGCCGATATCACGCCGCACCGCCTCGGGCATGGCCCGCAGATCGCGCAGACTGGAGCCCATCCAGATCACGGGTTTGACGGCATCGGGCATACAAATATACAACTAAATGTATAAACGGCAAGACAGCTTTAGCGGCCGGGAAATCTAATTTTAGGTTGCGGCCATTATTTCCCGCAACCGCCCTTGACCAACCTATCTTCCTATGCTTTTATCCCTTCGCCGGCTCATGAGAGGGCGTCGTCGCGAGACGTTCCGATGATGGAGCAGCCGCCCCAAAAAGGGCGGGCCGGGACGGGAGCGATCCCGAAACGGCGGTGCGGCGCCCGCGCGCGAGGCTCGTAACCTTGCTCCCGGGAGTCCGCGGGCAGCCGTCCGGGCCCACTACGGGGCTCTGCCTTCAATGGCTGGACGGGGGTTCGGTGAAGGCGGGCGAAAGCCTGCCGGAGGTCGATGTCCGCTCACAAGGCGGCTCGATCGCTGACCGGCACCCGGAAGTTACGGCCCCGCGGACTTAAGGAAGAACGCCGCTTCGTGGCGCGCCGTCAGGCGCGGCGCATCCGGCAACGGGTGCGCACCCATAAGGAATGGCGGCGCCTTTCGGCGCGCCACACCCTCTCGTTGGAGAGGTTCAGGAATTCAAAGGTCACGACAGGCGAACCCGGCGCCTCGACAAACAATACGGGCGATGACGCGCGCCAGTGCGGCGCGCGGGCTGTTTGACAATCGAATAGGATCGAGAGGCTCAACCCGCCTCATCCTGAGGAGCCGCGCGAAGCGCGGCGTCTCGAAGGATGGAGGCGGCCACATGGTTCGAGACGGCGCGTTCCGCGCCTCCTCACCATGAGGCCGGGCGAAGGCGGGACGACCGGCCTCCTACTTCCCGCCCTTCTCCTTCATCCACTTGTCCATGGCGGCGATCTCGTCGTTCTGGCTGGCGATGATGTCCTTGGCCATCTTGGTGACCATCGGGTCCTTGCCGTATTTGAGATAGGCCTGCGCCATTTCCACCGCGGCCTGGTGGTGCGGCTTCATCATGATGATGAAGTCCTTGTCGGGGTCGCAGGTCATCGTGGCGGTCTTCATGGCGTTGTCCATGACCTTCATGGACTTCATATAGGCCTCGCCCG
This sequence comes from Pseudolabrys sp., assembly GCA_017849615.1. Taxonomy (GTDB): domain Bacteria; phylum Pseudomonadota; class Alphaproteobacteria; order Rhizobiales; family Xanthobacteraceae; genus Pseudolabrys. The sequence continues at coordinate 28,590 of JAFIGS010000016.1, read as the reverse complement.
CCGGGCTGGCGGCGCCGGAAGCCGTGCCATGGCCGGAATGGCTGCTTTGCGCCAAAGCGGGCGCGGACAAGGTCAACATTCCGGCCAGCGTGGCGGCCATGGTGAGGGCGCAGGCAAGCGGTAGCGGCTTCATCGACGAAACTCCCTTGATGGACGAACAGGCCTGCCCATGAAGAGGCACGATTGCGGCGACATCCCGGACGCCTTTGCCGCCCTCGCTGCGGCCCGGTCCTTGCCCGCGGCGCGCGGTCTGCCCCTCCACAGCGCAAGGCCGAAAGCCGCGCCCAAGCATTGACGCAGGGCCTGCCATCTGCAATCTCCGCCTGCGCCGTGTAATCCTCTGGAATCGTCAGCAAATCATATGGCTCCCCGTCCGTTCCGCCTTGGCCGCGCCCGCACGGGTCTGGGCATCTTCGCCACCCGCCCCATCAAGAAGCGCCAGACCATCGCCGAATACCGGGGCAAGATGCTCGGCGTCGAAGCCGCGGTGAAGGCCGAGAAGAGCGGCAACCGTTACCTGTACGAGGTCAACTCCAAGTGGACCATCGACGGGGCCAAGCGCGGCAATATCGCCCGCTATTTCAACCATTCCTGCAATCCGAACGCCGACACCTTCATCCGCGGCAAGCGGGTGTTCGTGCGCACCATCAAGAACATCGAGCCGGGCGACGAGATCACCTACGATTACGGCCGCGACTACCTCAAGAACGTCATCGGGCTGGAGAACTGCCAGTGCTCGCGCTGCCGCAAGCGCCGCGCCAGGCAGCGCGCCGAGGCGCGTGAGCGCAATGCGCGCCGCAAGAAGCGCCTCGCCGCCGCGGCGGCCAGGGGTACCGCGGTCAAGAAGGCCGTGAAGAAGACGGTCGGCGCGAAAAAGAAAAAAACCTTCAAGACGCGCAAGACGACGCGTAAGACGACGCGTTAGGGCCAATGGCGAAGGCGACAGTCCGCGCGCGCCAGACCGGGCAGAAGGATAAGCCCAAGCTCTATCGCGTCGGCCGCGCCCGCACCGGCCTGGGGCTGTTCGCCACCGTCGATATCCCCTCCGGGAAATTGCTGATCGAATATACCGGCACCCGCATCCCCACCCGGGAGGCGCGCGAAATCGACAGGCGCCGCGCCAACAAATATTTGTTCGAGATCGACAACCGCTTCACCATCGACGGCTCCGCGCGCAGCAATCTGGCGCGTTACGTCAATCACTCCTGCGATCCGAACACCGAGGCGGAATCGAACCGCGGCCGCATGATGTTCCGCACCGTGCGCAAGATCGCGCAAGGCGAGGAAATTACCCTCGATTACGGCGAAGAGCATATGGAGTTGTATTTCGGCCCGGCCGGCTGCCTGTGCGATGCCTGCAAGGCGGCCAAAAGAAAGGCCGCCAAAATCAAGCTCAAGAAAGCGCGCGTCAAGCGCGCCAGTGCAAGGAGAGTTGACCGATGACCATCAAGCTTCGCCGCGTCGTGACCGGCCATGACGAGAATGGCCGCGCCAGGGTGCTGATCGACGAGCAGGTGCAGAACACGTTCTCGCACCGCGCCGGCGCGGAGTTCAGCGTCATCTGGTCCACCGAAGGCTTCCCGGTGAGCAATGACGGCAACGAGGACCCGGCGAACAAGAAGATCGGCACCGCGATCGAGAACGGCAGCGTGTTCCGCATCGTCAGCTTCGCGCCCGGCGTCGCGCCGCGCAATCACCGCACCTCGTCGATCGACTACGGCGTCGTCATGCAGGGCGAGATCGACATGATCCTCGATGACGGCGTTTCCGTCACGTTGCGCGCCGGCGACGTGCTGGTGCAGCGCGGCACCATCCACGACTGGGTCAACAACGGCACGGAGACCTGCGTCATCGCCTTCTCGCTGATCGCGGCCAGGCCTGTCACCGCGAACGGCAAGCCGCTGCTGCCGCAGGGCTGAACTTTAACCATCAAGTTCGGGATAGTGGCGGAAGATGCCGTCCTCGTTGAACGGCACGCGGCGGTTCGAGGCGCAATAGGCCTTGAGACGATCGCGCTCCGCCACCCGGTCGCGAACCGCGATCACGCGCGGCACTTTCTTCTCGAAACGTTTCGCGGCGTTGGGAAAGGCGTAGCGCAGCCCTTCGACGATCTGGAACAGCGACAGGTCGGTGTAGCTGATGCGGCGGCCCAGCACATAAGGCCCGCCGCTCTCGCCGATCACGCGGTCGAAATAGCCGAGAAATTTCGGCACGCGATCCTTGAGGAAATGGGCGGTGTACTGTTTCGCCTCCGCCTTCTGGTCGTCGTAATAGAGCCCGGTGGCGATCGGGTGGTGCGTGCCGTGCACCTCCTGGACGAAATCGGTCACCGTGAGCTGCAGCGCGTTGAGCCACAGCCGGGCGCCGTCGTCCTTGGGCGCGAGGCCGTGGCGCGGGCCGAGGTAGAACAGGATGTTCGCCACCTGCGCGATGACGAGCTTGCCGGCCTTGAGGAACGGCGGCGCAAAGGGCGGCCGGCCTTCGCCGACGCCCTCGCCTTTCAGGGCGGCCATCATCTGCGCCATGCCGCTGGGCTCGCGCGCCACGTCGTCATAGCCGGCGCCGGCGTCTTCCAGCGCGAGGCGCACGAATTCCCCGCGGCCCTGCAGGCCCGGCCAGTAATAGAGTTGGTAGCGCATAGCTGTCCTCCTTGCGCCGGCCCGCAACAACCCTGTCACAAAGCGGGTTTAGGCCTGACATATCTGTCGATATGGAGCCCGCCATGCGCCTTGTCCTCGCTCTGCCGCTCGCCGCCGCCCTCATTGCACCGGCGCAGGCCCAGACGATCTACCCGATCGACCGCGCCGACATTCTCGCCGGCTCCCGCTTCGATTTCAAAGTCGAGTACCCGGGTACGAACGTCGGCGACGTCACCATCAACGGCTCAGCCTACGACAAGGTCCTCGGCGGCAAGGCGGTTCTGGTCGAAAAAGAAGACGGTAAGGAGCAATCCGCCCTCATCCTGCGCGACGTCACCCTGAAGCCGGGCACGTATACGGTCACGGCCGGCGCCAGCACCGTAACATGGAACGTCTTCGCCACCGGCGCGCGCCGGGCCAAGAACGTCATCCTGTTCATCGGCGACGGCATGTCGCCCGCGCACCGCATCGGCGCGCGCCTCCTCTCCAAGGGCATCGACCAGGGCAAGAGCCTCGGCAAGCTCGCCATGGACGACATGCCGCAGATGGCGCTGGTCGCCACCGCCGGCTCGGACTCGATCATCACCGACTCGGCCAATTCGGCGAGCGCCTATGCGACCGGTCACAAGGCGGCGGTCAACGCGATGGGCGTCTATGCCGACCGCACCGCCAATCCGTTTGACGATCCGAAGGTGGAAACCATCGGCTCGCTGGTGAAGCGCCGCGGCCTCGCCCTCGGCATCGTCACCAACACCGAAATCGAGGACGCCACGCCGGCGGCGATGGCGGCCCACACCCGGCGTCGCTCGACCTACGATCAGATCGTCGAACAGTTCTTCGACATCAAACCGGACGTGCTGATGGGCGGCGGTCTTGCCAATTTCCTGCCCGGCAAGACCGAGGGCTCCAAACGCAAGGACGACACCGACTACCTCACCAAATTCAAGGAGGCCGGCTATCGCTACGCCGCCAACGCGACCGAATTGTCCGCGGCGGCAGGCGACAGCGCCACGACGAAGCTGCTCGGCCTGTTCGCACTCGGCAACATGGACGGCGTGCTGGACCGCAAATTTCTCAAGGGCGGCACCGTCAGGAAATTTCCCGATCAGCCGGACCTCACCGACGAGGTGAAGGCCGCCCTCGCCGTGCTGTCGAAAAACGACAACGGCTTCTTCCTGATGGTCGAATCCGGCCTGATCGACAAATACGCTCACGCGCTCGACTTCGACCGCGCCGTTTACGACACCATCATGCTCGACAATGCCGTGCGCCAGACCAGGGAGTGGGCACAAGCGCGGGGTGACGATACGCTGATCCTCGTCGTCTCCGACCACAACCACCCGAACTCGCTGGTCGGCACCATCAACGACGACATGGCGAGCACGCCGAACGTGCCGATGCGCGAGCGCGTCGGCGTCTACGAACAGGCCGGCTTTCCCGATTATCCGAAAGCCAATGCCGAGGGCTATCCCGAGAGGATCGACGGCAAGCGCCGCATCGCGATTTTCTCGGCGGCGCTGCCGGATCACTACGAGACCTTCCGGCCGAAACTCGACAATCCGAACAACCCGACCGTCGCCGGTTCGGAGAAAGGCACCTTCGTCGCCAACGAGGCCTACAAAAACGTGCCCGGCGCGGTGCTGCGCATGGGCAACCTGCCGGCGATGATGAACGCCAGCGTGCATTCCGGCGAGGACGTGATTTTCACCGCGACCGGTCCCGGCAGCGAACGGGTCCGCGGCTCCATGGACAATACCGAAGTCTTCCGCGTGATCGTCGAGGCGCTCGGTATGGCGCCGGGCGAATAACGGATCAGGCGCTCGCCGGCAACGGGCCGGTCACCTTGTTGCGGCCCGATGCCTTGGCCCGCTCGAGCCGGCCGGCGGCTGCGGCGAAGAGCGCATCGTAGCTCGCGCCATCGACAGGGACGCTCGCCACCCCGATCGACACTGTGAGCGGTCCGGCGGGATCGGCAGCGGAAGCCGATGCGACGGCGTGCCGTATGCGCTCCGCCAGCGCCAGCGCCTCGCTTGCCGAAAGGCCATCGGCGATCACCACGAACTCCTCGCCGCCGAAACGGTAGGTGAAATCGGACAGCCGCGCCGCGCTCATGATCTCCCGCGCCGTCAGCTTGAGCAGGCGATCGCCGGCGGCGCGGCCGAAGCCCTCGTTGACGGCATGAAGGCGGTCGAGGTCGATCAGCAGCAGCGACAGCGGCCGCTGCGTAGCGGCGGCCCCATCGACGGCGCGGCGGCCATAGGTTTCCAGCGCGTGGCCGTCGAGCGTGCCGGTCAGCGCATCGCAGCCGGTGCGCGCCAGCAGGTTCTCGTAGCGCTCGCGATAGGTCAGCGTATCGAACACGTCGCGCAGGCGCGGCGCCGCCGGGCTGCCAAGCGGCCGGTCGAAATAAACAAGGTAGATGGCCCCCAGCACGCTGTAGAGCGCGACCGCGCCCATCTTGGCGATCCAGCCGCCGATCAGCACCGGCAGCCCGGCTCCGGTCAGGACGCTGAGTCCGGAAAAGAAAGCGACCTGATCGAAGGTCAGCACCAACGCACTCGCCGTCAGGAGCCGCGGGAACACACGATCGCCGAACCAGACGCGCGTGCGCTCATAGAGCAGGATGATCATGACGCAGTCGACAAAGAGGATGACGGTGCCCCACACCATCAGCCCGCCCATCTCGTCGAGGAAGACGAAGTCCGCGGCGCGATCCCCCTGCAGCGGAGCCAGGGCGTGATAGCGCAGCACGAAGCCGAGCACGAACACCAGCACATTGCCGAAGAGCAGGCCGTAGATCGGCTGGCGCACGACGACCGCGTCTTCGCGAATGTAGAGGATCAGCAGCAGCATCAGCTTGCCGGCAAACAGAATGGTCGAACCCGGCGAGGTCACGATGCCGGACGGCAGCGCGACGTAGAAGATGCTGGCGAGATAGGTCTCGAGAAAGTGCAGCACGCCGAGCGCGCAGAAGAAGGGGCCAAGGCCGATGCGGTCGCGCAAACGCAACAGGCCGGCCAGCGCCGCGAAATAGATCAGCGCATCGGCGGCGAGCAGCAGGACGTTGGTCAGTTCAGGCATCGAACCCGCATGGCAGCGGCGCCATCGACCCGGCGCCGGTCAGGGCAATTTGACGTTGCTCGAAGCGGAGCGAAAGCTTGCCGTCCGGCCCCCGCCGAACGGCAAACGGGCGGCCCGGATGGAGCCGCCCGTCTTCATGCCATGATTCCGGCAACCGCCGCGCCTGTTAGTTCGTGGCGAAGCAGTACAGAAGTCCGTCGCCGCCGGTCGAGCGCAGATCGGCCTGCGTGCAGCCGCCGCCCGGCCCGCGCGAGGGATGCGAGGCATTCCACGATTTGGCCGGCGCGCTGTCGTCCAGCCCGGTACGGTCGGAATGCCCGACCATCGCCGTACCGTCGGTGGCGCTCGTCCAGTTCTTGCAGGTCATGTCCTTGTCCGGCGGGAAGGCCGTGCCGTCGGCCTGCGTGCCGGTCAGGACATCATGCCGGTTCGGCTGGTCGCCGCGGCCGTTGATGACGTCGCCTTTCTCCGACAGCGCCGTCTGCTTGGTCAGATTGTTGGCGCCATGCAGCTCGGCGACGTCCTTGGCGATCGTGACGCCCTTGGCGTTGACCCAGGGGCCCTTGCCGATGCGGTCCTTGGCATTGACCGCGCCCTGGCCTTGCGTCGAGAGATAGGCGCGCCAGGTCTTGGCCCCGGCTCCGGCGGCGGCGGCCAGCGTCTGGCAATGCTTGTCGGCCCCTTCGAGGCCGCCGAGATTGGCCCCGTTGCCGACACCGGCGCTGGTCACGAAGAAACTCATCGAGGATTGCTGCGCCGAGGCCGGCACGGCTCCGGCCATCAGGGCGGTGATCAGCGCTGCCGAGGCGACGGCCGCGGTTCGACGTGCAGACATGCAATTCCTCCCGGTTCGGCGCCTGGGTCTTGTGCCCTGGCGCGCTCGCGAAGGCTAACACCGGTCCCTGAGCGCTATTCCTCACATCTGCGTGGTCTGCCGGCGGACAACAAAAAGCCCGGCGCAAGCGCCGGGCTTCGTATTCGATATCAGAACCGGCGATCAGGCCGGCTGCAGGTTACCGGCGGCCTGCTTGCCACGCTCGGTGACGATCTCGAACGAGATCTTCTGGCCTTCGACCAGCGAACGCATGCCGGCCTTTTCAACGGCGGTGATGTGGACGAACACGTCCTTCGAGCCATCATCCGGCTGAATGAAGCCGTAGCCCTTCTGGGTATTGAAGAACTTCACAGTTCCGGTAGCCATCGTAGTTCCTTTCGCTCCGCGTTGTACGCCGTTCCCCTCTGTTGGGCCGGCGGCAACTATCCGAGTTTTGGGGGATCACTTGCAGCGCAGCCCAAAACCGGGAGCGAACGAAGATGAGGCCGAAAACCAAGTTGCGGCGCGCCAAATAGACGTTATTCGGGCCTGGGTCAACGCCGGAGGCTGCGGCAAAGGCGGCGACGGGGCGCCGCCCGCTCTCTTGCACCGCAGCATGCCAGCCGGCCGGCCCAAACGACAGCGCGCGCCCCCTTGCAGGAGCGCGCGCCTTTTTTCTTCGATCGTGCTTGGCCGTTAACCGTTAACCCTGCTGGATCGCCGACAGCATCCACGGCGCGCCGCGCGAGCGGCGGAAGGTCCACAGCTCGGTTGCCTCGCCCGGCGTACCGCCCTCGACGACCTGACCGGTCGAACGCTGGACCACGCTGTCGGTCACCGCAAAGCGCATGGCTACCGTCGCGTACTCGTCGTTGTTCTCGCGCCAGGCTTCCGCGAGATCGCCCTGCAACAGCTTCACGTCGGTCACGCGGTTGACGACGCCCTGCTTGGCGTTCTCGTCGATCTCCTCGGCGAAGTACGACACCATCTCCGGCATAGCGTTGGCGCGGAGCGCGTTGAGGTCCTCGGCCGAGTAAGCGGCCTGAATTTCCGACAGCAGACGCTCGAACTCGTTGAAGTCCTCTTCGCCGATGGTGATCGGTTGCGTCACCGGCGCAGCTTTGGCGCCGCCGCCGAACATGCCGCCAAAGGCGCCGCCGGCCCCAGCAGCGCCACCGGTACCGGCACCGAGGCCGGTGAAAGCGGCGTTGTTCTGATTCGTCGGCTGCTGGCCATTCGCCGCACCGTAAGCCGGTGCCGGGTTGTTACGGCGCTGCCACCAGTTGAAAGCCAAGCGGGCGACGAAGATCACCAGCACGACCTGCAGGATCAGGCCGAGGATCGAGGCGAAGCTGCCCATGCCGGCGAGGAAGCCGCCGCCGAACAGCATGCCGAACAGGCCAGCGCCGAGGAAGCCGGCGGCCAAGCCGCCGAGCATGCCGCCACCGAACAGACCGGGACGCGCCGCCTGCCCGGCCGCGCCCGTCGCCGCGGCGCCAGGCTGCGCAGTCTGCGAGCGCTGGATCGGCTGGGCCGCACGCGGCGCGGTGTTGGTGGCAGGTGGGGCCGAGAAGGTATTGGAGCCACGGCTGCCGAAAGAACCACCGCGCCCGGCGCGGGCGTCGGCATAGTCGGCGGCAGCCAAAGTGAAAACGGTTGCAATTGCGGCGAGCGCAATCAGCCAGCGGTTACGCGTCATCGTCCTTATTTCCTCCCGGCCAAATAGGCGAAGCAGAGAATAGGTAGCGCGCGCGAGGTTTGTAAGGGTCCGGGGGCCCACTGCGCCGCAAAGCCGCAGGCCCCCCCCTGTGGAGGGGCCCGGCTGCTTGATTCGGCGAAAAACCGCCCGCTCACGACTTGTTCACCGAGGTATCCGGAACACATCGCGGCCTGACCGGTTTGTCCGTGCAAACAAGGCGTCAACAAGACAACCCGGAGCCCGCGCGATGAGAGTCGCCGTCATTATTTTTGCGAGCTTGCTTGCCGCATCGGCGGCCCAGGCCAAACTCACCCCGTTTGACGGCGCTCGTGAGGCCAGGACCGCCGAGGCGCAGACCGACGTGGTAACCTTATACACGGGGCCTGCCGCTGCCGAGATGGAGCGCAGCTACTTCCAGGCCCCGCGTACCAATGAAGCGATGAAGCAACCGGAGCGCTGCACGGTATCGACCATGGTCTTCGCCAAGGTGACGCTCGCCCAGGCTTGTTACTAGCCGCCGCTCAATGTGCCCTTCACTTCGGCGACCAACTGCTTGAGCGTGAACGGCTTGGCGAGGAAGTGATACTGCTGGTCCTGCGGCAGGTTCTTGGCGAAGGCCTCTTCGGCATAGCCCGACACGAAGATGAATTTCACATTCGGATCGCGCGCGCGCAGTTCGCGCAGCAAGGTCGGGCCGTCCATTTCCGGCATCACCACGTCGGACACGACAAGATCGACGTGGCCTTCCCGCTCCATCACTTCCATCGCCTCGACGCCGTTGCCGGCTTCAAGCACGGTATAGCCGCGGGAGACGAGGCCGCGGGCATTAAGCGCTCGCAGGCCCTCTTCGTCTTCCACCAGCAGGATGACGCCCTGCCCGGTCAGATCGGCGCTGGCGTGCGCCTGCTTCGCCATGTTTTCGGCCGCGCTCCGCGTCGCTTCCAGCGATCTTGCGGCATCGAGCGCCGGCGCAATTGGCGGCGCGCCAACGGCGGGCTTCTCCTCCGCAGCCGCCACGTAGCGCGGCAGGAAAATACGGAACGTGGTGCGGCCCGGCACTGAATCGACATAAACGAAGCCACCGGTCTGCTTGACGATGCCATAGACCGTGGACAGGCCGAGGCCGGTGCCCTTGCCGACTTCCTTGGTCGAGAAGAACGGCTCGAAGATCTTGTCGATAATGTCCTGCGGAACGCCGGTGCCGGTATCGCTGACCTCGACCAGCACGTAATCCGCCGCGGGCATGCCCTTGTGGCCGAACGTGGCGCATTCCGCCGCCGCCACATTCGCAGTCCGCATGCTCAGCGTGCCGCCGTCAGGCATGGCGTCGCGCGCGTTGACAGCGAGATTGACGATGACCTGTTCGAACTGCGACAGGTCGGCCTTGACCGGCCACAGATCGCGGCCGTGTTTGACGCCGCCGAACGTCACCTTCTCGCCGATCAGCCGCTTCAGAAGCATGCCGAGATCGCCGAGCACCTCGCCGAGATCGAGCACCTGAGGCCGCAAGGTCTGCTTGCGCGAGAAGGCGAGCAACTGCCGGACCAGCGCCGCGGCGCGGTTGGCGTTCTGCTTGATCTGGATGATGTCCTGGAACGACGGATCGGTCGGCTTGTGGGCGTTGAGCAGGAAGTCGGTCGCCATCATGATGGCGGACAGCACGTTGTTGAAGTCGTGCGCGATGCCGCCGGCCAGTTGCCCGACCGACTCCATTTTCTGCTGCTGGTAGACCTTGTTCTCAAGCGTGCGCTGCGCCGTGGTCTCCAGCGCATAGACGATGGCGGCTTCGCCCTCGGAGTCCTTGTCGTCGACCGCCAACACGAAGAAATTGGCCCAGCGCTCGTTCCCGCCGGCAAGTTGCGCATCCACCGGCGGGATTTCGCCCTGGCCGCCGGCGGCGCGTTTGATCGCGGCTTCGAGCGCGCCGCGGTCGCGCTCGTTCACCACCGACAGGATCGAGCGGCTGTCGCCGGTCATGCCGTCGAAGGCGGCGGCGAAACGCGCATTGGTGCGGGCGATACGGCCCGAGCGATCGACCGTCGCGATCGCCATCGGCGTGTTCTGGAAGAAGCGCATGAAACGCACTTCCGCGTCGCGCTGCGCGTCCTCGCCGCTGTCCTTGCCGCGGTTGAGCACCAGGGTGCGAGAAACGCCCGGCGCACCGTCAGCGCCGTAAGCCACCTTGTGAAACAGCCGGACCGGCAGCGGCTTGCCGGTGCGGGTGCGCAGGTCGAGATCGAGCACTTCCGTCTTCACGTCACCCGGCGCACCGCTCCGCGTAGCCAGCAGCGCCGCCCCCTCGCCCGCGACCATGTCGGTGAGCTTGAGCGAGCCGACCGCGACCTGGGCGAGATCCTGATCAAGCCAGGCCGCGAGAGTGGCGTTGAGATAGACGATGTCGCCGCGCGGATCGACCGAGAAGAAGCCGGCCGGCGCGTGATCGAGATAGTCGATGGCGTGCTGCAATTCCTGAAAGACGTTTTCCTGACGCTCGCGCTCCCGCGTCACGTCAGCGATCGACCAGACCGCGAACTTGGCGTCCCGGCGCGATTCGCCGAGCGGGCGCACGCGCATCCGCAGCCAGCGCGCCGCTTCGCCGGAGGCACCCGCAATGCGCACCTCCTCCTGCAGACGGCGGCCCTCGCGCGACGCCTTGAGCAGGCGGTAGATGGCTTCCGACACTTCCGGGTCGCCGATGAAAACGCGCTCGATCGGGCGCACGTCATTGTCGTCGACCGCGCCGATCAGATCGAGGTAGGTGGCGTTGGCATAGAACACGCGGCCCGTCTGATCGGTCACGACGATACCGTCGAACCCCTGATCGATCACCGACTTGAGCAGCGGATTGCTCTGCTCGCGGCTGGACAGCCGCATGATGCCGGAGGCCAGCGCGAACAACGCGAACACGCCGATGGTGCCGAGCACCGAGAGCAGTGCGAGGATATAGGTCTCGGCGTGGGCCGGGCCGATGTAGATGAGGCCGCCGGCGGTGCCGACCAGCAGCAATGCGACCAGCAACACCATGCCGACCGACCCCGAGCGCGGCGCGCTCTGGCTCTTGTCGAAGGCTTGCCGTCTACCCTGCCCATCGCGCGGGGCGGAGCGGGGCTCATTCGGTCGCTCGGCGTTCATGACTAACCAAGTGCCTTATCGAAGCTGCTTCGCGCAAGAGCCGCCGGCCGGAAATCCCTGTTTTTGAGGGACCTTATGCGCCGTTTTCGCCCGGTTCCGGAAGCCCCGTGGCGGGGTGAGCATCCGGGCGGGCGGTCCGGCCTTCGCTTCGCCCGGAAACACTTTTAATGATGGATGGCCCGCTTCAACTTCATGACGTAGCCGATGACCTCGGCCACCGCCTTGTAGTGCTCAGCCGGAATGGCCTCATCGACCTCGACGGTGGCATGCAGCGCCCGGGCCAGCGGCGGATTTTCGACGATCGGGACATCGTGCTCGGTGGCGATCTTTCGGATCTGCAGGGCCATGGCATCGACGCCCTTGGCGACGCAGAGCGGCGCATCCATGCCGCGCTCGTATTGCAGGGCGACGGCGTAGTGCGTCGGGTTGGTGATGATGACCGAGGCCTTCGGCACCGCCGCCGACATGCGCTGCTTCGAGCGCATCTGCCGGATCTGCTTGAGCTTGCCCTTGATGAACGGATCGCCCTGGGTCTGCTTGTATTCGTCCTTCAGCTCCTGCAACGACATTTTCAGTTTGCCGTACCAGGTGCGGTACTGGAACAGGAAGTCCAGGGCGGCGACGACCGCGAGCAGCGCGACCACCGCGCCCATGACTTTCAGCGCAAGCGTCGAGGTGAACGGCAGCAGCGCCGCCGGATCCATCGTGACCAGGCCTTCCATGCGGTCGCGGTCCGGCCATAGCAGCACCACCATCACGGTGCCGATGATGCCGAGCTTGACCAGGCCTTTCAGAAAATTGGCCAGCGACTGCTTCGAGAACAATCGTTTTATGCCGGCGAGAGGCGAGATCTTCGAAAATTTCGGCGCCAACGATTCGGTGGACCAGATCAGGCGATGCTGGATCATGTTGCCGGCCAGCGCCGCCAGCATCAGAATAAGAAGCGGCACGGCCAGCACAGCCAGCAGCTCGACACCGATCTTCTCGAACAGCCGCGGTAACGCCGGGCCGTCCATGGTGATGCCCGATGAATTGGCGATCAGGCCGCGCATGATGGTGGTGAGGCCCTGCCCCAGGCCGCCGGAGAACATCATCAGCACCAATGTCGCGCCGGCGATCATGAACCAGGTATTGACCTCCTGGCTCTTGACGACATTGCCCTTCTCGAACGCATCGTCGAGGCGCTTTTGCGAAGGATCTTCTGTTTTATCCTCTAGATCGGGTTCCTCTGCCATGCGCTACCCCGTCACCGGCGCGGCGCAAGGTCGAGAAGCACATTCTCGACGTAGCCGGTGAACGTGCCCATCATGGCGGCGAGCACCAGCAGCAGCAGCAGGAAGCCGAGCAGGATCGACAGCGGCAAGCCGATGAAGAACACCTGCATCTGAGGCATCAGACGGGCAAGAATGCCCAGGCCGAGGTTGAAAATCAGACCGAACACCAGAAACGGCGCCGACAACTGAATGGCGATGCGGAATGACGTGGCGACCACGTGGGTAAAGTGCTGCGCGACATCGCCCGTGAGCGGCATCTCGCCCGGCGCGAAGATCAGATAGGAATCGTTGAGCGCGGCAATGACCAGATGATGCAGGTCGGTCGCGAAAATCATCGCCACGCCGACGACAGCGAGAAAATTGCCGACCACGACGCCCTGCTGGTTCTGGGTCGGATCGACCGCCATGGCGAAACCGAGCCCCAGTTGCTGGGCGACGATGGCGCCGGCGGTTTGCAGCGCCGAGATGGTGAGCCTTGCGGTCAGACCCAGCACGGCGCCCACGATGATTTCCTGAAACAGCAGCAGCAATACCGGGCCGAAGCTGCCCAGATTGACGTTATAGGCGTTCTGGTGAAGCGGCATGATCACCACCGTCAACGCCAGTGCAATTGTGAGCCTCACCCGGGCGGGCATATTGCTCTCGCCGATGCCCGGCATCAGCATCACCATCGTGCCGATGCGGGCGAAGGTCAGCATGAACGCCGCCGCCAGGACCGGCAGGAAGGAAATGTTGATCTGCATCGATGCTCAGGCCGAAAGGCAAGCTCCGATCGCTCCCGCGCGAGCGGGAATTCCGACGGCGAATCGAGCGCCGTCCGGCGCCCGCGTCACCCTGTCACGATTCGCGACGCGATACGCAGCATTTCGGCGTGCAGCTTCTCGGCCATGAATGGCAGCGCTATCAACAAAGAGACGAAAATCGCCAGGATCTTCGGCACGAAAGCCAATGTCATTTCCTGGATCTGCGTCAGCGCCTGCAGCAGCGAGATGCCCACGCCGACGGTCAGTCCCACCAGCATCACCGGCGCCGAAACGACGATCAGGGTATATATGGCGTCGCGCGCCACATCGAGAACTTCCGGGCCGGTCATTTCACTCTCCGTGTCATCCCCGCGAAAGCGGGGATCCAGTAAACGCGGGCCGCTACCGGACCCGCCAAACGTTCGACGCACTCGGTTACTGGATGCCCGCCTGCGCGGGCATGACGGCCTCAGACTCAGATCGGCATCCGCATGATTTCTTCATAGGCGGCGATCACCTTGTCGCGCACGGCGACCACGGCGTCGATCGCCACCTCGGTTTCAGCCACGGCGGTAACGACGTCGACCATGTTGGACTGGCCTTTCACCATCTGCTGCGACAGCGCATCGGACTTCTGGCCGGTCTCCTGCACCGCGCCGATGGCGTCCTTGAGCACCGAGGCGAAGCTGCTGTCGCCCTTCGCCTGGGCGGCGCCAATGCCGCCGACCGCCGAAGACGGATCGCTGGCGATGCGCGCCATGTTGGCATAGGCGCCTGCGGCTGAAATCGGGCTGGCCATGAGGATTTATCCTTTCGGGGCGCCGCGTCGATCCCGCCTGCGCGGGACCGGCGGCTTCAGGCTTTGAGGATGTCGAGGGTGCGCTGGATCATCCGGCGCGTGGCACTGATGATGTTGACATTGGCTTCGTAGGAACGCTGCGCTTCACGCATGTCGGTCATTTCGACGAGCGAGTTCACGTTCGGATATTTGACGTTCCCGTTGGCATCGGCCGCGGGATGACCCGGCTCGTATTTGAGACGGAAGTCGCTTTTGTCCGTGGCGACGCGGCCGAGCTCCACGACGCGGGCGTCGAGAGAGCGGTCGAGCTCGGTCTTGAAGGTCGGAATCTTGCGCCGGTACGGATCGGCGCCCGGCGCGTTCGGCACCGAGTCGGCGTTGGCGATGTTTTCCGAAATGACACGCATGCGGCCGGACTGCGCCTTGAGGCCGGACGCCGCGATCGCCATGGTCTTCATGAAGTCCATCGTTCAATCTCCGTTCGCCGCGCCGCCTCAGCGTTTGCCGAGCGCCACTTTGAGAAGCGTGAGGCTGCGCGTGTAGAGCGCGGTCGCCGCCTGGTACTCCATCTGGTTGTTCGAGACCTTCATCATCTCGTCTTCGAGATTGACGGAGTTGCCGGTCGGCCTGACCTCGTAGCCGCCTCTCGCGGTGCCGTAGCGCGTGGCGCCGCCCAGCGAGCCCCCGATGTGCCCCGGCGCCGTTGCCGCCAGCGTCACCTGATCGACCGGCCGCACCGCGCTGGACACGGCGTCGTCGAACTTCGGCGCCACCAGATCCCTGCCGCGGTAATTCGGCGTGTCGGAATTGGCGACGTTCTGGGCGAGCACCTTCTGCCGCTCCTGCGCCCATGACATCTTGGTCCGCAGCATCGACAGGATGGGAACATCGGTGATCGCCATGAGGCCCTCTTTCGCGCTGGAAACCGCCGGTTAGGGAATCGCCGGCTTGCTTCGCGACACGAAGCCAACTAGGCAGACTTTGCCGGGCCTATGGTTAACAGGTGGTAAACGGGGCCGGTTTCTGACCGCGCCAAAGGCGCGGCGTTAACCATATGGGGCGGTTGGCTTTTCCCCGCCCGGTGCCAAACCGCCGGCATTTTGTTAAGATTTCAATGGCGGCCCGTCCGGCAAATCGTGCCTACTGCCGTTAACTATTCGTCTGATTCTGTTGCGTTGGGTTCAACTGGTTCACGGAGCGCTGCGATGTTCGACCTTTTCGGCGCGGAAATGCCTACCGCGTTAAAGTTCTTCATCGCCTTTGCGGCGGTCCTGGCGCTGATAGCGCTGACGGCCTGGGTGGTGCGCCGCTTCGCGGCCGACCGGCTTGGCGGTGCCGGCGCGCGCGGCCGCCAGCCCCGTCTTGCGGTGATCGATGCGGCGACCGTCGATGCTCGTCGCCGCCTCGTGCTCATCCGCCGCGACAATGTCGAGCATCTGATGATGATCGGCGGCCCGACCGATGTCGTCGTCGAACAGAATATCGTGCGCGCCGCTCCCGCCGCGCCGCGTGCGCCGGAGCCGAACGGCCGTCCCGCCGAGCCGGCAATGCGCACCGCTCCCGCAACCGACACATTCCCGCTGCAGCCGGTCAGCGAAACCGCGCCACTGCCGGCACCGCGGCCTTATCGCCAGCCGGCCACCGAAGAACCGTGGCATGCACCGGAGCCCGGTGCCCGCCCGCGGCCGGCCACATCCGAATCCAGCCTGAGCGGGCTCGCGGCCGAACTCTCCAGCCGCATCGCACCGCCACCCGAAGTCGCGCCGATCCGGGTCGAGCCGCCGCGCGCCGCTGCGCCGCAGCCTGTGGCCCCGCCCGTCGCCCCGCCGGTGGCGATGGATCATGAGCCAGGCGAGGCGCCGCAGACCGACCAGAACCTGGCCGACATGGCGCATCAACTCGAAGCCGCGCTGCGCCGCGCCCCGTCCGAAAGCCGCGCCCCCGTGACCGATCCGCTCGCCGTGCCGGCCGCGCCGAAACCGGTCGAAGTGCCGCGCCGCGACTACAAGCTGCGGGTCGATCCGCGCATCGAGACAGCCCCGGCAGCCAAGCCGGCGGATGACGGCTGGCCCGAGCCAGCCATTGAGCCGCCGCGCGGCGGCCGTCAGGAACCACGCATCGAGCGGCCCGCTCCGCAATCATCCCGCCCGGCGGCGCCCGCCGGCAAGTCTGTCTACGACAGCCTTGAACAGGAGATGGCCAGCCTGCTCGGCCGTCCTCCGGGTAAGACTTGAGGGGCCGTTCCGACCGCCGGGTTCGTCAACTTCTGACGGTGGCGGTTGGAGTATCAGGAACGCTCCTCCTGCTCGCGGCCCCGGCGGCCGCCCAGGACGTCAGCATCAATTTCGGCGGGCCCGGCAATGCCGGGCTGACCGAACGCGTCATCCAGATGATTGCGTTGTTGACGGTGTTGTCGCTGGCGCCGTCGATCCTGGTGATGATGACGTCGTTCACGCGCATCGTCGTCGTGCTGTCGCTGCTGCGCACCGCGATGGGCACCGCGACCGCCCCCCCGAACTCGGTGCTGGTGGCGCTCGCGCTCTTCCTCACTGCCTTCATCATGGCGCCGACACTGCAGACGGCCTACGACAGCGCCATCCGCCCGCTGGTCGCCAACGAGATCACCGCCGAGCAGGCTTTCGAGCGCGGCTCGGTGCCGTTGCGCGCCTTCATGCAGAAGCATGTGCGCGACAAGGACCTCAAACTGTTCATCGACATGACGCGCGAGCCGCCGCCGGCCAGCCCCGATCAATTGTCGCTGCGCATCCTGATCCCGGCCTTCATGATCTCGGAATTGAAACGGGCCTTCGAGATCGGCTTTCTTTTATTTATCCCATTCCTGATCATCGACCTCGTCGTCGCCTCGGTGCTGATGTCCATGGGCATGATGATGCTGCCCCCGGTCGTGGTGTCCCTGCCGTTCAAGCTGATCTTTTTCGTGCTGGTCGACGGCTGGTCGCTGGTCGCGGGATCGTTGATCCAGAGCTACGGGGGTTAGGCGCCGTCCGCGCTCCCCTCACCGCTTCGGCTGATCGCGGAACGTCGCCGCGCGCGGGCGGATCGAGCCGGTCGGCGCCGGATCGGCGCGCCGGTCATTTCGTGCTTCGCTCGCAGGCGGCATGGCGCCATTGCGGGCCTGCGGCAGCTTCGAGGATTCGGCGCCGTAGCGCTCGTTGAGATCGCGCAGGAAAGCGTCGAGCGTGTCGGTATTGGCGATGCGGCGCGCCACCGACTGAAATTCGGCGGAGTCGGAACCGATCGGCGCGCCCACGACATCGAAGGCGCGGCTGTCCGGCGTGCCGGCCATCTTGGCCGCGTATTTCTCGCGCAGCCGCGACAGGCCGATGCCCTCGTCGCTCAAGGTGTAGGCGATGGCGGCGCGCAACACGTCCATGCGCTCGGAATCGCTGAGCGGCCGGAAGTCCTTCCAGCGCTCGCCGAGCATCAGTTCGATCTGTTCGGCCGCGACACGCCAGTGTTTGGCCGCCCATTCAACATCGGCACGCAGGCGGAGCGCCTCGCGTCCTTTGAGATTGGCGATCACCTCGAGCGCGACGTCATTACGGCCGACATCCGACAGCGCTCGCGCCTCGAGCAGCAGGCGCTGGTCGCGCAATTCGTTCGACAACTCCGATGACCGCGTCCGCTGCAACGTGGCGAGCGCGTGGTCGGGCTTGCGGTTCATCAGATAGATGGTCGCCAGCCGGGTCGCGACAATCGCGCGCGCCGCACCCTGCAACCGATGATCGACCTGATGCTGCAGCAAGTCGGCCGCCTGGTCGAGCAGATCGACCGCGACCAGACGCTCAGCGAGCCGGCGGATCATCTCGTCGCCGCGCCGCCCGACCGGCGTCAGTTCGCGGTAGTCGTAGAACAGCGCCAGGGCCTCGATCGGCGGCAGCCCGTCGCCCTTGCCGCCGAGGAACAGTGCATCGAAAGTCTTGGCGGCCTCGTCCTGGATCTTGCGGGTCTCGTCGGCGTTGGGGTGCGCCAGCAGCGCGGCGCGCATGACGTGGAACGCGTCGCGATAGCGGCCGTCGCCGGTATAGAGATGAGCGAGCAGCTGCAGCCCTTGCGTCTCGGTCTCGTCACCGCGCCACACCGTGGTCAGGATTTCGAGTTCGTGAATCATCTCGTTGCGCGGCATCGCGCCGCTCTTCGACATCAACTCGATCTCTCGCAGCCTCGCCTGCGCGCCGGCACGGCGATCGGACGACATCACCGCCGCCCGGTACTCCTTGAGCGCTTCGTCCTGACGGCCAAGATTTTCGGCCAGGCGGCCGCGCAGCACCGCAACCGACGCTGTGACTTCGTCCGGCACGCCAACGGTATCCAGGTCATTGACCAAGCGCGCGGCGGCATCGAAATCCTTGACCTCGATGCCGGTGCGGATGCGATCGAGCAAGGCCATACGCTGCAGACCGGTTGGCAGCGCCGCGATCGGCTTGTCGAGCGGCTTGAATGCCGCGTGCGCCTCCGGCCAGCGGCCGAGCCGCGATTGCGCCATGGCGCGCCAGATCGGCGCTTCCTTCCGATCGCCGATATCCGGGCTGGAAAGATCCTTCAGCGCGTCTTCCGGCCGATACATCATGACGTTCGCCAGCGCGCGCAGGATCGAGCCTGTCACTTCGTCGCCGCCATTGGCCTTGTCGTCCAGCGCCACGCTGAGCACGGCCTTGGCTTCGGCGCCCATTCCATTGGCCAGATAGAAGCGTGCAAGGTCATAGCGCGCAGCGCGCTTGGTGCCCTCGCCGGCCGCCGCCGCGCCGGCGATCAGCGCCGACTGCCGTGCTTCGAACGGTGCCTGGCGATCCGCTTCCCACGTCTCCGGATCGATCGAGCCGTCGCGCAGAGTCGGCGACATCTGCTGCTGCTGTACGAGGCTTTCCGCCGACAAGGTCAGGCCGCCCGGCCGCGAGATCGTCACCTGATCGGCAGTGACGTCGGCGGTGATGTCGTCGGCCAGCGGCTCGAGAGCGACGCCGTGCATGGATTGCAGGACACGCAGCTCGACGAAATTCTGGGGTCGCATCAAGCCGCGCGCCGGCGCCAGCGCGGTGATTGCCATCATCCGCGTGCCGAGATCGGGGTCGGTCAGATAATGCAGCGTTCCGGCCTGCTCGAGCGGCACTACGATGCCACGCTTGCTGCCGTTGATCAGCCGCGACATCGGCAGCGCCTGCGGCGGTGTCGCGACGGTGTCGCCGACCTTTAGCACCCAGCCATTGTCGTCGGCCTCGAGGCTCGCCAGCATCGGCCGCGTGAGGCGCAGCCGCACGACGCCGTCGGCGCGGCCGCCGCTCTGGTAGTCGGCCTGGCGAACAATATGCCCGAAGTCGCGCGCAAGCTGCGACACGTCGATCGGCTTGTTGCTGTCGAATACCAGCCACAGCGAGTCGCCGCGCTTGAACATCGCCGCCGGCGTCGGAGCCGCGAACGGCAGACTGATGCGCATATTATCGCTCGAGGCGGAAGCAATGGCCTGCATCGCGCTCTCGGCCTTGGCAGCAGCCGCTTGCGGCTTCGGCGCCGCTTCCAGTGCGAGCTGTGCCTTGATCGGCTCCGGGGCACGCGGCACTTCGGCGACAGCCGGCTTCGTCTCAACGGGCTTGGTCTCGGCCGGTTTGACGTCCGGCTTCGCCGCCTCGCGTGTCGGCGCGGCGGCAGGCTCGGCTTTCGCGTCCGGTTTCGGCGCCGGCGCATCCTTCAGCACCGGCATGTCTTTCAGGGGCGGCGCCGTCTCGGGGCCAGCCTCGCTGGCCGGCACAGTCTCCGGCGGCGCGATCTGCACGCCGGACGCGGCCACCGATGGCAACGCCGGCATCGCGGCCGCCTGCGGCGCCACATCGGCGCCAAGTCCGATATCGACGACGAAACTCTTGTCTTCGCGGAACGAGCGCGTCTCCGGGGCGCCGTTGAGCGTGAAGATGACGCCGATCGAGTCGAACTCGGCTTCCGGCCTCACCGCGGAGACGGTGGACGGCAGGGTCGCCGCCACATCGGCCAAATCCCATTTCGCCGGCTTGCTGAAATGCAGCTTGAATTTGCCATCGGACAGTTCGGGCGTGACGTCGTTGCCTTGCGGCAGATCGAAAACGTAACGCATGAAGGTCGGCAGCTTGACCACTTTCACCCGCACCGCGGGGAGCGCCGCCGCCTGCTCGGCGGTCCGCTTCTTGCGCGCGGCGAGTTCGGCGGCGCGAGCGCGCGTGGCCAACTCATCCACCACATCCTGCGGCAGGCCCGGCAGCATGCCGACCCACGGTTCCGGCAGCAGGTCGATGAAAAGCCGCTCGGCCGCGGGAATCGAGTTGATGCGGAATTTTCCAGCCAGCGCGATGCGCACCGCCTTGCCGTCCGGGTCGACGCGGGCCGCGCTGACATAGTCACGCATGCGACCGCTGATACGATCGACCGCAACGGCCACCGGCTCTTTGAATTCAATGACGAGGATGGCGCCCGCGACGCGGACCCTGGCGTCGACCGGATCCTCGAACTTGAAGATCAGACGGCCGTAGCCGGCCTCGGCCTCCGCCTTGACGTCGCCCTTGACCGGCTCGGCCGCGGCGGCCGCTCCCGCGGCGCCGATCACGACAAGCGCCAGCGCCGCGCGCGCTGCGTTGAGCGCCCGCGCCATCGCGGTGGACTTGCCGGCAGGACGAGACTTCATACGATCTTTCGCGCAAATGTGTCCGAAAGACCTTACGGACCCGCGTTTAACGACGGATTAACTGTTGCGGTAAAACACACCCCAAAGGGCACCGGGACACCGGACAAGGCGTCACAGCCGGCCCGGCTGGCCTTCGATCTTCGGCAATTCGCCGGCGCCCTGCGTCTTGGGGGCGTTCGCCCGCGTGGCCAGTTCGACCGTCAGACGCTCGGCGGTCTCAGGCGTCATCTGGGCAAGCACCGCCGACATGGTGATCGGCTTCATCGCGGTCGACAGATCGACAAGCACTTTGAGGTCGAGACGGTCGAAGATGCGCGCCGCATCCTTCGGCTTCATGTTCTCGTACATGGCGACGAGACCCTTGAGGCGCTCCTTCTCCTCCTTGTCGCGAGCATCGGTCGCTGTCTTGATACGCGTCTCGATGTCTTTCATTTCGCCGACCTTGGCTTCGAGCCGCTTCTCCGCCGCCTTGATCAGGCTCTCGCGCATGTCGAGTTCTTTGTTGCGGTTGTCGAGCGTCTCGCGGCGATCCTGCAAACGGCCGAGCAGCGCGCGCTCGGCCGGCGAGTTGATCCTGCCGGGCGCCATGGGCTGCGCATCGCCGCCGACCTCGAGTTTGGTCGGCGCCGGAGGTTGTTCGGTGGACTTGAGCGGCTCGGACGGGGCCTGGCCGGCCGGCGCCGCGGGCTTGCTGCCGCCGGAGGAACCGGTGACGATGTCACTGTCGGCCGACGCCGCGCCGATCTTCGGCAAGGTCGCGGTGCGATCAGCGACCGACCCGGTGACCTCGGGCTCTCGCGCGCGGCCGCCGCCGAAATTGAACATCTCCTTGGCCCACGGGCTCGACGAATTTGCCGCCGGCGCTTCGGGCTGCACCGGTTCGCCCGCCACAACGATGCGTGGATAGTCCGGCACGGATTCGCCGGAGGTCACCGTCATGCCGGGCGGCTTGCCGCGCTGGCTGAGCTTCTCGCCCAACGTATAGCCGCCGTCGAACACGAGCCCCGTCACCTTCAGCCCAAGCAGGCAGATCGTCGCCAGAAGGACGATCGGAATAAGACGGAATTCGCGCCCCAGCCTGATCATGCCGCCAGCCCGTTGCCTTCGCCGGCCATCTTGAGCCGCGCCATCTGTCGCTCGGCCAAGGCCTGCGCCGCGGCGGCGAGCGCCTGCGCGCGCGGCACGGCCGGCGCCGCCGGCGTCGCGTCGGGGCGGCCGGCCTCGGTGATGCGCACCAGCCGCGTCAGGAGTTGCTCGCCGGCGTTCAGTTGCTGGCCGAGATCGGCCGCAAGCGCCTCGGTGCGCTTGATGCGCTCGCCGAGCGTCTGTTCGCCTTCGCGCATGGTCGCCTTGAGGCCGCCAATGGCGCGCTCGGCGATCTCTGTGGCGGTAATCAGCTCAGCAATGGTTGCGCGCAGCGATTGCTCGTCGGCCTTGAGCAGGCGGATCTGCTTGTTGAGCCGCACGCAGTAGAGAATCGTCATCAGCAGCAGGACGGATACCAGGCTTTCGATGAGATAGCCGTATTGGAACATCACTGCGTCTCCATGCGGATTTTCTCGTCCGCTTTCTCGAACATCGCGAAGGTGGTGCGCGGCTTGCGCAGATTTTTGGTGACCCGCACGGCGATGCGATCGCCGACCTTGCCCATGCGCCCTTCGGTCAAGGTAATGTCGCCACAGCGCAATTTGACCAGCGCGTCGGGCTTGAGTTCGAGCATCAGCGTGTCGCCGACATTGAGCTGCATCATCTTGCGCAACGGCAAATTCTCTTCATAGAGCACGGCATCGACGCCGATGGCGGCCTGGCCGATCTCGGTCGCCAGATGGCCTTCCCAGATCTGGTCGCGACCGAACTTCTCGCCCATGAACATCTGGAGAAGCGTGGCGCGGATCGGTTCGATGGTCGCATAGGGCAGCAGCAGCTCGATGTTGCCGCCGCGGTCTTCCATGTCGATGCGCAGGCGCACCAGGATCGCGGCATTGGCCGGGCGCGAGATCGCGGCGAAGCGCGGATTGGTCTCGAGCCGATCGATATTGAATTTCACCGGCGAGAGCGGCTTGAAGGCGAGCTCGGCATCGGCGAGAACGACCTCGATCATGCGCTTGACGAGGCTCGTTTCGATCGTCGTATAGGGCCGGCCTTCGACGCGCACCGAGCTCTGGCCGCGGCGGCCGCCGAGCAGCACGTCGATCATCGAATAGATGAGGCTCGAATTGACGGTGGCGAGGCCGAAATTGTCCCATTCCTCGGCCTTGAACACGGCGAGAATGGCCGGCAGCGGGATCGAGTTGAGATAGTCGCCGAAACGCACCGAGGTGATGCGGTCGAGCGAAACTTCGACGTTGTCCGAGGTGAAATTGCGCAAACTGGTCGTCATCAGCCGCACCAGGCGGTCGAAAACGATTTCGAGCATCGGCAGGCGCTCGTAAGAGACCATCGCCGAGTCGATGATGGAGCGGATGCCGGAATTGTCGTTGAGCGTCACATCCGCCAGGCTGAAGCCGAGCAGATTGTCGATTTCCTCCTGATTGAGGATGCGCTCGGCGCCGCCCTTGCTGCTGGGCTGGAAGGAAGCGGTTTCGTCGACCATCGCCGCCCATTGCGCGGCGGCCTGATCGACGCTGCTCGCCGGCGCCGCCGCCGCGGCCGCGCCGCCGCCCTCGGCTTCGAGCGCAACGCCCCACTCCGCCGCCAGCGCTTCCTGGTCGATCTGGTCCTTGCCCGCCATGCTCGTCTTTGCGTCCGGTTATTTCGTCGTGCGTTCGTCCCTGCGCCCCGGCGCTACTGGACGACGATTTCCTTGAACAGAACCGCGGTCACCTTGTTGGGAGCGACCGCGACATTGACGCGGCGCGTCAGCTCTTCCTTGAGACGGTAGAGGCCCGCCGAGCCGTCGAGATCGGTCGGCCGCAATTCGCGCAGATAGGTCTGGAAGGCGTCCATCACCCGCGGCATCAGCGGCTGGATCTTCGGAACCAGTTCGGGATCCGGAATTTCCAGCACGACCTTCACCTTGAGATACTGGGTGCGATCGCCGCCCGAATTGGCGAGGTTGACCAGCACATCCGGCAGATCGACGAAGGTCGCGGGCTTGACCACTTCCTTCTTGGGCTCTTCGTGCTTGTCCTTGCCGCCCATCATCTTCATGGCGCCAAAACCGCCGCCACCGACGACCAGCAGCGCCACCGCGGCAATGATCATCACCTTCCTGGACGGCAGCCTGCTCTTCTTGGGAGCCTGTTCGCCTTCGGCCTCGACTTCCGGTTCCGCTTCAGACTTCGCCTTGGCCATCAACGACCCCTGTTCCCCAACAAATTTTCGAGCAATGCGCGCCGCGCCGGCCGGCGCGCCGTCTCGTCGCCCGCAAGCCGCCCCCTGACCGCCATGTACGTGGCAGATGCGCCACGTTAGGGGCGGTATGGTTAACAGTTCCTTTCCCGGGTTCCCGAAGCGGCAAGAATTGCCGGGTCATATCGGCCGTTATGGTGTTTTTTGCCTTGCGATGTATGACTGATAATTCCTTAAACTACTGAAATACCTGGATTTTTGCACTTGGCACGGCGCCTGCAATCCTTTCTCCCCGAGAGGCCGGCTTGGGAGAGCCAGTCTTTCACCACACGGCGGCACCGGCCTCGGGAGGGCAGGCGCCGGCGGGATCAAGGGGAGATGACCGATGCAGAACAGCCTGCTGGTCGGACTATCGCGTCAGGTCGCGCTGAAGCGCGAGCTCGACGTCGTGGCGAACAACATCGCCAATGTGAACACCTCCGGCTTCAAGGCCGATGGCACGGTGTTCGAGGAATTCATCGGCCGGGTCGCCCGGTCCGACAAGATGACGAACCACGACCGTCAGGTCTCGTTCGTGCGCGACCGCGCCACCTGGATCGACTTCAGCCAGGGCACGATGGAGCGCACCGGCAACCCGACCGACGTCGCGATCAACGGCAAGGGCTTCTTCGCCGTGCAGACGCCCGCCGGCGAGCGCTACACCCGCAACGGCGGCTTCCTCATCAACAACACCGGGCAGCTCGTCACCTCCGAAGGCCATCCCGTGCTCGGCGAGAACGGCCCGATACAGTTCCAGCCGAACGACATCCAGATCAAGATCAGCGGTGACGGCACCGTCAGCGTCGCGGTCGCCGGCACGCCGGGCCAGGAAGCCCAGCGCGGCAAGCTGCGCATGGTCGGCATCGACAATCCCGCTTTGCTGCAGAAGGCCGGCCTCGGCACCTTCTCGCTGGGCAACGGCGCCAACGTCGTGGCGGACACGCAATCCAAGTTCGAGCAGGGCTCGATCGAGAAGTCGAACGTGCGTTCGGTCGTCGAGATGACCCGCATGATCGAGATCACGCGCACCTATACCCAGGTCGCGAACATGCTGCAGCAGCAGAGCGATATGCGCAAAACCGCGATCGACAAGCTCGCCGAAGTTCCGGCCTGAGGAGATTAGACCATGCGCGCCCTGCACACCGCCGCGACCGGCATGATGGCCCAGGAACTCAACGTTCAGGTCATCTCCAACAATATCGCCAACATGCGCACCACCGCCTACAAGCGGCAGCGCGCCGAATTCCAGGATCTGCTCTACGAGCACGTCAGCCGCGTCGGCGCGCAGACCTCGTCGCAGGGCAATATCCTGCCCGCCGGCATCGAACTCGGCTCAGGCGTCAAGACGGTCGGCACGCCCCGCATCATGACGCAGGGCACGATGGCGCAGACCGGCAAGGACTACGATGTCGCCATTCGCGGCGAAGGCTTCTTCAAGGTCACGATGCCGGACGGCACCACCGCCTACACCCGCGACGGCTCGTTCGAACTCGATCATCAGGGCCGCATCGTGACCGCCAACGGCAATCTGATCCAGCCGGGCATCACGATCCCGCAGAACGCCACCGGCGTAACCATTAACGCCCAGGGACAGGTGCTGGTGTCGCTGCCCGGCCAGACCACGCAGAACCAGGTCGGCCAGATCGAACTGTCGATGTTCATCAACAAGGCCGGTCTCAAGGGCATCGGCGACAACCTGTATCTGGAAACGCCGGCCTCCGGCGCGCCGCAGAACGGCACGCCGCAGCTCAATGGCTTCGGCGACCTGCAGCAGGGCAATCTCGAACAGGCCAATGTCGAAGCGGTGAGCGAAATCTCCGATCTCATCGCCGCGCAGCGCGCCTACGAAATGAACGCCAAGGTGATCTCCGCCGCCGACCAGATGCTGTCGGCCACCTCCAACCTGATGCGCTGAGGTCCAGACATGATCGCCAACGCCCTTCGCATCGCTGCCGTCACGCTGACCTTCGGCATAGCCGCCGCTTCGGCGCAGACAACCGAGCCGGCGCGCCCGCTGCTCAAGTCCAGTGTCACCGTCAATTCGAGCCTCGTGCGCATCGGCGACCTGATCGAGAATGCCGGCATCGTCGCCGATGTGGCGATCTTCCGCGCGCCCGATCTCGGCACCACCGGCACCGTGCCGGTCAGCACGGTGATCGAAGCCGTGCGCCCGCACGCGCTGATCGGCTTCGATACCGGCGGCGCCAGCGAAATCACCGTGACCCGCGCCAGCCGCGAAATCCCGATGGCCGAGATCGAGCGCACCCTCGCCGCCGCGGTGTCGAGCCGCTTCAACGCCGGCCCGGCTGCCGACATAACGGTGGTGTTCGATCGTGAGCCGCGCGCCATCCAGGTCGATCCGTCCTCGCGCGGCGATGTCGCCATCGCCCGCCTGTCCTGGGATGCGCGCAACGGCCGCTTCGACGCCGCACTGGAAATCCCCACCGGCGCGACGCAGCATGCGGTGCTGCGCCTGTCCGGCCGCGCCTTCGCCACCGTCGAAACGGTGACGGTGGTCAATTCGATCGATCGCGGCACCGTGCTGAAAGCTTCCGATCTGGTGGTCGAGCGCCGCCCGCGCGCCGACGTCGCACGCGACGCCATTGTCGGCATCGAGCGCGCCGCCGGCCTCGCCGCGCGCAATGTCATCCGCCCCGGCCAGGCGCTGCGCGCTGCCGATCTGACGCGGCCCGAGATCGTGCAGCGCGGTCAGATGGTGACGCTCGTATTCGAAGCGCCCGGGCTGACGCTGACCTTGCGCGGCAAGGCGACCGAGAGCGGCGCCGAAGGCGACACCGTCGCGGTTCTCAACGAGCAGTCCAAACGCACTGTGCAGGGCGTGGTGGCCGGTCCAGGCCACGTGGTGGTGTCGACGACGGCCCCGCGGTTTGCCGCCAACCTCCCGGCAACCGCGCGGACCGGACGCTGAAACGAACAAGCCGCAGACGACGGCGATGCCGCCCTCGCCTGCCAAGTTGAATTGATGAACACGAGTGAAAGTCTGTTGAGATGAGGATATTGACCTTGACCCGCCACGCCATCTTTGCGGCGCTCGCGACCTCGCTGCTGAGCGGCTGCGCAGCGTTCGACCGGCTCAAGAACATCGGCGAGCAGCCCAAGCTCTCCGAGATCGACAATCCGGCGACGCGCCCCGGCTACAAGCCGGTGCAAATGCCGATGCCGGCGGCGCAGCCCGCGACCTACAATCCGAACTCGCTCTGGCGGAACGGCTCGCGCGCCTTCTTCAAGGACCAGCGCGCTCATCAGGTCGGCGACATTCTCACGGTGAAGGTCAATATCACCGACAAGGCCAACATCGCCAACGACACCAAGCGCTCGAGAGCGAACAACGAAGACTCCGGCGTCGAAAACTTCTTCGGCAAGAGCAAGCTGCCGATCACCAATTCGGTGCTGCCGACCCGCCTCTTTACCGCCGACTCCAATGCGTCGAGCGAAGGCAAGGGCTCGGTCGATCGTTCCGAAGCGCTGTCCACCAATGTCGCCGGCGTCGTGATGCAGGTGCTGCCGAACGGCAACCTGGTCATCGAGGGCAAGCAGGAAATCCGCGTCAACTTCGAGATCCGTGAACTCATCGTCGGCGGCGTCGTCCGCCCCGAGGATATCGAAAGCGACAACACCATCGACTCCACCAAGATCGCCCAGGCCCGCATCGCCTATGGCGGCCGCGGCCAGATCACCGACGTACAGCAGCCCCGTTACGGCCAGCAGGTCATGGACGTCATTCTGCCGTTCTAGCGAAACCGCCGCTCATCCCCGCCCAAGCGGGGCCAGACGCCCTCGAAACCGGAGATCCCCACTCGTAACGACCTCCCGAAATTGAAGTGCTCCCGCGTTGTCTTTGCGTCTCGCGAGCGTAAGTGACAACGACCAAGACACGGCCCTCGGTAGCTCCCCTGCCGGGGGTCGTGTTTTTCTGCGCTTGCCTTCCCTGCACCCTCGTCATTCCCGGCCGCGAGCGCGGCGAGCGAAGCCTCGACCGGCCTCATGGTGAGGAGCGCTCCGAAGGAGCGCGTCTCGAACCACGAGGCCGTCCCATCCTTCGAGACGCGGCCTTGCGGCCGCTCCTCACCATGAGGGTGGAGAGAATCCCGTCATTCCGGGGCGCGCCGAAGGCGCGAACCGGAATCCAGCGATGCATGAGCACGCGGCTGGAGTCCGGGTTCCGTCCTCCGGGCCTCCGGAATGTCGGCTTTCAAAATATTATTTCCTAGGACTATTGACTTTGCCTTCCGCCTAGCCCTATATTCCCACCTATCCCGCCCCTGTTAACGAGGGGTGTCTGTACAGCATCTTCAGATGCTGGGGCGGGGAGCGGTGGCCGGGACGGGGCGTCGGAGATGCGGCGCGGTTTCCCCTCCCGGCGGTCCAAACCGCGCCAGGTTTCCAGC
>JAFIGS010000003.1 GCA_017849615.1 Pseudolabrys sp. | reverse complement strand
TCGGTGAAGGCGGGCGAAAGCCTGCCGGAGGTCGATGTCCTCTCACAAGGAGGCTCGATCGCTGACCGGCCGCCGGAAGTTACGGCCCCGCGGACAGAAATCGCCACCATGGAGCGCCGCGGGGCGCAGGCTCTCTCCGATCGCAAGGAGGGGCCGGCACCGCAAGGTGCACATGTTGGGCGCCTCGCGGCGCTCCATTCCCTCGGCATGTCGCCGGGGGTGGAAGGGAAAGCCGGCGTGACCCGCGCCGTAAAGAACAGGGGTGGCGGAGCGTTGGCTATGATTGGCTGTTTGACAATTGAAAACGATGCATCGACTCAAATAGGCCGCGTCGCCTGCTCGAGCCAGCTTTGCGTCGCCGGATCGATGAGCGGCGTCACCGCCTCGCGCACACGGGCATGATAGTTGTTCAACCAGTGCAGTTCCTGCGCGGTGAGCAGGCGCGGGTCGATCAGCCGCCGGTCGATCGGCGCGAAGCTCAGGGTCTCGAACGCATTGAGCGGCTTCTCGGCGCCGTCGGGCGAGGGCGCGGCGATGACGAGCACGAGGTTCTCGATGCGAATGCCATAGGCGCCGGTTTTGTAATAGCCGGGCTCGTTCGACAGGATCATGCCGCGCCTGAGCGGCACATGGCCGAGCTTGGAAATGCGCGCCGGGCCTTCATGCACCGACAGATAGGAGCCGACGCCGTGGCCGGTGCCGTGGTCGAAGTCGATGCCGGCCTGCCACAAGGCCGCGCGCGCGAAGGGATCGAGCTGCGCGCCGGTGGTGCCGATCGGAAACACCGCTTCGGCGATGGCGATATGGCCCTTGAGCACGCGCGTGAAGCGGTCGCGCATGTCGTCGGTCGGCGCGCCGTTGATCACGGTGCGGGTGATATCGGTGGTGCCGTCTTCGTATTGCGCGCCGGAATCGATCAGGAACATCTCGTCCTGGCCGATGACGCGGTTGGTCGCCGAGGTGACGCGGTAGTGCACGATGGCGCCGTTCGGCCCCGCGCCGGAGATCGACGGAAACGACACGTCTTTCAGCAAGCCGGTGTCGCGGCGGAACGACTCCAGCGCCTTCACCGCGTCGATCTCGGTGAGCTTGCCCGATGGCATTTCGTGATCGAGCCAGCACAGAAAGCGCGTCATCGCCGCGCCGTCGCGCAAATGCGCGGCGCGCGTGCCGGCGATCTCGGCATTGTTCTTCACCGCCTTCATCAGGGTGATCGGATCGGCGGTGCGGGTCGGCTGGCCGCCATTATCGGCGACAATGCGCGTCAGCGCGTCGGCGGCGCTGCCCTGGTCGAGCAGCACGGACCGGTCCTTGAACGTAGCAAGGTCGCGCGCCAGATCATCGGTGGCGTGAACGTCGGCGAATTCCTCCAGCGCGTGGCGCACTTCGTTGGAGAGCTTGGCCGGATCGACATAGAGGCGCGGGCGGCCCTCGCGCGGGATCGACGCGAAGCCGAGCGCCAGCGGCGTATGCGCGACATCCGAGCCGCGGATGTTGAAGGTCCAGTCGACATTCTGCGGATCCGAGACGATCAGCGCGTCGGCGCGCAGCTTTGTCAGTTCGTCGCGGATACGGGCGAGCTTGTCGGCGGTGCTCTCGCCGGCCAGCGCCGGCGGTCGCAAAGTCACGGCGGCGCTGGGCGGCGCGGGGCGGTTGGTCCACAGCGCGTCGATCGGGTTGCCGTCGAGCGCCGCCAACGTGGCGCCGGCCTTGGCGCAGGCGCGCGCGAAGCGTTCGGCCTGGTCGGCGGTGTGCAGCCACGGATCGTAACCGATGCGGTCGCCGGCCTTGACGTTCTGCTCCAGCCAGACCGGCGGCGGGTTGTCCACCAGGTGCTCGATGGCGAAGACGCTCGTGTCGGTCTGCGACTTCACCTGCAGCGTATAGCGGCCGTCGACGAACAGCGCGGCCTTGTCGGCGAGCACGATGGCGGCGCCGGCCGAGCCGGTGAAGCCGGTCAGCCAGGCAAGGCGCTCCTCGCTCGCCGGCAGGTATTCGTTCTGCTGGCGGTCGGCGCGGGGCACCAGCAGGCCGGTGAGGCCGCGGCGCGCGATCTCGGTGCGGAGGGCGGCGACGCGGGCGGCGCTGTGGGCGCCTTCGGCGGCATCGTCGAACGTCTGATAACGGGCTTCGAACATGGCGGCACTCTAGTCGCCCCGGGCCCGCCATGGGCATGAAACTTTCGCGCCGGACGCTGCGTGTTTCCGCAAGCTTCGTGCGCCCGGGGCGAGCCGGCGGCACATATTGTGCGATGCACACTCTTTGGCGCGCCAATGCTCGAAAAGTCACCGGTTAACAAGGGTTTAATCGCTGATTTGTCAGGGCTTCCATGCAATCCCGGGGGTATTCGCATCTGCGAAATGGAGTATGTTGCATCGCAATACCGGGATCGAATCGGTTTTGATGGAGAGACACATGGTTGCCCTGACCTACGGAAATGCCCCGACCGCCACAAAGACCGTGGCCGCGACCGAAACCCAGGCCCCGGCCAAAGGCTTCTTCCGCCGCGCGCTCGAGGCCATGATGGAAGCTCGCATGAAGCAGGCGGAGCGCGAAATCCGGCTTTACGGCCACCTGATCGCTCCGACGGCGAAGATCGAAGAGTAATTCGCCGCCGTTTGACGCACGCGTTGAGTTCGGTCGAAAGCCGCTCCGGTCCCCCGCCCGGAGCGGCTTTCTTCTTACCGGCCGCGTTTGAGGGTGAGGGTGGTCCAGCCTTCCAGGTGTTCGGCGCGTTCGAGGGTGAGGCCCTGCGCGCCGTAGATCGAGCGCGCGGCATTGGCGTGGCTGGTCAGCAGTCCCGACAGCACGACGCGGCCCTGCGGCGCCACGAGCCGCGCGATCGGCACGGCGAGCCGCGTCAGCGGCCCGAGCAGGATATTGGCGAAGACCAGATCGTAGGGCGCATCTTTCTGAATGTCGGGAGCCCGCGTCCCGGGCGCATGGACCGGCGTGAGCAGCGGCCCGACCCGGTTGAGCCGCGCATTGTCCCGCGCCGCGTTGACGGCGACACGGTCGATGTCGGTCGCCACCACGCGCGTATGAAACGCCTTCGCCGCCGCCATCGCCAGAACGCCGGTGCCGGTGCCGATATCCAGCACATGAAACCGCCTTTTGCGCTTGGCCAGCGCCGCCAGCGCCAGGAGACAGCCGCGCGTCGTGCCGTGATGGCCGGTGCCGAAGGCGAGCGCCGCCTCGATCTCGATATTGAGGTCGTTGCCCTTGAGCCGGCCGCGGTCGTGCGAGCCGTGGACGACGAAGCGCCCGGCTCTGACAGGGGTAAGTCCGGCGAGGCTCTCCGCCACCCAGTCGCGCGCCGCCACCGTGTCGATGGTCAGCGCGTCGGCGGCCGCGGCGCCGGCGGCGTCCGCCACCAGCGCGCGCAGCGCCGTCTCGTCCGGCACATGGCCGAAATGCAGCGCCACCTGCCAGGAGCCGTCATCGGCCTCGAACGAGCCGCAGACGATGTCGTCACCGTCCAGCAGTTCGTCGAGCGCATCGGCGATGCGCCGCGCCGACGTCTTGTCGGCGCAGACAAGGCGGGCAACGGTGGTGGAATCGCTCATCGGCAGGTTCATGCCGCAGACCATTGCGCGGCGGCGGGGCCTTGGCAACGGTCATCGGTTGCCGTCGTCCTCCGCGAAGGCGGAGGACCCAGCGCCCGGCCTTGTCAAGGACAGAACTGGATTCCCGCTTTCGCGGGAATGACCGGAGACGGCAAACGGGAGGCGGCTTGTCTACCGCTCGTAATAGTACCGCGGCGGCGCATACTCATAGCGCGGCCGGTCGTAGTAATAGATCTGCCCGGTGCGCGTATCGCGATACCCGATCACGGCGCGGCGCTCCTGACGATACTCTTGGCGCGGCGGCGCATAAGCCCGTGGCGCATAGGCCGGGCCGTTGTAGTAGCTGCGTGGAATGTCGGCCGGCGGCGCCATGCGCGGTTCGATCGAGGCGGTGACGTCGTCGGTGCTGAAACTTTGCTCGAAGCTGGTCGCGGCGCGCGCCGGCGCGTTGCGTTTGGCCACCGCCGGCGCGGTGACGCCGGGCGCATCGCCGGTGAGCACGACGCGTGTCTTGCCCATGGTCTCCTGCTTGACGAGATCGAACAGCAGCGCGGCGTTCTTCGGCTCGAGCCGCACGCAGCCATGCGAGGCCGGACGGCCGATGCTCTTGTGCGTCGAGCCGTGAATGGCGTGGCCGCGCATGGTGAAGAAGATGGCGTGCGGCATCGGCGCGTCGTCCCATTCCTTGGAGAAGTGATCCTTCTCCATGCGGAACGGCTTGAAGTTGCCGTTCGGCGTGTCATAGCCGGCGGCGCCGGTGGACACCGGCCACACGAACAGCGCCTCGCCGTCCTTCTCGACCGTCATCTGCTGCGCAGCCTTGTCGACCGTGATGAGAAGATCGGCGCGGGCCGGGACGGCGAAGGCGGCGGACATGGCCAGGCCGGCGAGCAGCGCGGCGAGCCATGTGGAAGGACGGATACGCATTGACGGTTGAACTCCAGGCGCGGGCAGAGGCCTCGGACACGAGGCGGCCCGAATTGACAGTAGAATGGGCAGGCAGCGCGGCGGCATTGTGGCGCAACGCGGCGCGCGCAGCGTCTCACTAACGCGTGAGCGGACAATTCGCCACGCCCGCGCAGGCATGGTGCGCATGCGGCGCGAAGCGGCGCCACAATTCACGCGTCGCAGAATGTCGCCAAGGTGAATACGGAACTGGTTCAGCGCTCACGCATTGTTGTGCGCCCCGCCACGCCATTTTTGCGCCCGCCTCATGTCCCTGCCGACAATTCCGAGCCGCACCGATGCCGCCATCGCCTGCCATTGCGGCGGCGTCGCGCGCATCAGCGCCGTGGCGCCGATCCCGACGCAGCCCGATCGCATGCGCAATAGCTACACCTGTACCGAATGTGGACAGGAGTCGGCGTTCGCGGTGCTGAAGAAGGGCGTGCGCGAGGACGCGTAAGTAACCCTCCGTCATTCCGGGGCGCGAGCGAAGCTCGCGAACCCGGAATCCATAGCCCCGGTCCTGGCGATCTTCGGCAAGCTAAATCTCTCTCCCGCCCTCATCCTGAGGAGCATCGTCATCGGCGCGCTCGCGCGGCGATGACAGGCGTCTCGAAGGAGAGGGCGGCCCGTCGCCATCCTTCGAGGCTCGCCGCCAGCGCGGCTCGCACCTCAGGATGAGGCCGAGCGCTTAGTTGCCCAGCACCATCACCCAGTAGCGCCGGCCGTTGTCGGCGCGCGCCGAGGCGATGCCGTAAGCCGTGATGCCTTTGAGCAGGATGTTGCGGCGATGGCCCGATGACTTCGCCCATTGCTGGATGGCTTAGGGCTGGTCGTCGCAGCGGTCAACGCGGCCAGCAAGAGTGGCCACCGCTTCTGCGTCCGGCCACGCGCGCAGAAACCTGTGTGCTCAGCTTTCGATCTGAGAGGCGTTTGATAGCGAGAACTGACGGAGATCGACGGAAAGATATGTGGCTATTTGCTTATCAATAGACTGAAGAGGTTTTGAAGATCCGTGTCGTTGAATTTATCTTTCTCTTTGAGGATATTTCCGGAGAAAGAAGGTTTTTCTTCCTCAACAGCTTCGCTAATTTCTTGCTTCCGACTTTGATATGCTGCGACTGCCATCTCAACTCGATCACTTTGGACATTTGCCCGCTTGCCGAGGGCTTTGATCGCCTTCGAGTGGTCGTCGACAATCGACTCGGAGTCCACTTGGGTGCTGAAAAAATCGGCGTCGTCTATCGCTGAATTAATGGCGCGATTGATGGCGTCAAACACATCTCGGGAGAAATAGGCAGGGGCATCATCAATGCGCTCAACCAGCGTCCTTAGCTCGTCCGGGCCAAGGTTAGACTCTAGAATGCTTATCAAACGTCCTTCTAGCTCAAAGGTTAAATTATCTAAGGAGGGTATCTCGCTTTGGTCGTCTGATTTCAGTGAGACAATTATTCTCACCAAATCTTCGCCGTCGAGCCAATGCGTATATCCCTCAGTAGGATTAGTGGCTACAGCTAAGGCTGCGGCGGAATATTCCTTCAAATGAGAGATATTCCACCACTCCAGCAGCAATTCGAGTCGCGTTGTATTTGAGTCGTCGAAATACCGTAGCATTCCCGGTTCGTTTCGGACCTTCTTCCAGATTGGAAATCTATTAAACTTCTGCGCTATTTTCTTAAATCTTCTTGTGAACTGATCTGTTTCCTCGGGCTGTATATCTGGAATCTTTTTGAAGTGCTCCCAAAGTTCTCGGGCCCAACGGACGCTTTGAGCGACAGGGGGGAATATTGATAGCAGGTTCTTGTCCTGCAAGTAATTCGCTAGGTAGTCCCGAACTGACGGGTTAATGAATGAGACTGATCCATCGGCAATCTTGACAAAGCTGCCTTCAAGAATTTTCAAAGCTTCTTCGAAATCTTTCGCTGTATGCGATTGGCCGAAATTTCTGCATATCGCTTGGTTTAACGGCTCGAATGCAGTCCTGAGGTCTTCTGCGTCGACTCCGTATTCAGAACAGAAAAATAAAGCGAACAAAAGATTCTGGCATTTGGTGGGAATGTGACTGCGGAAGGCTGTATCCCAAACTCGTGATGGATGATCGAGCGATTCGATGAATACTTTTGGATAGTTTTTTGCGGGCACTGTTTTGACGTTTGTGACGTCTGTCATCCATTCTATTATGCGGGGATTGTAATTCGCGTGATCGACGATCTTAGCTAGTGCCCGACTATTTATCAGTTCGCGAATGCTTGCGATTGGCAGTTTATGTACATAAAGATGGTTGTAGAGGATTCTGGCCCGAATTCGACGAGTGTATACTCCGACATCCAAAACGTATTTCATGATGTTGAGGCGGTCGTCGGCTAAGTATTCTGAGGCGCGTCTTGCCTCTTCGAAAATGTATGCTCGTGTGGTTAGTATAAATCGCGCATTTTTTGTTCTTTGAATGCGCTTTATAAATTTTGCTAACTCAAAGTCTTTTGCGGCGAGCGCGCGGGCGTCGAGTGCGATTTTTCCTAGAAAGTCATCGAAGAAGAAAATTTGCTTCTTGGTGTCGTTGATGGCGGCAAAGCCGTCGTCGAGGTTCCTGATCGCGACGAATTCCCATTCCTCTCCTATGTACGCATAGGATAGCATCTCCGCGAGTGTCGTTTTCCCTACGCCGGGAGGCCCTGAGATTATTGCGACGTGATTTGTTTCGAGTTTCTCTTTCGCATCTTTGAAGCTCGGGTTCTGAGCGTATACTTTTACTTTCGCTTCTATTTCCGCTTTGGACGCTGTGGAGAATGCGTGTGATGCGGAACGGACTACGCGATCCAAAACGGCAGAACTAGAAAGCCATAATTTGATGTGGGCTTTTTCAACTTCTGGAAAGTCTCGAAGGAGGGAGTTTAGGTCGCTACGCGTGAATATTGTTACTCGCCTGGAAAAGCTTTTACCGAAAAGCTTCGAAAGCTCTTCCTTGTTTTTGGGTGTGAGTGCCAGAGATGTAGTTAGAACGTAGTTGGTTGGATTTAGCTTTTTCGCTGCTTTGACTTCTCGTTTAATTGCGGATTTCAGGGTAGAGTAGTTTGAGCCGGCATAGTGCTTGGCTTGAAGAATTGTCGACTTGTTCCCAGCGGCGTGACGGCCATCGATGCCGCCGTCGGGTCCGGCGGCAAATGATTCAAACCGAATGCCCAGCTCTTTGCCAACCAACTCGCGTGACAAATCCTCGAAATCGGCGGGCGAGAGATTTGAAAAGTTATAGGTCATAAATCAGCGCCGATACTTTGTGAATCACGTCTAGATTTTAATCGCGTCCTCTTCGCAAAGCTATCGACGGTCGGTTTCTCCCCGGCTTTGTCGAGGGTGGTGATCCACTTACTGCGGTCACAGCGTTACCGCTGCAATTGCTGACTTATAGCGGGTTCCGCACCACAATACGCAATTCTGAACACTTAAACCGCTTTCTTTCTCGCCTTGCTTCCGCCAGTCTCGCCGCGCGCGCTCACAAAGAAGCGCCAGAGGAGAGAAACATGAATCGCCCGAACACAGCGAAGGCCGGCATTGCGGCAGTCGCCGCGCTCGCCGCCGTAATGCTCAACACAGGAATGGCCATGGCCGATGCCGCGCCGAAGGAACTGATCGGCTCGTGGAAGCTGACCAAGTGGGTGCTGCAGGTCGTCGGCTCCACCGAGAGCAAGCCGCCTTATGGTGACAACCCGAAGGGCCGGCTCATCGTCACGCCGCAGGGCGATTTCATGGTCATCATCTCCGGCGCCGATCGCAAGCCGGCCAAGACCACCGAGGAGAAGGCGGCGCTGCTCGACAGCGTGCTGGCCTATGCGGGCAAGTCCACCTTCGAGGGCAACAAGATCACCACCACGGTGGACATGTCGGCCAACGAAGTGTTTTCCGGCGAGCGCGCCAGGCAGGTGCGGTTCTTCGAGGTGGCGGGCGACAGGCTCGTCATCAGGACGCCGGAGATTTCATCCGCCGTGCTGCCGGGCCAGAAGACCGTCGGCATTCTGGAGTGGGTGAGGGAGTAGGGGCGCTGTCCGCGGCAATAAGCGGAGTATGACGCGAGCTATTCGGCCGCTTCTGCCTTCACCCGGAAGGGCACCGCGGCTACGACGGCATCCGCAGCGTCCGCCTGGAATTCGGGATCAGCCCGAAGCTGGTCGATGGTGCGGGGCATTGGAAATTCGCCGTCCCAATCCTCGGCGGCAAATTCCAGCACCTCGCGGGCCATCTGAATGGCCTCGTCGATCGTGTCGGCGCCGGTGATGACGCCGGGAATGTCGGGAAACGACACGCCGTAGGAACTGTCGGCATCCTTGTGGATCAGGGCGATGTAGTGCGGCATCGATCAGTCCTTTGGCCAGTTGGCCATCTTGTAGATGCTGCGAACGGTTCCGACCGGAATGTCTTTTCTCGGATGCGTCACGATGACCATCAGTCGTTTCGCCTTGTGAACGAACTTGTGATGCGACCCACGCACGGAAACCTGTTCGAAGCCGTCTTCCAGCAAACGCCGAATGATGTCCCGACTGTCGCGCAGCATGGCAACCCGGTCTCGGCGGTGCGGAAAATCCGCGGCAGTTTAAACCTTCTCCACGAAACTATCCACCACGCGCTTTTCGCCGGCCTTGTCGAACACGATGGTCAGCTTGTTGCCGTCCACGGCGGTGACGTTGCCGTTGCCGAACTTCAAATGAAACACGCGGTCGCCGGGGCGGAAGCTGGAAGCGGGCCCCGATGACTTGGCGATCAGCTCGCCCTCGATGGTGATGGGCTTCCGTTGCGGCTTCACCCCCTCCCGGCGCGCTTCGCGCGCCGACCTCCCCCCTCCAGGGGGAGGTGAAGAAGAAGTGTCGTCGCCGTAATCCTC
The DNA here is from genome assembly GCA_017849615.1 of Pseudolabrys sp. Lineage (GTDB taxonomy): Bacteria > Pseudomonadota > Alphaproteobacteria > Rhizobiales > Xanthobacteraceae > Pseudolabrys. Next base: position 245,885 of record JAFIGS010000003.1, on the reverse strand, counting down.
ATCCTGGTTGAACACGCCGTCCGGCACATAGCGCGGCGCGCCGTTTTCGTTGAAGCCGCCGCTCCCGCGACGGCCCTGCGCGCGCTGCCAGCCGGGCGTCGAATATTTCGAGCCGAACGAGGCCATCTCGTCGAAGCGCGACGGACCGTAGCCGCTCATGCCGAAGCCGCCGGTGCCGCCGGCCGCTTCCTTCACCTCGACATGCTCGGACGGCAGCTCGTCGAGAAAGCGCGACGGGATGTTGCTCTGCCACAGGCCGTGGACGCGGCGGTTGGTGGCGAAATAGATCCTGGCGCGTTTGCGCGCGCGCGTCAGGCCGACATGGGCGAGGCGGCGCTCCTCCTCGAGCCCGGACTTGCCCTGTTCATCGAGCGAGCGCTGATGCGGAAACAGGCCTTCCTCCCAGCCGGGCAGGAACACGGTGTCGAACTCGAGGCCTTTGGCGGAGTGAAGCGTCATGATGCTGACCTTCTGCTCCGAGTCGCCTTCGGCCGTGTCCATCACCAGCGAGATGTGCTCGAGGAAGCCGGCGAGGTTTTCGAACTCCTCCATCGAGCGCACGAGTTCTTTCAGGTTCTCGAGGCGGCCGGCGGCGTCGGCGCTGCGGTCCTTCTGCCACATCTCGGTGTAGCCACTCTCGTCGAGCACGATCTCGGCGAGTTCGGTGTGCGGCAGCGTGTCCTTCTGCTTGCGCCAGCGCGCGAAGCTTTCCATCAGCCCGCGCAGCGCGTTGCGCGGCTTCGGCTTCATCTCGTCGGTGGCGGAGAGGATGGCGGCGGCTTCGGTCAGCGGGATGCGCTGCTTGCGCGCGTAGTCGTGCAGCATCTGCACCGCGGCGTCGCCGAGGCCGCGCTTGGGCGTGTTGACGATACGCTCGAAGGCAAGGTCGTCGGCCGGCTGGGCGATGACGCGCAGATAGGCCAGCGCGTCGCGGATTTCGGCGCGCTCGTAGAAACGCGGACCGCCGATGACGCGGTAGGGCAGGCCGAGCTGGATGAAGCGTTCTTCGAACTCGCGCATCTGGAACGAGGCGCGCACCAGAATGGCGATCTCGTCGAGCGGATGATCCTCGCCGCGGTCGCGCGCGGCGCGCTGCATCTGCTCGATCTCCTCGCCGATCGAGCGCGCTTCTTCCTCCGAGTCCCAGGCGCCGGTGACTTCGACCTTCTCGCCATCGACATCCTCGGTGCGCAAGGTCTTGCCGAGGCGGCCTTCGTTGTTGGCGATCAAGGTCGAGGCGGCGGCGAGGATGTGGCCGGTCGAGCGATAATTGCGCTCGAGGCGGATGACTTTCGCGCCGGGGAAGTCGTGATCGAAGCGCAGGATGTTGTCGACTTCCGCGCCGCGCCAGCCATAGATCGACTGATCGTCGTCGCCGACGCAGCAGATGTTTTTTTGCGCGGGCGCGGCCGCGATTTCTTTCACCTCTCCCCTTGGGGGAGAGGTCGACGCGCGCAGCGCGTCGGGAGAGGGGGCATCCCAGGTGTCTTCAAGACTGACGCCTTCACTCTCTGTCATTCCGGGGCGCGACGACGTCGCGAGCCCGGAATCCATATCCCCTGTCTCGCCTTGATCGTCGACTCCGGGATTATGGATTCCGGACAGCCGCTTCGCGGCTTCCGGAATGACGGCGTTGGTCGGCATCTGCGCCAAGAGCCGCAGCCACAAATACTGCGCGACGTTGGTGTCCTGATATTCGTCCACCAGGATGAAGCGGAAGCGCTGCTGATATTGCTTCAACACATCGGGATTCTCGCGGAACAGCCGGATGCATTCGAGCAGCAGGTCGCCGAAGTCGGCGGCGTTGAGCGTCTTCAGCCGCTCCTGATAGGCGGCATAGAGCTTCTTGCCCTTGCCGTTGGCGAAGCTCGCGGCTTCGCCGGCCGGCACCTGGTCGGGCGTGAGGCCGCGGTTCTTCCAGCCATCGACGATGCCGGCGAAGACGCGCGCCGGCCAGCGCTTCTCGTCCAGCTTCTCGGCTTCGATGAGCTGCTTGATGAGGCGGATCTGGTCGTCGACGCCGAGAATGGTGAAGTCGTTCTTCAGCCCGACCATTTCGGCGTGACGCCGCAGGATCTTGACGCCGATGGCGTGGAAGGTGCCGAGCCACGGCATGCCCTCGACGATCTCGCCGACCATGTGGCCGACGCGCTCCTTCATCTCGCGCGCCGCCTTGTTGGTGAAGGTGACGGCGAGGATCTGGCTGGGATGGGCGCGGCCGAGGTTCAATATGTGCCCGATGCGCGTGGTCAGCACCCGCGTCTTGCCCGTGCCGGCGCCGGCGAGGACGAGCACGGGCCCGTCGAGCGTCTCCACCGCCTCGCGCTGCTCGGGATTGAGCGCGGCGAGATAGGGCGCCTCGCGCCTGGCTCCCATGCTCGCCTGCGCGCGGGCGGCGATACCGCCGGCGGCGGGGCGCGCCGGGGCGGGCGCGGGTTCAAAGCGTCTGGGGTCGGCCATCAGAAATACGATTCCTTCACGGCCAAGATGGCACTCGGAAGGCGCAATTTCGAGGGCTGGCGGGCAAATTTACCGGCCGTTTCGGGCTGGAAATCAGCGGTTTAGGCGAAGCTGTGGATGACGCGGCGGCTATTTCGCCGCCGGCATCGCAATTCTTCGGCCCACGGCGGCCGGAACCGGCAGGGCGGCATGCGCGTCCCTGACCTGCTGCAGCGCCGCCATGGCCGCCTGCGGGAACGCCGCGACCTTCTTGGCCGTCATGTCGACATGCACGGTCATGGTCTCGCAGGTCGCCGACACCCAGCCTTCCTCCGCGTGCAGCATTTCCTGGTAGACGTGAAACCGCTTGGCGTCGAAGCCGATGAGCTGCGCCGAGATGCGTAGCGGCGTGCCGAGATGCACCTCGCGCAGGTAGCGCACATGGCTCTCGACCACCATGGTCGAATGCTTCGTCTCTTTGAGGTAGTCCGGCCCGAGCCCGATCGGCAGGTACAGCTCGTCGATCGCCCGGTCGAACAGTACATTGTAATAGGCGACGTTGAGGTGGCCGTTATAGTCGATCCAGGCCGGCTCGATGGCCATCACCGAGGACAGAAAAGGCGCGGCTATCGATTGAGGCATCGGGTCTCCTGCAAGGCGAAACGATCCCTATCTATAATAGAGTGCGCGGCACATCCACCCGACAGGCGATTGGGGCACCATGGCGAAAATACCGATCATCGGCGATCTGCCGGACTGGCTCAGTGAAACGCCCAATCTCACCGAACTGGCCAAGGGCTCCACGGTCTGGCTCGCGGTGACGGGCCTGTCGCGCGCCGGCAAGACGGTGTTCATCACCTCGCTCGTCCACAATCTTCTCTCCGCGCTGCACAATCCCAACCGCATGCCGCTCTTGCAGGCGGTCGGCGAGGGGCGGCTGATGGCCGCACAGCTCGAGGCCGCCCGCGCGCACACGCTCCCGCGCTTTCCCTATGCCGCCAATATCGAGGCCATGGCCGGCACGCCGTCGGTGTGGCCGGAACCGACCGCCGACATTTCCGAGATCGGCGTCAATATCCGTTTCGCGCCGACCGGTCTTGTTGGCCAGTTGCTCGGGACACTCGGGGGTAACGCCGCGACGCTCAAGCTGCGCATTGTCGATTACCCCGGCGAGTGGCTGCTCGATCTGCCGCTGTTGTCGCAGAGCTACGCCGAGTGGTCGCGCGGCACACTGGCGCTGTGGAAGCGCGGCCTGCGCGCCGACATCGCGCGCGATTTCTTCTCCTTTGTCGGCGAACACCCGGCTTCGGAGCCTTCCAGCGAAGCCGTCGCCAGGGAGGCGCACGATCTCTACCGCGCGCTGCTCGCCACCGCGCGCGACAAGCATGGCCTGAGCTATCTGCAACCGGGCCGCTTCGTGCGTCCCGGCACCCTGGCCGATGCGCCTTATCTGTGGTTCGCGCCGCTCGACGTCGCCGACGGCATCGATCGCTTCAGCGCCGGCTCGCTGGGCGGCCTGATGCAGGAGCGCTTCGAGGTCTACAAGCGCGAGGTCGTCGAAAAATTCTACGCCGACTATTTCCGCAATTACGGCCGGCAGATCGTGCTGGTCGATGTGCTCGGGGCGCTGCTGGCCGGCCGCGAGGCCTTCGAAGATACGCGGCTCGCCACCGAGGCCATCCTGCAAAGCTTCAAATACGGCCAGCACAACATCCTCACCCGGTTGCTCGGCGCCTCGCGCGTCGAGAAGGTGCTGTTCGCCGCCACCAAGGCCGACCACATCCCGGATCGCCAGCGCGAGCACATGAGCGCGCTCTTGCGCAACATGGCGGCGTTGCCGGTGCTGTCGGCGCGCGGCCGCGACGCCGATATCGACGTGATGTCGATTGCATCCGTGGCTTCCACCGTCGAGGCGACGCAGCACATGGACGGCCGCGACGTCGAGGTCGTGGTCGGCCGCAAGGTCGGCTCCGCCAAGCAGGCCAAATTCCTGAGCGGCGAGGTGCCGGTGCGGCCGCCCAAGCCCGACCAATGGGGCACACCGTTCCTCGATGTGCCGGTGTTCGAGCCGCCGCTGATCGATCCGGCGCCGGTCGACGGCATTCCGCACATCAATCTCGATCTCGCGCTCGATTATCTGATCGGAGACCGGCTGCAATGAGCGATCCCCGCCAACCGCAGAACAGGCCGTTCGTCATCGAGGAAGATGTACTCGACGCCGCAGCGACAGCACGGCCCGGCTCGCCGATGGTGTTTGCCACCGACGAGACCGAGCGCGTGGTGCCGCGCGAGCGCGCGGTCGTCGCGCCGGCCGCGCCGGCGCCCCGCCGTGGCAGCGTCTGGCGCCGTATCGGCCTGTGGGGCATCGGCATCGCCATCGTCGGGTGGCTCGGGGTTGACGCCTATCAGTGGATCGCCAACGCGTTCACGTCGAGCGCCACGCTGGGCTGGCTGGCGAGCGCGGCGGTCGCCGCCGGCGTCGGCGGCGCGCTGATCATCATCGGCCGCGAGGTCCGCAGCTTCGTGCGGCTCACCAGCGTCGAGGCCATTCACGACAAGCTGCTGACGAAAACCTTGCGTCCCGCGGAGATGCGTCACGCCGTGCGCGAAGTTCTGAGCGTCGTGCCGAAGGATGGCGAGACCAAAGCCGCGATCGAAACCTATCAGCGGCAGTTGCAACAGCATCACACGCCGGAGCAGCAGGTCGATCTGCTGTCGCGCACGGTGATGACGCCGCTCGACCGCCGCGCCGAAGCGGTGGTGCGCCGCTCCGCCGCGCAGGCGCTCGGCATCACGGCGGTGTCGCCGACGGCGCTGACCGATGTGGTGTTCTTCGTCGCCATGGCGGTGCGCATGGTGCGCGGCGTCGCCGCCGTCTATGGCCACCGGCCGACCGCCGCGGCGACCGTTCATCTGCTGCGCCGGTTGGTCGTCGAGGCCGGCCGACTCGGCATCGTCGACATGGCCGGCATGGGCCTGACCCAGCATCTGGGCGGCGCCATCGCCGAACGGCTGGCCGCCTCCACGGCCGAGTCGCTCTATGCGGGTCAGCGCATGGCGCGGATCGGCCTCGTCACCATGAGCATGTGCCGGCCGGTGCCGTTCGAGCCGGGGCAGATGCCCGGCATGTTCTCGTCGCTGGTCGGTAACCTGTTCAGGAAAAAGACGACGGGGGGAAATTAAGTCGTTCCCCATCAGCTCTCCGCATTTGCACAGTTTCGGAGCGCGCCGTTGATGACGCCTGATGGTGCAGAATCGGTCCTGATGTTAATGACTTGAGTATGAAACGTGACCTTTTCACCTTTGGCTATGAAGGGCTCTCGCTTGAGATTTTCCTCGCGCGTCTGAAAAGCGCCGGCGTGAAAACTGTCATCGACGTCCGGGCCAATCCTCTTTCGCGAAAAAAAGGCTTCTCGAAATCTGCGCTCGCTTGTGCGCTGGACGAGGCCGGTATTGCGTACCGCCATGTCGTGCAGATGGGGTGTCCGAAGCCTGTCCGTGACAAGTATAGGCAAGACGAGAACTGGTCTGCCTACACCCGCGGCTTCTTGGCTCATCTAAAGAAGAACGGCGAAGCGCTGGCGGAAGTCGTCGCTATCGCAAAGGCATCGCCGTCTTGTCTAGTTTGCTTTGAAACTGATTTTGACAGGTGTCACCGCACGTTCGTTGCCCGGGCAGCCGCTCCGCTCGGCGGGTTTCGCGTCAAGCACATTACGGCTCAAAAAGTGATCTCTGATGAGGCTCGGGCCGCGGCTTAGGTGTCGGCGGGTAGATCAGGCTGACGATCAGCCACTGGTCGGGGAATCGATGGATGGTTCCCATCAAGAACATCAGGTCGGTGGAAGGAAGCTGCGTCCCGAGTTTTTCACGGAATGGCTCTTCCCAGCAATTTCCGTACCGTCGGCGGCAATTCCAATAGAGTGCTCCGGCTTCCCAATCGGCGATTTTATGACGATGAGTTTCCGTCTTGCCTTGCGCTGCGCATTCGTATCGGTAGTAGAAATCGAACGGCACCTTTCTTAGCGTCGTAATTTTTCTGGCGTCAGCGGCGTCAAAGAAGCCTTCCTGGCGCCAGTCTTGAATAAGCTTTTCTTTTTCCTGTGGCGTCCAGTCTTGGTTTCTCGCCGGCACAATCTCAAGCTCAAGGATCTTCGACGGCTTGAGGAGACCGAGCGTGGCGCCAAAAGATTGTCGTTTCGCTTCGAGCTCAGAAAAACTTGAGATCAGTGTTAGCTTGCCCAGTTGGAGCTTGCGCTCCGCCCACCCATTTTTTGTGGACAGTGCCCTGTGGTCGCACTTGATCGTATCGACAAAGACCTTGTGGCTTTCCGGCCTGTGGTCGTTCCTTGCCTTCTCAATCCGAACGTCGATCCACTGCCATTTCTTAAACTGCCGGTCATCATCAACCAGCCGAAACGGGACGGGAAAGAGGCGGATTAGTTCGCCATTGTTCTCCATGCCGGCAACACAAGACGTCTCGACGTGCTTGCCGCTCGGCGAGGGGTAGGTCTTGCATAGGATAAGTACGCGCGCGACCCGTGATGGCATGTTTAGACGCACGTCAGCAGTCGGTACCATTTTGCGTGATATGTTTAAATTGCACAACCTTTGATGGTGGCCAAAAAAGCCCCGTCAGAGAGCGGCGTGGAACAGAAAGCGGCCGAAACGTGTCTTTTTGGGCCGGATTCCACAGCCCCTGTCGCGGGTAGGCACTCCGGCCGCGGCGCGCTATCATGGGCGGCACATGATCGACGCCCGCGTATTGATCGCCAAAGGGAAGGCTGCCCTGCAGTTCGCGGGACCGACCATCGGATCGGCCCCGGCCCAACTCGCGCGCCTTCTGGCGCGCGGTGCGGTGCCGTTGTCCTGGACGGCGGTCGGCTTCGTCACCGTCGGCGCGGTGGCCGCGACGGCGGCCTATCTGCCGATGCATCAAGGCCGTTCGGCCGGTACGTCGGCGGGCGCAAAGACGCCTGCCGTGCAGGCGCGCGCTTCCAATTTTGCCGAGCGATGGCACGACGATTGGGTCCAGGTCGCCGGCCGCATCGGCATGCCCGTGCAGCGAAAGCGCGATGATAGCTGGCTCTGGGCCGCGACCTCCCCTTATGCGACCCGCTTCGCGCGCAACAATATAGCGGCCGCGTCCGTCGCCACGCCTTTGCCGCTGCCGCGGCCCGATGGCATCGCGCAGCAGGCCGTCGCCGCACCTGCGGTGGCGAACGAACCGCGCGTCGCATCGCTGCCGCCGCAGCAGCAGGAGCCGCAAGCCAGACCGTCCGAGCCCGGTCTGCTCGACAAACTGTTCGGCGATCCGGACCAGGCCGCCAAGGCGGTGCTGGCCGCGCATCCCAACACGGTGCTCTACGACATCACGAAACGCGCGGTTTACATGCCGGACGGCACCCGGCTGGAGGCGCATTCCGGCTTCGGCGAGTGGATGGACGATCCCGACTCCGTGCACCGGAAGAATGTCGGCGTCACGCCGCCCAACGTCTATGCCGTCAGCTTCCGCGAGAAGCCGTTTCACGGCGTGCGCGCCTTGCGCATGAAACCGGTCGGCGACGGCAAGATGTATGGCCGCGACGGTATTCTGGCGCACTCGTTCCTGTTGGGGGAGGCGGGGGCGTCGAACGGCTGCATCTCCATCCGCGAATATGACAAGTTCCTGCAGGCCTATGAGGCCGGGCAGTTCACCCAGATCATTGTCATGCGCAGCATCGACGAGCCGGTGCCGCGCCTCATCGCCAGCGCGCAGTAGCGAAACCGGGCCCCCGGGCCGGCCCGGCGCAACAATAATCCACAGCCTCGGCCCACAGTTAACCAATTCTTAACGAAACCGTTTTTCCGCCCGGCCGCCCGGCTATCCTCCGCCCGTTGAGGAGCAGCCCGATGACGAGCCGGATGGCCGCGGTCAAAACCGCATTCAGGAACTTCGCCTCCCGCGACTATTCGGTCGCGTGGAAGGCGGCGCGCATCGGCGCCAAGGGAGCCTTCTTCATCGTCGTGGCGCTGATGATCGCCAGCTACGCCGTCTCGCAAAGCCACAGCGTGCCGCCGCCGCCCGAGCCGCCGGCCGACTATCTCTATTCCTGACATTCGCCGCGGCTGGCGGCGCTGCTGCGCCGCAGCTTGACGGCGGCCCTGCGTCCCGACACGTTGCCGGCACGCCGCTCGTTCAGCCGGGGCTCGCCGTGACCGCCGATACCGTTGCCGATACCGTTGCCGATACCGCCAATCCGCCTCGCTTTGCCGCCGCCATCGCCGAATTGCAGGCCGCGTTCGGCAACCGTGTCGTCACATCGCGGGCGGTGCGCGAGCAGCACGGCAACACCGTCACCTGGATCGCCAATCAGGCGCCGGACGCGGTGATCTATCCGCAATCCACCGAAGACGTGCAGCAGACCGTGCGCATCTGCGCCAGACACGGCATGCCCATCATTCCCTTCGGCACCGGCTCGTCGCTGGAAGGCCACGTCAACGCGCCGCAGGGCGGCGTGTCGCTCGACTTCCGCGACATGAACCGGCTCGTCACGGTTCACGCCGAGGATCTCGACTGCGTCGTGCAGCCCGGCATCACGCGCAAGGAGCTCAACGAGCAATTGCGCGACAGCGGCCTGTTCTTCCCGATCGATCCCGGCGCCAACGCCTCGCTCGGCGGCATGGCGGCGACGCGCGCCTCCGGCACCAATGCCGTGCGCTACGGCACCATGAAGGACAACGTGCTGACCATGAAGGTCGTGCTGGCGAATGGCGAGGTCATCGACACCGCGCGCCGCGCCAAGAAGACCTCGGCCGGCTACGATCTCACCCGGCTGATGATCGGCTCCGAGGGCACGCTCGGCATCATCACCGAACTGACGCTCAGGCTCGCCGGCATTCCGGAAGCCATCAGCGGCGGCCGTTGCCCATTCCCGTCGGTCGAGGCCGCCTGCAACGCCACGATCCTCACGATCCAGAGCGGCATCCCGGTGGCGCGCATCGAACTGCTCGACGCCATGCAGGTGCGCGCGCTCAATCTCGGCTCCAAACTGGGCCTGCCGGAAACCACACTGCTGCTCATGGAATTCCACGGCAGCGATCTGTCGGTGAAGGAGCAGGCGGAGCGCTTCGGCGACATCGCTGCCGAGTTCGGCGGCGGACCGTTCGTGTGGACGGCGCAGGCCGAGGAGCGCACCCGATTGTGGGAGGCGCGGCACAATGCCGCCTTCTCCAACTTCCAGCTCCGCCCCGGCGCGGCGATGATCGCCACCGATGTCTGCGTGCCGATCTCGCGGCTGGCCGATTGCGTGACGCAAACGCAGGCCGATCTCACGGAAAACAACATGATCGCGCCGATCGTCGGTCATGTCGGCGACGGCAATTTCCACCTGACCTTGCTTGTGGATATGAGCGACGCCGACGAAGTCACCCGCGCCAAGGCGATTTCCGACCGTCTGGTGAAACGGGCGCTGGCGATGGACGGAACCTCGACCGGCGAGCACGGCGTCGGCCAGGGCAAGACCAAGTACATGGAAGCGGAACACGGCGCCGCCGGCGTCGCCGCGATGCGGGCCATCAAGCAGGCGCTCGACCCGCAGAACATCCTCAACCCCGGCAAGATGATTCCGGCGGAGTGACTTGTCCCGGGCGCGGTGCGGCCCATTCCGCCTCATCCTGAGGAGCGCGCCGTTTGGCGCGCGTCTCGAAGGATGGGGCGGCCTCGTCTTCGAGACGCGCACTTCGTGCGCTCCTCAGGATGGGGCCGATTGAGGTCCGGACGCTAACCCGCGGCCCCGACATAGATTTGCCAACGGAAACCGCGAATAATCGCTTATATTCGGCGAGGGTGCGCCGGCCGGGGGGGCCGCGGCGCGCCGCGGGAGTTGGCGTGCAGACAACCTTACTCAGCATTGCGGTCGCGATCATTCTGGCGCTGGTGGCGGCGCTGGTCGGCCCGCTGCTGATCGACTGGAACGGCTATCGCCCGCTGTTCGAGGCGCAGGCGAGCCGCGTCCTCGGCACCGAGGTGCGCGTCGCCGGGCCGGTGGACCTGAGGCTGCTGCCGTCGCCGCGCCTGACCCTGAGCGACATTCAGCTTGGCGCGAGCCCCTCGGTCGCCCAGACCAAGCCGCAGCCCGAAGGCGCGTCGGTGAAGGCGCGCGCGCTCGGCGTCGAGTTCGCGCTGGGGCCGCTGCTGCGCGGGGAGTGGCGCGCCACCGAGCTGACGGTCTCGGGCCCCGAGATTCATCTGCTCACCGACGCGAACGGTCAGGTCAGCACGCCCGGCATCGCCTTCGCCTTCAATCCCGGCGATCTCGCCATCGAGAAGCTGAGCATCGAGGACGGCAAGTTCAGTGTCGCCGATCCCGATGGCGGCGCGGTGACGCTCGAGCGCGTCTGGTTCAACGGCGATGCGCGCTCGCTGCTCGGCCCCTTGAAGGGGGAGGGCGCCGTCACCGTCGCCGGCGAGCTGTATCCGTTCCGGCTCTCGACCGGCCGCTATGGCGAGGACGACACGCTCAAGCTCAAAATCAATGTCGATCCGGTCAATCGTCCCCTCAGCATCGAAACCGATGGCGTCTTGTCGCTGAAGGACGCGCCGCAGTTCGAAGGCGCGCTCAGGCTCGCGAAGGCCGTGGGTATCGCGCAGAAGGGCGACGGCCGTCTGACGCAGCCCTGGCGCGTCACCGCAAAGCTGAAAGCCACGGGCCAATCGGCGTTGATGGAGCAGGTCGAATATCTCTACGGCTCGGACGAGCAGGGGGTGAAGCTCACCGGCGTCGCCGATTTCAAGTTCGGCAAGGAGCCGCGCTTCGACGGCGTGCTGTCGGGCCGGCAGGTCGATCTCGACCGCGTGCTGGTCAGCGAAGGCGGCGCGCGTCCGCCGCCGGCGGCGGCGATCCGCGAATTGATCGCGCTCGGCGGCGGCGCTTTCGCGCCCGCGTTTCCCATGTCGATCGGCATCGGCATCGACCAGGTGACGCTCGGCGGCAGCGCGGTGCAGAATCTGCGCGGCGACATCGTCAGCGATGCGCGGGGCTGGAATCTCGACCGCTTCGAATTTCGCGCCCCCGGCTATTCACGGGTCCGGCTGTCCGGCCATCTCGCCGTGGCCAATGGCGGCGTCGCCTTCAACGGTCCGGCCGAAATCGACGCCAACGATCCGAAGATGCTCGCCGCCTGGCTCGAAGGCCAGGCCGACAAGGTCAAGCCGGTGGCGCCGATCGACGTCAGCCCGATCAGCATACGCGGCGACGTCACGCTCGGCAGCGAGAAGATCGCCATCGATAATCTGAAAGCCGAATTCGACCGGAAGGTCGTGTCCGGCCGCTTCGCCTATGTGTTCGCCGCCGGGCGCTCGCAGGCCCGGCTCGATGCCGCGCTCAACGCCCCCGATCTCGATCTCGACGCCACGCTCGGCTTCGGCATGGCGTTGATGTCGGGCTCGTCGCTGGAGCGGCCGCGCGACATGACCATCGCCGTCGATATCGGGCGCGCCAGCGTCGGCGGCTTCACCGCCCGCGATACCAGCGCGCGCCTCAAGGTGGACGGCAGCGGCCTGCAGATCGACAAGCTCGCCGTCGCCGATCTCGGCGGCGCCGCGTTCTCGGCGAGCGGCCGCATCGACACCAGCGGCGCCACGCCGCTCGGCAGCATCAATGTCGATCTCAACGCGCCGGAGATGGAGCCGGTGCTGGCGGTGCTGCAGCGTTTTGCGCCGGGCACGGTCGCCATGCTGAGCGACAACGTGCCGATGATCTCGCCGGCCATTCTGCAGGCGCGGCTGACCATCGACGGCACCGCGCCGTCCGCCGTCGCGCGCGTCGCCGTCGGCGGGCGTCTTGGCCGTCTGCGCGTCGCGCTCAATGGGCACGGCAATGCCAGCGCCGATGTGCTCAGCCGCGGCGACATCAAGATCGACGGCAAGCTCGATTCCGAAGACGGTCGCACGCTTCTCACGGTGCTGGGCCTTGGTCGCTCCATCGCCATCGAGCCTGGACCCGCGTCGCTGACAGTCGCGCTGAACGGCCCGGCCGGCGGCGATCTGCGCACCGATGCGCGGCTTCTCGCCAAGGGTCTCGAAGCGCGGGCGACGGGCACGGCGCAGCCTTTCGCTGCAACGCCTTTGGCCTCGCTCAAGGCGACGATCGCGCGCGCCAATGTGGCGCCTTTGCGCGGCCCGGCCCGTGACGACAGCGTCTTGCCGGTGACTTTCGACGGGCGGCTGGCGGTGAAGGGCGCGGAGGTGTCGATGACCGACATCAACGCCAGCGTCGGCGGCAGCCGCGTGCGCGGCCGGCTCGTTGTCGGTTTCAGCGCGCCGCGTCAGGTTTCGGGCGACATCGAAGCCGACACCGCCGATGCCGGCGCTCTGCTCGCGGCGGCCATCGGCATGCCGTCGGCGGCCGCGACGGGCAAGCAGTGGGTGTGGTCGAGCGAGCCGTTCGGCGATGGAGTGTTCGGCAGCCGCGCCGGCGTCGTGACATTCAAGGCGCGGCGGCTCGATGTAACGCGGCAGATCGCGGTCCGGGAATTCCGCGCCATGTTGCGCTTTGCCGACCGCGAATTGACCATCGACGATATGAGCGGCGACATCGGCGGCGGCGCGCTCGGCGGCTCGATGAACTGGCGCGACGGCGATCTTGGTCTCGGCGCCAAGGCGGCGCTGTCGGTGAAGGGTGCCGAGGCGACGACCTTGCTGCCGGCAGGTGCGCGTCCGCCTGTTACCGGCAAACTCGATCTGACGGTCGATGTCAGTGGCTCGGGGATGAGCCCGATCGCGCTGATCGGCTCGCTGCAGGGCGGCGGCACCGCGACTTTGACCGGCGGTCAACTGGCGGGGCTCAACCCGCAAAGTTTCGACACTGTCACCCGCGCCGTCGATCAGGGCGTCGTCATCGATGCCAGACGCATCGCCGGCATTGTCGAAGGCGCTCTCGACAGCGGCCAACTCGCGGTGTCGCGCGCGGAGCTGGTCTATACGGTGAATGCCGGGCAGCTCCGGCTGACCAAGGCGGCCGTGGACAGCCGCGATGCCGATCTCGGTGTCACCGGCGAGGTTGATTTCAGCGACGGCACGGTCGATGCGAGGATCGTGCTGTCCGGCGCTGAAAAAACGGCCGGCGCGCGTCCGAATATCTTCGTTGCGATACGCGGGCCCATTGCCGAGACGACGCGCGGTGTTGATGTCTCGGCGCTGACGGGCTGGCTGACATTGCGCTCCGTCGAGCACCAGGCGCAGCGGCTGAAAGCGCTCGAGGCCGCGCAGCCCAAACCGATGGCTTTGCCACCGCAACCGGCGCGGCCGCCGGTTGCGGCCGCGGAAGAGACGTCCACGAACTCTGTGCCGTCAGCCCCGCCGCGGCCCGCTCCGGAAAAGCAAATGGCGCCGGCATTGCCAGCGCCACTCGATATCAGATCCGCGCCGCGACCGGCCGGTGTCGCCCGTCCCAACGCGCCGGCGGTCAGCCCGCAAAACTGACGCTTTGCGGCGTGGCGTCCTCATGCAACGGGTCGGCCGCCTTGCGCGGGTCGCTGCCTTGCGCCCGATAATAATCGAGCACGAAAAGCCGAATCGCTGACGACAGATTGCCGTGATGGCGGCCGGTGTCGATCGACGCGACCAGGTCCGACAGCGTCATCTGGCGCAGCACGGCGATTTCCTTCAGTCCCTGCCAGAACGCGTCTTCCAGGCTGACGCTGGTCTTGTGGCCGGCGATGACGATCGATCGCTTGACGACTGGAGAGCTCATTGACGTTCTCCCGTGGTGATCTTGTGCCCGTCGAGATGGCGATTTTCTTGTTCGCGGCGCGCGGCATCGAGGCTGCGCTCCTGTTTCGGACGGCCATGCGCCAGGCGGTTGTCCTGAGCCTGCTGCTCATCGCGTTGGCGCCTGGCACGTTTGCGTGCGATCCGAAGGTTTGTGATGTCCGTCATTCAGTCGTCCGGCCGATGCTCCGCAGTATTTTCGTAGTCCGAAACCTCTCACCAGTTGCCGAGTCGTGGAAGGTTTGCTCCCGGCTACTTTGGGAAAGACTGTGGCGAAATTTCAATACACGGTTAGTTGAAATCAACAATTCATCGACAATTACATGACGTAAAACTTGCCTGTAGGCAGTATAAATGTAAATTTACGCGGAAGCGTTGAAATATAACTTCGCTAAATTAGAGATGACTTGGTTTGTGGCAAATATAGAGATCGAATTGGTGGCGAGCGACCACCAACTCGACAATAGTAGAACACGAATTGCCAGTAGAATAGTATCCGGATATGCATGAATGACAAGAGCAACAAATTCATGGTTGCGAATATAGCCTTGAGCAATATGTGGCGCGCGCACGAGGGTGCGGGAACACAGTTGTTCTGCCTCTGAAGGCTCGAGCTTATTTGGGCGCGTCCGACAGTGCTGTTTATTCCAGGCCGGGCCGCGTCATCTTCTCCGGCTGGACGATCTGGTCGAATTCGTCGCCGGACACGAAGCCGAGGCCGACGGCTTCTTCCCGCAGCGTCGTGCCCTTGGCATGGGCGGCCTTGGCAACCTGCGTAGCCTTGTCGTAGCCGATGTGCGGCGCCAGCGCCGTCACCAGCATCAGCGAGCGCTGCATCAGCTCGGTGATGCGCTCGACATTCGGCGTGATGCCGAGGATGCAGTTGGCGGTGAAGGAATTGGCCGCGTCGCCCAGCAGCCTGATCGACTCCAGCATCGCCGAGGCCATCACCGGATTATAGACATTGAGCTCGAAGTGGCCCTGGCTCCCGGCCACCGTGATGGTTGTCTGATTGCCGAAGACCTGGCAGCAGACCATGGTCAAAGCTTCCGACTGGGTCGGATTGACCTTGCCCGGCATGATCGACGATCCGGCTTCGTTGCTCGGCAGGTTCAGTTCGCCGATGCCCGATCGCGGGCCCGAGCCGAGCAGCCTGATATCGTTGGCGATCTTGAACAGCGCGGTGGCGGCGGCATTGATGGCGCCGTGGACGAACACATAGGCGTCGTGGGCGGCCATGTGCTCGAACTTGTTGTCGGCCGAGACGAAGGGCAGGCCGGTTTGTTCGGCAATGCGCCGGGCGAAGCGTTCGGCGAATTCCGGATGGGCATTGAGACCCGTGCCGACGGCGGTGCCGCCCTGCGCCAGCGGCATCAGATCGCGCTGCGCTTCCTTGAGCCGCGCCACCGCCGACTTCACCTGCGCGGCGTAGCCGGAGAATTCCTGGCCCAGCGTGATCGGCGTCGCATCCATCGTGTGGGTGCGGCCGATCTTGACGATGCCGGCGAATTCCTTCGCCTTGGCCTCGAGCGCCTGCTGCATCAGCGTCAGCGCGGGCTTGAGGTGATGCTCGATCCGCAGCGCCGCGGCGATGTGCATCGCCGTGGGGAAGCTGTCGTTCGACGACTGCCCCATGTTCACGTGGTCGTTGGGGTGAACCGGCTTTTTGGATCCGAGGCTGCCGCCGAGCGCCACATTGGCGATATTGGAGATCACCTCATTGACGTTCATGTTGGTCTGGGTGCCGGAGCCGGTCTGCCAGGTCACCAGCGGGAAATGCTCGTCGAGCTTGCCGTCGGCGATGTCCTGCCCGGCCTTGGCAATTGCGTCTGCGTATTTCGCGTCGATGAGGCCGAGGTCGCGATTGACCTCCGCCGCGGCGCGCTTCACCAGCCCGAGCGCATGGATGATCTCGATCGGCATCCGCTCGTTGCCGATGCGGAAATTGCGCAGCGAGCGTTCGGTCTGCGCGCCCCACAGTTTGTCCGAAGGAATGTCGAGCGCGCCGAACGAGTCGCTTTCGCTGCGCGTGGTCTTGGCGGAATCAAATGGTTTGGCCATGCGGGACACCTAAGGCGGATCGATACCGGGGCAAGCCCTGGCGCGGCCGTAAAGTTCGGCGCCCGCGCCTATTTCTTGCGGAAACGGTCGAGGCGCACCACTTCGCCGCCGCCCGACGGCTTGTCGGGGCCGGGCTCGTCAGGCTCGGAAGCCGTAGCCGCCGTAGCCGCCGTAGCTGCCGGCAGAGACGGCACGGTCAGCTTCGGCGCTGCCGGCTCGTCCTTGACGGCGGTGAGCTTGCCGGCCGCGGTTTTGGCCGCATTGTCCTTGACCGTTTCTTTCGCAGGTTTGCCCGCCGCCGCCTGATCGTCCGAGACCTCCTCGAACTGCAGGCCGAACTGCACCGACGGATCGAAGAAGCCGGTCACGGCGGCGAAGGGAATGTACAGCTTCTCCGGAATGCCGCCGAACGACATGCCGACCTCGAAGCCGGCGTCGGTGACCGTCAGGTCCCAGAACTGGTGCTGGAGGATGATGGTCATGTCCTCCGGGTATTGCGCGCGCAGCCGCTCCGACAGGCGCACGCCCTCGGCCCGGGTTTCGAACGAGATGTAGAAATGGTGGTCGCCCGGCAGGCCTTTTTTGGCGGTGTCCGTCAGCACGGCGCGGACGACCCCGCGCAAGGCCTGTTGAGTGAGGAGGTCGTAGCGAATGTGGTCGGCCATGAAGATCCCGGGACGAAGGCAACAAAAGAGTCGCGCCGATGTTAGCGCATAAGCGCCCGGCAAGGGAGCGCCGCGGTATCACTCTGGCCCGATTGTCGAATTTGGCGGAGACCGCGCCCGGCGCGGCAAGGAATTGAGTGGAGGCTTCTGTTGCCAGGTGCCTCCGGACCCCGCCTAACGGAGCTTATCCCGTTAGGACTTGCAGGCTTGGTTTTTCAGGACCGCTTAGGCGGCCTGAGCAACCGGAGCATAGTTGTCGTTGGCAACTATGGAATTGGCCCGATATCGGCGGAACCATGCCGAGCGAAAGATCGCCTTTTACGCCCTCGTCGATCCTAGTTCGCCCCCGCCGAAACCCGGGCTCGCCGGGCTTGGGTGGAGGCGCCGGGTACTGCCCCCGGGTCCGAAAGGTTTATTGTGACGTCCGTTTATCGCCATAGACCGGGTTGCCCCGGCACTCACCAATATAGGGCGGTTTGCGGCCGAGGGTAAGGGTCAAACCGGCCCCGGTGGTCGGGAGCGGCCCCCAAACCACACCAAAAAACCGGTTCCCCGGGGCGGCGGACCGCCTTTTCCGCGATCCGGCTAACGGCCCGTCAACCAAGGATGTGGAACAGGGCGGCTTATTCGAATCCATAAAATGTGCATTAACGTCGAGCGGTGAGGGTGGTGGTCAACAGGAAGACCGCCATGAGCAGAATGCTCGCCCAACTCTTTCATCGCCTGCGGGCCTTTGCCGCCGATCGCCGCGGCAACATGACGATCTTGTTCGCCCTGACCAGCGTGCCGGTCGTCGTCTCGGTCGGCGCCGCGGTCGACTACAGCCTGGCCAACCGCACCAAGGCGACTCTCGATGCCTATGCCGACGCCGCGGCGCTTTCGGTCGTCAACACCAAGGCCATGGCGATGACGGAAACGCAGGCGCAGCAGTCGGCCATCACCTTCTTCAAAACCCAGGCCGCGACGCTCAAGCGCGGTACGATCGGCACGGTGACCGCGACGGTGACCGATACGACGAGCGGACGCGCCGCCATCGTCAACTACACCGCGAGCGTCGATACGACCCTCGCCAACGTCGCCGGCATCGCCAAGATCGATATTGGCGGCAAGGCGACCGCCAATTCCGCGCTGCCGGTCTATATGGACTTCTACATGTTGCTGGACAACACGCCGTCGATGGGCGTGGCGGCGACGCCGGCCGACATGACGCGCATGGTCAACAACACGCCCGACAAATGCGCCTTCGCCTGCCATCAGATGGACACCGCGCCGAACGACTATTACGGCCTCGCCAAGAGTCTCGGCGTCACCATGCGCATCGACGTGGTGCGCAGCGCCACGCAGCAGTTGATGGATACGGCGAACACCAGCCAGGTCGTGCCCAACCAGTTTCGCGCCGCGGTCTATACCTTCGGCGCCGCGGCGGAGACCATGGGCCTGACGAAAGTGTCGTCGCTGTCGTCCAACCTCATGGCGGTCAAGACGCAGGCGAACGCGGTCGATCTGATGACCATTCCCTACCAGAACTACCAGAGCGACACGCAGACCAACTTCGACAAGATCTTCACCAGCATGAATTTGGAGATCGGCACGCCCGGCGACGGCAGCAAGTCGAGCTCGCCGCAGAAGTTCGTGTTCTTCGTGTCCGACGGCGTACAGGACGCCGCCAATGTCGCCTGCATCAAGACGACGGTGCAGGGGCAGGATCCGGTGACGGGCATCAGGTACACGCGCTGCATGTCGCCGCTGAACACCAAGTTCTGCGACACGCTCAAGAACCGCGGCATCAAGATCGCGGTGCTTTACACCACCTATCTCGCTCTGCCGGCGAACGGCTGGTACACGACGTGGATCGACCCGTTCAACAAGGGGCCTTACGGCCCGTCGCCGAACAGCGAAGTCGCCAAGAATATGCAGTCTTGCGCGACGCCGGGCTACTACTTCGAAGTGAGCCCGACCGACGGCATCGCCGAGGCCATGAACGCGCTGTTCCAGAAGGCGTCGCAATCGGCGCGCATCAGCAAGTGATATCGAGCATCGCTGCAGCGGCTATCGCGCGCTAATCCTTCGCGGCGTAGCCCTTCACCGCGGCGCCGAAGGCTTCGAACAGCGCGCGGTTCACCGGGTTGGTCTGCGGATCGTACTCGGCATGCCACTGCACGCCGAGGGCAAAGCCCTGCGCGCCGTCGATATGGATCGCCTCGATGGTGCCGTCGTCGGCGAGGCCTTCGACCACGATGCGCTTGCCGGGCTCGAGGATGCCCTGGCCGTGCAGCGAGTTCACGCGGATGGTGTCGGCGCCGAAAATGCCGGCGAACAGGCCGCCCGATGTGAGGTGCACGGCGTGGCGGTCGCCGTAGATAACCGCCTGATCGGGATGGATTTCACCATTATCGAGCCGCGGCATACGGTGATTGATGCGGCCGGGCAGTTCGCGGATTTCCGGATGCAGCGTCGAGCCGAACGCCACCGCCATTTCCTGGAAGCCGCGGCAGATGCCGAGCAACGGCACGCCGCGCGCGACACAGGCGTTCACCAGATCGAGCGCCAGCGCGTCGCGCGGCTCGTCATAGGGCTCGTAGCTCAGATGCGGTTCGACGCCGAAACGGGTCGGATGGACATTGGCGCGCGCGCCGGTGAGCACGATACCGTCCACGACGTCGAGCAGATCCTGAACGTCGGTAATGTCCGGCGCGCCGGCGAACATCAGCGGCAGCGCGCCGGCCACGTCATGCACCGCGCGCAGATTGCGCTCGCCGACGCGCTGCGCCGGAAAGCGGTTTTCCGCAAGGGACATGTTGCCGATGACGCCGACGACGGGCCGCTTCATGGGAGATACGTCAGGGAGAGTCTCGATACGGGTTGATCATAGCACTCATTTGCGCAGATCGGCGAAGGCCTCGTCGATGCGGTCGAGGGCCTGATTGAGCAGCGGGCGCGGCGTGGCGAAGTTGAAGCGCAGCCAGCTTTCGCCGCCGGGTCCGAATTGCGGGCCGGGCGAGGCGAAGATACGCGCGCGCCTGGCGACGCGCTCCGCGACATCGTCGGCGGAAAGGCCGGTGCCGCCAAAGTCGATCCAGGAGAGATAAGTCGAGTCGAGCTTCATGGCGCGGGCCCCGGGCGCGGCCTTCTCGATGCGGCTGTGCAGGAGGTCGCGGTTGGCTTCGAGATAGGGCAGCAAAGCGTCGAGCCAGGCTTCGCCGGTGCGCCAGGCAGCTTCGGTCGCGATCATGCCGAAGCTGGCGAGCGAATTGAGGTTGGCGGCGGCGACGCGCGCCTCGATCTTCTTGCGCAGCGCCGCGTTCGACGTCACCAGCGCGCCCATATGCGCGCCGGCGAGATTGAAGGTCTTGGTGGCGGCAAAGCACGACACGATCCGGTCGGCGATCTCCGGCGCGGCATTGAGCGTCGGCGTATGCGTGGCGTGGCTGAAGATGAGGTCGCAGTGGATCTCGTCCGAGGCGAGGATCAGGTCGTGCTCGGCGCAGAAGTGGGCGAGGGCCTTGAGCTCGTCCGGCGACCACACCGTGCCGCCCGGATTGTGCGGGCTGCAAAGGAACACGATTTTGGTGCGCGGCGTGAGCTGCTTGCGCAGGGCCTCGAGGTCCATGGCATAGCGGCCCTGCTGGTTGACGAGCTGGGCGTCAAGAATGCGGCGATCGTTGGCGAGGATGACCCTGCGGAAGGCGTGATAGGCCGGCGGAAACAGCACGATCTCGTCGCCCGGTTCGCTGACGGCCTGGATCAGCATGCCGAGCCCGGCGACGATACCCGGCACCGGCGTGACCCAGGCCGGATCGATGGTGAGCTTGTGGCGGCGCTTGAGCCAGGCGGCGAGCGCTTCGGCCCAGCTTCCTGTGTCGGCATAATAGCCGTGCACGCCGCGGCTCACCTCCGCCATCAGCGCTTCGGTGACGCCGGCCGGGGCCGCGAAATCCATGTCGGCGACCCACATCGCGATGGCGTCCGGCGCGGTGATGCCGGACAGCTTGGCCATGTTGTCCCATTTGGACGAATGGGTGCCACGGCGCTCGATTATGCGGTCGAAGTCAAACATGAGAACGGCGGCTCCCTGGGGTGCTCCAAATTCGGTTCCTTGATGATCTTCACCGCGCGCGGGGTCAAGCCGCCTTCGTTTCGCTGTCGCGATTAAAAGTGCCGAAAATTCCGCGTTTGCCTTGTGTGCACGGCAAGGCATTGCTTTGGAGGCCTTGCTCATTGTGCTAGAGGCGATCCGGAGCAAAAAGACTGGAGATCAGAGGATGGCGGAGGACGCACAATCCCGGCCCACGGGCGGGGGCATCTTTCCATTGCGGATTCGCGGCCCGCGCGAGTTCTATGGTGGGCTCGCCCTGGTCGCTGTGGCGCTTTTCGCGTTGTGGGCGGCGAGCGATCTTGCCGGCATGCGCGGCTTTTCCTTCGGCCCCGGTACGACGCCGCGGCTGTTCGCCGGCCTTCTGATCGTGGTCGGCGCGGGCATCGCGATTTCCGGCCTGTTGGTAGACGGTCCGCCGCTCGAGAGCTATGCGCTGCGCGGCCCCGCTCTCGTGGTGTGCGCCATTGTCGTCTTTGCCGTCACCATCCGCGGCTTCCGTTTCAGTTTCTTCGGCTTGCCGGTGCGGATTCCCGAACTCGGGCTGATCGTCGCGACTTTTCTCGCCTACATGATCTCCGTGCTCGCCGCGCGCGAGATCCGCTGGGTGGAGAGCCTGATCGCCGGCGCGGTCATGACGGCCTTTTGCGTCGTGCTGTTCCGCTATCTCCTGCAACTGCCATTTCCGCTCTGGCCGGCTTTCTAGGACGCGCCCGCAATGTCCGATCTTCTTTCCAATTTGTGGCTCGGCTTCTCGATCGCCGGCCACCCGATCAATCTCGGCTTCTGTCTGCTCGGCGCGCTGGTCGGGACTCTCGTCGGCGTGTTGCCGGGCGTCGGCACTGTGGCGACCATTGCCATGCTGCTGCCGATCACCTTCGGGCTCGATCCCGTCGGCGCGCTCATCATGCTCGCGGGCATCTATTACGGCGCGCAGTATGGCGGCTCGACCACATCGATCCTGGTCAACATTCCGGGTGAGGCGACGTCGGTCGTCACCTGTCTCGACGGTCACGAGATGGCCAAGCAGGGCCGTGCCGGCGCCGCGCTGGCCATCGCCGCCATCGGTTCGTTCTTCGCGGGCTGCGTCGCGACCGTGCTGGTCGCCGCCCTTGGACAGCCGCTCACCCGTGTCGCGCTCGAGTTCGGCCCGGCCGAATACTTCGCGCTGATGCTACTCGGCCTGATCTTCGCGGTGGTGCTGGCCAAGGGTTCGGTCGTCAAGTCGATCGCCATGGTGGTGACGGGCCTGCTGCTCTCGACGGTCGGCTCCGATCTCGACACCGGCGCGGGCCGCATGACGCTCGGCCTGCCCGAGTTGCTCGACGGCATCGGCTTCACCAACGTGGCTATGGGCCTGTTCGGCTTTGCCGAAATCATCCGCAATCTCGAAGCCACCGGCTCCAACCGCGAAATCATCGAAGGCAAGATCAAGGGCCTGATGCCGACGCGGCAGGACCTCAAGGATTCGTCCTGGCCGATCGCGCGCGGCACCGTGCTGGGCTCGATCCTCGGCATCCTGCCCGGCGGCGGCGCTGTCGTCGCCTCGTTCGCTTCCTATACGATGGAAAAGCGCCTGGCCAAGGATCCCAAACGCTTCGGCCGCGGCGCCATCGAAGGTGTTGCGGGCCCCGAGTCGGCCAACAATGCCGCGGCGCAGACCTCGTTCATTCCGCTGCTGACGCTCGGCATCCCGCCGAATGCCGTGATGGCGCTGATGGTCGGCGCCATGACCATTCACGGCATCGTGCCGGGCCCGCAGGTGATGACCAAGCAGCCGGACCTGTTCTGGGGCATGATCGCCTCGATGTGGTTCGGCAATCTGATGCTGATCATCATCAACCTGCCGATGGTCGGCATCTGGGTGCGTCTCTTGCGCGTGCCGTACCGCATTCTGTTCCCGTCGATCATCGTGTTCTGCTGCATCGGCATCTACTCGATCGACAATTCGCCGAGCGACGTGATGATCGCGGCGATCTTCGGCGTGCTCGGCTACTGGCTGGTGAAACACGACTTCGAGCCGGCGCCGCTGGTGCTCGCCTTCGTGCTCGGCCCGCTGATGGAAGACAATTTGCGCCGCGCCATGCTGATCGCGCGCGGCGACACGTCGATCTTCATCACGCGGCCGATCTCCGGCGTGCTCATCTTCATTTCGGTGGCGATGCTGGTGCTGGCGCTGCTGCCGATGATCCGCAAGCGACGCGACGAGGTGTTCGTCGAGTCGGAAAACTAGCGGGGTCGCCTTGGCGCTCGGTGTGATCAGGAAGGCGGTGGACGGCCTGTTGCTGCGCGCGAGCGGCAGGAATGTCAGCCGCCAGTTCGGCGCCATTCCCTATACCGTCGTCAAAGGGCAGGTGGTCTTTCTGCTGGTCACCTCGCGCGGCACCGGCCGCTGGATCTTTCCCAAGGGCGATCCGATGGAAGGCCATGCGCCGGCGCAGGTCGCCATGCAGGAGGCGCTGGAGGAAGCCGGTGTCGAGGGCGAGGTCGATCCGATGCCGATCGGCCGCTACCGCGCGTTCAAGACGCTGGCGCTCCGGCGCAAGGTCATCGAGGTCGAGATGTATCCGCTGCGGGTGACCCAGCAACTGGGCGAGTGGCAGGAGAAGGGCCGCCGCCATCGCCATTGGGTCATGCTGAAGGAAGCGCGGCGGCTGCTGTCGGACGCCAAGGTCGCCGAGCTCGCGGTGCGGCTCAATCAACGCCTGCGCGCGCGCGGACTGCCGGATTATCCGCCGATCGCCCACATCACGCGGTAGAGCAGCGCGGACAGCAGCGCCGCCGCCGGCACGGTGATGACCCAGGCCGCGCCGATGCCGAGCACGTGCCGGCGCCGTACCAGCCGCCGCCGCTCGCGCTTCTGGAAATTCGCCAGCGCCATTTCCGGGGTCTCGTTGAGGCGCGAGGGCTCGAGAAACAAGGCGCGCGGCGTCACGGCCGGGTTGGGCACGCCGCTGTTGGTGATGTATTCGCGCAGGTAGCCGACGCCGAACACCGCGCCGACCGCGATATGGGTGGACGACACCGGCAGGCCGAACGCCGAGGCGACCAGCACGGTCACGGCGGCCGACAGCGCCACGCAGTAGGCGCGGATCGTGTCCATGCGGGTGATCTTCTCGCCGACCGTGCGGATCAGCGCGGGTCCGAACAGGCCGAGGCCGAGCGCGATGCCGACGGCGCCGATGCCCAGCACCCAGAACGGCAATTCCACCTTCTCGGCGCCGGCGAAGCCGCTTTGCGCCGCGGCGACGATGGCGGCGAGGGGCCCGACGGCGTTGGCGACGTCATTGGCGCCATGGGCGAAGGAGAGAAGGCCGGCGGCGAAGACCAGCGGGACGGTGAACAGGCCGGCGATGTGTTTGCGGCGGTTTTCCATGCCCCGCGAGCGGCGCATCACCCAGGGCTTGGCTGCCATAAACGCGCCGAATGTGAAGACGACGCCCACGGTCAGGACGAGGAGGACGGGCGGCTTCCAGATGCGCTGCAGGCCCTTGGTGACGAGATAGACGGCGAAAATGCCGCTCATGGCGGCGACCAGGACGGGGACCCAGCGGCGCGCGGCGGCGACGCGGTCGTCGCGGTAGATCACCCGCCATTTGATGAAACCGAGCAGCAAAGCGGCGACAATGCCGCCGAACAGGGGGGAAATCACCCAGCTCGCCGCGATGGAGCCGATCACGGTCCACTCGACGGCGGCGGCGCCGGCGGCGGCGACGCCGGCACCAACAACACCACCGACAATCGCATGCGTCGTCGACACCGGCGCGCCCAGATAAGTCGCGAGGTGAATCCACAGCGAAGCGGCAAGCAGCGCTGACGTCATTACGAAAATGAAGGAGACGACGGAAAGCGCTTGCTCAGGATGCAGCAGGTTCTTCGAGACCGTATCGACCACGTCGCCGCCGGCGAGTATTGCGCCCGAGATCTCCGCGATGGCGGCAATCACCAACGCATGTTTCATTGTCAGAGCGCGGCTGCCGACAGCAGGGCCCATGTTGTTGGCGACGTCGTTGGCGCCGATATTGAGCGCCATGTAGGCAGCGATGACCGCGGCGAAGAAGACGAAATATCGAAGCGGCCCGCCGACCGACAGGCTGGCGATCACCACCGCGCCGATCATGAAGACGATGAGAAGGCCGGGCGTCGCCAGCGACCGCGACCGCGCATAGGTCGCGGTTTCGAGCTGGACGACTTTCTTGAGGTCTTTGTCGAGAGCGCTTTTGGCCAAAATAGGTTCCGCACCGCAGCGAGGCGAGCGGACCGCCGCCTGACGGAATGCCCGTTAGCATTCCCGCCGTAAACCTGTCACAGAAAAAGTGACGCGCCCCCAGCCTGTTGAAAAGCCGACTGCCTGGCGGCTGTCGTTCTACCGGCGTGGCCCGCCGCTGTTGTTGTCGCCGCCGCCGCCGCCGCCGCCGAACAGGATGCGCTGCGGGTTCTTGGCGAGATCCGACACCGCCCGGTCGATGTTGCCGATGGAGCGGCGCAGGTCGGTGCCCACGAGGTTGATCTGCTTGTTGGTGCTGTCGGTGACCTTGAGGACGCCTTCGGTGATGTCCGCGGTGCGCTTGTCGAGGTTCTCGGCCAGCATGGTGGTCTGCTTGTCGAGATTGGTCGTCAGCTTGTCGAGGTTTTCGGCGACCCGGTTCGTGTCGGCCTTCAGGCTGATCGCCAGTTCGTTGATCGAGCCCATCGCGGTGGCGCCGTTATGCACCAGGTCGTCGATCTTGTTGCCGTTCCGCGCCAGCGCCTGAGTAAAGACTTCCAGGTTCTTGATGGCGTTGCGCAGCGATTCCTGGTTTTCGACGATGATGGCGTCGGCCTTGGCCAGGGTCTCGCGAACGGCGGTGCCCATGTCGCCGGCGGTGGAACCGGCGCGCAGGGTCGGCAGGCCGCCGTCCTTTTCCGGCGGCAGGGCCGGCGACGAGGCGGTCGCGCCCTTCAGCGACACCGAGGCGATGCCGGTGAGGCCGGCATATTCCAGCGTTACGGTGGTGTCGGCGCGCACCGGCGTGGATGGTGTAATCGAGATAACGGCGGCGACTTCGGACGGCTTGTCCGTCAGCCGCATCTCGGTGACCTCGCCGACGCGGATGCCGTTGAACAGCACCGGGCCGCCGACGCGCAGGCCGGACACGGAACCTTCGAACACGACCAGATACGGCCGGGTTTCCTTCGAGCCGCCGGCATTGTGCAGCCAGTAGACGAAGACAAACGCCGCGGCGACCACCGCGAAGGTGAACAAGCCGATCAGCGCGAATTTTGCCCTGTCTTCCATCGTCGCAACCTCACATCACGCGCGTCGTTCGGTGACGCGCCGTCCCTTTATCGGTACATGGAAATCGCTGTGCGCGCGCTCGCCGTGGAAATACGATTTCAGCCACGGGTGCTGCGATGCCTGAACCACTTCCATGGTGCCGGCCTCGATGATCTTGCCGTCGCCCAGCACCGCGATGCGGTCGCAGGTGCGGTGCAGGCTGTCGAGGTCGTGCGTCACCATGAACACGGAAATGCCGAGCGTCTCCTGTAGCGTCAGCAGCAGATGGTCGAACTCGGCGGCGCTGATCGGATCGAGGCCGGATGTGGGCTCGTCGAGAAACAGGATCTCGGGGTCGAGCGCCAGCGCACGGGCCAGCGCAACGCGCTTGATCATGCCGCCCGACAGTTCGGACGGATAGTTGCGATAGACGTCGGGTTTGAGGCCGACCATCTCCAGCTTGGAGATGGCGATTTCGGTGGTGAGCTTGGGCGACAGACGCAGATATTCCCGGATCGGGAATTCGACATTCTTGCCCGAGGTGAGCGACGAGAACAGCGCGCCTTGCTGGAACAGCACGCCCCAGCGGCGGTCTACCGCCTGGCGTTCCTTCAGCGACGCCTTGCCAAGATCGGTGCCGAGCACCTCGATCGTGCCTTCGCGGAACGGCAGCAGGCCGATGATGGTGCGCGTCAGCACCGATTTGCCGGCGCCCGACGCGCCGACGAAGCCGAGGATCTCGCCGCGCTTGAGGTCGAGATCGACGCCGTTGAGGACGCGACGCGACGCGAAGTCGACCTTGAGGTCGCGCACCTTGATAACGGGTTCGCCGCGCGCGACCATGGCTAGATCCCGACCGCGGCGAAGAACACGGCGAACAGGCCGTCGATGACGATGACGAGGAAGATCGATTTGACCACCGAGTCGGTCGTCTTGGCGCCGAGCGATTCCGCCGAGCCCTTGACCTGCATGCCCTCCATGCAGGCCACGAGGCCGATGATCAGCGCCATGAACGGCGCCTTGATCATGCCGACGGCGAAGGTCTTCATGTTGATCGACTCGTGCAGCCGCGACATGAAGATCTTCGGGTCGATGCCGCCATAGAGCCAGGACACCAGCCCGCCACCGTAAAGCGCGGCCATGCAGCCGATGAAGGTGAGGATCGGCACGGCGATGATGAGCGCCAGAATGCGCGGCAGCACCAGCACCTCGATCGGGTCGAAGCCCATGGTGCGCAGGGCGTCGACTTCCTCGCGCATCTTCATCGAGCCTAGCTCGGCGGTGTAGGCCGAGCCCGAACGGCCGGCGATCATGATGCAGACGATCAGCACGCCGAGTTCGCGCAGCACCAGCACGCCGACCATGTCGACGACGTAGATGTCGGCGCCGAAGGTACGGAAGTGAAAGATGCCCTGTTGCGCGATGATGGCGCCGATCAGAAACGTAATGAGGATGATGATCGGCACGGCATGCCAGCACACGCGCTCGAGATGATTGATGAGCGATGTGAAGCGGAAGCGCCAAGGGTGGGCGCAGACGCTCAGGAACGCCATCACCAGTTGGCCGGCCATCTGGAAGATCGTGGTGAGGTCTGACGTTACCGCCACCATGGTGCGGCCGACGCTTTCCAGCGTGGCGATGGGGCCGGTCGGCTTGTGCTTCAGCGGCGTCAGCGCCTGCTTGCCGGTGCGGACCTTCTGGAACAGGTTGCCGTAGGTCGCGGGCAGGCCGACCAGGCGGGCCTCGGCGCCGCGGCTTGTCCAGACCCGCAAGGTGCGCTCGATCAGCCAGGCGCCATACGTGTCGAGCTGGGTGATACGGGTGGCGTCGAAGACGATACGGGAAAACTTGTCGTGGCCGCGCGTCGCGGCGTCGATCAACGGCTCGAGCGAGCGGGCATGCTCGGCGGTCCATGTCCCGGCGGCCGTCAGGTCCAGTCCGTCGCCTTGGGACGGGCCGTGCTGAAGGGTACCCGCGGTCAAGAAGCCACTCCTCGAAAACGGCCGTTTCGCCGGCGAATGGGCAAAAATACGTCGCGGGCGGCTAATGCCGAGCCACCGCGACACACATTAACCGATCATTAACGTTAGGAAACGGCGATTAACTAATACGGTTAATGGGTTGGCCCGGATCGTCAGGAACCTGGTTCCCGGGACCCGGCGCGGTTGAAAACCGCCGCTGCGGCGTTGCCCGGCGGGGCAATCTTCACCATGTTGGGTCGAAGAGTCGTCCGGAACCGCGCGAACTCCAGAGCCCCCGATGCGCCAGTATCTCGATCTGATGGACCATATTCTCCGCCACGGCGTGGAGAAGCACGACCGCACCGGGACCGGCACGCGGTCGGTGTTCGGCTATCAGATGCGCTTCGACCTGTCCGCGGGCTTTCCGCTGCTGACGACCAAGAAACTGCACATCAAGTCGATCGTCCACGAGTTGCTGTGGTTTCTGGCCGGCGACACCAACATCAAATATCTCAAAGACAACGGCGTGCGCATCTGGGACGAGTGGGCGGACGAGCGCGGCGATCTGGGTCCGGTCTACGGCCATCAGTGGCGTTCGTGGCCGGCCAAGGATGGCCAGACCATCGACCAGATCTCGAACGTGATCGCGATGATCAAGCGCAACCCCGACTCGCGCCGTCTCATCGTCACGGCGTGGAATCCGGCCGACGTCGACAAAATGGCGCTGCCGCCGTGCCACTGCCTGTTTCAGTTCTATGTCGCCAATGGCCGCCTGTCGTGCCAGCTCTATCAGCGCTCGGCCGATGTGTTCCTCGGCGTGCCGTTCAATATTGCGTCCTATGCGTTGCTGACGATGATGGTGGCGCAGGTCACGGGCTACAAGCCGGGCGACTTCGTGCACTCCTTCGGCGATGTGCACCTCTATCTCAATCACGTCGAGCAGGCCGAGCTCCAGTTGTCGCGGGCGCCGCGCGCCTTGCCCGGGATTCGCATCAATCCCGACGTGAAGGACATCTTCTCGTTCCGTTTCGAGGACTTCGCGGTCGAGAACTACGACCCGCATCCGCACATCAAGGCCGAAGTCGCGGTTTGAAGCGGCCGCCCGCGGAATAAAAAAGGCCCCGCGGTTGGCGGGGCCTTTCCTGTTTATCAGCCGTTTGGTCAGCTCGCGGCGCGCGTAGCGCTCCAGTTCTGGCCGCCCGCCGTCTGGCCGCTCATTTTTCCGTCCGTCACTGTACCGGTGTACTGCTGGCCGCTGGCGGTGAAGGTGATCTTCGTGCCGTCCATCTTCGCGTTACTGATCGGCATCGATTTGCCGTTGGCCGCAAGCGTACCCGACAGCATCTGATAGGTTTGGGTCAACTTGAGCTCGCTCTCGCCAATGCGCCAGGTGCCGGCAACTTTCGCCGGGATCACCCACTTATAGGCCGTGCACCACGACGTGCACCCTTCGCCGGCGTCGATCTTGTCGTCGGGTGTCCAGTCGCCCATGTCGAATGTGTTGGAAACGATGCGCGTGCCGGGCTTCATGTCCAGCAGGGTCGGCCGCAGCTTCACGTTCAAGGCCTTCAGCAGAAACAAAGTCACGACGGTGGCGTCGGAGAAATTCGACTCGAAGATGTCGGCGCGCTCGAAGGTGGCGAGGTCGGCGACGCCCGCGGCTTGAGCATTGCGCTTCGACAGTTCGACCAGGTCGCCATTGTATTCGATGCCGTGCGCGCGCACGCCGAGCCTGGCGGCGGTGATAACGGTGCGCCCGTCGCCGGAGCCGAGATCGACGAGGTAGTCGTCCTTGGTTACCCCGCCCATTTTCATCATGCGATCGACGAGGGCCTGCGGCGTCGGCACCCAGACGACGTCCTTGCCGTCCTGACCGGACTTCGGCTCGTAAACTCCGGCAGCCGGAGGTGCGGCGGGAGCGGTCTGCGCCAAGGCGCCGTTGAGCGCGATGGCGGATACGGCACAGGCGAGGGCGAGAGTCTTCAAAGTTTTCATGTGCGTCTCCTGTCCAAGGTCATCATTCGGTCAGAGCGGAAGCGGCAGAGGCGGGCGGCGGCGTATTGGCGCTTGCCTCCTTGCGTTGAAACAAAAGCAGCGGCGTGCCCGCGGCAAGCACGCCAAGGCCGACCAGCGAGGCCACGCCGGTATAGGCGATACTGGCGTGCAGCATGTAAACGCAGGTCAGACAGAAGAAGATCGGCGTCAGCGGATAGAGCGGCACCTTGTAGGGCAGTTTCCGGTCCGGCTCGCGAATGCGAAGCACGATGAGACCGATGCCGACCAGCAGGAGGAAGCCCCAGAACACAGGCGCCGTGTATTCGACCATCGCCTTGAAGCCGTCACGCGTGACCGCGCCGATCACCACAAGGAGAAGGGCGACCACGGCCTGCAGGACGAGGCCATTGGCCGGAGTCTTGCCGCGCTCGTTCCACTCGGCGACGCTCGGCAGCAATGTGACGTCGTGAGCCATGACGTAATAGACGCGGGCGCCGGTGAAGATCGTCGCATTGAGCGTCGATATGGCGGCCACGACAATGGCGATGCTGACGATGGTCGCGCCCGCCGGGCCGGCGACGCGGCGCATCATGTCGGCAGCGACGGCGTCGGACGTGCGCAGGCCTTCGAGACCGAGGATCGACAGCAGCGCGACATTGGCGAGCACATAAAGCCCGATCAGGATCAGCGTGCCCATCGTCAGAACCTTGGCGATGTTGCGCGGCGCGTCCTTCAGTTCGCCCGTGAGATAAGCGGCTTCGTTCCAGCCTCCATAGGTGAGCAGCACGAAGATCATGGCCATGCCGAGCGCCGCGCTGCCGGGCGGGATTGCGGGCGCCGCGGGCGGCGGCTCGCTCGAACCAAACAGGCCGAACAGGATAATGGCGGCAATGGCACCGATCTCGATCGCCGTCATGGCGATCTGCAGAGATTTGCTCTGAACGGTGCCGATGACGTTGATGCCGGTGAAAAGGATGATGGAGATCGCTGCGTAAAGCGCAGGGCCGTAGGGACCGAGCGGCACGAGTTGCGCCGCATAGTCGCCGAGCACGAAAGCGACGCCGGCAATGGCGCCGGTCTGGATGACGGTGCCGCGCGCCCAGCCGAACATCATGGCGACCGGCCTGCCATAGGCGCGGCGCAGGAAATGATACTCGCCGCCGGCATGTGGGTGCGCGGCGGACAATTCGGCGTAGCAGAGCGCGCCGATCAGCGTGATCAGTCCTCCGGCCACCCAGACGGCGATAAAGGCGAATTCGCTGTCGACATTGGCCGCGACCAGCGATGGCGTGCGAAATATGCCGATGCCGACGACCAGGCCGACCATGATGACGACCGCGTCGAAGCGCGTGAGGGTGTGTGTGTGAACGGTGTCGTCGTGATTGGCTTGCGCGTGATGCATTAAGGACTGTCTTTGGATTGGCCGGCTGACTGGACGTGCCCGACCGCAAACAATAACGACTGGAACCGCGTCTCGCAGGCGCGACGCTTCATCGCACGGTGTCGTTGATGACGCGGTGCGGCATCGCGAGGCGCGGCCGGATTCGCGGTTTTCAGCTTTGCGGGTTGCCAATGCTGCCCGGCTGGCACGTTTTGGACAGCGGATGCGCTGTCGGCTAAGATTGCCGGGGTGGCTGCGGCATTGCGCCACTGGGTACGATCTCAAGGCGCGGCATGCAGTTTGCTAAAGGTGTCAACAAGGATGTTTCCGAACGGGTGATGTCGGCGCAAGGTCAGTCGGAGCCTCGATATGGACAAGGTGTCGGTATCCGGCCGGCGGAGCCCGTCGACACGGCGCTGATCTTCGATCTGATCCGCGAACTCGCCGACTACGAGAAGCTCGCCGATGCGGTCGATGCGACGCCGGCCATGATCGCCGAGGCATTGTTCGGTGAGAAGCCGCGCCTGTTCTGCGCCATTGCCGAGTGGGACGGTCAGGCGGCGGGGCTCGCGGTGTGGTTCCTGAATTTCTCGACCTTCCGCGGCCGCCATGGCGTCTATCTCGAGGATTTGTTCGTGCGCCCGGCCTATCGCGGCAAAGGTCTCGGCAAGGCGCTGATGGCGCATCTGGCGCGGCGCTGCGTCGAGGAAGGCTACGCGCGCTTCGAGTGGTCGGTGCTCGACTGGAATGCGCCGTCGATTGCGTTCTATGAATCGATCGGCGCGCAGGTGCTGCCCGACTGGAAGATCTGCCGCATGAGCGGGGATGCGCTCAATTCATTCGCGAAAGGCGCGCAGCGATGATCACGCGGCCGCGCAACACCGCGCCCTACAAGATCGTGCTGGTCGCCGCCATCGGCGACAACGGCGTTATTGGCAGCAATGGCCAGCTGCCGTGGCGGCTGAAATCCGATCTGCAGCATTTCAAGCGGGTGACGATCGGCAAGCCGGTGGTGATGGGCCGCAAGACATATGAGTCCATCGGCCGGCCGCTGCCCGGCCGCACCAACATCGTCATGACGCGCGACCTCGGGCTTGCGGTGCCGGGCGGCATTCTCGCCACGACCCTCGATGCCGCGCTCGGCATCGCCGTCGAGGATGCCGCCAAACGCGGCGTTGGAGACTTGATGATCATCGGCGGCGGCGACGTGTTCGAGCGCACCTTGCCGATCGCGGACCGGCTGGAAATCACCCATGTTCATGCCCGGCCGCCGGGTGACGTCTATTTCCCGGCCATCGATCCGGCCGAGTGGCGCGAGACCGAGCGCCATCATTACGAAGCGGGGCCGGACGACGACGCCAGTTTCGACACCGTCGCTTACGTCCGCCGTTAGCGGCGCGTTGTCAGGCCATCACGGAATAGCCGCCGTCGACAGGAATCGCCGTGCCGGTGAGGAAGTCCGATGCCGGCGATGCCAGGAACACCGCGATGCCGGCAAAATCGCCGGGCGCGCCCCAGCGTCCGGCCGGCGTGCGCGCCAGCACGCGCTCATGCAGACCGGGCACCTGTTCGCGCGCTTTCTTCGTGAGTTCGGTGTCGATCCAGCCGGGGAGAATCGAGTTGACCTGGATATTGTCTTGCGCCCAGGCGACCGCGAAAGAGCGCGCCATCTGTACGATGGCGCCTTTGCTCGAGGCATAAGGCGCCGCGTAGGACGAGGCGAAGATGGTCATCATGGAGCCGATGTTGATGATCTTGCCGCCGCCGGCTTGTCTCATGTGCGGGTAGACTGCCTGGGAGCACAGGAAGGCGCTGGTGACATTGGTGTCCATCACCAGATGCCACTCCGCTGCGGTCAGCTCTTCCGGTGGCTTGCGTACACTGGTACCGGCATTGTTGACCAGGATGTCGAGCCGGCCGAACTTGTCGGCCACCATCTGCACGGCGCCGCGGCACGACTCTTCCCTGAGCACATCGATCTCGACGAAGTCTGCTTTAGGGTTTATCGCGCGCATCTCGGCGAGCGCCGCGTCGGCCTTGGCCTTGTTGCGCCCTGCGATGACCACCGTCGCGCCGGCGCCGGCCAGACCTTTGGCCATGCCGAGACCGATACCGCCATTGCCGCCTGTTACGAGGGCGACACGGCCCTTCAAATCGAACGCGCTCATTGAATGTTTCCCCGTACGATGCTTTTTGCGCTCCGCGGTCGCGAGCACCTTAATTTACCACAGGGGACGGCGCGCAAGGGCGACGCCTCCCGAAATTCATTACGATCTCGGGCGCATGTGCCCGTAATTTCGATCAAAATGCGGCATGTCAGCGCGTTGTAACCGGCTCTTGCGTCCCCTATAACCCGTCCCAAAGTAAAGGCAGGCCGCATTTCGGCCCTATGCCGGGAGACAAGATTTATGCCGTGGAGCAATCAAGGCGGTGGTGGCAGCGGATCCGGCGGCCCCTGGGGGTCCGGATCCGGTGGGGGCAAGAGCCCGTGGGGCTCAAACCCGCCTCCGCCCGGCGGCCGTCCGCCCGATCTGGAAGAAATGCTGCGCCGTGGCCAGGACCGTCTTCGCGGCGTGCTGCCCGGTAATATGGGCGGCAAGGGCATCGCGCTGGCGGCGCTCGCCGCTGTGGCGCTGTGGGGCTTTTCCGGCTTCTTCCGCGTCGAGCCCGATGAGCTTGGCGTCGTGCTGCGCTTCGGCAAGGAAGTGCGCGAGGTCCAGCCGGGCCTGAACTACCATCTGCCATTTCCGATCGAGACCGCGCTCACGCCGAAGGCGCTGCGCGTCAACAAGATCGACATCGGCATGCGCGTCAGCGACGACATCCGCCGCGGCTCGACCGTGCGCGATGTGCCGGAAGAGAGCCTGATGCTCACAGGAGACGAGAACATCGTCGATGTCGATTTCTCCGTATTGTGGAAAGTGAAGCCCACCGGCGTCGGCGACTACCTGTTCAACATCCAGAATCCGGAAGGCACCGTGAAGGCGGTGGCCGAGGGCGCGATGCGCGAAGTCATCGGCCGCTCCGAGATCCAGCCGATCCTCACCGGCGCGCGTCAGACCATCGAAAACGCCGTCCACGAGCTGATGCAGAAGACGCTCGACGGCTACGGCGCCGGCATCATGATCCAGCAGGTTCAGTTGCAGAAGGTCGATCCGCCGCAGCAGGTCATCGACGCCTTCCGCGACGTGCAAGCCGCGCGCGCCGATCTCGAGCGCGCCGTTAACGAGGCGCAGACCTATACAAACCGCGTCGTGCCGGAAGCGCGCGGCCGCGTCGCCCAGATCACGCAGGCTGCCGAAGCCTACCGGCAGCAGACCGTCGCCGAAGCGACCGGTCAGTCTTCGCGCTTCCTGAAGATTTATGACGAGTACCGGAAGGCGCCGGACGTCACCCGCGAGCGCATGTATCTCGAAACGATGGAGCGCGTGCTCGGCGGTGCCGACAAGGTGATCCTCGATTCCGGTCCGAACGGCTCGGGCGTCGTGCCTTACCTGCCGCTCAATGAATTGACCCGTCCGCAGCAGCCGCGTACGCCGTCGGGAGCCCGCCAATGAGACTTAATTTCATCGGCGGTGTCGCCGTCGTTATTCTGGTAGCCGCTCTCGTCCTCGGCTATTCGTCGATTTTCACCGTCTATCAAACACAGCAGGCGCTGGTGCTGCGGCTCGGCAATCCGCAGGCGCCCGTCACGGTGCCTGGCCTGCACTTCAAGGCGCCGTTCATCGACAATGTGGTCTATATCGATCGCCGCATCCTCGACCTGGAAGCGCCGCCGCAGGAAGTAATCGCGTCCGATCAGAAGCGGTTGGTGGTGGACGCGTTCGCGCGCTACCGGATCCGCGACCCGCTGCGCTTCTACCAGACGGTCGGCTCGGTGCCGGGCGCCAACTCGCAGCTGTCGATTCTGCTCAACTCGGCCCTGCGCCGGGTCCTCGGCGCGGCAACTTTCACCGAGGTCGTTCGCGACCAACGCGCCGATCTGATGGAGCGCATTTTGCAGCTCGTCGACAAGGAAGCGGCCGGCTACGGCATCCAGGTTGTCGATGTCCGTATTCGCCGCGCCGACCTGCCGGAGCAGAACAGCCAGGCGGTCTACCAGCGTATGCAGACCGAGCGCGCACGCGAAGCCGCGGAATTCCGCGCGCAGGGCGCCCAGCGCGCCCAGGAAATCCGCTCCCGCGCCGACCGCGACGTCACGGTGCTGGTGGCGGACGCCAACTCGAAGGCGGAGCAGATCCGCGGTGAGGGTGACGCCACCCGAAACCAGATCTTCGCCGACGCCTTCAACCGGGATGCGGACTTCTTCGCGTTCTACCGCTCCATGCAGGCCTATGAAGCCAGTCTGAAGCCCGGTGACACGCGGATTCTGCTCAAGCCGGACAATAATTTCTTCCGCTTCTTCAATCAGCCGAACGGAGCCGGGAATGGGGCGCAGTCGCAGCCTCAACTGCCGCCCCGGCCGCAACCAACACCTGGGCCGGCGCCGGCCCAGTAGCCGCGTAACGCAGGATGTCGGATTTTTTGGCCGCGCTGGGGTTGGTCTTCGTCATCGAAGGCATGATCTTCGCGGCTTTTCCGGCTCACGGCAAAAGAGCCGTGGAAAGCGTGCTGAACACGCCGCCGGCGACCTTGCGTCTGATCGGACTGGGGTCGGCCATCATCGGGCTATTGATCGTTTGGGTGGCGCGTTTCTGAGAGTGCCTGACGCTCCGTCGGTGCGCCGGACAGATGCCGGGCACCTTCTCGCGCGCTGTTGATGGCGATCCGCAGCCGTCGCCCTTGAATTGCCGCTAATTCAGGGTCACCCTGTGGGCACCCCTCCCTGGAGAATCGACGCCAATGGGCGCCACCGCCATTCGTTTGAAAACGACTTTCGCACTCCTGCTCGCCGCCATTTTGGCCGGGCCTTTGACCGCCGCGCCTGCGCAGGCGCGCGGACCGGACGGCATTGCCGACGTTGCCGAACAGGTGATCGATGCGGTGGTCAACATCTCGACCAAGCAGAAGGTCGACATGAATTCCGGCGCCATGCCGCAGGTGCCGCCGGGCTCGCCGTTCGAGGAGTTCTTCGAAGAATTCTTCAAGAACCGGCGCGGACCGGGCGGCCCGGGGCCGAACGGCAATAACACCCCGCAATCACGCCGGGTCAATTCGCTCGGCTCGGGCTTTATCATCGACGCCGAGGGCTATGTCGTGACCAACAATCACGTTATCGCCGACGCCGATGAGGTGAGCGTCATTCTCAACGATGGCTCGACGTTGAAAGCCGAGCTGATCGGCACCGACAAGAAGACCGATCTTGCGCTGCTCAAGGTGACGCCGACCAAGCCGCTCAAGGCAGTGAAATTCGGCGACAGCGAGAAGCTGCGTCTCGGCGAATGGGTCATCGCGATCGGCAACCCGTTCTCGCTCGGCGGTACAGTGACCGCGGGCATCGTCTCGGCGCGTAACCGCGACATCCAGTCGGGCCCGTACGACAACTACATCCAGACCGACGCCGCCATCAATCGCGGCAACTCCGGCGGCCCGCTGTTCAACCTCGATGGCGATGTCATCGGCGTCAATACGGCGATCATCTCGCCCTCCGGCGGTTCGATCGGCATCGGCTTTGCCGTGCCGTCGAAGACGGCGCTCGCGGTCATCGATCAGTTGCGCAACTTCAAGGAAGTGCGGCGCGGCTGGCTCGGCGTTCGCATCCAGCAGGTGACCGACGAAATCGCCGACAGTCTTAACGTCAAGCCGGCGCGCGGCGCGCTGATTGCCGGCGTCGATGACAAGGGGCCGGCCAAGCCCGCCGGCATCGAGCCAGGCGACGTCGTCGTCAAGTTAGACGGCAAGGACGTCAGGGAAATGCGCGACCTGCCGCGCATCGTCGCCGATACGGCCGTCGGCAAGGACGTCGAGGTCACGATCATCCGCAAGGGCAAGGAAGAGACCAAGATCGTCAAGCTCGGCCGCCTCGAGGACGAGAAGCCGGTGCAGGCGGCGCTGACGCCTAAGAAGGACCAGCCCGACGACGAGAAATCGTCGGTCCGCAAGGCGCTCGGGCTCGATCTCGCCAACCTCAACGAAGCCAACCGCAAGAAATTCAAGATCGAGGACAAGGTGAAGGGCGTCGTCATCACCGCGGTCGATCCGAATTCCGCGGCGGCCGAGAAGCGTCTGCAGCCCGGCATGGTGATCTCCGAAGTGCAGCAGCAGCCGGTGACCAATGCCGCCGATCTGCAGAAGCGGATCGACCAGCTCAAGAAGGAAGGCAAGAAGACGGTGGTGCTGCTGGTGCAGTCGCCGTCAGGCGATCCGAGCTTCGTGGCCATCGGCCTGCAGTAAGGGGAAGCTGACCCGCACAGTATCAAGCGGCCGGGCCAACGCCCGGCCGTTTTGCTTATGCCTCGACGAACTCGTCTCGTCGGTAGCCCTGGATATAAAGAAGCGCTGTGAGGTCGCCATATTCGATGCGAGCCGGTGCGGCTTCCGCCACCTTCGGCTTGGCGTGATAGGCGACGCCGAGGCCGGCTTCCGCGATCATGGCGAGATCGTTGGCGCCGTCGCCGGTCGCCATGGTTTCGTGGGCGGCAAGGTTACGACGCTCGCGCAATTCGACAAGCGTAGCGCGCTTGCTGTCGCGGCCGAAGATCGGTTCGCGCACCAGACCGGCGAGCTTGCCGCCGTCCAATTCCAAAGTGTTGGCGCGCGTTTCGTCGAAACCGAGCATCGCTGCGATTCGTCCGGTGAATGACGTGAAGCCGCCGGACACCAGGCAGGTATAGGCGCCGTGCGCGCGCATGGTCGCGATGGCGGTACGCCCCCCCGGCGTCAGCACGATGTGTCCGGCAATGACCTCATCGACGACGCTTTCGGGCAGCCCCTTGAGCAGCGCCACGCGCTCGCGCAAGGCCGGCTCGAATTCGATTTCGCCGCGCATGGCGCGTTCGGTGATGGCGGCGACGTGATCCTTCAGGCCAACGAAAGCGGCCAATTCGTCGATGCACTCCTGTCCGATCATGGTGGAGTCCATGTCGGCGAGGAACAGCTTCTTGCGGCGGCCCGCGGATGGCTGCACCACAGCATCCGTACCGGGGAGGGCGGCGCGCAGGCTCTCGGCGAGGGCGCGTTGGTCGGCGTTCGCGCCTGCGCTAAAGGGTATGTCGGCGGCGCGGCCGGGATCGAGCCACAGCGGGGCTTCCGGGGCCGGCAAGGCGGCGCGGGCGCGCGCGAGCGCGGCGTCATCGAGCGGTTCGCGGCCGGCGATAAGAGTGGCGGTCAAGGGTGCGGGTGAGGTCATTACGATGCCAGAGCTGAAACAGGCGGTGCTTATCGCCGGTCCGACCGCCAGCGGCAAGTCGGCTTTGGCGCTGACGCTCGCGGACCGCCTCGGCGGCACCATCGTCAATGCCGATTCCATGCAGGTCTATGCCGGCCTGCGCGTCATCACCGCCAGGCCGAGCGCAGAGGAGGAGGCCCGCGCGCCACATCTCCTCTACGGACATGTCGATGCCGCCGAGACCTATTCGACCGGGCAGTGGCTGCGCGAGGTCGCGGCGGCCTTGGACGACATCGCCGCGGCCGGACGGGTGCCGATCGTGGTCGGCGGCACCGGGCTTTATTTCAAGGTCTTGACCGAGGGCATCGCCGCCGTGCCGGCGATCCCGGCCGAGATACGCGAGAATGTACGCGACCGGCTGGCACGCGACGGCGTCTCTCCGCTCTATGCCGAACTGACTGCGCGCGATCCGCTGACTGCGGCGCGGCTGATGCCGCTCGACCGCTCGCGTATCGCCCGGGCGCTCGAAGTGGTGCTGGCGACGGGCCGATCAATCAGCGACTGGCACGGCGAGAACTCGGCGCCATTGTTGCCGGCCGAGCGGGCCATGAAGATTTTCATGACGGTCGAACGAGCCGCGCTGGTGTCACGGATCGAGACGCGCTTCGCCGCGATGATCGAAGCCGGCGCGCTCGACGAGGTGAGGGCGCTCGCGGCGCGCGAACTCGATCCGCTGCTGCCCGCGATGAAGGCTCACGGCGTGCCGTGGCTGATCCGGCATCTGCGCGGCGAGATAACCCTTGGGGAGGCCGCGGCCGGTTCGGTCATGGACACCAGGCGCTACGCCAAACGGCAGCACACCTGGTTTCGCGGCCAGATGAAGGACTGGCCGATGGTTCCCGCCGATCAGGCGCTGGATTCGATCATGCGCTCGCTAGGAGCGTGACGTTTCGGACCCTTGCGGTACTCATCGTTAAAAACATAATCCAGTTTATCAAATAATCCAGGCAGGACCCTGTGCAATTCGGGCCCGGTTTAGACCTCCTTAATGCACAACCGACAAAGTGAATTAAATACCGCAGAAAGCGGGCGTTAATTTCGCTTGGGCTGGAGTTTTGAAATCATGGCGATTTTCTCGTTCAAGAGCATCTCGACCCGCATTGCAGTTACATTCGCTTTAGTCGTGCCGATCGCGATCTGGGCGCTTTCAACGGAGACCTGGCGGTCTTACGAGCTTTACAGCAAGGCGCAGAAGGCGGACCGGCAGAACACCGCCGCCAACGCGCTCATACTTGGCGTCTATGACATCCTGATCGAGCGCGCTTACGTCAGCAGCGCCCTTCAGGCCGTCGAACCCGCCGGCGCCTCGCTCCTCAAGGATATCGCCGACCAGCGCAGCGGCGCCAAGTCGAAGATCGACGCGGCGTTCAACGCGTTGCTGACGGAAGACTTCCCGCGCAAGCAGGAGCTGATCAAGGAATTCAACGACGCGCGCGCCAAGGCCGAGCAGTATCGCCGCAAGGCCGACGACGAGATCAGGAAGCCGAAGGCGCAGCGCGACGAGGACACCGTCAAGAACACCGTTCCCACCCTGTCGGCTTTCGTCGGCACGGCGCAGAAACTGTGGAATCGCGTGCTGAGCAGCACCAGCGCCATGGACCCCGAACTGGCGCGTCTGGCGAACATCCGCATCTATGCCTGGAACATGCGCGACATCGGCGGCAGCGAGCGCTCCACATTGGCGCAGTCGATTTCGTCGGGCGCCGCCATTCCGGCCGCCAATCTTGAGCGCATCCAGGTGATCCGCAACCAAGTCGCTCTGCTGTGGCGGCTGTTGCAGGCCTCGCTCATCGACGGCGAGCACGCGGCCATCGCCGCCGGCGTTAAGGCGGCGACCGACGGCTACTTCGGCAAATTCGAGCCGATGGCCGACGAGATCCGCAAGGTCTCCGCCGCGGGCGGAAAATACCCGGTGACCAACGATCAGTGGGTCGATGCCACGACGCCGCTGCTCGCCACCATTCTCGACGTGATGAACGGCGCCGGCAAGGCGAGCGAGGGCTACACCGCCGATCTGCAATCGAGCGGCCTGTGGAATCTCGCGCTCAATGCAGGTTTGCTGCTCGCCTGCGTCGCGATTTTCTTCGGCGCCATTGCCTTCAGCGTCATTACGGTGGCGCGGCCGCTGCGCATGCTGACCAAGCCGCTTGGCCAGATCGCGGAGGGCAACTTCGCCGTCGATGTGCCGTATCGCGACCGGCCGGACGAAATCGGCCAGATCGCCGTCGCGGTCAACGGCATGGCCGACAAGGTGCGCGCCGCGCTGCTGCAGATCAAAACGGCCGCCAGCGAGGTCACCAACGCCTCGATCGAGATTTCGACCAGCACGACCGATCTGTCGCAGCGAACCGAAGAGCAGGCCGCGAGCCTCGAAGAGACCACCGCCGCGATGGAGGAGATTTCCTCGATCATCAAGCAGAATGCCGAGAATGCCCGCGAGGCGAGCCGTTCGGCGGACGACACACGCAACGTCGCCAATCAGAGCGGTGAGGTCGTCGCCAAGGCGGTCGAGGCCATGGCGCGCATCGAGGAGTCGTCCAAGAGCATTTCCGAAATCATCGTGGTAATCGACGAAATCGCGCGCCAGACGAACCTTCTCGCCCTCAACGCGGCGGTCGAAGCCGCGCGGGCGGGCGAGGCCGGACGCGGCTTCGCCGTCGTTGCCGCCGAAGTGCGAAGCCTGGCGCAGCGCTCCTCGCAGGCCGCCAAGGACATCACGGCCCTGATCACCAAATCGGGCGGGCAGGTGCAGGAGGGCGTCGAGCTGGTCAACCAGGCCGGCGCCGCGCTCGGCCGCATTACCGACTCGATCCAGAAGGTGACGAGCCTTATCAACGACATCGCAAGCGCCAGCGCCGAACAGTCCAGCGGCGTCGACGAGGTCAACAAGGCGATGAACATGATGGACAACACGACCCAGCAGAATTCGGCGCTGGTCGAAGAGAACGCCGCGACCGCCAAGCTGCTGGAGCAGCAGGCGCGCATGATGGATGGGCAGATCGGCTACTTCCGCTTCGGCGAAGAAACCGGCGGCGCGTCGGAAGGCCGCCGTCCGGCGGCGAGTCCCGCTGCGCCGGCCGTCGCAAAGCGGGCCGTCCGGAGCAAGATTGACGCGGCGGCATAAGCCGCGTCCGCAACGGCGCGGTGCCTCGGCGCCGCGCTGCCTTAATCTATTTGATTAAACGCTCGCACCTAAAGTCCAGGATTGCGGGCGAAGGTGCTCATAAACTTTTCAGGTATTCCCGCGAGATTGGACACAAAGTCCGGTCGACTTGAATGCGGGATGGAAAATGCTCAATCGTTTGTCGGTGAATGCGCTTTTGAAGTTCGTCGTGGGCGGTCTCGCCGCGGCCCTCGTTGTGGTCTTGACGTTCGGCGTCTGGCAGTCATGGCGGGAATTGCAAACGGCAACGCGCCTGGTGCACGTCGCCGACGCTTCCGACGGACTGTTTAATGCCCTGCACAATCTGCGTCCGGACCGCTCGTCGTCAGTCCGTGATCTGAGGGCCGATCGAGCCGGTCCGTTGGATCCGACGTTGCGGGATTTACGGGTTGCCGAAATGACGGCATTGAATTCGGCGCTTGCCGTACTGCACAAGCACGATCTTGGACAGAAAGAAACCGGCGTCCCCTTGCTCGAGAAGGCCATGCAGAGGCAGGTCGCCCTGCACAAGGAGACCGAGGCGGCGATCGCCCTGCCGAAGGGGTCGCGCAAGGCCGGGCTCGATCAGGAGATTTTCGACTCCTCCAGCGCGCTTATCGCCGCGGTGGAGAAGGTGTCTGCAGGGCTCGTCGATCTGGTCAAGCTGGACAACTCCTATGTCGGCCATCTGATGCAGATCAAGCAATTGGGATGGGCCGCCCGCAATTCCGCAGGCAATGCGAATCTCATTCTCTATAACGGCCTGCTCGGCCTCAAAATGGCGCCGGACGCGCTGACCAAATACAATGGGCATCTTCTCGAGACGAATGCCCAGTGGACCGCCATCCAGGACATGGTGACGGGATTGCCATTGCCGGCTCGTTTCAACGAGGCCATGGAGACAGCGCGGCGAGAGTTCTTTGCGCCGGACGTTGTGGCGGAGCGACTGGCCTCGCTCAAGAAGGCCATCGCCGGCGATCTCGCCTGGGTTGATCCGCCGGCCTGGAACCAGCATTCCAATATCCGTCTGAAGTCGGTTCTGGATGTCGCGCTCGCGGCGCTGGACGGCACCAAGGCACATGCCGCCGAACTGCGGACGGCCGCCCAGTGGAAGCTTGGTATGGAGGTCGCTCTGTTGATCGCGGCCCTCGGCTTTTCGACCACGACGCTGCTCCTGATTTCGCGCCGCGTCACGCGGCCTTTGCGCATGATCGAGGGCGGCATGATGCGGGTCGCGGAAGGCGACTTCAATGTCACTCTGCCGCGGATGGCAGCGCGGGATGAAGTCGGCCAGATCGTCAATGCCGCCAGCACGATGATCGAGCAGGTGCGCAGCACTATTTTCCAGATCAAAAATTCCTCGCACGAGGTCACGAGCGCCTCGGCGGAGATTTCCCTGAGCACGGCGGATCTGTCGCAGCGCACCGAAGAGCAGGCCGCGAGCCTGGAGGAGACCTCGGCTTCGATGGAGCAGATCGCCAACACGGTGCGCCGCAATGCCGAGAACGCGCAGGAGGCGACCCGGTCTGCCCGCGCGACCAGTGAAGTGGCGGATCGGGGCGG
Source organism: Pseudolabrys sp. (assembly GCA_017849615.1). Classification (GTDB taxonomy): domain Bacteria; phylum Pseudomonadota; class Alphaproteobacteria; order Rhizobiales; family Xanthobacteraceae; genus Pseudolabrys. Next base: position 202,252 of record JAFIGS010000003.1, on the reverse strand, counting down.
AGAAGTGGCCGGCCGCGCCGTCGATGCGATGGCCCGGATCGAGGAGTCCTCGCGCAAGATCGCGGACATCATCAGCGTGATCGATGAGATCGCGCGTCAGACCAACCTGCTGGCGCTCAACGCCGCGGTGGAAGCAGCTCGTGCCGGCGAAGCAGGCCGTGGCTTTGCCGTGGTGGCGTCCGAGGTTCGCAGCCTGGCCCAGCGATCCTCGCAGGCGGCCAAGGACATCGCCGGGTTGATCACCAACTCGACAGGGCAGGTCAAGGAGGGCGTCAGCCTCGTCAATCAGGCGGGTAGCGCGCTCACCGAGATCGTCGAGTCGATCCGGCAGGTGGCGAATGCGGTGGCGGAGATTGCCAATGCCAGTTCGGAGCAGGCGACTGGAATCGAGGAGATCAAACGGACGCTCGATCAGATGGACGAGCTGACGCAGCGCAACTCGGCACTGGTCGAGGAAAACGCTGCGACGGCACAGACATTGGAAAGCCAAGCCCGGACGATGAACGAACAGGTCGCGTTCTTCCAGGTCGAGGGCGAAGCCATGGCGGGCGCGGGCAGCCGCAAGGCAGCAGCTTCCGCATCGCCGGCCTCGTCGGTTCCGGCTCCTGCCCAGCCGGCGCGAGGGGCGCGCGCGGCCTAAGGGCCGAGACCGGGAGATCAACAAGGCCGGCCTCGTGCCGGCCTTGTGCTTTTGACGCCCGGCAGCCCTGCGGTGCGGCTCTTGCCGACCTGCAGGACGGGTATTACCCTTCGTTTTCGCGCTTGACCGGGTAAAAAGCCGCCCCTATAACGCGCGCAACGAAAGTTCGGACGACGCAAGCAATGCGCAATATTATTATTCTCGTAATCGAGGTTCGGACACTGGCCGGGTAGCCCACCGCTACCCTCGGTGAGTGTCCGGACGTGGCCCCTTAGCGGGCCTTTTTTATTGGCAGCAACGACAGCTACGGCGACAGCAACGGCAGCTACGGCGAGAGCGGCAGGACGAGCGGAAAAGGAAGCCGATCATGACCAAACACACGGCGACGAACGACACCACCGAGCCCCGGCAGATGACCGGCGCCGAAATGGTGATTCAGGCGATGGCCGATCAGGGCGTGAAGCACCTGTTCGGCTATCCGGGCGGCGCGGTGCTGCCGATTTACGACGCGCTGTTCGCCCAGAAGGACGTGCGCCATATCCTCGTCCGCCACGAGCAGGGCGCGGTTCACGCCGCCGAGGGCTATGCGCGCTCGACCGGCAAGGTCGGCTGCGTGCTGGTGACCTCCGGACCGGGAGCGACCAACGCCGTCACCGGCCTCACCGACGCGTTGTGCGACTCGATCCCGTTGGTCTGCATCACCGGCCAGGTGCCGACCCACTTGATCGGCAACGATGCCTTCCAGGAATGCGACACGGTCGGCATCACGCGCCCCTGCACCAAGCACAATTATCTGGTGAAGCGCATCGAGGATCTGCCGCGCATCCTGCACGAGGCCTTCCATATCGCCGCCAGCGGCCGCCCGGGCCCCGTGGTGGTCGATATCCCGAAGGACATCCAGTTCGCCACCGGCATGTACTCGCGGCCGACGGAATTCCCCCACACCGGCTATCACCCCAAGCTGAAGGCCGATCCGGCGCCGATCAAGGCGGCGGTGGAACTGATGGCGCGGGCCAAAAAACCGATCTTCTACACCGGAGGCGGCGTCATCAATTCCGGCCCGCAGGCCAGCAAGCTGCTGCGCGAACTGGTGCAGGCGACCGGTTTCCCGATCACATCGACGCTGATGGGCCTCGGCGCCTATCCGGCGGCCGATCCGCAGTGGCTCGGCATGCTCGGCATGCACGGCACGCTCGAAGCCAACATGGCGATGCATGATTGCGACGTCATGGTCTGCGTCGGCGCCCGCTTCGACGACCGCATCACCGGCCGCCTCGATGCCTTCTCGCCGAACTCGAAGAAGATCCACATCGACATCGATCCGTCGTCGATCAACAAGAACGTCCATGTCGATATCCCGATCATCGGCGATTGCGCGCACGTCCTTCAGGACATGCTGCATCTGTGGAAGTCCGAAAAGAAGCAGGCCGACAAGAAGGCCATCGGCGACTGGTGGAAGCAGGTCGACAAGTGGCGCGCCCGCAAGTCGCTCTCCTACCGGCCGTCGAACGAGGTCATCAAGCCGCAATACGCCATCCAGCGGCTGTTCGAGCTGACCAAGGATCGCGACACCTACATCACGACCGAAGTCGGTCAGCATCAGATGTGGGCGGCGCAGTTCTATCACTTCAACGAGCCGAACCGCTGGATGACGTCCGGCGGCCTCGGCACCATGGGCTACGGCCTGCCAGCGTCGGTCGGCGTGCAGCTCGCGCATCCCAAATCGCTGGTCATCGACATCGCCGGCGAGGCATCGGTGCAGATGACGATGCAGGAACTGTCGACGGCGGTGCAGTACCGCCTGCCGATCAAGATATTCATCCTCAACAACAGCTATATGGGCATGGTCCGGCAGTGGCAGGAACTGCTGCACGGCAGCCGCTATTCGGAGAGCTATTCCGAGGCGCTGCCCGACTTCGTCAAGCTAGCCGAGGCAATGCACGCGGTCGGCATCCGTTGCGAGAAGCCGGGCGATCTCGATCACGCCATCAAGGAGATGATCGATATCGACCGCCCGGTGCTGTTCGACTGCGTCGTCGACAAGGCGGAGAACTGCTTCCCGATGATCCCGTCGGGCAAGGCGCATAACGAAATGATCCTCGGTGACTCCGGCGTGTCTCTCGACGATGCCATCACCGAGGAAGGCAAGATGCTGGTTTAATGGTCATTCCGGGGCGCGCGCGTTGGCGCGCGAACCCGGAATCCAGAAACGAATTCAGAAACTGCCGCTGGATTCCGGGTTCGCACCTTCGGTGCGCCCCGGAATGACGGAGCAAAAGGATCAAACACGTGAACGCCAACGTCCCGTCGTCGACGTCGCATTATCCGACCGCGACCAATGTGCAGAAGCCGGAAACCCACACTTTGTCCGTGCTGGTCGATAACGAGCCGGGCGTCCTTGCCCGGGTCATCGGCCTGTTCTCCGGCCGCGGCTACAATATCGAGTCGCTCACGGTGTCGGAGACCGAGCACCAGAAGCATCAGTCGCTTATTACCGTTGTCACCACCGGCACGCCGATGGTGATCGAGCAGATCAAGAACCAGCTCGACCGTCTCGTGCCGGTGCATCGCGTTGTCGATATGACGATTTCCGGCAAGGCGATCGAGCGAGAGTTGGCGATGGTCAAGGTGCGCGGCAAGGGCGACGAGCGGGTCGAGGCGCTGCGTCTGGCCGATGCCTTCCGGGCCCGTGTCATCGACGCCACCACCGAAAGCTTCGTCTTCGAGATCACAGGCAAGAGCGACAAGATCGAGCAGTTCGTGGCGCTGATGCTGCCGCTCGGTCTTGTCGAAGTCTCGCGCACGGGCATCGCCGCGATCGCGCGTGGGCCGGACCCGATGTAAATGCCGCTCGATGTTTTTTCGGCGCTGCTGCTGTTCACTGCGGTGACTGCATTCACGCCGGGTCCGAATACGATCATGGTGACCGCTTCCGGGGTGAATTTCGGATTCAGCCGGACGCTGCCGCATATGGCCGGAATTACGGTCGGGTTCCTGGTGCTGATCTCGGCCTGTGCGGTCGGTCTCGGCGCCGTATTTGCGGCGGCGCCGGCGCTGCAAACACTGCTCAAGGTTGCTGGCGCCGCCTACATGCTGTGGCTGGCGTGGAAAGTGGCGAACGCGCGGCCGGCCGGCGAGGAGCGGCAGTTGGCGTCGCCGCTGACGTTCTGGCAGGCCGCGGCCTTTCAGTGGGTCAACCCCAAGGCGGTGATGATCGCGATCGCGGTGATCGCGATCTACATCCGGCCGGACCACCGGCTGACTGATTTTGCGGTCGTGTTCGCGGTGAATGCGCTCTTTACAGTGGCGAGCGTCGGGACCTGGACCGGTTTCGGCGTGGCGCTGCGGGGGCTCCTAAGCAACCCGCGCCACGCCCGAACCTTCAATATCGTCATGGCTCTGCTGCTCGTGGCGAGCATCGTGCCGATGGTTCTTTAGGGCCCAATTCCAGCGGCTAAAGGGCTTGTGGGGCGGTGCCGGGCGTCCTAGAAGCAGGGCCGAATTTCCCCCGGGGCAAGGCAACTAATCCAAGTAGAGGAACACCAATGCGGGTTTATTACGATCGCGACGCCGACCTCAACCTGATCAAGGGCAAAAAGGTCGCCGTCATCGGCTATGGCAGCCAGGGCCACGCCCACGCGCTCAACCTGCGCGATTCCGGCGTGAAAGATGTCGTGATAGCGCTGCGCAAGGGCTCGCAGGGCATCAAGAAGGCCGAAGGTTCGGGCTTCAAGACCATGGAAGTCGCCGAGGCCGCCAAGTGGGCCGACGTGATGATGATGCTCACCCCGGACGAACTCCAGGGCGACATCTACCGCGACCACCTGCACGCCAACATGAAGGAAGGCGCGGCGCTGCTGTTCGCGCACGGCCTCAACGTGCACTTCAATCTGATCGATCCGCGTCCCGACCTCGACGTGCTGATGATCGCGCCGAAGGGCCCGGGCCACACCGTGCGCTCCGAGTATGCCCGCGGCGCCGGCGTGCCGTGCCTGATCGCGATCCACAAGGACGCCTCGGGCAACGCCCATGACCTCGGTCTGTCCTACGCTTCCGCCATCGGTGGCGGCCGCGCCGGCATCATCGAGACCACCTTCAAGGAAGAGTGCGAAACCGATCTGTTCGGCGAACAGGCCGTGCTCTGCGGCGGTCTCGTCGAGCTGATCAAGGCGGGTTACGAGACGCTGTGCGAAGCCGGCTACGCGCCGGAAATGGCCTATTTCGAGTGTCTGCATGAAGTGAAGCTGATCGTCGACCTCATCTACGAGGGCGGCATCGCCAACATGAATTACTCGATCTCCAACACCGCGGAATACGGCGAATACGTCACCGGCCCGCGCATCATCACGCCGGAGACCAAGGCGGAGATGAAGCGCGTCCTGGGCGACATCCAGGCCGGCCGCTTCACCCGCGACTGGATGCTGGAGAACAAGGTCAACCAGACCTCGTTCAAGGCGACGCGCGCCAAGCTCGCCGAGCACTCCATCGAGCAGGTCGGCGCCAAGCTGCGCGAGATGATGCCGTGGATCAAGGAGCGCGCCATGGTGGACAAGACCAAGAACTAAGCCTGGTCGCACAGAGCTAAAGATTGTCATGGCCGGGCCGGCGCGCAAGCGCCGCGACCCGGCCATCTCGTTTAGTGGGCCATGCCGTGCGTTCCCGAGCGGGATGGCGGGGACATAAGGGCGGTTACGCCCGTCTTGGACGGGCTATGCCCGGCCATGACAAGAAGGCAAACTGCCGCCTCTGTGTGCCGTTTGCATTGTGCGCGTGAGCCGCTAGTTTGCGCGCCGGACTGAAAAACGCAGGGATTATCAGGGAAATGACGGCGGCAACGGGCACGACAGCGGCGGCGGGAGAAGCTGCGGTCGCATTGACCGATGTGGATGTGGCGTTCCGCCTGGCCGATGGCGGCGTGTTTCGCGCTGTTCACAATGCCTCGCTCTCCGTGGCTGACGGTGAATTCGTCGCCATTGTCGGTCCGACCGGTTGCGGCAAATCCACGCTGCTGAACATCGCCGCCGGCCTGCTGGCGCCGGCCGCCGGCTCGGCCAACATCTTCGGGTCGCCGCTGGCCGATCTCAACCGACAGGCCGGCTACCTGTTTCAGGCCGACTCGTTGTTCCCCTGGAAGACCGCGCTGGAGAATGTCGCCATCGGCCTGGAAGTCGCCGGCGTGGCGCAGGCCGAGGCGCGGGCGCGGGCCAGGGAGTGGCTCGGCAAGGTCGGCCTTGGCGCCTTCGGCGATCGGTATCCGCACATGCTCTCGGGCGGTCAGCGCAAACGCGTGGGCCTTGCCCAGGTCCTCATTCGCGATCCGAAAATCCTGCTGATGGACGAGCCGTTCGGTCCGCTCGATGCCCAGACGCGGCAGATCATGGGCAACTTGCTGCTCGATCTGTGGAGCGCGGATCGCAAGGCGGTGCTGTTCGTCACTCACGATCTGGAAGAGGCGATCGCGCTGTCCGACCGCGTCGTCATCATGTCGGCGGGGCCGTCGTCGCGCATCATCGGCGACTGGCGTGTCACGCTGCCTCGGCCGCGGGATATTTCCGAGGTCAAGCTCGATCCGGCGTTTCACGAGTTGCACCGCGAGATCTGGCAGATGCTGAAGGACGAAGTCGTGAAGGGCTATACCCAGGCGGAGAGCAAGTAATGTCCCGCATAACGCTCGTCACCCTCCAGGTTCTGGTCGCCGTTGTCTCGCTGCTGCTCTGGCACGTCCTTACGACCTATCCGATCTTCGGGCGGATGATCCTGCCGCCGTTCTTCTTTTCCAACCCGTTCGACGTCGCCAAGCAGATCGTCGCCTGGTTCGCCTCCGGCGTGATCTGGAAGCATCTTTATGTGACTTTAGTCGAGGCGACGCTCGCCTTCATCATCGGCTCGATCGGCGGCATTGTCGTCGGCTTCTGGTTCGCGCGTCAGCCGCGCACCGCCGCCGTGTTCGACCCGTATGTGAAGATGGCGAATGCGCTGCCGCGCGTCGTGCTGGCGCCGATCTTCACGCTGTGGCTGGGCCTCGGTATCTGGTCGAAGGTGGCGCTCGGCGTTACGCTGGTTTTTTTCATCGTCTTCTTCAACGTCTATCAGGGTATCAAGGAAGTCTCGCCGACCGTGCTTGCCAATGCGCGCATGCTGGGCATGAACGAGCGCCAGTTGATGCGCCATGTGTACTGGCCGTCGGCACTGTCCTGGATGTTCTCGTCGCTGCACACCTCGGTCGGCTTCGCCGTTGTGGGCGCGGTCGTGGGCGAGTATCTCGGCGCGGCGGCCGGCCTCGGCTATCTGATCCAGCAGGCCGAGGGCGTGTTCGACGTGGCCGGCGTGTTTGCGGGAATGTTCGTGCTGGCGGCCTTCGTCATCGTCATCGACATGCTGGTGACGGTGGTCGAGAAGCGGCTGCTCGTCTGGCGGCCCAACACCGGGGATGCCAGGCCGTAACCCCGCCGCGAGGCGGCCTTTTCGGCCTAGGCAATCCCGGAGCGCTGGCCTAAATTCCGCGCCAACCAAATACAAAATGGAGGAAACGAATGCCCACGCTGTTCCGCCGTGTCGCTACCACGGCCGCCGCGCTCGTCGTCTCGACCGCCCTGATGGCCGGTTCCGCGCTCGCCCAGACCAAGATCACGCTCGCCGTCGGCGGCGCCGCCTGCCTGTGCTATCTGCCGACCATGCTGGCCAAGCAACTTGGCGAGTTCGAGAAGGCCGGCCTCAATGTCGAGGTGGTGGACTTCAAGGGCGGCTCGCAGTCGCTGCAGGCGGTCATGGGCGGCTCGGCCGATGTGGTCTCCGGCTATTTCGACCACACCGTCAACCTCGCCGCCAAGGGGCAGAGCCTGCAATCCTTCGTGGTGTATGACCGCTATCCGGGCTTCGCGCTGGTGGTGTCGCCCAAGCACACGGCGACCATCAAGACGATCAAGGACCTGGCCGGCAAGAAGGTCGGCGTCTCGGCGCCCGGCTCGTCGACCGACTTCTTCCTCAAATACATCCTGAACAAAAACGGCGTCGATCCGCACTCGATCGGCGTCATCGGCGTCGGCCTCGGCGCGACCGCGGTCGCCTCGATGGAGCAGGGCGAGATCGAAGCCGCGATCATGCTCGACCCGGCGATCACCGTGCTACAGGGCCGTCATAAGGATCTGAAGATCCTGAGCGATACGCGCACCGCGCACGACACGCTGCAAGTGTTCGGCGGCGAGTACCCGGGCGGTGCGCTGTACACCAAGGCCGACTGGATCAAGTCGCACGAGAAGGAAGTGCAGGCGATGACCAACGCCATCATCGCCACCCTGAAGTGGATCCACTCGCACTCGCCGGAGGAGATCGCCGACAAGATGCCGGCGGAACTGGTCGGCAAGGACAAGGCCGGTTACATCGCGGCGCTCAAGAACACGCTGCCGATGTTCTCCGAGACCGGAATGATGGACCCCAAGGGCGCGGAGGCCGTGCTCGCGGTGTTCAGCCAGTCGGTGCCGGCCATTCGCGATGCCAAGATCGACCTGTCGAAGACCTACACCAACAAGTATGTCGAGGCGGCGGGCAAGTCGAACTGACGCGCCCCCTCGCGGCACAACGCTGATCGGCAAAACGGCGGGGAACTTCCCCGCCGTTTCTGTTATTGTGGGCGGCATGAACCTCGTCTCGATCCAGTCGCACGTCGTCTACGGTCATGTCGGCAATTCCGCGGCGGTGTTTCCGCTGCAGCGCATGGGGGTCGAGGTCTGGCCGATTTATACCGTGCAGTTTTCCAACCACACCGGCTATGGCGCCTGGAAAGGCGAGGTGTTCGGCGCGTCGCTTATCCGCGGCCTGATGGCCGGGCTCGAGGCGCGCGGCGTGCTGACCGATTGCGACGGGCTGCTGTCGGGTTACATGGGCAGCGCGGAGATCGCCGAGGCGATCGTCGAGGCCGCCGGCACCGTCAAGCGCGCCAATCCGTCGGCGCGCTACTGCTGCGATCCGGTGATCGGCGATGTCGGCAAGGGCGTCTTCGTGCGCGAGGGTATTCCCGATTTCATCAAGACAAGCGCGTTGCCGGCCGCCGACATCGTCACGCCGAACCAGTTCGAACTCGATTACCTCACCGGCCGCGCGTCGGGCACGCGCGCGCAGGCGCTCGACGCGGTCAAGGCGCTGCATGACATGGGGCCGCGTTCGGTGCTGGTGACTTCCTTGCACACCGGCGAAACGCCGGCCGACGCCATCGACATGCTCGCCTCGGACGAAACCGGTGGTTATTTGCTGCGGACGCCGAAGCTGCAATTCGTCGCCAACGGCGCCGGCGATCTGATCGCCGCGTTGTTCTTCGCGCACTATTTGCGTCAGGGCAGCGCCCGGGAGGCGCTGGCGTGCGCCGGCAGTTCGGTGTTCGGCATCATGCAGAAAAGCCTGGAGGCCGGGGCCGACGAAATCCAGGTGGTGACGGCACAGGATGAAATCATCAAGCCGAGCCGGCGCTTCGAAGCCGAGCAACTGGTCGCGCCGAAATTCGGCTCAGAAAGGCAGCTCTGATCATGCGTCGCCGTTTCATGACTCTCGACGTCTTCACCCGCCGGCGCTTTGCCGGCAATCCGCTCGGCATGGTGCTCGAGTCGCAAGGCCTCGATACCGACGCGATGCAGACGATCGCCCGGGAGATCGGCCACCCGGAAACCGTCTTTATGCTGCCGGCGGAGAATTCCAGCCACGCGGCGGCGATGCGTATCTTCACCCCGGCCTCGGAGCTTCCTTTCGCCGGCCATCCGACGGTTGGCGCCGCGGTTGGCCTGGCGCGCGCTTCGGGCGGCGGCCGCCAGAGCCTCGTCATCGAGGAAAAGGTCGGCCCCGTGTCCTGCGCCGCCGAGATGCACGACGCTGATTCCGGCTTTGCGGAATTCAGGCTGCCGCAACTGCCCGAGCGTGTCGGCGACCTGCCGGACGCCGCGACCATGGCCGCTGCGCTGAGCCTCGATCCGCACGATATCGATGCGAATGCCTTTCCGCCGTCACGCTGGTCCGCCGGCGTGGCGTTCAGCATGGTGCCGGTGCGCTCACTGGACGCGGCGGCGCGCGTCAGGCCGGATCCGGCGCGGTTCGACAGGACATTCGCCTTCGGCGGCCATGCGATGGTCTATGTGATCTGCGCCGAGACGGCGAATGCCGCGCATCACGTGCACGCCCGCATGTTCGCGCCTTCGCGAGGCGTCGCCGAAGACCCCGCCACGGGCAGCGCGGTCGCCGCGTTCGCCGGCCTTTATTCGGCGCACAAGAAGCCCGCCGATGGCTCGCATCAAATTGTCATTGAGCAGGGTTACGAGATGGGACGGCCGAGCGAAATAAGGCTGTCGCTCGACCTCCAGGGCGGCGCGCTTCGGGGCGCCTCGATCGGTGGCCATGTCGTCGTGGTCTGCGAGGGCGTCATCGAGGCATGATTTCATCCGACATCCAGCGCGTCGTGCATGTCGATCGTCTCGAACTCACGTTCGAGCCGCAGCCCTGGGCCTATGCGGATGCCAGGCGCGCCGCGATCGATGCGCTGTTCGCCGAGACGCAGAAGAAGAAACCGGCGCTGTTCAATGGCCGCGTGCTGCTGATGCATCGCTGCGACATCTCCTCGGACGCCTTGAGCGGCGGCTTCATGGAGGCGGACTATGCCAGCTTTACTTTCTGGATGGCGTCGGGTCGGCCCGAAGCGGGCATCCGCGACTGTTTCGGCGCCGCGGCGGTGATGTCGTCCGACGGAGCGTTTCTGCTCGGCGAGATGGGCGCGCACACCTTCAATGCCGGCCAGATCTACTTTCCGTGCGGAACGCCGGATCTCAGCGACCTCGTCGGCAATCGCGTCGATTTCGACATGAGCGTGCGCCGCGAACTCAAGGAGGAGACCGGCCTGAACGCCGCCGAACTCGCTGAGGAGCGCGGCTGGACCCTGGCCATCGATGGCGATCTGATTTGCGCCATCAAGGTGATGCAATCGTCGCTCGACGCCGTAACGTTACGCGCACGCATGCTCAGACACCTCGCCAGCGAGCAGCTTCCCGAACTGGCCGATATCCGCATCGTCCGCGGTCCCGACGATTTCAGCCCGGCGATGCGGTCTTTCGCGCGCATATTCTTGACCCAGCGGTTTCCCGCCTGAGGAGCGACCCCATGAAGCTCGATCAGATTGCCACGCGCTTCCGCATCGACAAGCCCGACAAGTTCAAGCTTGCCGATTACGATCCGGGAGATTGCTGCGGCCTTGCCATCGACAAGGACGACGCCAAGGCTCTGCTCAAGGAAGGCGTGGAGCGGCTGGCCGAGCTGCAGGAGCGGCTCTACGCCGAAAACCGCTGGTCGGTGCTGGTCGTGCTGCAGGCCATGGACGCCGCCGGCAAGGACAGTCTGATCAAGCATGTCATGAGCGGGGTCAACCCGCAGGGCGTGCAGGTCGTCTCCTTCAAGCAGCCCAGCGCCGAGGAGCTCGATCACGATTTTCTGTGGCGTATCAACCGCGCTTTGCCGGAGCGCGGCCGCATCGGCATCTTCAATCGCTCACAGTATGAGGAAGTTCTCGTGGTGCGCGTGCATCCCGAGTACCTGAAGGCGCAGCGCCTGCCGGACGCGAAGAACGGCAAGGATATCTGGCACCAGCGCTTTGACGACATCCGCGCTTTCGAGACGCATCTGGCGCGCAACGGCACGCTGGTCCTGAAGTTCTTTCTCAATGTCTCGCGCGACGAACAGCGCAAACGTTTCCTCGACCGCATCGACGAGCCGGCCAAACGCTGGAAATTTTCCATGAGCGACGTCGTCGAGCGCAAGCTGTGGTCGCAATACATGGCGGCCTATGAGGAGGCGATCCGCGAGACCTCGACGCCCGAGGCGCCGTGGTATGTCATCCCGGCCGACAAGAAGTGGTTCACGCGGCTGGCGGTCGCCGGCGCGCTGGTCCACGCGCTGGAGCGCCTCAAGCTCGAATACCCCAAGGTCGAAGGCGCCGCGCTGGCGGCACTGGAGCAGGCGAGGGCGGCGTTGAAGGCGGAGAAGGACTGAGAGCCCCCTGTCTCACGTCGCCCCCCAAAGGTCAGTACAACCGATGTTAGCGCTTAAGTTGCATTGATGCGAACGGACAGCTATGCTGACCTATTGAACGCTTGCCCGCCGCCGCCGCCATCGGCTAGAAGCTGTCCGTTCGGGGCCGCTTAACGCGGGTTTTACCGGAATCGCCGACCGTCAGGTCGAAACGAGGGTACTTGAGCCAATGCCGACGCGGCAGCAGTTCTGCGCGATCGACGACCTGGCGGCCTTGAAGGGCCAGCCGGCGGCTTCCCTCATTCTGGGCACGCTCCTTCTCCTTACCCGCCCCTGAGGGCCGGCTGGGCTTGGTTGCCTGGGCACTCGGGGGATCGCGGTGGATACAGCACACCCTGAAAAGCGCCCTTCGGTCATGAACCCGGGCGCAAGTTTCTGAGAAGGACAATTCCAATGGCTACCCAGACCCCGTCCGATAAGGACCGCGTCGTCATATTCGACACCACCTTGCGCGATGGCGAGCAGTGCCCCGGCGCGACCATGACTCACGAGGAAAAGCTCGAGGTCGCCGAACTCCTGGACACGATGGGCGTCGACATCATCGAGGCCGGCTTCCCGATCGCGTCGGAAGGCGATTTCGCCGCCGTCAACGAGATCGCGCGCCGCGCCAAGAATTCGGTGATCTGCGGCCTGTCGCGCGCCGCCCCGAAGGACATCGACCGCTGCGCCGAGGCCATCAAGCCTGCGAAGCGCAATCGCATCCACACCTTCCTGTCCACCTCGCCGGTGCACATGAAGTACAAGCTCCAAAAGGAGCCGCACGAAGTCTACGAGATGGTGATCGCGCAGGTGACGCGCGCCCGCAGCCACACCGACGACGTCGAGTGGTCGAGCGAGGACGGCACCCGCACCGAGTTCGATTTCCTGTGCCGTTGCGTCGAGGCCGCGATCAAGGCCGGCGCCACCACCATCAACATCCCGGACACCGTCGGCTACACCACGCCGGAGGAATATCGCGACCTGTTCCGCCGCGTGATCGAGAACGTGCCGAATTCCCACAAGGCGGTGTTCTCCGTGCACTGCCATAACGATCTCGGCATGGCGGTCGCCAACTCGCTCGCCGGCGTCATGGGCGGTGCGCGCCAGATCGAATGCACCATCAACGGCATCGGCGAGCGCGCGGGCAACGCCGCGCTCGAGGAAGTCGTGATGGCGATCAAGACGCGCAACGACGTGTTTCCGTACGCCACCAATATCGACGCCACCATGCTGACGCGCGCGTCCAAGCTGGTGGCGGCGGCGACGTCGTTCCCGGTGCAGTACAACAAGGCCATCGTCGGACGGAACGCCTTCGCGCACGAAAGCGGCATCCACCAGGACGGCATGCTCAAGAACGCGCAGACCTACGAGATCATGACGCCGGAATCGGTTGGCGTGAAACAGACCTCGCTGGTCATGGGCAAGCACTCGGGCCGCCACGCCTTCCAGCACAAGCTGGAGGAGCTGGGTTACCAGCTCTCGGACAACCAGCTGCAGGATGCCTTCGTGCGCTTCAAGGCCTTGGCCGATCGCAAGAAGCAGATCTACGACGAGGACATCGAGGCGCTGGTCGACGAGGAAATCGCCACCGCGCATGACCGCGCCAAGATCGTGTCGCTCACCGTCATCGCCGGCACCATGGGCCCGCAGACCGCGACGTTGACCATCGACATCGACGGCAAGCACACCACGCATCAGGCGACCGGCAACGGCCCGGTGGACGCGATCTTCAACGCGATCCACGCCATCGTGCCGCACGAGGCCAAGCTGGAGTTGTACCAGGTGCATGCTGTGACCGAGGGCACCGATGCGCAGGCCGAGGTGTCGGTGCGCCTGGCGTCGGAAGGGCGATCCTTCACCGCCAAGGGCGCCGATCCGGATACGCTGGTCGCGTCGGCCAAGGCCTATCTCGGTGCGCTCAACAAGATGATGAGCAAGCGCGGCAAGACGCCGGGCATCGAGAAGCGCATCCACGCCAACGAAGTCGGCTAGTCGCCACCGCCGTCGATTTAGGCAAGTTCATAATTGATACCGCGTCCTTCGGGGCGCGGTATTTTTTTTGCGTTGCGGCGGTTTTCGCGTGGTTGGGCAGGGGCTTCGCCCTTGCCGGAGCGGAAGTTTTGGTGTCAATTTGTCGCTGAGCGTGACTGTCGCAGATCAAGCAATAAGGCCGCAAACGGCCGTCCAAGGGAGGAATTGAGAATGTTCGAGATGTCCAAACGCCAGTGGCTTGTCGGCGCTGCCGCAGCCGCCGCGCTGCTTTCGGCCCCGGCCGCCGCGTTGGCGCAGCAGCCCATCGTCATCAAGTTCAGCCACGTCGTCGCCCCGGACACGCCGAAGGGCAAGGGCGCCGAGAAGTTCAAGGAACTCGCCGAGAAGTACACCAACGGCAAGGTGAAGGTCGAAGTCTATCCGAACTCGACCCTCTACAAGGACAAGGAAGAACTCGAAGCGCTGCAGCTCGGCGCGGTGCAGATGCTGGCGCCGTCGAACTCCAAGTTCGGCCCGATCGGCATCAAGGAATTCGAGGTGTTCGACCTGCCGTTCCTGCTGCCGAACCTCGATTCGCTGCGCAAGGTCACCGAAGGCCCGATCGGCAAGCGCATGCTCAAGCTGATGGATTCCAAGGGCATGGTGGGCCTCGCCTACTGGGACAACGGTTTCAAGCAGATGAGCGCCAACAAGCCGCTCAAGGCGCCGGCCGACTACAAGGGCCTGAAGTTCCGAATCCAGTCGTCGAAGGTGCTGGAAGCGCAGTTCCGCACGCTCGGCGCCGTGCCGCAGGTCATGGCCTTCTCGGAAGTCTATCAGGCGCTGCAGACCGGCGTCGTGGACGGCCAGGAGAACACCTGGTCGAACATGTACACCCAGAAGATGCACGAAGTGCAAAAGTTCATCACCGAAACCAACCACGGCTATATCGGCTACGTGGTGGTCGTGAACAAGAAATTCTGGGACGGCCTGCCGGCCGACGTGCGCACCCAGCTCGACAAGGCGATGGCCGAGTCGACGCAGTTCGCCAACAACCAGTCCGCCAAGGAAAACGACGACGCCAAGGCCGAAGTCGTGAAATCCGGCAAGACGACGATCATCACGCCGACCGCGGCGGAAACCGCCGAGATGCGCAAGACCATGGCGCCGCTCTATGACGACATGGGCAAGCGCGTCGGCAAGGAGCTGATCGACGAGGTCGTCAAGACCGTCGGCGGCCAGAGCTAGCGACGACAAAAGGAGCCGCGGCGCGACCCCGCGGCTCCTTTTCTGTCTGAAGATCGAGCGGGCGGCGAAGGGGCGTTGCCCGTTTTTCAATACAAGATGGACGTCACGATCGTCGCCAAGACGAGACGAGCCCCCGTGATTGAACGAGGCGCCGATGTTTCTTCGTATCCTGGACCGGCTTGAGGAAATCCTGATCGCGACCCTGATCGCGGTGGCGACCGTCATCATTTTCGTCGCCGTCCTGCATCGCTACGCCGTCGGCGTTCCCTGGCTCTATCCTTTCGTCTTCGACATCAATCTCACCTGGGCACAGGAACTGTGCATTTACCTGTTCGTGTGGATGGCGAAGTTCGGCGCCGCCTATGGCGTGCGCACCGGCATCCATGTCGGCGTCGACGTTCTGGTGAATATGCTGGAGCCGCCGGCGCGCAAGAAGATGGTCATGTTCAGCCTGTTCGCCGGCGCGTTTTTCACGGCGATCGTCGGCACCATGGGCGCCAAGTTTGTCATCGAACTCTATCCGACCGGGCAGGTCTCGCCCGACATGGAATTCCCGCGCTGGATCATTTTTCTCGCGGTGCCGCTCGGCTCCTACCTGATGTGTTTCCGCTTCCTTCAGGTCGCATGGTCGTTCTGGTGGACCGGTGAATTGCCGCATCACGATCCGGGTCACGTCGAGGGCGTGGTCGAAAGCCCGTCCGCCGCCAGAGATCTTCGCGACGAAGAACTCGCCAGCCCCCCGCCGAGGAACTGACGATGAACGCCGCCATTATCTTCGGTCTGTTGATCGCGCTGATGCTGACCGGCATGCCGATCTCGATTGCGCTCGGCCTGACCGTGCTCTCGTTCCTGTTCTTCCTGACCACGGTGCCGATCGAGTCGGTCGCCCTCAAGCTCTTCACCGGCATCGAGAGCTTCGAGATCATGGCGATCCCGTTCTTCATTCTCGCCGGCAATTTCCTCACCCATGGCGGTGTGGCGCGGCGCATGATCAATTTCGCCGCATCCATGGTCGGGCATTGGTATGGCGGTCTGGGCCTCGCGGCGGTCATGGCCTGCGCGCTGTTCGCGGCGATCTCCGGCTCTTCGCCGGCGACCGTCGTGGCCATCGGCTCCATCCTCATTCCGGCCATGGTGCAGGCGGGCTACCCGAAGCGCTTCGGCGCCGGTGTCATCGCCACCTCGGGCGCGCTCGGCATTCTCATCCCGCCGTCGATCGTCATGGTGCTGTACGCGGTTTCGACCGGCGGCAGCGTCGCCATGGATCCCGAGGGCAAGCGGGTCCTGTCGGCATCCGTCGGTCAGCTATTCATGGCCGGCGTCATTCCCGGCCTGATGCTGGCTTTCCTCCTCGGCTTCACCACCTTCTACCGCGCCTGGAAGAACGATTATCCGCGCATGCCGCGCGCCGATTGGGCTGCCCGTTTCAAGGCGTTCCGCGAGTCGATCTGGGGTCTGCTGCTGATCGTCATCGTGCTCGGCGGCATCTATGCCGGCTTCTTCACGCCGACGGAGGCCGCGGCGGTCAGCGCGGTCTATGCCTTCGTCATCGCGGTGTTCGTCTACCGCGATCTGACGCTGAAAGACATTCCCAAGGTACTGCTGTCGTCCGCCAATATGAGCGCGATGATCCTCTACATCATCACCAATGCGGTGCTGTTCTCGTTCCTCATGACCAGCGAACAGATCCCGCAGGCGATGACGGCCTGGCTCAAGAGCAGCGGTATCGGCTGGGTCGAGTTCCTGATGATCGTCAACATCATCCTGCTCATCGCCGGCAATGTGATGGAGCCATCCTCGATCGTGCTCATTACGGCGCCGATCCTGTTCCCGATCGCCGCCAGCCTCGGCATTCACCCGGTGCATCTCGGCATCCTGATGACCGTGAACATGGAGATCGGCCTTTGCCATCCTCCGGTCGGGCTCAATCTCTACGTCGCATCCGGCATCGCGAAGATGGGTATAACCGAACTGACGATCGCCACCTGGCCGTGGCTGCTCACGATGCTGGCCTTCCTCATCATCGTGACCTACGTGCCGGAGATCTCTCTCTGGCTGCCGCGCATGCTGGGGATGCTGTAGGCTCCGCGGGGCGGCAACCCTGACATGAAAAAGCCGCGCCGGGGGAGGCGCGGCTTTTTTATCGGGCTGGCGGCCTATCCGAAGTCCCGCTTGGCCTCTTGCTTCAGCGAGGTGCGCGAATGCGCGCATGGGAGCAGGATTGAGGTACCGGCCCGCGCCGCGCGCCGGCTTGTCCATCGCCGCCAGATGAACGGCCGTCCATCTACATTGCCATCATTTAATGTCGAAACGGCCGCTAAGTCGCCCGGGAGCCGCAGGTTTTCGGCCGACTCCGCCGTTGAATAGCCATCACTCAGGCTGTTCACCACGGAGATGGCTATGTTGAAATATATTCTGGCCGGCACCACGGCTCTCGCGATTGCCGGTGGCTCCCTTGCTTACGCCCAGAAGGGTCCCGATGGCGGCAAGGGCGCCGAGCGCTGGCGTCCGACTGCGGAAGACAGGGCGGCGCTTGGCGATGCACGCATCGCGGCGCTGAAGGCCGGTCTCAAGCTCACGCCCGAGCAGGAGAAGAACTGGCCGGCGGCGGAAGCCGCGATGCGCGATCTTGCCAAGCAGCGTTCCGAGCGCTTCGCGGCCCGCGCCTCGGCGGACAGGTCGGCTGACAAGCCGGTCGATCGCTTCGAGCGCCTGAGCCGGCGCGCCGATGCCATGACCGAGCGCGGCGCTGCGCTCAAGAAGCTCGTTGACGCCACCGGCCCGCTCTACAAGAGCCTCGACGAGTCCCAGAAGAAACGCTTCTGGGTGCTGGCGAAGCTCGGCGGCGAGCGCGGTGGCTGGCAGCGCGGCGACCATCGCGGTCACGATCGCATGCACCACCATCGCGGCCACCGAGGCCAGATGGGTGGCCAGGGCGCCGGCCCGGAGAACGCGCCGCGGCCGCAGTAATGACGGGCCTGGGGCGCGTCAGCGTCCGGCTCACGCCAAGTGGATGGCTTGCGGCAGTCTTTGCGGACGAGCCGCTCCCAGCCCCGAAACCGCCGGGTTCGCCCGGCGGTTTTTGCGTTGTGGATCGAGGGCTTAGCCAGCCGCGATAAGCCCGGATCGGCGCTTGCCACGGCGGGATCGCTTTGCTAGAGGACGGCCTCGCCGACGGGGCCCCTTCGAGGCTCTCCCGGCACTCCGGGCGCTTAGCTCAGTTGGTAGAGCAGCTGACTCTTAATCAGCGGGTCGTAGGTTCGATCCCTACAGCGCCCACCATTTTCCCGGACAATCAGGCGGTATCTGCGGCGGCCGCGCTTGGCGCGCCGGCGCCTAGATGCGGCTGTAGACGTCTTCCAGGCGCTCGATGTCGTCCTCGCCGAAATAGCTGCCGGTCTGGACCTCGATGAGCTCGAGCGGAATCTTGCCCTTGTTGGCGAGGCGGTGCACCGAGCCGATCGGCACATAGATCGACTCATTCTCATGCACCGCCTTGACGGTCTGCTCGATCGTCACCTCGGCGGTGCCGCGCACGATGACCCAGTGCTCGGAGCGATGGCGGTGGCGCTGCAGCGACAGCACGCCTCCCGGCAGCACGACGATGCGCTTCACCTGAAAGCGTTCACCCATGTCGATGGATTCGTAATAGCCCCACGGCCGATGCACGCGCCGATGCACCGTCGCTTCCGGGCGCTTGTCGGCCTTGAGTTTGGCGACGAGGTCCTTGACCTCCTGCGAGCGCGAACGCGGCACAACCAGGGTGGCGTCGGCGACGCTGACGACGACGAGATCCTCGACGCCGATCAAGGTGGTGAGGCGGCTCTCCGAATGGACGACGCAATTCTTCGAATCCAGCAGGGCAACCTGGCCCTGCAGCACGTTGCCGTTCGCGTCGGTCGGCGCGATGTCGAACAGGGCGTCCCAACTGCCGATATCGGACCAGCGGAAATTGCCGGTCACGACCGCGGCGCGATCGGTGCGCTCCATGACGGCGTAATCGATCGACTTCTGCGGCGAGCGGGCGAAGGCGTCCGTATCGAGACGGACGAAGCCGAGATCGGTGTTGGAGCGGGCTACGCTGTCCTCGACGGCGCCCGCCATCTCGGGCTCGAGGCGCTTGAGTTCGTCGAGCAACACGTCGGCGCGGAACAGGAAGTTGCCGGAATTCCACAGATAGCCGTCCTGCACATAGCGCGCGGCAGTGGTGAGATCCGGCTTCTCGACGAAGCTCTCGACTTCGGCGGTCGTCGTGCCTTCAATGGCCTTGCCCGGCCGGATGTAGCCGAAGCTGGTCTTTGGCTCGGTCGGCTTGATGCCGAAGGTGACGATGTGGCCGAGGTCGGCGGCGGCCCGCCCGACGACGCAGGTTTTCCGGAAGTCTTCCGGGTCGAGCACGATGTGGTCGGCGGCGAGCGCGAGGATGACGGCCTGCGGATCGCGCATCAGCGTGATGGCGGCGCCGGCGGCGATGGCAGGGCCGGAGTCGCGGCGCATCGGCTCGATCACGACGGTGACGTCGATGCCCAGCTCTTCCGCCTGGCGTCGGGCGAAGAAGTGGAAGTCAGGACCCGTGACGACGATCGGCGTCCCGAATTGGGCACCGCGGACGCGGAGCAGCGTCTCCTGGTAGGTCGAGTGCTTCCCCATCAGCGGCAGGAACTGCTTGGGCAGGGCGTCTCGCGACACCGGCCAGAGCCGCGTTCCGGCGCCGCCGGCGAGCAGAAGGGGAACGATCGGGGAGGCCATCATCATCCTCGTTTCACGTGGCCGCCAGGCGGCCCCATCCGCACGACGGGATAGCCCCGCCGACCGGTTTTACCAAGACCCATTCGAAAAAGAGCCGGAGGCGTGGTGACGTGCATTTGCAAGTGACGCTACCACAGGGCGTATTGGCCGTTAAAGAGCCCGCCGGCGTGAAATGCCCGCGCTTGCGCGGTCGCGCTCGCAGGGCGCGACGTTGTTCGCCTATCAGGTGGCGGATGCGGATCGTTACGGTGTCGTTGAATTCGACTCCGACATGAATGCCAGATCGCTCGAGGAGAAGCCGAGCAGACCGGCGTCGAGCAGATGGGCCGTGGCTTTGCATGGCTGGACACCGGGACACCCGACAGTCTGTTGGAGGCGGCGGAGTTCGTGCGTAGGCTCGAGAAGAGACAGGGTGTTAAAATGTCTTGTCCCGAGGAAGTTGGCTATCGGCAGGGGCTTGTCGACGAAGCTCAGTTGAGAAGGAATGCGCACCAGTTCGGAAACAGCGCCGACGGATCGTATCTGAATAGCCTTCTCGGATAGCCGCGCGATTGTTGGGTGCAATTGACGGGCCTTGCCTTGACCGTCCCGCGTTCGCGGTGCTCAATCGGTACCGGGCGGGGCATTCATGGCGGTTGCCGCATATCTACGAGTAACGGCGGTGGTTATTGCGGTGGCCGGACTGGCCGGTTGCGGCACCAGTCCCGGCATCAGTCCCGGCACGATCGTCAGCGACGACGCTGCCTTGTGCCGCTACGCCGCCGAAGCCGGCAGTGCCGAACCCGTCGCCGCCTGTCGCGGCCGTCTCGACAGCCAGCACCGCATCCGGACGGCCTCCGCCGCGAGCCGCATCGAAGGCTATGCATTGTTGAACACGCCGGCGCCGCCGGTCGCGATTGCCGATCAGTGCAAACGGGATGGCGCGCCGCGGGATTGCGACAGCGGCGACGTAACCGGCACCATCAAGCGCGTCCCGGCGCCGTAAAGCGCGGCGTTACTGTGTGGCGCTGGCTTGCGCGTCGCCGCGGGGCATGCCGGCGGCGATCAGCAGATCGTTGATCTCCTTGCCGCGCTCGAGATAAGTCGCGCTGGCGTTTTTCTTCGGCAGCGAGACGTTCGCGGCCGTCGTGCCGGGGCGCAGCTTCATGCCCGCGGCGACCGCCGCCCGCGCTTCGTCGAAGCGGCCGAGACGCTGATAGGCGGCAGCGAGCAGAAAGTGCGTGCGGCCGGTGCCCGGTGTCACCGCGATCGAGCGCTGGAGCCAGGGCAGGGCGTCTTCGCTGCGGTCCATGAACACATAGGCCTGTCCGACACCGAGCAACCATGTCCAGCGAGATACCTGCGGCGTGTCGTAGCGGTTGGCGAGCATATAGGCCGCCAGCGCGTCGTCGAAGCGGCCGAGCTGGATGTGCGTGAGGCCGAGATGAAACAGCACCAGCCCGTCCCAGGGGTTCTGGTTGAGCGCCTTGGCGCAGGCGATCAGGCTGTCGACGAAGTG
This sequence comes from Pseudolabrys sp., assembly GCA_017849615.1. Lineage (GTDB taxonomy): Bacteria > Pseudomonadota > Alphaproteobacteria > Rhizobiales > Xanthobacteraceae > Pseudolabrys. The sequence continues at coordinate 181,109 of JAFIGS010000003.1, read as the reverse complement.
GTTGGTCGCGGTCAGCAGGCGGCAATAGCCCTGCAGCAGCGGCAGATAATTCGGCTCGAGCTTGAGTGCGCTTTCGAGCAGGTCGCGGGCGCGCGCCGCGGCCTGATCGGCCTCGGCGCCGCTGTACCAGGCGGTCTGCACGCCGCGCAGCAACTGCGTCGCCAACTCGGCCTTCAGGTCGGTATTGCCCGGATCGGCCGCCAGTGCCTTTTCCAGCATTGCCAGCGACGCCTTGAACTTCTCCGGCGACGTGCGGTTGATGAAAGCCTGCGCCTGATCGATCACGACCGGTGCGTCGTTCTGGCGGACGTTCGTATGCTGGAGTGCGTTCAATTTGGCCGCGGCGGGATAGCCGACGCCGGCGGCGATGCGCGATTGCAGCAGGGAGAGGTCGGCACCGGTGGCATCGACGGGGAAGGCGGTGGCCCAGAGCACTTCGTCGGTGGCGGCGTTGACGATGCGCGCCTGGACGTTCCAGGACGTCCCCGATTTCTGCAATTCGCCGCGCAGGATGTAATCGGCGCGCGCCGGGGCCGCGGCCGGCCCCTTCGCGGCCTTGGGCGCCAGGACGCGGATATCCGGGATCCGGGACAGACCGTCGGCGAGCTGCTCGGTCACATTGGCCGCCGTCAGCGTCACCGGGGCATCGCCGCCGCCGTCGGCGAACGGCATGACGGCGATCGACGGCAGGGGACGGGCAAAGAGCTGGCCGATGAAGGGCGCCGCCACCGCCAGCCCGAGCGTGAAGGCGGCCAGGCCAGCGGCCGCGAAGGCGATGGTGCGCGGCGTCAGCCGCCGGCGCCCGGGCGGCGGGGGCACGATCGCGGCCGGCACATTGTGCTCGGGCAGGGAATCGGCGGCCGCAACGGGCGGCACCGGGGCCGGCGTCGTCGCGGTTTCGACCTCGATGTCGAACAAATAACCCCGGCCCGAGATGACCTTCAGAATCTGCCGACGCTCGTCGCCGATGGCGGCGCGGATTTCCCGCACGCATTGGAAGAGGCTGTCCTCGCTCACCACGACGTTCGGCCAGACCGCTTCCATAAGCTCCTGTTTGGCCACCACCCGGCCGGCATTCGCCGCCAGAAATGTGAGCATCGTAAATGGCTTGGGACGAAGGCGCACGCTCTGGCCGTCCGGCTGCCGCAGGTCGGCGCGCTGGCTGTCGATTTCAAACCCGGCAAAGCGAAGCACGGCGCTCATCGTGATCTCTGGTCGTCAATCCCGATGCGGGACGGCCTATCAGCAAAATTTCAGAATCTCTTCGGTGCGCGCCCCAAGACTCTCAACCTAAGGGCATGAAATTATTAGCGAACTATTAACCAGTTAAGGCGCGCACGCAGCCGCGTCGACGGGGAAGAGGTCAGGTTCGGACAGGTGTTTGCCGTCGGCGGCAGGAGGGCATCCTGCAGCGATGACGGTATCATCGTCAAATCAAGTCGGACGCCGGGCGCAAGCCAACTGCGGCATCCGGTAATTGAAAACGTCCGCCACGGCCTCCAGCCATCCCCCGCGACCCGGTCGCCACCGCCTTCGCCAGGGCCATCCGCCCCACGAGGCCAATGGACGTGACGAGGCAGCCGGCCAAGCTGACCGAGATGGACGACGCGGCGCCGCGGCTGGACTGGCGCGCGCGGATCGATCGCCTGTCGACGCAGGTGATCTGCGCCGGCCTTGCCCTGATGATGGCCGTGTGGCCGGTCCGCGCCCAGCAGGCCAACGTCATCGTCACCGACGGGCGCACCCAGACCCAGGTCCAGACCAGCGGCAACGTCACCAACGTCACGACCTCGACCGTCTCCGGCGCCAATGGCTTCAACTCGTTCTCGCAGTTCGGCGTCGGCACCGGCAACACCGTCAATCTGCATCTGCCGACCGGCACGCAGAACCTGATCAACATCGTGCGCGATGCGCCGGCCTATGTGAACGGCACGTTGAACTCGTACGCGAACGGCCAGATCGGCGGCAACGTCTACTTTGCCGACCCGCACGGCTTCGTCGTCGGCCGCACCGGCGTCGTCAATGTCGGCAGCCTCAACGTCTCGACGCCGACGCGGGAATTCGTCGAGGGCATGATCAGCCCGAGCGGCCAGATCAACGAGGGCGCGGTTTCCAACCTGCTCGCGGGCACGTTCCCGATCTCGCCGGACGGCAACATCCGCATTCGCGGCAGGGTCAACGCCGTCGACGCCGTGCGCCTCACCGGCCAGAACGTGTTCGTCGGCTCCGGCCGCGACGCCGCGGTGAATCGCGAGCAGGCGACGCGCTTTGCCTCCACGGTCAATTCGCGCGGGCTGCGCAGCGCCAATAACATCGTGGTGCGCAATGGCTCGATCCAGATTCTCGCCGCGAACGACGCGCGCGTGAATGGCGGCGTCAAGGCGCGCAATGGCGGCGCGATCGACATCAAAGCCGGCAACAATGTCGCGATCGGCTCGCGCGCCCGCATCAGCGCCGACAACAGGAACGGCAAGGGCGGCACCGTCGTCGTCAACGCCGGGCATGACATGGTCGTCGCCGGTTACGGCGTGATCTCGGCCAAGAGCGCAAGCGGCGATGCCGGCACGGTGCGTCTCATCACCCAGAACAAACTCACGGTGGAATCCGGCGCGAGATTCGACGCCAGCGCCAAACAGGGCAATGCCGGCCTCGTCGAACTGAGCGCCTTCGGCAGCTTCGAGCTGGAGCACGGCTTCACCGTCGACGTGTCGGCGCTCAATGGCCGGGTCGGCGCCCTGCTGATGGATCCGCCGAACGTGGTGATCGGCGTTGCCGGCGGCGCCGGCGTCACCATGAGCAATGCCAGCATCGCAGCCGCCATCGACGCGCTGACGGTCGGCGCCGAATACATGATCCCGGCGCAGAATTTCACGCTCAACGCCGATGGCGTCATCCGGACCAATGGCCGTCACTTCCGGCTCGTCGCCGATGGCTCGATCACCATCAACGGCCTGATTGATACGCGCAGCTATGCCGGCGCCGACGCCGCCAATTTCCTCGCCGATCTCGCCCGATTCTCGACCGGAAATTCCGGCTCGGTGCTGATCTCCGGCGCCAACATCACGATCGGCTCGGGCGGCAAGATCCTCGCCGACGTCAACAATACGACGGGGCAGGGCGCGACCAACTATACCGGCGGCGCGGTGACCCTGGCGGCCAGTGCGCTCGACCATCAGGGCACCGCCGAGTCGCAGGCTTCCGCGCAAATCTCGATCGCCGGCAAGATCGGCGGCAGCTCGATCACCGCGACGGCGAATGCCGACGCCAGTACGTCCTACACGAACTCCGCGCTCGCCATGGCGCAGTTCGGCGCGGGTGTCGTGTTCGGCATGTTGACCGGCTTCAACGGCGCTTATGTGAAGTCCGAGGCCACCGCCAAGGTTCTCATCGAGAACGGCGCCGAATTGCGCGCGACCGGCGCCGTCACGTTGGCGTCGATGGGCTCGGTGGTCGCGGAAAACCCGGCCATCGCCTTCTCGCTGACGGCCTTGCAGGATGCGGTCGCTGCCGGCGTGGTGTTCGGCGAGATCAACGCCGATGTCGAAACCCGCGTGAAGTCGGGCGCGACCATTTCCAGCGGCGACCTGCGCGTTCTGGCCGGCACCAGCGCCGCGGTCAGCGTCGCGGCGCTGGTGTTCACCGAAACTTCGGCCGCCGACGCCGTCGTCGCCTATTCGACCGGCACGATGAATACCAAGGCGCTGATCGATGCCGGCGCGAATATCCAGAAAGTCGGCAACGTTTCGGTTGTCGCCCAGAGCCAGAACAGTTTCTCGACAACCGCCACAGCGCTGTCCGGCGGCACCGGTTCGGCGGCGGTTGCGGTGGCGATCAGCGACATCACCAGCAACACCGTCGCCAATATGGGCGCCGGCATTGCGCAGAGCGCCGGTGCCGGCGCTGTCACCGTTTATGCTGGCAGCGAAACCACGAAGAATTCGGTGTCGGCCTCGAGCACGGTGGGCACGCCTTACCTGCTTCGCAACATCATAACCAAGGTGGCCGGCGCGCAGGGCTTCACCCGGCTGTTCGGCGCTGGCGGCCCGCTGGACGGCACGCGGCTCTTCAGCATCACGGAAACCCAGGGCACCACGGCGGCGTTTCGCGCCGGCCTGACGCTGGCGCTCAACATGCCGACGCTGACCTCGTCGGCGTCGATCGCCAATATCGCCCCCGACAATGACGGCAACATGGTCGCGTCGGGCGACGCGCCGAACATCTATGCCTCCGGCAATGTCGGCGTCGTTAGCATTCTCAGCAACGCGGCGCTTCGCACCAATGCCGCGACGTCGATCGAATCGAATCCGGCCGGTACGTCCGCGCATCCGTCGACGTCGAAAGGCATGTCGATGGCCGTCGCCGTCACTCAGGCCGGGCAGTCGTCGAATGCCTACATAGGCTCGCGTGCGACAATCACCGGCGCCCATATCGGCGTTGCCGCCGAGACCGACACGCCGATCACCAATACGTGGCTGAATTTTGCCAGCTACAGCTCGGTGACGCAGACGCTGTCGGATCTGATCTCGCACGCCAACGGCAATCTCGGCATCGTCAATAACATCCTGACGTCCTATGCCAATGCGACCGCCGAAGCCACATCCTTCGGCTTCTCGGGCTCGATGAACTATTTCGACCTGACGACCAGCACCACGGCCTGGATCGGCAGCGGCGCGACCATCACGCGTACCGGCGCCGGTTGCGGCGCGGCGGCGACCTGCTGGTCGTCTCTGCCGACGGTGTCGACGCCGACGCCACCCGAGAACCTGACGCTGCCGGCGGCCTTCAACCTGGCCGACCTCGGCGCGCGCACGCGGATCGACTGGGGCAGCGACGTGGTCGTCAAGGCGACGACATCGATCGAGTCGATTCACATGAGCGGCAACTTCAGCTGGTTTACGTTCTTCGGCACCAATGGCGGCCCCAATTCGCCGGATGTGGCGACGGCGATCGGCGGCTCCGCCAACGTCAACCAGTTCCATACCAGCACGGTGGCCGGAATCGGCGCCGGCGCGGTGGTCAACACCAACAGCGGCTCGCTCGCCGTCACTGCCAACACCAGCGACCTCGTTTACGCGGTCGCGCCGACCTCGGGCAAAGGCGGCGGCCTCGGACTGAACGGCATCGCGACGGTGCTGCTGGTCGACAACAACACGTCGGCCTCGATTAGCAACACCGCCCGGGTGACGTCGTCCTCTGTGACGGTCTCGGCCAAACAGAGCATCTCGACCTTTAATGTCGGCGGCGCGGTGGGCATCAGCTCCGGGTCCGGCATCGGCCTCGTCGTGGCGCTGGCATCGATATCGAGCAACACGTCCGCTTACATCGGTGATAATTTGAGAGTCTTGTCGGGCACCGCGGGCGCAAACAATGACGCCGGCTTCGTGCCGTCGGTCGCCGGCTATATCGACTCCTTCTACACCGACGTTACCGCTCTGTCGGTCGGGCGCCTGACGACGGTGGCGGTGGCCGCGACAGCGAACAACAATACCCCAACTCCCGGCGCGCCTCCGGCGGAAGAGGCGGCTAATCCGGGCGCGACCGGCTTCCTGTCGTCGGCCGTCAACTTCTTCGGTGGCATCGCGGGCGCGGTCGCGGCCAAGATCGCCGGGATTTACGACAAGCTTGACCAGCAGGTCTCGGGTCCCGTCAATGGCGGCAACTCGACCGCCGGCGCCGGCAGCGCGGCGATCGACCTGACTTCGGTGGCGACGGCGGCCAGCATCACCGATGCGACCATCAAGTACACGCCCGGCGGCAACAATCGTGTTTCCGTCCAGGCGCTCAACAACACCATCATCGACACCGCGAGCGGCGGCGCCGCCATGTCGAAGGGCGCGCCGGGCACGGCCTCCACGATTGGCATCGCCGGCGCGGTCGCTGTCACGCTCGGCAATGATCTGACGACGGCCACCATCTCGCGCTCGACCGTAACGGCTTACTCGACGACCGTGCAGGCGCTGGCTGGCGGCGAGAACACGACCATCGGTCTTGGCATCGCCATCACCGGCGGCTCGGGCAGCCAGACGCAGGCGGCGGTTTCGGTGTCGGCCGCGGATCTCAACAACGGCGTCCAGGCCAGCGTCGATAGCTCGACGATCGGCCAGACGAATGGCGGGTTCGCCGGCGACCTCACGATCGTTGCCTCGCAGAACACCAATATCGGCATCGGCGGCGGCTCGCTCTATGGCGGGCTCGGCACGGATGAAAGCAACGGTCTCGGTGTGTCGCTGACCTACGCCGGGATCAGCGATCCGACGAGCGGCGCCGCGGTCTCGGCGGTTCTGTCGAATTCAAAGGTTTACAACACCGACGACCTGATCATTCTGGCGATGAGCAACAGCCGCATCATCGCCGGTGCCGCGACCGCCGGCGGTGGTCCCAATGCGAACGGCTTTGCCGGTTCTGTGGTCATCACCGACATCCGGCCGACGGTTCTCGCCAAGATCACGTCGATGCCGGCCGTCGCCGGAACGGCGGCAGTGACCGGCGGCATCACGGTCACGGGCGACGTTCGCGTGAATGCCTTCAGCGGATCCGACGCCACTCTTAATACATTGATCCGCAATGCTGCGGTCACCGCCAATGGCGGGCTGTCCTATTCGGGCGACTCCGACATCAACTTCGATGCCGGCGACCTCAGCCCGTCCAGTGCGACCGGCGCCGCCATCATCGCCGTTGCCGGCAACGTGCAGGGCGGCAAGTCTAATGTCGGCGTCTCGATCGTGGTCAATCGCGTTGCTTCGAGCTACGAGGCCTATATCGACCGCATCTCGGTGACCTCGGCCGGCGGTGTCGTCGACGTCTCGGCGCGCGACAGTTCGGAAATTATCGGCATTGCCATCGGCGTCGGCGTGGCGACGGGTTCGGTCGCCGGCAACGGTTCGGTGGCCTACAACGCCATCAACAACTTCGTTATCGCGCAGATCGGCCACGGCGTGGTGACCAGCGGCGACCCGCTGAACACAGCGACTGCCACTGTCTCGGCTGCAGCGGTTTCAGTGACAGCCACGGCAAGCGGCAAGATCCGCAGCGCGGCCGGCGCGATCTCCGTCAATCTCGGCGGCGGCAACGCCGTCGGCCTGTCGGCCGGCGTCAGCCAGATCGGCACCTACGTCTCGGCCGCCATCGCCGGCGCCAATGTGACGGCGACCGGGGCGCTGTCGAACAGCAGCCCGCTGATCGGAGGCAACCTGCGCGCCGGCAACGTGCTGGTGTTAGGCGCATCGAGCGCCGACATCATCACCGTGTCCGTGGGCGCGGCGATCACCACCGGCAATAACAGCGGCGGCCCGCCGACCCCGCCGGCGTCGTCCGGTCTCTCGACCTTGCTCACGCGCCTCGCGCCGATGTCGACGCGCACCTTGCCCGGCCTCAGCGGCCCGCCGCCAGCCCCGCCGCCGGCGCAGAGCCCGCCGTCCGACGGCATGTCGGGCGCCGGTTCGCTCGCCATCAGCATGCAGTCCGGCAAGGTTTACTCCAGCATCGTTCTTGGCGGCGCCAATGTCGGCTCGAACGTCACCGCGCTGGGCAATGTCCTGGTGCTGGCGAAGAACGCCAACGACATCTCGGTCTTCGCCGGCGCGATCAGCGCGGCCCTGAGCGCGGGCAAGGGCCTCGGCGCCTCGGTGGTGGTGAACACCATCAATGGCGAGACCGGCGCGCTGATCAACGGCTCTACTGTCGATGGCCGCGGTCTGTTCAGCACCGCCACGATCGACAACGGCGTTCTCGCCAATGCGATCGACCCGACGGACGAGGTCACGCCGGCGTCCCTGGTGAACCTCAGCAACGGCACCCAGTCCATCAAGGGCGTCGCCGTTGTCGCGACCTCCGCGCAGCGGGCGCAGACCGTGAGCGCGCTGCTGTCGGCGTCGTCGAATGGCCTCGCCATCGCCGCCAATGCCGTCACCAATGTGATGGGCGGGCGCACCGCTGCGGAAGTGCTGTCGTCGGACGTCAACACCCGCCTGCAGGCCGGCGACGCCGCCGCCGTGCAGGTGACGGCGTCGAGCGCCTCCTTCGCCAACAATCTCGTCATCGGCGTGTCGGATTCGGGTGGCAGCGCCGCCGGCACCGCGGCGCTCAATATCAACACCATGAACCGCACCACCGTGGCGCGGATGACCGGCACCGATGTGGGTTCGACGACCGTCGCGGCCGGCGCGGTCGGTATCAAGGCCAATGCCTTCCAGTCGGCCTCGAGCATCGTGCTCGGCGCCGCCGGCTCGGGCGGCAGCGCGGCGATCACCGGCTCGTCGCTGGCCAACATCTTCCGCTCGACGACGCAGGCGATCTTCGAGCAGGGCACCGTCCGCGCCGGCGCCATGTCGGTGACCGCGTCGGGCCTGAACGGTTTCTTCGGCGCCGTGGGCGCCGGCTCGGTCGGCTCCTCGGTCGGAATCGGCGCCACGGTGCTGGTGGCGATGAGCGACAACACCGTGCAGGCCGTGGTCGGCGACGACGACCCGACGACCACGGCGACGGCGCTCTATCTCTCCGGCCCGCTGATGATCGCGGCCTCCAACACCACCCGCAACTCGGGCTGGGTGATGGTCGCCGCGCTCGGCGGCTCGGGCGGCATCGCCGCGCAGTTCTCTGGCATGTTCGTCAACAACAATGTGTACGCGGCGCTGCGCAACGCCTCGGCGACCATGAGCGGGACCTCCGCCAACAGCGCCGTCTCCGTGCTGGCGACCGAGACCGACAGTCTGTCGCCGATCGTCGGCGGCCTGGCCGGCGGCGGCAGCGTCGGTTTCGGCGCCGCGGTCAATCTCGTCTCCTTCAAGAGCAACACGCGGGCACTGATGGCCGGCGCCACGGTGACGACAGCGGGCGTCGTCAGCGTCAATTCGCTGAGCGTACGCGAGATCAACCCGATCACCGTCGCCGGCAGCCTCGCCGGCACCGGCGCCTTCGCCGGCACGGTGGGCATCGTGCTCGTGGATTCCGACGCCTCGACCGATCAGATGAGCGTGCTCAATGCCGGTGGCACGATGAACAACGCGCAGTCCGCGACCGGCGTCGATGTCATCGGCGGCATTGGCGGCGACGCCGAGGGCATCGCGGCGCAGGTGCTCAACAGCAGCGTCACCGCCGGCGCCATCGGCATCAACGCCGCGTCTGAAATGGCGACCAAGAACATCACCGGCGCGCTGGCGATCGGCGGCTCCGGCGGCATCGGCGCATCGGTCGCCTATACGACAGTGACGCAGAAGATCACCGCCGAAGCGGTCGGCGGCCAGCTCACCTCCAACGCCATCTCGATCGGCGCTGTCGCTGGCGATCACGGCGGCGACAAGGCGGTGCAGACCTTTGCCGCGGCCGGCGCCGGCGGTCTCTATGTCGGCCTCGGCGCGGCGGTCGGCGAGTCGCACATCGATAACACGGTGCGCGCGACGCTCAGCGCGACCACGACCGGCGCCACCGGCGGTCTCACCTCGGGCACCGTCGCGGTCACCGCGTCCGACAGCTCGAGCATCAGCTCCTACGGCTATGGCGGTGCAGGCGGTATCGCGGCCGTCGGCCTGTCGCTGGCCAATGCCGAGAAGACGAGCAAGGTCACCGCCGAGATCGCCGCCTCGGCCCAGGTGACCAACGTCGCCAATGTCGCCTTGATGGCGACCGGCGGCGGCAGCGTCAGTGCCGAGACCATCGCCGGCGCCGCCGGCGTGTTCTCGGGGGCGGGCGCCTCCGCCACCGCGACGGACTCGCAGAAGATCACCGCGCAGATCGGCAACAATGCGCGCGTCCAGGCGGCCGGCACCGGCGTGCTGGTTTATGCCAGCGGCACGCCCGACGTGTCGGCGAAGTCGAAAGGCGTCGCGGTCGGCGGCGTCGGCATCGGCGTCTCGTCGACGATCGCGACGGCCGGTCTCGAGGTCACCGCCTCGATCGGCAACAGCACGAACTTCTCCGGCAGCAACGCGCTCACCGTCAGCGCCGTGGGCGCGATCGGCGACAGCGGTCACTCGGCCTACGCGCAATCCATCGCCGCCGGTGGCGGCACGCTCTACGGCCTGCAGGGCACCAACGCACAAGCCCGCAACACGACCACGGTGCACGCCTATGGCGGCACCGGCATCCGGTTGCCATCCGCCAATGTCGCGATCGGGGCGCAGAACGACACCGATCAATATGCCGAGGCGAGCGGCGCCGCCTTCGGTTATGTGGCGGCGGGCGCGACCTTCTCCGAGGCGACCGCGGGCAGCGAAACCAAGGCCTGGCTCGACACCGGCGTCATCGCCTCCGACGTGAACAATAACGGCTCGCTGTCGATCGTCGCCTCCGGCACGGATACCACGGTTGCCAAATCCATCGCCGGTTCGGGCGGTCTGTCGGCGGGCGCCGCCGCGGTCTCGAAAACCTCGACCACGTCGACGGTCAGCGCCGAGCTCATGGGCGGCACGACGCAGAACACGCTCTATGTCACCGGTCTCGGCGTGCGCGCCACGCACCGGACCAATTATGCGGCGACCGGCGATGCCGTGCAGGCCTCCGCCATCGGCGCCAGCGGCGGCTCGGCGGACAACTTCGTGGATTCGACCGTCAGCGCCAAGGTCGGCAACAACCTCATCATCAATTCCTACGGCCGCGACCGCGTCACCGGCCAGGCCCGCGACGTGAATGTCATCGCGCTCGACGAAGTCCGCCAGACCGCGGGCGGCGCCCGCGCCGGGTCTGGCGGCGGCCTCGCGGTCGGCGCCTCATTGAGCAAGACGACCGTCACGCAGACCATTGACACGCTGGTCGGCGCCGGCACCATTCTCAGCCTCAACGACAATCCGCTGACGACGTTGTCCAAGATCAATATCGAGGGTTACGCCGATCTGCAGACGACCGACACCGTGACGCTCACGGCGGCCGGCCTGTTCGCCGGCGGCGGCGCCAAGACGGAGTTGACGGCGACCGCGACCATCACCGTCCAGATCGATGCGGCGCGCCTGTTCAGCGCCGGCGATATCGCCATCGGCTCCGCGGCGAAGATGATCGCCAACAACAATGCCAATGCCAGCCTTTACGGGCTGGTCGGCGGCGTCGGCGCCAGCAGCCACGCCGACCTCACCGCCACGCAGAACGTCACCATCGGCGGCACGCGTGTCGAGGCGTGGGGCATCATCAACATGTATGCCGGCAAGGCCGGCGACGGCAGCCGGTTCAGCCAGATCCAGGCCAATGCGACGACGGTCGTTTACAACAACACGCTGATCGCGATTACGGCCGAGCATGGCGGCTATGGCCGCGCCTACGGTTACGCGACCCTGACCATCGCTCCCGGTTCGCTGATTCTCGGCGCCAATAACGTCTTCATCGGCGCCACGCAGGGCGGTGTCGAGGCCAACGGCCGTGGCACGCTGTACAGCCCGTTCCTCGAACTGTTCTCCACCGAGGACCACGATAACAACAGCGACTCGAACGGCTCGCACAGCGATAATCCGACGCAGAACGTCGGGCGCGGCGATGTGATCGTCAACGGCAAGGTGATGGCCGGCGTCCACAACCAGGCGAACATCACGATCGGCCTCAACGGCGCCGTCAATCTCGACACCAGCGGTACGCCTTGCGCGCTGCTGCCGGCGGGCCAGTCCTGCGCCGTGACGCTGCAGCAGGTTTCGGACCCGTCTCAGTTCTCGTCGATCGTCAGCTACAACAATCAGAAGATCTACTGGTCGCTGACCGGTGGCTTCAGCCCCTATCAGGATGTCCTGCAGAAGATCGCCACGCTCAGCGGGTTGACGACGGCGCAGGTCGATGCGGCCCTCACGGCGAGGCAGACGATTGCGGCGCTCAACGACGACACGGAGCAGAACAAGCAGCGGCAGATCGATACGCTGACCCAGCAGGCGCCGTTCGCCTCGCGCGGCTCGAACCAGGTCTATTCGTTCGGCGACATCCTCGTCTCGGCCGGCAGCGTCTCGGTTCTGGCCGAGAAGCTCACCGGTACTGGACAGATTTCGTCGCAAGGCACCGCGGCCATCAACATCGATAATCAGGGGCTCAAGTTCCTCAGCCTGAACAGGCTGACGATCTCCGGCGTGACCGGCGGCCGTAACGTCTTCACCGGCCGCGCCAACGACCAGAATTCGACGACCTTGATTTACAGGAACGATGCCAGCGGCACCGCGCCGCTGATCAAGGTCGACGCCAGCTATTACAGGAAGGACGCGAATACCGGCCAGTCGATCGACGATCAGGGCAACCCGCTGGTCACGACGCCTGATATCTATTTCGGGGGTGTCGTCACCAACACCAACGGCCTGCTCAGCATCGAAAACAAGCTCGGCAGTGTCGTGGCGACGCAGAGCTTCGTCGCGCTGGCGATCGAAATGAAGGTTCCGGAAGGCGCCTTCACCTTCGATGGCAGCGCCGGCAGCGTCTACAACATGAACGGCGACGTGGCGTCGCAGTGGAACGGCAGGCAGTACCGGCCGACCGACACATTGAGCGCGGTTGAACTGGCGGCGACCTGGCTTGGCACCTATGGCGGCATCTATGTCGGTGGCATTGGCTGGGCGCATCCGTACAATTACTACTCGACGAACACCAACGGCGTTCAGGGAGCGCCCGTCACGAACTACGGAACCAATGCGAGCACCGTGTTCACCGCGCGCATGCTGAGCCTGGGGTATGGCGGCGGCGAATTATGGTCGGCGATCTTCCTGCCGATGAACGGCATCCCGAGCGCGGCGGCTCTGGCCACCGCCGAGGGCACGACCGTCGACAAGATCGTCCTCGCTCCTTGGGAGCGTCACAACTACGAGGATCAGGCTTATGGCGACGGCGGCCACGGCGGTCCGTTCAATTGTTCGGGTTGCGGCAATTATTTCCAGGTCGTCAAGATCGCCGGCGCCGCCGTTCAGCCGGTGACGGCGGAATCCGTCAACGTACAACGGGGCGAGCTGACCATCGGCAAGGCGATCATCATCTCCGCCGGCGTCATCAACATCAACGGCAAGGTCACGGTCGGTCAGACCAGCAACTACTCGGCCAATATCGGTCAGAGCGCGCAGGACGCCATCAACGCGCTGAAGAACGATGCGGATGCGCTGGCCGCCGCCAAAAGGGCGGCGGCCGCCGGCAATTATTACGATATTTCGGGTTACGTCACGTCGACCGGTTCCGACGTGCGCATCGGTGCGAGATATGACGCGCTCAACGACCAGATTCTGCTCAACGGCGTGGTGCAGGGCACTGGCGGTTATGTCTATCTCAACGGCAAGATCATCAGCACCTCGACGTCCGGCCTGGCGCAGGGGGAAATCGTCGTCAACGGCGGCGCCGGTACGGTCAACGTCGTGAACTCCACCGGCGTCACGCTCGTGACCAACACGGTCAACACCGGCGTCACGGCGGCGAGCGTCGTGCAGCTTGTCGACCGCCTCAAGAACGAGACGACCTGGTACGTTTACAATGCCGGCGCGGCGGCGGGGCAGCAGGTCACGACCTACTGGGCGGCGGGAACGAGCACGAGCAGCTATCAAAGCCAGGGCGTTCAGAACCAGGGCCAGAGCGGTCCGACGGGCCTCGTCTATCGAACCAAGGAAAACATGTACTACCAGTGGGTCGACACCGCGACCCTGACGCGCCCGCAGACGTCGCAGTCCAATGACTACGGCTGGACCTTCGTCGGCGCCAATGCCAATTCGGAAGTCTATCCCTGGGTGCGCAGCGCGCCGACTCTGGTCGAGAACGCGCAGCAGATCGTGAACGGGCAGGCGGCCGGCAACCAGTGGACCAATTTCCAGCAGGTGGTCAGCGCCACCGGTGACGCCCATGACAACTCGTTCTCGACCGGCGACAGGTGCTGCGGCACCGATTTCAGCGGCACCTGGCATCAGCTTATCTATTACCGCCTCACGCTGAACCTCACGAACACCGTCAAGGCGTCGTATCCGATCTCGGTCTCCTTCAACGGCGGTGGTGTCAGCAGTGTGAACGTTGCTTCGAACAGCAGCATCGTTCTCAACGGTCCGATCAATAACCTGCAGGGCACAACGGTCATCACCGCGACCGGCGCCAACTCGTCGATCACCGTGGCGCCGGGCGCAACCAACCCGCTGGTGTCCGGCACGCAGGTCACGCTGAACGGGCAGGGTGGCATTGGCTCCGCTGACCGTCCGGTCCCGGTGCAAGTTTATGGCGGCGCGTTGACCGCCGTGTCGACCGACCGCGATATCGCGATATCCTCCGCCGGCTCGCTGCGGATCAATCAGGTGCGTGTCGATAGCGCTCGCACCAATGCGACGACCGGCAAGCCGGAGCCGCAGGGCAACGTCTACATCACGGCGTCCGGTGACATCAATTCGGCGGCACCCTACAACGTCAACAGCCCGGTGATCATCGGCAAGTCGATCACCATTAACAGCACCAGCGGCGCGATCGGCGCGATCACCACCGTCGATGCCCAGGGCCATGGCACCCTCGGCAGCATCAATCCGCTCGTGATCCAGGCCTGGGCGACAACGCTGCCCGGCGGCACCACCGACGGCGGTGTGCTTTACAGCGCCTCGAACAGCGGCGCCTATCTGATCCAGTCGAGCGGCGACCTGCGCATCGGGGAAGTCAGCGCGACGGATGGCCCCGTGTTCATTGCGGCGGTGAACGGTAACATTCTCAGCGGCCATAACAATGTCGGTTTGACTGCCCAGCAGCAGCAGTATCTGGAAAGCGTGTGGGCGAGCCTCGATCTGGTCAGCGGCTCGGGCGCGGCGCAGGTCGCGAGCTTCGAGTCACTGATCAACGCGGCCTATCGTGACTACTGGCAATTGCGGAACCTCGCCTACAATGTGCCGGGCCATCCGGATCAGTACAACATTACCGATCTCGGCGTGAAGTCGATCGGCGCCCAGATGATTGCTTCCGGCGCGCTCGCGGCCAATACCGATCTGGACTCGCCCGAAGCGCGCACGGCGATTCAGGCAGAAGTCGCCAATCGCTATATGCGCGCGCAGTACCTGCTCGGCACGGTCACGGCCGATCAGCTCGGCAGCGGCGTGACGCTCGCGTCTTTGTTCAATATCGACGCTGCTTCGGCCGCCCGGCTGCGCCAGGCGCCCGGCGTGTCGAGCGCTGCGCTTGGCGACTATGACGCGACCTACCGTTACACGCTGTCGACCACGTCGGACGTCTACGCGGCGATCACGGACCGCTCGCAATGGTCGCTCGACCAGTTGCGCTACACCGTCACCTCGGGCGCGACGTCGGCGAATCCGCCGTCGATCGCCAGCCTGCCGCTTAACGTCAAGGGCCGACAGGTCATGCTGTTCGCGCCGAACGGCTCGATCGGCAGTCTCGCGGCGCCGGAGCAGTTCTCCTTCACCAGCGTCGACGCCTCGAACCTGACTGCGGGGCAGAAGGGCCTGCTGGCCTCGGCCGGTCCCGGCCAGCTCACCGTGACGCCGGTCGTGGACCAGCACACCGGGATCACGACCTATTACGTGACGGTGCAGCAGCAGAAGCTGATCATCGTCGATCCGCTCGGCCCTGTTGCCGCCAAGGCGAAGAACGACATCTACCTCGCCAGCGCGTCCGACATGGTGCTTGGCGGCGTTCCGCTGGCGTCATTCGGCCCGCTGGTGGCGGCGCAGACCCAGGGCGTTCAGACCACCGCGGCCGGCGGGGGCAGCGTGCGGCTGGTGGCGGTCGGTAGCATCTACGGCGTGTCAGGTGCGGTGGCGGTGTCGGGCAATATCGCCAGCCTGACGCTGATCGCGGAAACCGGCTCGATCGGCCGCGCCACGGCGGCCGGGCAGAATCCGGCGGACAATCCGGACGCGCTGCTGCTGGCGCTGACCGGCGCCAATGGCGGCCGCATCGACCAGGCCTCGGCCAAGCAGGGCATTTTCATCCGCCAGACCACCGGCGACCTTGTTCTCGGCCAGATCAGCGCCGATCAGGGCTCGGCGCCGATCGAACTCGCCGCCAATAGCGGCAGCATCTACAGCCTGCCGTCCTTCACGGATTTCACAATCGTCCGAGTCTTCGGCTCGACGCTTGATGTCAGGGCAAGTGGCAATATCGGCTACAATGGCACAACGTTGCAGCCGCTTCTTGTGCGCATCGGCGGCGCCATCACCGGCTCAGCGACGGGCGACATGGCGATTTACAGCCCGGCCAGCAACATGACTCTCGGTCATGAAGGGGCCTATGGCGCGCTGACCGCCGGCGGGCGGGCGACCTTCAGCACCATCGCCGGCTCGATCACCGTCAATGCCGACGTAACCGCCGGCAACGCCTTGCAATTCCTCGCGAATGCCGGTGTGATCTTCGCCGCCGGCACGGCGCAGGCCCCCCTCGTGGCCAAGAGCACGGCCGGCGCGATTCTGATTTCGGCCGCATCGCTGAATATGGGGGCCTATGCGGTGCTCGACGCCTTCGACGTGCTCACGGTGGTCACCACCGGCGACGCGACGCTCGGCCAGCTCATCTCCCGCGCCTCCTACGCCGCCGCGGGCAACGCCGCCTCGATCGTGGTCCAGGCCGGCGGCGTGACTGCGGCCGCGATCCTGAGCAATGGCGACGCGCTGACCGACGTCAAGACCACCGGCGCCGGCGCGCGGGTGTCGCTCACCGCCGGCACTATCGGCACGGCTTCGCAGCGGGTCACGGCGGACTCGCAGGGCCTATCCGCGACCGCCACCACCGGCGATATCTACCTGACCGCCGCGCCGGACATGCGCGCGACCTTGCTGTCCGCGGTCAAGGGCACCGTCGATGTGACGGGCGCCGGCAGCTACAGGCTCGACAGCGTTCTGGCCTCAACCGATGCCGGCGCGACCGGGCACTTCATCGCGCAGAGCACCGGCCCGGGCACGCTCACCATCGGCACCGCGACCGGCCGCAGCACGCTGCGGCTGCTGGCCGCGGGCAATGTCAGCTTCGGCAGCCTCACCAGCCTGGCGCTCGCGGGCGATGCCGGCGACGTGATCGTAACGACCGGGACCGGCGCGATCCTGGGTGGCTCGATCACGGCCGCCGGCGGCGTCACTCTCGCGGCCGGCGCGACCCTGCCGTCCAGTTCGCTGCTACTCTCCAATGCGAAAATCACCGGCACCGGGACCATCGCCTCGGCGACGTCGATTGCCCTCCACGCGCGAGGAAACATCGATTGGGAGACCCTCAACGCCGCGACCACCATCGACGTAACCTCGACTGACGGCGGCGCGCGGGTCGGCACGGCGACCACGGTCAACGCCATCACGATGCAGGGCAAGCAGGACATCGCCTTCGATCAACTGACCAACACGGCTCCGCCCGGCCAGGGCGACATAAGCCTGACGTCCACCAGCGGCTCGATCATCGGTGGTTCGATCACCTCCAACGGCTCCGTCTCGCTGATCGCCGAAGGCTCGATCACCGCGACCGGCGCGGCGGGCGACGGCGGCGAGCTGAACTGGTCCGTGCTCCGCGCCGGCGGCAGCATGTTCGTGCGCTCGCTCGGCGCCGCCGTTACGGTCGATGTCGTTGAAAGCGGCGGCGCGCTGACTTTGTGGGCCAAGTACGACGTCACCTTCAGGCAAGTGAAGACGACCGGCAACAACAGCAACATCGTCCTGCGTTCGGATGAGGGGGCGGTCATTGCCCTCGGCGCCGGGCTGGTGAATGTGGACGCCAGCGGCTCGGTGACGATGACCGCCGGAACAACCATCACCGGCGCCGAAGTCAGGGCGGGCGGTTCGGTGTCGATGACCGCCGCCAACGGCCAGATCGTCTGGAACGCCGTGACCGCCGGGACCACCGTGGACGTGCGCTCGTCCGCAAACGTTATCGATATCGCGACGATCACGAGCGGCGGGGCGCAGACCCTGTGGGCCAAGAATGACGTCACCTTCACGCAACTGACCGCCACGGCCGGCGGCGCCGACATCACATCGGACACGGGCAAGATCGCCGGCGGCGCGGTCGCTCTCGGGGGCGCAACGCGCATGGCCGCCAAGACGACCATCTCGGGCACCACCGCCACATCCACCGCCGGCGCGATGGAAATGATCGCCGAGGAGATGATCACCTGGAACTCCGTGGACGCGGCCGGCGGCCGTCTGACGATAACGTCGACCCGCGAGACGATCGATATCCCGAGGCTGTCCAGCGGCGGCAAGATGACGATCGATGTCGCCCAGGACATGGCGATCACCCGGATCACGACCAGCGGCATTCAGGGCGATGCCGGCGACGTCGAGGTGACGTCGCTCACCGGGCGGATCACCGGCGGCACCATCGCCGCGAATGGCGGCGTGACGCTCACCGCGCCGGTTTCGATCACCGGTGTGTCGGTCACGGGCGCAACGGGCGCCGTGGCGATGAACACCGCCGGCCTGATCGACTGGACCACCGTTATCGCAGGCGCGACCGTCGATGCGCGCTCGACGGCGGACCACGTTCACTTCGGCACGGTCACCTCGGGCGGCACGCAGACCCTGCGCGCGGCCAACGATGTGACCTTCGGCACGCTCACCGCCACCGGCGGCGATATCAATGCCACAGCCGACACCGGCAAGATCGAAGGCACCGAAGTCGCCGCCAACGGCTCGGCGACGCTGAATGCGGCAACGACGAACAAGGGCACGAGGCTCGCGGGTACGCGCGGCTCGGTAGTGCTGAACGCGACCGGTCTGATCGACTGGGGTACGATCGATGCGGGCACCACCGTCAACGCCCGCTCCATCGCCGGCAACATCGACTTCGGTACCGTGACCTCCGGCGGCACGCAGACCATCCGCGCCAACCAGAACGTCGCGTTCAATGCGCTGACGGCGATCGGCATTCCCGGCGATCCCGGAGACATCATCGTCATCGCCGAGAACGGCTCGATCAACGGCGGCACGGTGACGGCCAATGGCGATACCTCGTTCGCCAGCGGCCGCTCGATCAACGTCTCGGCCATGCAGGCCAGTTCGGCGACCTTGAGCGCGCCGCAGAACCTGACCGTCGGCATGCTCAGGGTCTATCGCGCCATGACGCTCGGCGCGGATATCATCAATGTCACCGCGGTGCAGTTGCCGTCGCTGCCGCCGGTGCCGCTGCACGTCAAGGCGACCGGCTATCAGGGTGGCGTCGCCACCCTGGCCAATCTGAACATCGACCCGCCGCAGGTCATCATCGACCAGTTCCGCGTCGTCGACTCCACTGTCATTGTCGACTCAACGTCGCTGACGATCGCCAGCGGCTACGTGCCGGGCCAGATGTTGCTGATGACGCCGGCGGGCCAGATCCTGCTGAACAATCGCGGCCCGGGCCCGGTCGGCGGGAACAATCTGCAGCTCTATCAGCCCGGCGGCGTCTTCACGATGCAGCAGGTCGGCAACGCCAATTTCAGCAACACCCAGGTCGTCTATTACGACTCGACGATTTCATCGACGATCCTCAACTATGGCGGCGGCAGCTTCACCGGCTCGGCCTTCATCCGCAACGCCGTCCAGGACATGCGCAATGGCGACGACGGCGCCATGGACAACCTGCAGCGCACGCTCCTCATCGCGTTCTATCTGCAGAGCTTCGGCGAGGGCTGGCGTGCGTTGGGGCCGATCCATGTCCTCGGCGATGGGCCGGCGGTCAATGTCGAAGGCCTGTTCGGCCCCGGGGAAAACCGTAAGCCGCGCAAGGGTTACCGGACGAATCTCCGCAGTTCGGCCGTGGACAACCGCGCCGCTGTTAGCTTTGCAGCCGCGGACTATGGTAGGTAGTAATAAATCATTGGAATTCCGGCCAATTTCGACGGGGCGGCCGGCTGGCGGCCGCGACGGGAGATCCATGCGCATTGCTGCGGCGGGCCTGGTCTCAATTCTGATCCTGGCTTCGGGGGCGTTTGCCGCCTTGCCGGCGCGCGCGCAGGTGTCGCCGCAGGTCAATCCGGGCCTGATCGAGCAGAATATCGAGCGCCAGCGCCAGCGCATCGAGCAGCAGGGTGAGGCGCCGAAGCAGCAGGGGCCGGCCGTGGTCGGGCCGGGCCGGGCGCCGGCGGTGCAGATCCCCGGCGGCGGCCAGACCTTTATGCTGCGTCGGGTCATCTTCGACCCCTCGAAATTCATCACGCCCGAGGAACTGGAGGCCGTCGCCGCCAAATATGTCGGCCGCCGTGTCGATATCGCGACGCTCATGGCGCTGGTCGCGGATGTCAACGCCATCTACGTCGAGCGCGGCATCGTCACGGCCATCGCCATCCTGCCGCCGCAGACCGCGGACAAAGGCGTCATCAAGATCAAGCTGACCGAGGGACGGCTGCAGAAGTCGTCGGTCATCGGCAATCAGCAGACGCGCGAGGGCTATATCCGCGGCAGCGTCGATCCGCCGGCCGGCGAAGTGCTCGATGTGCCCAAGCTCAATCGGGACGTCGTGCGCTTCAATCGCACCAACGAAGTGCAGATGCGCGCGCTGCTGCAGCCGGGCACCGATTTCGGCCTGACCGACCTGCAACTCGCCATTACCGAGCCGCCGGTCAATACATTGCAGGTCTTCGCCGACAATCAGGGCGTCAAGACGACCGGCCGCAACGAACTCGGCCTCTACTACAAGCGCCACGGCATGCTCGGCTTCGACGACCGTTTCACGTTCTACGGCGTGAAGTCCAAAGGCAACATCAACGGCAATGTCGCCTTCAACGTGCCGTTCAACCCCTGGGGCGGCCGCATCGGCCTGAGCTACACCCAGGGGCGCATCAAGATCGTTCAGGGCCAGTTCGAAAGCCTCGACGTCACCGGAACGTCGAACCAGACGTCGCTGAATATCTCGCAGCCGTTCTGGAACAATGACGTGTGGATGCTGCAGGCGACCGGCGCCTATGGCTACGGCAATTCGACGAGCGATTTCTCGGCCGTGCCGGTGTCGAACAGCCGTTATTCGAAAGCCACCGGCGGCCTGTCGCTGTCGGCGATCGCCGCCAACTACAACCTGACGATCTCGCCGGCGGTCAACGGCGTCAACTGGCACGACAAGGTTCTCGGCGGCGAGCGCAGCTTCACCACCTTTACCGGATCGACTTACGCGAACCTGCAACTGCCGGCGCAGATGAGCGTCGTTCTGCTCGGCAGCTGGCAGTATACCCGCGACAAGCTGTTGCCCGGCGACCAGCTGTTCTCCGTTGGAGGACCGACCACGGTGCGCGGCTACACCACCAACGCCGCATCCGGCGACAGCGGCTATTATTTCAATTTCGAAGTTCACCGGAACATGTCGGAGCTGATCAAGGGGCTCGACATCTACGCGTTCATCGACAGCGGCGCGGTGTTTTCGACCTTCCCGGCGATCACGCAACTGGATTCCGCCGGCGCCGGCCTGTCATGGACGCCGCACGCGGCGGTGACGTTCGAAGCGAGTGTCGGCGTGCCCTGGCGCACCGTCATCGTCGGGCAACCGCGGAGCGACTTCTACGGCCGCGTCACGCTGCGGCCGCTGCAACTGTTGTAAACCGGCCCCGCGTACCGCGCGACGCGGATGGGGGCCTTATGGAGAGCATGATGAAAGCAATCTCGTCTATCAACCGTATCAAGCTCGCGGGCGTTGTCGTCGCGGCCGCGTTGCTGGCGAGCCAGGGACCGGCTCTGAGCCAGGGCACCAAGAAGGATCAGCCGCCTCCGGCGCCGCCGGCCGGCGCGTCCGGCGTGATGTCGACCTCGTCCGCCAATGTGGAGGGCTTCCGCTCGGCCAAGTTCGGCATGAGCGAGGCGGAGGTGAAGGCCGCGATCACCAAGGACTTCGGCGTGAAGGCCGACGCCATTCGCGAGCAGCCCAATGCCGGCGAGCGCACCAAGGCGCTGGTCGTCACCGTTCCCGACCTGCTGCCGGGCGGCGGCGGCGCGGAAGTGTCCTATGTGTTCGGCTATCAGAGCAAGAAGCTGATCCAGGTGTCGGCGTCGTGGTCGAAGGCGACCGACGACAAGATGACGCCGGAGCAGCTGTTCTCGAACTCGAGCGTGCTGCGCTCGCATTTCATGAGCGAGGGCTTCAAGCCCGACACCGTCGCCACCAACATGCCGATCAATAACGGCCTGCTGATGTTCCGCGGCAGCGACGCCAAGGACCGCACCGCGATCCTGCTGCTGCAGGGCACGTTCAGCCAGGGCGAGAACAACCAGCGCATCCTGACGCCGGGCAGCCTGATGCTGTTCTACATCGCCGACGCCAAGACGCCGGACATCTATCGCCTGCCGCCGGGCTCGTTCTGATCAACGGCCCCGAAACGACAAACGGCCCGGCGGCGATGAGCCCCGGGCCGTTTTTGTTTTGTGGGTAACGCTAGCGTCCCTGATAGGACGGCGTGCGCACGATCAGGCCATCGAGGGCCTCGGTCACCGTGATCTGGCACGACAGCCGCGAATTGGCGCGCACGTCGAAGGCGGCGTCGAGTTCGGCATCCTCGGACGGCGAGGGCGGGCCGACGCGCTCGACCCAGGCCTCATCGACATAGACGTGACAGGTGGCGCAGGTGCAGCCGCCGCCGCACTCGGCGACGATGCTGCTGATATCGTTGCGCAGCGCGGTTTCCATGACCGACGCGCCGAGCTCGGCCTTGACCTCGTGAACGGTGCCGTCGTGTTCGATGAAGGTGATCTTGGGCATGGTGCTTGTTCGTTGCTGTGCGCTCAGGCGACGCCGAGCTTCTTCTGCAGGCTGGTGGACGACGTCGTGTACTGGAACACGAGGCGCTTTTCCGGGTGCACGTAATGATGCGCGCGTTGCGCCATTAACGCGCCCTCGTGGAAGCCCGACAGGATCAGCTTGAGCTTGCCGGGATAGGTGTTGATGTCGCCGATGGCGAAGATGCCGTGGCGGTTGGTCTCGAAGGTGGAGACGTCGACCTTGATGAGTTCGTCGTCCATGTCGAGCTTCCAGTCCGAGATCGGCCCCAGCTTCATGGTCAGGCCGAAGAAGGGCAGCATGGCGTCGCAGGCGACGCGGTCGAGCTTGCCGTCCTTGTCCTTGACCGAGATGGCTTCGAGCTGGCCGTCGTTTCCTTCGAGCGCGGCGACCTGGCCGATGCGCAGGTCCATGGCGCCGGCGGCGACCAGGCTGCGCATCTTGTTGACGCTGTCGGGCGCGCCGCGGAAATCGTCGCGGCGGTGGACCAGCGTGACGCGCCTGGCGACGGGCTGCAGGTTCAGCGTCCAGTCGAGTGCGCTGTCGCCGCCGCCGACGATGACGATGTTCCTGTCGCGGAACGTCTCCATCCTGCGCACCGCATAGAACACCGACTTTGCCTCGTAGGGTTCGATGCCCTCGATCGGCGGCCGCTTCGGCTGGAACGAGCCGCCGCCGGCGGCGATGACGATCACCTTGGTCTCGAAGGTTTTGCCGGCGGTGGTGGTGATGCGGTAGAGCGGATCGCCGATGTTCTCGATGCCGGTCACCATCTCGCCGAGGTGGAAGGTCGGGTTGAACGGCTTGATCTGCTGCATCAGCGCGTCGGAGAGGCCCTGGCCGGTGATCTCCGGAATGCCGGGGATGTCGTAGATCGGCTTCTCCGGATAGAGCTCAGCGCACTGGCCGCCGACCTTGTCGAGGATGTCGACGAGGTGCGCCTTGATGTCCAGGAGGCCGAGTTCGAACACGGCGAACAGGCCGCAGGGACCGGCGCCGACGATGAGGACGTCGGTCTTGATCGTTTCAGTCATCAGGCTGATCCGGCGGGGGCCGGCTCCTTGTTGCGCAGAGCCGGCGCGATGACGCGCAGCAGCTCGCCGAGATTCTGCTCGGGCGTCTTGCCCGTGGTGGTGACGGTCGCTTCCGCCCTGGCATAGAGCGGTTCGCGGCTTTTGAGAATGGAAATCAGGTCGTCCATCGCGCGCGCCGAATTGGCCATCGGCCGCATGTCGCCCTGCGCCATCACGCGTTTCATGTGCTCCTGCGGCTCGGCGCGCACCCACACCGTGAAGCAGGACGACAGCAGCATGTCCAGCGTGCCCGGCTCGGTGACGATGGAGCCGGAGGTGGCGAGGACGAAGGCCTCGTGCTGGTTGAGCACGTCGTCGAGCGCCTCGCGCTCGGCGCGGCGGAAGGCCTCCTGGCCGAACATGTCGAAGATCTCGCCGAGCGAGGCGCCGGCGCGGCGTTCGATCTCGCGGTTGAGCTCGACGAAGGGCACGCCGAGCTGCTCGGCCAGCAGCATGCCGAGCGTGGATTTGCCGCCGCCGCGCAGCCCGATCAGGGCGATGCGCCGCTTCCGCGCCGGATCGTCGGCGCCGACCGCGCGGAAGCGCTCGCTCAGCAGATGCCGGGCCTCGGCCAGGTCGCCGGGCGACAGGCGCTCGAGGAACTGGGAGATCAGGACGAGATCGAGCGGCGGATCGCTGCCGTCGTGGACGAGCTGCGTCACTGGCATGCCGATGGCGCGGGCGATGCGGCGCAGGAGAACAATGGAACAGTTGCCGAGGCCGGACTCCAGCTGGGCAATATATCGCTCGGACACCTTGGCCTGGCGGGCCAGCACCTTGCGCGACATGCCGCGCTGATTGCGCAGCATGCGCACCCTCTCGCCAAGCCGATGCAGGTAAGCATCGGACGCGCGGGGCGGTTTCCTCGTCGCGGCTTGTGTCGGGGCCGGTTTCATGGCCTTCGCTTACCATGCATTATAATGCTAATGCAACGGAATTTGAGAATGATTATGAATTAAAATGTTGCCGGCTACCAGGACGAGTGATACAGATATGCAAAATAATGCATATCGCTCTGTTTGCAGGGAAGACACGCCGGGATGACCGACACCGCCGAGTCCACCATCGTCGACTACCGTACCGATCCGTCGCGCTATCGTCATTGGCGCATCGAGATTGACGGCAACGTCGCCAACCTGATTATGGACGTCGATCCGGCCGGCGGCCTGCGGCCCGATTACGAGCTCAAGCTCAATTCCTACGACCTCGGCGTCGATATCGAGCTCAACGACGCCGTGCAGCGGCTGCGCTTCGAGCATCCGGAAGTGCAGGCGGTCGTCATCAAGTCCGGCAAGGACAATGTGTTCTGCGCCGGCGCCAACATCCGCATGCTCGGCAAGTCGACGCATCAGTGGAAAGTGAACTTCTGCAAGTTCACCAACGAGACGCGGCTCGCCATCGAGGACGCCAGCGCCAATTCCGGCCAGAAATACATGGCGGCGGTGTCGGGTGCCTGCGCCGGCGGTGGCTATGAGCTCGCGCTGGCCGCCGAACACATCATGCTGATCGACGACCGCCGCTCCGCGGTGTCGCTGCCGGAAGCGCCGCTGCTCGCGGTGCTGCCGGGCACCGGCGGGCTGACGCGCGTCACCGACAAGCGCAAGGTCCGCCGCGACCGCGCCGACTTCTTCTGCGCCACCGAGGAAGGCCTGCGCGGCGCCAAGGCGGTGGACTGGAAACTGGTTGACGAGGCGGTGCCGCCGTCGAAATGGCAGGACGCCGTCAAGGCGCGGGCGGCCGAGATCGCCGCGCAATCCGACCGTCCGGCCGATGCCAAGGGCATCACGCTGACGCCGCTCGAGCGTACCATCGCGGACAGCCGCGTTTCCTATTCGCATGTCGAGGTCGAGATCGAGCGCGACAAGTCGATCGCGACCATTATCGTCAAGGCGCCGGGCGAGGCCGCGCCCGCGTCGGTCGATGCCGTTCATGAAAAGGGCGCGGCGTTCTGGCCTTTGGCCATGGCCCGCGAACTTGAGGACGCCATCCTCCACCTGCGCACCAACGAGCCGACCATCAATCTCGTCGTGCTCAAGACCGAAGGCGATGCCAAGGCCGTGCTGAGCCACGACGACGTGCTGCTGAACGGTCATAACGGCTGGCTGCTGCGCGAAATCCGGCATTATGTGAAGCGGGTGTTCAAGCGGCTCGATGTCACGCCTAAAACCCTGATGACCCTGGTCGAGCCCGGCTCCTGCTTTGCCGGTACGCTTGCCGAACTGGTCTTCGTCGCCGACCGCGCCGCGATGCTGATCGGCACCCGCGAAGGCGACAACCGCGCGCCTGCCGCAATCACGCTCGGCAAGGTCAATTTCGGGCCCTATCCGATGGGCAATGGCCTGACGCGGCTGCAGGCGCGTTTTCTCGACGACGACAAGTCGATCCAGGCCGCTCAGGACAAGATCGGCGAGCCGCTCGAAGCGGACGATGCGCTCGAACTTGGTCTCGTCACTTTTGCCTACGAGGATTTCGACTGGGACGACGAATTGCGCGTGATGATGGAAGAGCGCGCCTCGTTTTCTCCGGATGCGCTCACTGGCCTCGAAGCGAATTTACGCTTCGCCGGTCCCGAGACCATGGAAACGAAAATCTTCGGGCGGCTCACCGCCTGGCAGAACTGGATCTTCCAGCGCCCCAACGCCATCGGCGAGCAGGGCGCGCTGAAACTGTACGGCAGCGGCGTCAAGCCGACGTTTAATAAAGAGAGAGTGTGAGGATGCTTGCCCCGGGCGCGCTGCGGCATGAATGCCGCCGCGCAGAACCGGGGCCGTTCCAACCGGTGTCTGAGACGATCCCGGGTCTGCAGCGCACCGCAAGCGCGCTGCGCTGCGCCCGGGAAAAGTGGATAGGAAACAGCGCATGAACATCGTCAATGTCGATTATGACGGCCTGATCCCGAACAATGTCGGCCTCAACTCCGATGCGCGCGTCAAGCGCGCGCTGGAGAAGTGGCACCCCGGTTACATCAACTGGTGGAACGACATGGGGCCGGACGGTTTCCAGGAAGCGCTAGTTTACCTGCGCACCGCGGTGTCGGTCGATCCGAAGGGCTGGGCCAAGTTCGACTACGTCAGGATGCCGGAATATCGCTGGGGCATTCTGCTGGCGCCGCAGGTCGAGGACCGCACGATCCCGTTCGGCGCGCACAAAGGCGAGAAGGCCTGGCAGGAAGTGCCGGGCGAATATCGCGCCCTGCTGCGCCGCCTTATCGTCATCCAGGGCGATACCGAGCCGGCCTCGGTCGAGCAGCAGCGCCACCTCGGCAAGACCGCGCCGTCGCTCTACGATTTGCGCAACCTGTTCCAGGTCAACGTGGAGGAGGGCCGTCACCTCTGGGCGATGGTCTATCTGCTGCACAAGTATTTCGGCAGCGAAGGCCGCGACGAGGCGGACGCATTGCTCGAGCGCCGCTCCGGCGACGCCGACACGCCGCGCATGCTTGGCGCCTTCAACGAGAAGACGCCGGACTGGCTGTCCTTCTTCATGTTCACCTACTTCACCGACCGCGACGGCAAGATGCAGCTCGAGGCGCAGGCGCAGTCCGGCTTCGACCCGTTGTCGCGCACCTGCCGCTTCATGCTGACCGAGGAAGCACACCATATGTTCGTCGGCGAAACCGGCGTCACCCGCGTCATCGAGCGCACCTGCGAGGCGATGAAGAACGCCGGTATCGACGACCCGAACGATATTGCGGCGGTGCGCAAGCTCGGCGTCATCGACCTGCCGACGATCCAGAAGAAGCTGAACCTGCACTGCTCGCTGTCGCTCGACCTGTTCGGCAACGAGATTTCGACCAATGCCGCTAACGCCTTCCACTCCGGCATCAAGGGCCGTTTCCGGGAGGAGCGTCTGACCGGCGACGACCACAAGCTGGAGAGCGACACCTATCCGGTGCTGCGGCTCAAGAGCGGCATTCTGGTCAACGAGGACGCGCCCGCATTGTCGGCGCTCAATATGCGCCTGCGCGACGACTACCTGAAGGACTGCGAACTGGGCGTGTCGCGCTGGAACAAGGTGATCGAGCAGTACGGCATCAACTATCAGATGAAACTGCCGCACCAGGCTTTCCACCGCCAGATCGGCGAGTTCTCCAAGATCAAGGCCGACCCGGAAGGCAACATCGTCGATGAGACGACCTGGGCGAGGACGCGGGATAATTATCTGCCGAACGACAATGACCGCGTCTACATCGAGGGCTTGATGCAGCCGGTGCTCGAGGTCGGCAAGTTCGCGTCGTGGATCGCGCCGCCCAAGGTCGGCATCGACAACAAGGGTGGCGATTTCGAGTACGTGAAGCTGGCGTAGGCAAGGTTTGTCGTCCCGGCCAAGGCCGCCTTGCGGCCGCGAGCCGGGACCCATAACCACCGCCAGCGGTTTGAGCCGATAGGCCTGCGGCTATGGTCCCCGCTCATAGGCGTTCAGAACGCCGTTCTTCGAACGGCTACGCGCGGGGACGACTCTTACTTAAACGCCTTGATTACCTCTTCTGGTATCGCCGCCGTCTTGATCTTCTCCGGATCGTCCGGGTGCTTGACCGCCCAGACGCGCGTTTCGGTGCCTTCGTTGCGCAGATCGCCGCCGAGCAGGATCTTGTGCTCGACGACGAAGCTCGAGCGGCGAAACTCCGCAACCCGCGACACGATCTCGATCTCGTCGCCGTACTTGACCGGCTTCATGAAATTGGCGCCGGCATCGACCAGGGCAATGCCGATAATGCCGAACCGCTCATTGATGTCGTGAACCTTCACCCCGGTGGCGGCTTCGAACAACTGCCAGGTGTTGGTGTCGAAATAAGTGAAGAACTTCGGATTGAAGACGATGCCGGCCGGATCGCAATCGCCCCAGGGGACGGTGAAGGGGCGGCGGTAAATGAAGGACGTCACGCGCGGGTCTCCGGCTTCGGTTGCGCGATTGTAGAACGTCAGCCGCGCCGTTTCGAGGCCCTGGCGGCCGGTTTCTTCTCGCGCGGGTCGGACCATTCGGTCCGGTTGTGGGCGTCCCGCTCGAGGGCCGTGGAACGGCGCTGACGCTTGAGCGACGCCTTTGGCGCGATCGGCAGATGCGGGGCCTCGTCCAGCGCCAGCATCAGCCAGTCGAGATCGTCCGCCGGTGTCAGCCAGCGCTCCGGCGCGTAACGGGTGAGCGCGAAGGGCCGCGAATATTCCATCAGCGATTTCTTGCCGCCCGGCAGGCAATACTCGTGGACGTAGGACATCACCAGCTCGCGGGGCGAGCGGTAAACCGGATCGCGCCAGCGCAGCACCGGGTGATTGGTCTTGCTGATCGCGCCCCACAAGCCGCGCTCCTTGAACACTGTGATGATGTGATCGTAATCGCTCGGCAGCGCCCGCATGTCGATGAGCCACGAGGGCCGGCCGTGGAAGGCCAGCGCAGCGACGGCGAACACCGCGCCCTCCGAGCAATGCGCGACCCTGGCTTTCAGCATCGTGCGCGGCGACATCGCGGTGTCGCCGAGGAGGCCGAAATTCGCTGGCATCTTGTCGAGGAAGGTCTGGATTTTGTGCGGCGTGTCGAGACGCGCGAACAGGCGCCGCTCGGCGGGCGTCAGCAGGCTTTTGATGCGTTTGCGGGCGGCGGGCGTGACCATTTACCGGTCAATCTAGGCGATTCGCGCCGCCGGTGTTTCAGCGCCGCTCGGCGGAGCGTCGTTCGCGGGGCTGCGGTTGCGGCCGCGGCGCGTGCGTGACCTTGCGGGGCGCCGCATGAGGCCGCGCCTGCGGCATCGGAATGTCCACGCCTTCGACCGCTTGCGCGTGAGCGGCGATGGCGGACGCTTCGGCGCGCGGCGAGGGCGCCGGCAGCGGCACGTCGACCTTGGCCTCGGGCTTGGTTTCAGGCTTGGCCGGCGTCATCGGCGTCAGCAACGGCGGGCTTGGCGGCGGGAAGGTATCCGGCGCGTAGACATAGCTGTTGTAGCGGTTGCCGCGGATCGGCTGGCCGGCGTCCCGGATGATGCGGTCGGCCTCGCGGCGGTTCTCATAGGCGACGCCGCGGCCGGAGAAGGACACCGCATAGGATGGCGTCTGCTCGATGGTCGCATCGGCGGACGAAACGGTGCGGTCGAAATCGCTGCGATCCGGCGTGAGGCCGCGATCGAGGAAGGCCGAGGCGAAGTTCGGGTTGAACTTGATGGCCTGGTTCATGTCGCGGCTGGAGCGATCGAAGTCGCGGGTGTCGTAATAGGCGAAGCCGCGGTTGTAGAGCGCCAAAGCATAGTTCGGATCGATCGCCAGCGCGGCGTTGTAATCGGCGATGGCGCGCTCCATGTCGCGCTTGTTGCGGTAGGCGAAGCCGCGGTTATTCAGCGCGCGTGCATTCTTCGGCTCCAGCTTGATGGCCTGCGAGAAGTTCGCGATCGCTTCTTCGAAATTACCCTTGCTGTCATAGGCGAGGCCGCGACCGTTATAGGCGTCGACCGAACCGGCGTTCAGCTTGACCGCGGCATCGTAATCGGCGATGGCGCGGTCGTAGTCGCGCTTGTCGGCGAAGACGCCGGCGCGGTTGACGTAGGCGAGCGCATAGTTGGCGTCGCGCTTGATGGCCTCGCTGAAATCGGCAATGGCACGGTCGTTGTCACCCTTGTGGCGCAGAGCGAAGCCGCGGTTGTTGTAGGCGACCGCATTGTCGGCATTGAGCTTGAGCGCGGCGTCGAAGTCGGCGATGGCGGCGTCGAACTCGCCGCGCAGGCCACGCGTCGTACCGCGATCCGTGAGGGCGGCGGAGGACCGGCCGTCGAGCTTCACCGCCTGGTCGAAATCGGCCACGGCGCGCTCGATGTCGCCCTTCAGGCGGTAGGCGCGGCCTCGGCTCTGATAGGCGAGCGCGCCCTTCGGCTCGATGCGGATGGCCTGGCTGAAGTCGGCCACCGCACGGTCGAAATCCCGCTTGTCGCGGAAGGCGACGGCGCGCCGGTAATGGACATCGGCGGCGCTGGCGTCGTAGCGCAGCGCCTCCGAGAAGTCGGCGATGGCGCGGTCGAGGTCGCCGCGCGCGTACATGACGACGCCGCGCTGCGCGTAAGCCAGCGCGAACTTGCCGTCGAGCTTGATGGCCTCGCCGAAATCGGACACGGCGCGGTCGAGGTCACTCCTGATGCGGTAGGCGATGCCGCGGTTGTAGAAGGCCAGCGCATTGCCGCGGTCGTACTTGATCGCCTCGGTGAGATCGGTGATGGCACGGTCGGCGTCGCCCATGGCGCCGTAGGACAGGCCGCGGTCGTAATAGGCCAGCGCGTAATCCGGCCGGAGCTTGATGGCGGCGTCGAAGTCGGCAATGGCGCGCGGAAAGTCGCGCTTGTACTCGTAGGCATTGCCGCGGTTGTAGTAGGCCACCGCGTAGGCCGGATTGAGCTTGATGGCCTGCTCGAAGCTGGCGATGGCCTGGTCGATCTGGTTCTTGTCGCGCTGGGCGAGGCCGCGATTGTAGAAGGCGAAGCTGTTGCCGGCGTCGAGCTTCACCGCCTGCTCGAAATCGGCCAGCGCCCGGTCGACGTCGCCGCGCGCGCCATAGGCGACACCGCGGTCGTTGTAGCCCTGCGCATAGCCCGGACTGACCTTGATCGCCTGCGACAGGTCGGCGATGGCGCGGTCGAAGTCGCGGACATTGGCGAAGGCGTTGCCGCGGTTGTTGAGCGTGGCGGCGTCCGCGGGCGCAAGCTTCAGCGCGCTGGCGTAGTCGGCGGCGGCGCCGGTATGGTCGCCCTTGTCGTATTTGGCGTTGCCGCGGTTGTAGAAGGCGGCGGCATAAGTGGCGTTGAGCTTTACGGCCTGGTCGTAATCGGCGATGGCCTTGTCGAGCTGGCCGGTGGCGGCGTGAACGATGGCGCGGTTGTTGTAGAGCGGCGCATACTTCGGATCGAGCGCGATAGCCTGGTCGAAATCGGCGATGGCACGACCGGTCTCGCCTTTGATGCCGTAGACGATGCCGCGATCGTTATAGGCGGACGCGCTGGCGCCCAGCCGCGCCGCCTGCGTCAGGTCGGCCAGCGCCTTGTCGAAGTCGCCCTTGCTCGCCAGCGCATAGCCGCGCGCCGAATAGGCGGCGGCGAGCCGGCCGTCGACGGCCAGCGCCTGATTGTAGTTCTGGATGGCGCGTTCGAAATCGTGCTTTTCCTGGAACGCGATGCCGAGATTGTAGAACGCCTGCGCGTTCCTCGGATCGAGCTTCGCCGTCTGCTCGAAATCGGCAATGGCGCGGTCGAGCGATTCGCGCTCGTAATGGGCGACGCCGCGGTCGAACCAGGCGATCGCGTCCTTCGGATTGAGCTTGAGCGCGGCATCGTAATTGGCGATCGCCTTGTCGACGTCGCCCTTCTGATAGAAGGCGTTGCCGCGGTTGTAGTAGGCCGCCGAGAAATTCGGATTGATCCGGATGGCGCGATCGAAATCGGCGATGGCGCGGTCGAGATCCTTCCTCCCCGCCTGCGCGATGCCACGGTCGTTATAGGCCAGCGCGAAAAGCGGGCTGACCTGCAGCCGGGTCTCGGTCTCCTCTACATCCCGGTCATAGCCGCGCTGGCCGCGAATGTTGCCGGCGCGCGGGTTCGCGGCGACCGAATAGCCGGACGCCAGGCGCGTCGCCGCCTCGAAATCGGCGATGGCGCGCTCGAAGTCACGCTTTTCGTAGAGCACCAGGCCGCGATCGTGCAGCGCATAGGCGTCCTTGGCGTCGATTTTCAGCGCGCGCTCGAAATCGGCGAAGGCCCGTTCGGGGTCACCCTTGTCGGCGTAGGCGTTGGCGCGGTTGTAATAGGCCGCGGCATAGGCGTCGTTAAGCTTGATCGCTTCGGCGAAGTCGGCGAGGGCGCGCTCCGCGTCGCCCTTACTACGGAAGGCGACGCCGCGATTGTTGAAGGCGACGGCGTTCTTCGGGTCAAGCTTGAGGGCCGCGTCGAAATCGGCGATGGCGCGGTCGGTGTCGCCCTTGGCGCCGTAGGCGATGCCGCGGTCGTAATAGGAGCGCACAGCGTTGGGGTTGAGCTTGATCGCCTGCGCCAGGTCGCCGATGGCGCGCTCGTAGTCGCGCTTGTCGTAATAGGCCGTGGCGCGGTTCGAGAAGGCCATGGCAAAGTTCGGATCGATCTTGGCCGCCTGGCTGAAGTCGGCGATGGCCTTGTCGCGCTCGCCGCGCGCGCGCCAGGCGATGCCGCGCCCATTGTAGGCGGCGGCCAATGAGCCATCGAGCTTGATGGCCTGGCTGAGATCGGCGATGGCGCGGTCGTGATCCGGCTTGCCGGCATAGGCGAGGCCGCGCGCCAGATAGGCCTGCGCGTTGCCCGGATTGAGCTTGATCACCTGATCGAGGTCGCGGATGGCCCGTTCATGAAAGCCGCCGGCCTGAAGCGTCTCGCCGCGGTTGAGCAGCGCGGCGGCAAAGCCTGAATTGATGGTGACGGCTTGGTCGAAGTCCTTGAGCGCGCGCTCGGTCTGGCCCTTGGCCTTGTAGGCCAGGCCGCGGCTATTATAGGCGAAGTCGGAGTGTGGATCGGCGGCGATGGCGCGGTCAAAGTCGGCGATGGCGCGGTCGAGATCGCCGCGGCTCTGATGAATGGCGCCGCGGCTTGCCAGCGCCAGCGCGAAGCCGGGGTCGATCTTGATCGCCTGATCGAGGTCGGCGAGCGCCTTGCCGAGGTCGCCCTTGCGCTGCCAGAGCTGGGCGCGGCTGGTGAAGACGCCGGCATAGTTCGGGTTGAACTTGATGGCCTGCTCATAGTCCTGCAGCGCGCGATCGACGTTCCCACGCAGGGCGTAGGTGTTGCCGCGCTCGGTGAAGGCGGCGCCGTATTTGGGGTCGAGCTTGATAGCAAGATCGTAGTTGCTGGTGGCGCGCTCGTACTCGCCCTTGCCCTGATAGGCATTGCCGCGATCGACGTAGGCCGCGGTGAATTTCGGGTCGAGCCGCAGCGCCTGATCGAAATCGGCGATGGCACGGTCAAAATCGCGCCGTTCGCGATAGGCGAGGCCGCGGGCGTGGGCGACGACCGGATCGCGCGGCTCCAGTTTCACCGCCTGTGACAGATCGGCGACGGCGCGGTCGTAGTCTCGGCGGTCGTAGCTGGCCTTGCCGCGGTTATAATAGGCGATGCCGAAATTCGGGTTGAGCTTGACCGCCTGCTCGTAGTCCTGAAACGCCCGGTCGTCCTCGTTCAGATGCTGGTAGGCGAAGGCGCGGCCGTTATAGGCGACAGCGCTCTTCGGATCGAGCTTGATGGCCTGGGAGAAGTCAGCGACGGCAGCCTTGAAGTCGCCCTTGTCCTGCAGCGCCAGGCCACGGTTCAGGTAGGTCCCCGGATATTCGGGATTGACCTTGATGGCTTCGTTGAAGTCGGCAATGGCGCGGTCGAACTGCCGCTTCTTCTGGAAAGCGTCGCCGCGATTGGCCAGCGCCGGCGCATAGGCCGGATCGATGCGCAGCGCGGTGTCGAAATCGGCAATGGCGCGATCGCCATCGCCCTTGGCGCCGTAGGCGAGGCCGCGCTGTGTGAGCGCCGCGGTATAGTCCGGCTTGATGTTGGTCGCCTGGTTGAAGTCCGCAATGGCGCGGTCGTAATCGCGCTTCTCGAATAAGGTGAAGCCGCGCTCGTACCACGCCTGGGCGTTCTTTGAATCGAGCTTGAGCGCCTGATCAAAGTCGGCGAGGCTGCGCTCGGTGTCGCCGCGCGAACGATGAACGAGGCCCCGATTGAAGAAGGCGAGCGCGTTCTTGCCGTCAAGCTGGATCGTCTGGGTGAAGTCGGCGATGGCGCGCTCGTCGCTGCCTTTGGCCTTCAGCGCCAGGCCGCGGTTGTAGAAGGCCCGGGTATTCCTCGGATCGATTCGGATCGAACGGTCGAAATCGGCGACGGCGGCATCGTATTCGCCGCGCGCGATATAGACCACGCCGCGATTATAGTAGGACAGGGAGTCTTTCGGATCGAGCTTGACCGCCTGCGACAGATCGCTCAGCGCGCGATCGTAGTCCCGCTTGGCGAAATAGGAAACGCCACGGTCGTAATAGGCCAACGCGTACTCGGCATCGAGGCGGATCGCCTGATCGTAATTGCGAATGGCGCGGTCGTAGTCGCCCTTGTCGTAGAAGGCATTGCCGCGGTTGTAGAAGGCGAGGACGTAGTTCGGGTTGAGCAAAACCGCTTGATCATAGTCCTTGATGGCCCGTTCGACCTCTCCCCGGCCGCGATAGGCGAGACCACGGTTGTTGTAGGCGAAGGCATCGCGCGGATCGAGCAGGATGGCCTGGTCGAAGTCCTGGATCGCCCGCTCGACCTGGCTCTTGGCCGAATAGGCGATGCCGCGGTCGTTGAGCGCCAGAATGAAATCGGGCTTCAGCTTGAGCGCCTGGTCAAAATCCTGAATGGCGCGCTCGTAGTCGCGGATGTCGCGATAGGCGAGGCCGCGGCTGTGAAACGCCACGGCGTCGCTGCCGTTGAGCTTGATGGCGCGGTCGTAATCGACGATGGCGCGGTCGGGCTCGCCCTTGGCGCGGTATGCCATGCCACGATTGTAATAGGCGATACTGTCGTTGGCGTTGAGCTTGATGGCGGCGTCCAGCGCACCGATGGAAGCGTCGAACTTGCGGCGGTCGTAATAGAGGTGGCTGAGGCTCTTCAGCGCATCGGAATTGCGAGCGTCGTGCTTGAGCGACTGCTCCAGATCCTGGATGGCCCGCTCGCTGTCACCGCGGTCGCGCTGCGCCAGTGCGCGCTGGTAGAACGCTTCAGGATTTTTGGAGTCGAGCCGGATCGCTTCGTCGAAATCGCGGACGGCACCGGCGGCGTCGCCTCGCGTGCGTTTATCCTTGCCACCGGCGACGAGTTCCTCGGCCTTGCGTTGCTGAGTCGCCGCGCGGCTCTTGACCAGTTTTGACTTGCTGGCCTGGGCCGCGGCGCGCTGCTTGGCGTTTCTGGATCCGTCGATGACGGCGTCGCAGGCGGCGATGCGTTGATCGACGGATCCATCGCCCTTATGTTCGCACAGTTTGATCTGTTCGCGCGTGACCGCATGCGCAGGAGTCGCCGCAATGGAGATTGCTCCAGCGACGGTAATCTGAATGAAGACGATGCGTGCTCCCCGAAGCATGTCGTCTTGTTTTATCCTCCGTGACGCGCGACCAGTTATCCGGATTTGCTGCGCGCGATCATGCCGTGCGACGGCGGTTTATGCGCGTGCAAGCCGGGATTAACATTAATCCCGAGGCGAAGACGGCGTCGAAGAAGGGCGCATGGCGTGATTAATACTAACGCCGGCACCCGGCGGTCGGGCTTTTAAAATGAAAACGCCGCGCGGATTGCGCGGCGTCATAGGCGGCATTGCCGTCGTTACTATTGCATCTGCTGTTGCTTTATCGCCTGGGCGCGGGCCGCGCTGGCGATTTCCCGCAACACGTAGTCCGGCGGCATGACGTAGCCGAGGACCTTTTCCTTCGGATAGGACGACTGCCGAACCAGGTTGCCGCTGTTTCCGGAGATCAGGATCGGGTTGCCCTGGCCGTCGGTGCCGCGGACGATGCCGACATGGCCGTTCTGCGGGCCGCCGCGCTTGAGAATGGCGATGGCGCCGACGCGCGGGCCGTCCAGCTTCTTGCCGAATTCGAGGAAAGAACGCGCGGCTCGCGACTGAGTGCCCTTGTTGCCGCCGGCCTTCTTGATGACGAAGTTCATGAAGTCCGCGCACCACAACTGCGCAGGCAGTCCGAGCTGCTTGGCGTTGGCGCCGCGGTAGCGCAAAGCTTCCAGCAGCAGGCTGGCGCCACCTGGCACCTGGGCCGCCTGATCGGCGGCTTCGGCGCGGCTGCGCGACATGGTCTCGAGAGGTTCGGTGTTGGCAAAGCGGTCGTTACGTTTGGCTGTGGAGGCGAAAGACGCCGACGCAAAGCTGACGACCAGACTGCAAATCACACTTGCTGCTATCGACCGTTTCATGGGCGGACTCGTTGCCGGATTATTGGCTACCGGGTTTCCTTTGTGTCGCGGGACTGCACATCAGCGTGCATCGTCATCCCGCATAAACAATTCCCATACCCTGCGACGACTGCAAGGATTTGCGTCGCTTTGTTCCTGAACCTTTGCGGATGTGGTTAATTCAGGCGGCGAGTTGCGTCGTTTTGCGACACATCCGGTGTTTTATCGCGTATGGAATAAACAGTCGTGTCAGCGGATCGAGTAGGCGATCGGCACGACCACGGGGATGTAGCTGCCCCTCACTTCCTCGGGTGGCGGCGGCAAGGGAGATGCTCGCTCGATCATGGCAAGCGTTTCGCGATCGAGGATGTTCGATCCGGACGAGCCGACGACGCGGGCGTTATGTACGCCGCCGCTGCGGTCGACGTTGAAAGCCAGGCGGACCACGCCGCGGTCGCCGCGCGATTGTGCTTCCGACGGATAGCGCTTGTAACGCTCGAGGCGCGAGATGACGCGCGACGTCCAGTTCGGCAGGGCGGTGGAGTCGCGGGCGGCGCCTGCATTGGGAGCGGCAGCGCGCGGCGCCACCTGGTCGGCGGCACTGGGCGCGGCGGCAAGGCTGGCCTGACGGGGGCGCGGCTTTTTCCGTTCCTCCTTCTTCTTTTCTTCCTTCTTGTCCTCGGCCTTTTCGACCGGCCGCGGCGGGGGCAGCATCGCTATCTCGGCTTTCGCCGGCTCGGGCTCGATCTCCGGCTTCTTCTCCGGTTCTGGCTCCGCCTCGGCTTTGGCGATCTCGACCTGCTTTTCCGGTTCGGGCGGCTGCGGCTTCTCGACGACCTCTTCTTCCGGCTTGTCGGGCGTCTGCTCGCCGGCCTGGAATTGGCGCGCGACGGTGTCGGGCGGCATGTCGGTTGGGGTGGTTTCCGGCGCCGCCGCGATCGGCGCCATATCGATCATGATGACGGGAGCGTTGGCGACCTGATCGGAGTCAGGTTGCCAATGCGTCAGCAGAACGGCGGCTCCGGCGACGTGGACGCCGAGCGCTGCGACGAAGCAGGTGCTCCAGCGCGCCGTCGCGGGCAGGCGGCGAATCATGGCGTCACCGGCGCGGCTTCGAGCCCGACCAGCGCGATGTGCAGATAGCCGGCGCTGCGCAGGTCGTTCATGACGATCATCAGTTCGCCATAGGCCACCGTCTTGTCGGCGCGCAGGAATACGCGCTGCTGCTTGTCGCCCGCGGTGGCGCGATCGAGCGCGGAAGCGAGCGCGGCGCGCGGCACGTCGTCGTTGCCGAGCGCAAGCGACAAATCCTGCCTGAGCGTCAGGAACAGCGGCTTGTCGGGACGCTGTGCCTTCTCGGCGTTGGCGGCGGGCAGATCGACCGAGACATCGACCGTCGCCAGCGGCGCCGCGATCATGAAGATGATGAGGAGCACCAGGATGACGTCGATGAACGGCGTGACGTTGATCTCGCTGATCTCGGTCCAGCCTTCTTCGCCGTGGTCGAGGCGCACCGCCATATTGGTTTTACTCCGCGGCCGCGACGCCGCGCGGGCGGCGCTCGAAGGCGCCGCGTTCGATCTCGCGGCTGACGAGACGCATGATCGACGCCGAGGCATCGGCGTTGAGCGCGCGATAGCCGGCGATCCAGCGCGAGAAGAAGTTGTACATCATCACGGCGGGTATGGCGGCGACGAGGCCGAGCGCGGTGGCGAGCAGCGCCTCGGCGATGCCGGGCGCGACCACGGCGAGGTTGGTGGTTTGCGCCTTCGAGATGCCGATGAAGGAGTTCATGATGCCCCACACGGTGCCGAACAGGCCCACGAAGGGGGCGGTGGCGCCAATGGTCGCGAGAATGCTGGTGCCGCGCACCATGGCGCGCCCGGCGGCAGCCTCGGTGCGCTCGAAGCGCGAGGCGATGCGTTCCTTGACACCCTCGGGCGACAGGGGGTGCGGCGCGACCGCCTCGGCCGACAGCCTGATTTCGGCGTCGGCCTCACGGACCAGCCGGGCAACGCCGCTATCATTGTCCGGGAAGGCGGCGGTGGCATTGTCCCAGGTCCGGGCTGCGGCCAGCGCGGCGATGCCGCGGCGCAGCCTGCCGCTGGCCAGCAACAGCTCCAGGAGCTTGGCGAGCCAGACCGTCCAGGTGACGACCGAAGCGAAGACGAGGCCGAGCATCACCGCCTTCACGACGATGTCGGCGGCCATGAACATTCCCCAAGGCGACAGGTCGCGGGGCAGGGTGACGGCCGGAGCGGCGGCGAGGGAAGGCGTCGCGAACGGGATGGCCGGCGGCACGGGCTGCGGCGCCGGGGCGGTCCGCGTTTCGGGCGGCGGCGCCACCGTCTGGGCCCGTGACCCAATCGGCATGGCGATGATCAGGGCGGCCAGCAGGACGCCCGTGGGCCAGTTGCGCCTATACCATGCGCGCCCAAAAGAGCCCGGCTGCGTCCGGTTCGGAAATCTCATCGTGTCGTGTCCATGCCGGAGGCAGGGATGATGTGTCAGGCGTCCCATGGATTGCCATCTTACGCCGCCGGTCGGCGCGACCCTATAGGAGCAATTGAGAGGTGCAACGGAAAATCGGTGTGGCTACGCATATTTTAGCTATTCAAATCAATATTTTAGAAGATTTCAAAGCTGCCGGCGCCGCCCGGCGACGACTCTTGCTAGAACCTGTGCATCGATGCCTCAAAGCCGGGAAGCCCCCATGTCCTACTCGATGTCGCAAAACCTGTTGCCGATCTGCACGACCGAACTTGCCGCCTTGTCCGGCGTGCTCGACAAGGCCGCCGCTCATGCCGCGGCCAGGAAGATCGATCCATCCGTGCTGCTTGGCTGGCGGTTGGCGCCCGACATGTTCGCGCTCACGCGCCAGGTGCAAACAGCCTGCGACCAGGCCAAGAACGGCGCGTCCCGTCTTGCCGGCATCGATCCGCCGAAGTTCGAGGACACCGAGACCACGGTCGAGCAGCTCAAGGAGCGCATTGCGCGCACGCTGGCGCATATCAAGTCGCTGGATGCCGCGGCCATCGACGCGTCATCCGCGCGCGAGATCGTGTTTCCGCTCGGGCCGAAGAAGGCGAAGATGAAGGGCGCCGATTATCTCAATCACTTCGTGCTGCCGAACTTCTTCTTCCACCTCACCGCGGCTTATGCGATCGCGCGCAATTTCGGCACCGATCTCGCCAAGCGCGATTTTCTCGGCGCCATTCCGCTGACCATGGCCGAGTAGCGCGCTCAAAACAAAACCGCCCCGGATGTTGTCCGGGGCGGTTCTGACCGTTTGTCCGGGCGATGGCGGTTTATTCGCGGTACGAGACCCGCGAGCCGCCGGTATAGCCGCCAGAATAGCGTTCGCCGCCGTCGGGACCGCAATTGCAGTTCACGCCGCGCACCTGGCGCACCTCGTTCACGACACGGGTCCCGCCCGCAACGTAACGGTTGACGGTCTCGTTGCGATGCTCGACGCGGGTCTTGTTCGTGGTGTTCACCTTGTGCAGCGTGATGTTGCGGATCACCGTATTCTGACGGTGAACCACGACTTCACGGTTGATCACCGGCTGGACGTGAACGACCAACCGGTTTTCCTGACGCAGGTGAGTCCGCTTCACTTCGCGGGTGTGATCGACGTAGCGGACGCGGGTGTTGACCCGCGGCGCTCCGCGAACAACACGCTTGGTGTTGTACTGAGAGTCCGGCTTGCGGCAGTTGCAAACCGGATCGTAGACAGTCTGAGCGGAAGCGGGTGTCGGGACGATGCTCGCCAATCCGATCACCAGCAACGCGCCGCCGATGAGTAAACTGAGGTGTTTCATTCTGGTACGCCCCGTTAACCAACTAAGTGATGCCGCCGATTGAAGTTTTCGGTCTGTTAACCATTCTTGTAAAGAACTTTTTTTGCGACGCTTCGACGGAACAGACTGCGTCACGCCCGATCACGCTGCCATGCGTTCAAAACCAGCAGGAAATCCGAGACAAACTGAAGGTCGCGCGATACGCCTTCATCAAACAAACAAGTCGACGCGTGCGTTGTCTCAAATTGATACGTGCCGACGTCGATCCGCAGACATGATTGCTGTCAAACGCGG
Source organism: Pseudolabrys sp. (assembly GCA_017849615.1). Lineage (GTDB taxonomy): Bacteria > Pseudomonadota > Alphaproteobacteria > Rhizobiales > Xanthobacteraceae > Pseudolabrys. The sequence continues at coordinate 140,457 of JAFIGS010000003.1, read as the reverse complement.
TTGACCCGCTCTGCGAGGGAGTCCGGGGGGCGGTACCGCGATCCAAAGCGGTTCAGAAATCGAAAGGGCCGCTGCGCGTGACAGCGGCCCTTTCTGCGTTGAGAAGCGCTGCGGCTATTTCTTCTTCTTTCCTGCTGGCTTCTTGGCCTTCTTGGCCTTCTTCGTAGGCTTGCACTCGCCAGGCTTCGAGACCTTGGCGCCGTCCTTCACCGCATAGCAGGCATTGGCGTAGGTGAATTTCATCCCGCCTTTGACCGCGCATACGGGCTTGTACTGGCCGAAGCAGAAGATGGGCGTCGGCGCCGCCTCGGCCTTCTTCTTTGTTTTGGCTTCGCTCGATCCGGCCGAACCGGCGACCAGGACGATAGCGGCCGCGGCGACAGCAAGAGCATTTCCAAGTTTTCTGATTTTCATCTTTCCTCTCCCCCACATGATGTGGCGGCGGCACGGTAGGATATCGGCGCGCCGGTGAGCCGGTCATGCCGCGCGTCATAGAGCCGCGTTGGCGGCGGGGCGGTATTCATCGGCCATTCAGGAAGCCCATACGCTAAGGATCAGGCTTGGCCGCCGATAATCGCGGCGAGAATATCGGCGCGATCCTTGTCGAGCGTCGAGCGCACCGCGTCGGACTTGCCCAGTCGCCCCATTTCGCGCTGATGGGCCACCGTTCCCTCGGCCATCAGCGGATTGAGGCCCAGTTCGCGCAACGTCGCCGCCGACTCCTCCATCTCCGCGGCACGACGTTCGCCATGGCTGGCCATGCGCTCGAGATTGTAGGTCGTCGTCTCCCGCCAATCGATGCCGGGATAGTTGTTCTTCAGCGACACCGTCACCTCTTCCAGCAGGCCCGCGCGCTCGGCGGCCAGGAAGCATTCATAGGTGAGCGCCTCGATGCCCTTGATCATGACGCTGCGGATCATCTTGATCGCCGCCGCCTTGCCGGTCTCATCGCTGACAATCTTGAGCTGCATCGCCATCTCGCTGAGCAGGGGGGCGATCGCTTCGGCATGTGGTCCGGCGATGAGGACCGGCGTCTGATGGCGTTTGGGATGGATCGGCGCGATCACGGCGACATCGACATAACGGGCCTTGTCGCCGAGCAGGGCGGCCGTTGCGATCTTGCGCCCTGGCGAAACGGAATTGATGTCGATGTAGTAGGGATGGCCCGACAGATGCGGCACGACCGATTGTGCGGCTTCCAGACTCGATGCCGCTGTCACGGCGGAGATGACGATGTCGCTGCCGGCGACGGCGTCGGCCGCCGACGTGGCGAGGCGCACTCCGGCTCGCACGCCAGTCGCCTTGAGCCTCTCGCCCTCGGGCCTGGGAAACCGAATATCCCACGCGGCGATCTCGGCGACGCCTTCCTCGCGCAGGCCGGAGGCGATGGCTTGTCCCGCTTCGCCGAAGCCGATGAAGGCAATGCGCGGGGTGTTACGAAGCGTCATGGGCTGTCTCCTGCGCGCCAAGCCTATAGCATGTCGAGCGGCGTCGCGCGCTTGGGTGGCGGGAAGCGGGCGTCGAGCGCCTTGATGTCATCCGGCGTGAGCGCGAGGTCGAGCGCGGCGATGTTCTCGTCAAGATGCCTGAGGCCTGTGGCCTTGGGGATCGCGGCGATGCCGGGCTGCCTTAGCAGCCAGGCCAGGGCCACCTGAGCCGGGCTCGCACCGTGGTGCTGCGCGACCTGCCTGAGTGTTGCGTCGCCCAGCATGCGCGCCTGCTCGAGCGGCGAGTAGGCCATGATCGGAATGCCTCGCGCCCGGCAGAAGGGCGCAAGATCGAATTCAATGCCGCGTCGCGTCAGGTTGTAGAGCACCTGATTGGTGGCGCATTCCTTGTTGCGGTCGAGCGTCGCGAGTTCGTGCATGTCGTCGATGTCGAAGTTGCTTACGCCCCAGTCGACGATTTTGCCTGCGGCTTTCAGTTCCTGAAAGGCGGCCACGGTGTCCGACAGCGGCTCGCCGCCGCGCCAGTGTAGCAGATAAAGGTCGATGCGATCCGTCTTCAGTCGTTTCAGGCTGCGCTCGCAGGCGGCGACGGTGCCGCGCTTCGAAGCATTGCCAGGCAGCACCTTGCCGACGATGAAGAGTTCGTGGCGGCGCGAGCCAATGGCGTCGGCGACGATAGTCTCGGCTTCGCCATCTCCGTACATCTCGGCGGTGTCGATCAATGTGACCCCGCGCTCGATCGCGGCGCGCACGGCTTTGACTTCGTCGGCGCGGACACGGGCGCTCTCGCCCAAGCGCCAGGTGCCGACGCCGAACACCGGCATGGCGCGGCCGGAGGGAAGAGGGAGAGTAGGGATGGAGAAGGTCATGTCTTCTGCATCCCTGTTTTCGGTACAATGTCGGCCATCAATTCTTGAGTTTGTGGCGACAATTGAGAAAACCCCTCGAGCAGCAGTTTGCGCCATTCCTTGCCGCGTCCTTCGGCCTCGTCCCAGATTTCCTTGAGATCAAACGCGCGTTTCTTGGCCAGTATGGTCAATAGGGCTTCGGCCTGGTGAGTGTCCTTGTCTCGCTTGGCGGCGCCTTCCGGGCGACGGCGCGAGATCATCAGCTTGTGCACGGCATAGCGATGCGGCGAGGGCACGTTGACGTAAACGCCGGAGCCGTGAAGCAGCACGGCAGGTTCAGGCTCGTGAATGAGGAAATCGAGAAATCGCAAAGGCTGCGCATCGGTTTGCAGCGCGGGGAGACGGCGCGGCTTGTCGGTGTCCTTGCCTTCGTTAGGCGTCAGGAAGTCGACACGAAAGCCACCTTTGGCAATATAACTGGTCACGGCATTGCCATGCGTTGTCGGTGCCGCTCGAAAGGTTTTATCGACGGCCTGTAGTACATCGAGTACCGGTGGCATCTGCTCTTCCACGGCGGCCGAAATGTTGGCGAATTGCGCGATGTCGACATCGCCGGTTTGCAGGATGGCGCTGGGCAGTTTCTCACCGAGCATGGCCGAGTAGGTCTGATAAGCGGCGGTGCCGACAAGCACGCTCCGCAAACGGAAGGCGCCGGCTTTCGCCAGCGCGGCGACCGTCTCGCCGATTTCCGTAACGGGCTGCGGCATGCCGAAGGAGCGGACCAATGTCGACACCAGTGCCCGCCGCTCGCGCTCGTCGTCGAGCGCGGCCTTATGCTGCTCTATGCGTTGCAGGAGTTCGGGCGTTTCCGGGCCAACATATTTTTGGCCGCGTCCGGCGCTTGTCGGCAACTGAAAATACCAGTACCGCCGACCGCGCACGGTTTTTGCCATGAACGTGCCTTCGTCCACGAACGAGCCTTCAAACGCGGCGCGGGCGCTACGTTCGAGAAGTTCGGCATAGGTCGTTTGCAATACAAGGGAGGGCGCAGCCATCGTCCGGACCCTGTGTTATACGCAATTTTCAAACTGCGTATAACACGTTCAACCCGGGTTCCCAAGCCCTATTATACGCAATTCGCGAACTGAGTATAACGGATCAAAAATGCAGTTTTTCAGCTATTTATGCGCGACTTCCGGTGTTCCATGGGTGTGGAACGACTCAATGGTTTTGAGGCCCCACGCCTGGCCTTTCTTGCGCTCGTCCTCGGTCCAGGTGATCGGCTTCCAGTCCGGCGCCAGGATGAGCCGCGCGCCGGCATTGGCAACCTCGACGCGGTTGCCGCCTGGCTCGTAGACATAAAGGAAGAAGGTCTGCTGCACCGCGTGCTTGTGCGGGCCGGTTTCGATGAACACACCGTTCTCGAGGAAGACGTCGGCGGCGAGCAAAATCTCCTCGCGGGAGTTCATCGCGTAGGTAACGTGGTGGAAGCGCCCCGGCACGCCGGTGGCGTCACGCGTATAGGCGAAGTCATAGGACTTGTTGGTGGCGGTCAGCCAGATGCCGGCTTCGCGGCCGTCATTGAGCACGATGCGCTCGGTGAGGCGGAAGCCGAGATACTTCTCGAAAAACTCGCGGCACTCCGACAGATTGACCGCAAGGCCGTTCCAGTGATCGAGCCGGCGCGGATTGATGCCCTTGGCGGGGAAGCGCTGCGGCTGATTCTTCAATGACGGTTTCAGCTCGGGCGGCGCCTGGTACCATTCGGTGTCGTAATAGAGTTCGATGACATGGCCGTCCGGGTCCTTGCAGACGAAGGTCTTGCCGTGGCCGAGATCGCCGTCGGTCCAGCCGATTTCGAACGGCGTGCCTTTCATCGCGGCGGCGCGACGCTCCAGCGCCTGCGGCGAGCGGGTCCGATAGGCGACATGCTTCATGCCGTTGGTCTTGGCGGCGGTGAGCTTGAGCGAATAGCGCTCGTAGTCGTCGTAAGCGCGCAGATAGACGCTGTCGCCTTGCTCGCCGGAAATGGTCAGGCCGAAAATCTCGGTGAAGAAGCACACGCTCTTGTCGAACACCGGAGTCATCAGTTCGAGATGGCCGAGATGGGCGATGTCCATGATCGGTTCTGGCGGATACTGGTTGTCGGCCACGGCGCGTCTCTCCCTTTATTGTCGCGGTCTTTTAGCGGCGTTCGAACGCCAGCGCCAGATTATTGGCCGGCATCGCCCTGGTATTGACGAGGGTCAATCCATTGGCGGCCGCGAGCGCGACGACGGCTTCGAGGTCGCGCACGCCCCAGGCGGGATTGCGCCCGCGCAAGGATGCATCGAACGCTTCGTTGCTCGGCGCGGTGTGGGCGCCGTCCCGCTTGTAGGGCCCGTACATGATGAGATGGCCGCCGGGCTCGAGGTGCCGGCCGGCGCCGCGCATCAGGTTTTCGGCAACCGCCCACGGCGCGATGTGGATGACGTTGAAGCATAGGATGGCGGCGAGCGGCCCGTCTTGCCAAGGCCAGTCCGGTTGCATCAGATCGATGCTGCGCGGCGGATGCAGGTTCGGCAGGCTCACGGCGCGGCGCCAGGCGTCAATCGAGGCCCGGTGCGATTCAATGATGTCGCTCGGCCAGAAGGTGAGGTGGGGAAGCCGCGCCGCATAGGTGACGATGTGCTGGCCGGTGCCGCTGCCGATTTCGAGCACCGCGCCCGACTTAGCTGCAAGAGTTTCGCCAATCGCATCCCAGATCGGCTCCACGTTGCGGTGGAACGCCGGCGCATCGAGGCGGCCGTCTTCGCCGGCCGGCGGCAATCCGCTCTTGCCGAATTCAAAGACCGGTTCGGTCATCGCGCCTCACTGTCACGTGAATTTTGCATACCTTCGTTCAGCTTGTTTTGGCCGCGGCCGCGGGCGAAAGTTGGGCGTTGTTCACGCACGGAGATTAAGGCATGAGCGATGCTCCCATCTCGCGCGGCTTTCGCGGCCGCGGCGCCGGCAGCACCAATAGCCGTATTCCTCCCGGCCAGCATCTGGTCGAGGATTTTCCGGTGCTGTCGGCAGGACCGACGCCGCCGGTCGATCTGGCGAATTGGCGGCTGTCGCTCGACGATGGTGCCGCGCCGCTGGCCGAATGGACCTGGCAACAGTTTCTCGCCTTGCCGCAAACCGATCTGAGGGTCGATATCCATTGCGTGACGACATGGTCGAAGCTCGATACGCATTGGAAGGGCGTGTCGATCGACACGCTGCTCGAGGCCGCCGGCCTGACCGAGCCGCCGCAGCCTTATGTGCTCGCGCATTGCGACGGCGGTTATACGACCAACATCCCGGCAGAAGACTTGCTCGACGGCAAGGCCATGATCGCTTTCGAGTTCGAAGGTGAGCCCCTCGATCCCGAGCATGGCGGCCCGGCGCGGCTGCTGGTGCCGCACCTCTATTTCTGGAAGAGCGCCAAATGGGTGCAGAAGCTGCAATTCGTCGATCCCGAAGTGCCCGGCTTCTGGGAAGAGAACGGCTATCACATCTATGGCGATCCGTGGCGCGAGCAGCGTTATGACGGTGACTGAGGCGACTGCGCCGGTCGCCGCTCCGAAAAAACAGTGGCTGACCGCCACCGTGCGCGAGGTCATCGACGACACGGCGCGCGTGCGCAGTCTGGTCCTCGACGTGGCCGGCTGGCCGGGCCATCGTGCCGGCCAGCATGTCGACGTGCGATTGACCGCGCCGGACGGCTATCAGGCCCAGCGCAGCTATTCGATCGCTTCGGCCCCCGCCGAGAACACCATAACGCTGACCGTCGAGATGCTGCCCGACGGCGAAGTCTCTTCCTATCTCGCCGGCGAAGTCCGGGTCGGTGACCGGTTCGAATTGCGCGGGCCGATCGGCGGCTATTTCGTCTGGACGCCTGAACTGGAAGGGCCGTTGTTTCTCGTCGCCGGCGGCTCGGGCGTGGTGCCGCTGATAGCGATTCTGCGCGAGCGCGCGCTGAAGAAGGCGGCACAACCGGCCACGCTGCTGTTCTCGTCGCGCAGCTATGAGGACATTATCTATCGGAGCGAACTGGAAAATCTGGCGCGAGAGGCCGGCGGGCCGACCGTCGTCCACACGCTGACCCGCACGGCGCCGACCGATTGGGCGGGGCAAACCCGTCGCATCGACGCCGCGATGCTCGGCGAGGTCGGCTTTGCCCCCGACCTGATGCCGCGCATTTTTGTCTGCGGGCCGACGCCGCTGGTTGAAAACGTGGCGCGTACGCTGCGCGATATCGGGCATGCCCCGAAGCTGATCAAGACCGAGCGCTTCGGCCCGACCGGACGGTAGGCCCGCCGCCTGCTTTGTTTATAAGCAGTTCGTTCGACGCGGAGACATGGCGGGAAATCCGGTATCGGCGTATGATGGCAGTTTGTCTGTGGGGGACACCATCATGATCGTCGGTCTTTCGGTGCCGGTCTTCACCGTCATCCATGTCGTCATTTCACTGATCGCCATCGCCAGCGGCATTGTTGTCGTGTTCGGTCTCGTCGGTTCGCACCGGCTGCCCAAGCTCACCGCATTGTTCTGGACCATGACGGTGCTGACCACCGTTACCGGCTTCATGTTTTTTCTGGCGCCGACCCAGGCCAGGATGGTGACCCCGGCGGCGGCGACCGGCATCGTCGCCACTATCTTCTTCGTGCTTGGCCTCATCGCGCTTTACGGCAAGCAGCTTTACGGCCGCTGGCGGTGGATCTACACGATTTCCGCGACGGTCTCGCTTTACCTCAACCTGTTCGTGCTGGTTGTGCAAAGCTTCCAGAAGATCAAAGTCATCAACCCGGCAGCGACTTTGACGCCGCCCTTCGCAGGCCCGCCTTTTGCCCCGCCCGTGGATTTCCATTTCGTCATCGTGCAGGGCGTCGTGCTGCTGATCTGCGTGATGCTCGGCATCGTCACGGCGTTGAAATTCCGCCGCGGGCCGGGGCTCATTTAGCGATCGCATGCCTCGCAACGCAAAGAAGCCGCCCGGAAAAGGCGGCTTCTTTCGTATTATGGAAGGGTAACGCCGGTTTACTTCAATTGCGTCGAAACGCTCTGGAAGCTCGTGTTCAGCTGGGTGCCGATGGTGTTGACCATCACGATGATCGCGACCGAAATGCCGGCGGCGATAAGGCCGTATTCGATGGCGGTGGCGCCCGATTCATTGGCGAGAAAAGCCTTGAGAGTTTTCATTGTGCGACCCTGTTTTTGATTGGCGCGATTTTTCTAGCGCGCGCGATAGTTCTCGAACAGGCACACGTAATGGTTACGTCAGATTAGTCATAAGCATTTGATGGCGCGTCGCCGGATGTTTGAAGCATTTTCGCGGCAAACTTCGCCGTAAAGCTGCCGCCACTTGTGTCGAAAATTTTGCTCTATTTGCACCCAAGGGCATCGGTCGCCGCACAGCTCGGCAGCGGCCGCAAGGTCGCGGCGCTTAAATCGGCATCGTTGCCTATTTTATAGCCTGGCCCGGGTGATGGAAAACTAGGCAATCCCGGCGGGCCGCGATTTATGGCATGCCGGACAGAGCCTTAGCCCGTTTGTGACGGCTTGGCATGAGCCTTGCGATCTTGCTGAGGCGCGAAGAGTCGTCGCGATGACGCGCGCGTCAAACGCAGGGGATCTTAAAGAATGAACAAATCAGTGCACTCGGCCGCATCGCGGCCGACCGCCCGCAAGTGGCTCGCCGCCGCTGCGGGTGTTGCAATGGCCGCCGCGGGAGCGTTCTCGCCGGCGAAAGCTCAGGACACGATCAAGGTCGGCGTCCTGCACTCGCTCTCGGGCACGATGGCCATCAGCGAAACCACGCTGAAGGACACCATCCTGTTCCTCATCGACGAGCAGAACAAGAAGGGTGGCGTGCTCGGCAAGAAGCTCGAAGCCGTCGTCGTCGACCCGGCCTCGAACTGGCCGCTGTTCGCCGAAAAGGCGCGCGAGCTGATCGCCAAGGACAAGGTGTCCGTGGTGTTCGGCTGCTGGACCTCGGTGTCCCGCAAATCCGTGCTGCCGGTGTTCAAGGAGCTGAACTCGATCCTGTTCTACCCGGTGCAGTACGAAGGCGAAGAGTCCGAGCGCAACGTGTTCTACACCGGTGCGGCGCCGAACCAGCAGGCCATCCCGGCCGTCGATTATCTGATGTCGAAGGACGGCGGCGAAGTGAAACGCTGGGTGCTGGCGGGTACCGACTACGTCTATCCGCGCACCACCAACAAGATCCTCGAGGCCTATCTCAAGGCGAAGGGCGTCAAGGAAGAGGACATTCTGGTCAACTACACGCCGTTCGGCCACGCCGACTGGCAGACCATCGTGGCCGATATCAAGAAGTTCGGCTCGGCCGGCAAGAAGACGGCGGTGGTCTCGACCATTAACGGCGACGCCAACGTTCCGTTCTACAAGGAACTGGGCAACCAGGGCATCAAGGCGACCGACATTCCGGTTGTGGCGTTCTCGGTCGGCGAAGAAGAACTCGCCGGTCTCGACACCAAGCCGCTCGTCGGTCATCTGGCCGCCTGGAACTACTTCCAGTCGATCAAGGACGCGAAGAACGCCGAGTTCATCAAGGCCTGGCAGACCTACACCAAGAATCCGAAGCGCGTGACCAACGATCCGATGGAAGCGCACGTGATCGGCTTCCACATGTGGGTCAAGGCGGTTGAGAAGGCCGGCACCATCGATCCGGACAAGGTCATCGACGTCCTCCCTGGCACCGAAGCGCCGAACCTGACCGGCGGCATCTCGAAGATGCTTCCGAACCACCACATCACCAAGCCGGTGTTCATCGGCGAGATCAAGGCCGACGGCCAGTTCGACGTGGTGTGGCAGACCAAGGACCTCGTGCCGGGCGCTGCCTGGTCGTCCTATCTCCCGGGTTCGAAGGATCTTGTCGCCGACTGGGTCACCCTCAAGTGCGGCAACTACAACACCGTCACCAAGAAGTGCGGCGGCTCTGGTTCGTGAGCTGGCGCGCCTGACGACGAGAGCAAAGGGGAGGCGGCCTCGCTGCCGCCTCCCGCTTCTTGACTGACATGCCGGGGGTCGTGATCAACATGCGCGGGTTGTTTGATCGCATTCGAATATTCCTACGAATTCTATTGCCGAGCGCAGTACTGTTCGTTGCGGCTGTCGCCAATGCCGTGGCCGGGCCGTATGAAGACGCCTTGCCGGGTCTCACCACCGACAGTTACAGCGACACTGCCGCTGCGCTCGATCAGGTGTCGGGCTCCGGCAGCGATCTGGCCGCGCCGCTGTTGCAGGCGCTCAAGGACCAGCGCCTCCAGTTCAGCGCCGTCGAGAAGAAGGTTCTGATCAAGACGGCGGACGGCAAGTTGCTCGATGCCGCGACCGGCCAGCCTTTTGCCGGCACTCCGCCGGCCGATTTGTCTAACGTTCGTCTCAACAACCGCCTGCGCAATCTGCTCGACGCCGCGCTCGGCAGCCTGACTTTGATGGCGGCCGATCCGAACAAGCGCTACGACGCGGCGCAATCGGTCTTCAAATCGCGCGACGCGGCAACGATGCCGGTGCTTGAGAAGGCGCTCGCCGCTGAGCAGAACGCGCGCGTCAAGGCGGCATTGATGCAGGCCAAGGCCGCCATTGTCGTCGTCACCGCGGACGCGCCGGCCGCCGACAAGGTCGCGGCCATCGCGGTTCTGCGTGATCGCGGTGATCAGGATGCCATGGCGCTGCTGCAGACGATTCCCGCCAACGCGCCGCCCGACGTGCTCGCTGCCGTTACCGAAGCCAAGGCGAACATCGAGCGCAACCTCGCGCTCTGGGGCACGGTGCAGAATCTCTGGTACGGCCTCTCGCTCGGCTCGGTGCTGCTTCTGGCCGCCATCGGCCTTGCCATCACCTTCGGCGTGATGGGCGTCATCAACATGGCGCATGGCGAAATGGTAATGCTGGGCGCCTACACCACCTTCGTGGTGCAGGAAGTCATCCGCACCCGCTATCCCGGCCTGTTCGACTATTCGCTGACCATCGCGTTGCCGCTTGCTTTTGTCGTCGCAGGCGCCGTCGGCATCGCCATCGAGCGCTCGGTCATCCGCTTCCTCTACGGCCGGCCGCTGGAAACGCTGCTTGCCACCTGGGGCATCTCGCTGGTGCTGCAACAGGCGGTGCGTGCGGCCTTCGGGCCGACCAACAAGGAGGTCGGCAATCCGTCCTGGATGTCGGGCGCCTTCGACCTCGGCGGCATTCTCATCACCTATAACCGCCTCTGGATCATCGTCTTCACGGGCATCGTCTTCGCCGCATTGCTGGGCATGTTGCGCTTCACGCGGCTGGGCCTCGAAATGCGCGCGGTGACGCAGAACCGCTCGATGGCCGCCGCGGTGGGCATCCGCACCGCGCGGATCGACGCGTTGACCTTCGGCCTCGGTTCCGGCATCGCCGGGATCGCCGGCGTCGCGCTGTCGCAGATCGACAACGTGTCGCCGAACCTGGGGCAGGGCTATATCATCGACAGTTTCATGGTCGTGGTGTTCGGCGGCGTCGGCAATTTGTGGGGCACGCTCGTCGGTGCGTTGACGCTCGGCATCGCCAACAAGTTCCTCGAGCCCTTCGCCGGTGCGGTGCTCGGCAAGATCGCCGTGCTGGTCTTCATCATCCTGTTCATCCAGAAGCGCCCGCGCGGCATGTTCGCGCTCAAGGGCCGGGCGATTGAGGCATGATTGGCGATCGAGGCATGAGGATGATGACGGACCCGCCGCTCGCTCTCTTCGACCTCCCCCGCAAGCGGGGGAGGTGAAGAAAGGGGAAGCATCATGACCTCCCACCCTTTGATCCGCATGCTCGATCGCGGCTCGACGCTGTTCCTCGTCCTGCTCGGCGCCTTCGCCATTGCCATTCCGGTGCTGAACCTGCTGGTGCCGGCGACGTCGAGCCTTCACGTGTCGACCTATCTGGTCGCGCTGCTCGGCAAATACATCTGCTACGGTTTGCTTGCGCTTTCCATCGATCTGATCTGGGGCTATGTGGGCATCCTGTCGCTCGGCCACGGCGCCTTTTTCGCGCTCGGCGGCTACGCCATGGGCATGTATCTGATGCGTCAGATCGGCACCCGCGGCGTCTATGCCGATCCGATCCTGCCGGATTTCATGGTGTTCCTGAACTGGAAGGAATTGCCGTTCTTCTGGTACGGCTTCCAGAACTTCGGCTACGCCATGTTCATGGTGCTGTTCGTGCCGGGCCTGCTCGCTTTCGTGTTCGGCTGGTTCGCGTTCCGCTCTCGCGTCACCGGTGTCTATCTGTCGATCATCACCCAGGCGCTGACCTACGCGCTGCTGCTCGGCTTCTTCCGCAACAATTTTGGTTTCGGCGGCAATAACGGCCTGACCGATTTCAAGGACATACTCGGCTTCAACATCCAGGCCGACACGACGCGCAACGCGCTGCTCGTCATCTCCTGCCTTGCGCTCGGCCTCTGCTTCCTGATCTGCCGCGCCATCGTCACCTCGAAATTCGGCAAGGTGCTGGTGGCGATCCGCGACGCCGAGGCACGCACGCGCTTCATGGGCTACCGCGTCGAGAGCTACAAGCTGTTCGTGTTCACGGTGTCGGCCTGCATGGCCGGTGTTGCCGGTGCGCTCTATGTGCCGCAAGTCGGCATCATCAACCCAAGCGAATTCGCGCCGGCCAACTCGATCGAAGCCGTGATCTGGGTCGCGGTCGGCGGCCGCGGCACCTTGATCGGCCCGGTGCTGGGCGCCTTCGTTGTCAACTACACCAAGACCTTCTTCACTACCGGCCTCCTGGCGCCGTACTGGCTGTTCGTGCTCGGCGGTCTTTTCATCGGCACTACCTTGTTCCTGCCGCGCGGCATCGTCGGTGCCTGGGCGCACTGGCGCGCCGGCGTGAAGGAAAAGAGCGAGGCCAAACGCTCGGCCGAGGCCGAGGACGGCATGCTGCCGACGCGCGGTTCGCCGTCGACGCAGCCGGGCGCGGCGGAGTAGGGCATCATGACCGACGCCACCTATAATTCCGAAACCACTTCCGCGCTGCTCTATCTCAACGACATCAGCGTGTCGTTCGACGGCTTCCGCGCGCTCAACGAATTGTCCTTCGTCATCGAGCCGGGCGAAATGCGCGCCATCATCGGCCCGAACGGCGCCGGCAAGACTACGATGATGGACGTGATCACCGGCAAGACGCGGCCCGACACCGGCGACGTGTTCTTCGAGCAGGGCAAGTACGATCTCTCGACTCTGGACGAGACCGAGATCGCCACGCTTGGTATCGGCCGCAAGTTCCAGAAGCCGACCGTGTTCGAGATGCACACGGTCGAGGACAATCTGCAGCTTGCGCTCAAGAACGACCGCGGCGTCAAGGCGACCTTGTTCTGGTCGTCGTCGCCCGAGCAGGAGACGCGCCTCGACGAAGTGCTGGAAACGGTGCGCCTCAAGCATCTGCGCCACCGCATCGCCGGCTCGCTGTCGCACGGCCAGAAGCAGTGGCTCGAGATCGCCATGCTGCTGGCGCAGGATCCGAAGCTCCTGTTGGTCGATGAGCCGGTCGCCGGCATGACCGACGTCGAGACCATGCAGACGGCCGAACTGCTGCGCGAGATCAACAGGACCAAGTCCGTCGTCGTCGTCGAGCACGACATGGCCTTCGTGCGCGAACTCGGCGTCAAGGTGACCTGCCTGCACGAAGGTTCGGTACTGGCGGAAGGTTCGATCGATCAGGTCTCGGCTAACGACCGGGTCGTGGAAGTGTACTTGGGGCGCTAAGCGATGGCGATGGCAATTTCACAGGTCATTCCGGGGCGCACCGCCATAAGCGCGTTTACGCGCGTCTACGACGCGATATGGGTGCGAACCCGGAATCCATACGCCGCAGCACAGGGGATATGGATTCCGGGCTCGCGGCCTGAAGGCCGCGCCCCGGAATGATGAGAGAGAGAAACATGCTCGAAGTCTCCAACATCGACCTCTATTATGGTGCGGCGCAGGCCCTGCGTGGCGTGTCGCTAACCGCCGAACCCGGCAAGGTGACCTGCGTGCTCGGCCGCAACGGCGTCGGCAAATCGAGCCTGTTGCGCGCGCTGGTCGGACAGCGCCCGGTGAAGAACGGGGCCATCGTGTTCGAGGGCAAGGACATCACCAAACTCTCGACCGTGGAGCGCGCGCGCGGCGGCATCGCCTATGTGCCGCAGGGCCGTGAAATCTTTCCGTTGCTCACCGTCCAGGAAAATCTCGAGACCGGCTTCGCGCCGCTGAAGCGCTCTGAGCGCAAGGTGCCGGACGACGTGTTCACACTGTTCCCGGTGCTTAAAAGCATGCTCGGGCGCCGCGGCGGCGACCTGTCGGGCGGGCAGCAACAGCAACTGGCGATCGGCCGCGCGCTGACGATGCGGCCGCGCCTCCTGCTGCTCGACGAGCCGACCGAGGGCATTCAGCCCTCGATCATCAAGGATATCGGCCGCGCTATCTCCTATTTGCGCTCGCTCGGCGACATGGCGATCATTCTGGTGGAGCAATACCTCGATTTCGCCCAGGAACTGGGAGACCATCTTGTCGTCATGGATCGTGGCGCGATCGTGTACCAGAGCGACAAGGCGAACCTCGACGAGGGCGCGCTGCATCGGGCGATGGCGATATGATGTAGTGTCGTCCCGCGGAGGCGGGGACCTAGCCCTTGGCGGCCTGAGCATATCAAGTGTTGGATACCCCGCCTTCGCGGGTATGACGTCGGAGAGTGGACTTGCTTACGGCGGTGTCTCAGTCAGAGCAAACCTTCCTCGCCAACCGCGCGACCGGCCTTATCGGCCTGTCGGTGACGGCGCAGAGCGGCCTGACGCGTCGCGCGCGCGTCGACGAGCATGGTTCGTTGCGCGCGCGTTTTCCCAATACGCATAACGGCGCCCTCGAAGCGGTCATCGTCAACACCGGCGGCGGCATGACCGGCGGCGATCGCTTCACCGTGGATATGGACGTGGGCGAGGGCGCGCATCTCGTCGCGGGCACCGCCGCGGCGGAGAAGATCTATCGCTCCACCGGGCCGGCGGCGGAGATGGATGTGAAGCTCTCCGTCGCGCCGGGCGGGCGGCTGGCCTGGCTGCCGCAGGAGACCATCCTGTTCGACCGAGCACGGCTGTCCCGCCGCATCGATGTCGATATCGCCGAGGGCGGCGTGCTGATGATGGCCGAGGGTGTCGTCTTCGGCCGGGCGGCGATGGGAGAAGCTTTGTCGGAGGGCTCGTTCATCGACCGCTGGCGGGTGCGCGTAGGCGACAAGCTCGTCTATGCCGACACAGCCCGGTTAGAATCGGCGCGGCTCGATGGCGGCATCGCCGCGCAGCTTGAGAAGCGGGCGGTGGCGAATGGCGGCATTGCCATGGCGACCGTGTTGATTGTGCCCGGCGGCAATGTCGCGCTTGAACAGGTGCGGGCCCTCGGCGACACCTTCGCGGGCGAGGTCGGCATCTCGGCATGGAATGGCATCGCCGTTGCGAGGCTCGTCGCAAATGACGGCGCGGCACTGCGGCGCGATCTGATTGCGGTGTTGGCCGCGCTCGACACGACCGTGCCGCGACTCTGGCTCCAGTAATATTCTGATCGAGGACGACGATGAATCTGACGCCCCGGGAAAAAGACAAGATGTTCATCGCGCTCGCCGCGATGGTGGCGCGCAAGCGGCTGGAGCGCGGCGTCAAGCTAAACCATCCGGAAGCGATTGCGCTGATTTCCGATTTCATCATGGAAGGCGCGCGCGACGGCCGCACGGTGGCCGAGCTGATGCGCGACGGCGCCCATGTCATCACCCGCGCGCAATGCATGGACGGTATTGCCGAAATGATCCACGACATCCAGGTCGAAGCGACCTTCCCGGACGGCACCAAGCTGGTCACTGTCCATGATCCGATTCGTTGAAAGGACTAAAACAATGAAGCGTCTTCTCTTCACCGCCGCCCTTCTCGCCGCCGGCAGTGCGCCGGCCTTCGCCCATGTCGGCCACGGTGCGACCGAATCCTTCGCTGCCGGCTTGGCGCATCCTTTGTCGGGCCTTGACCACATCACGGTGATGGTGGCGGTCGGCCTGTGGGCCGCGCTCAAGGGCGGCAAGGCTCTGTGGGCCTGGCCGGCGGCTTTCGTCGGCGTGATGCTGGTCGGTGGAGCGATGGGCATGTCAGGTTCTTTGGCGCATGTCGATCTGCCCTTCGTCGAACCGGCGATCCTCGCCTCGGTCGTGGCGCTCGGGCTGCTGGTGGCGCTGGCGGTCGATCTGCCGGTCGCGGTCGGCGCGGCGATCATCGGCGCCTTCGCGCTGTTCCACGGCCACGCTCACGGCGTCGAAGCCGGCGAAACCATCGGCGGCTTCGAATACATGGCGGGCTTTGCCATCGCCACGGCGGCGCTGCATGCGGCCGGCATGAGCTTTGCCCTCGTCGCCGCGCGCAACGCGATGCGGTCGCTGGTGCGCATGGCGGGCGCAGCGTGCATCCTCATCGGTGCTGGTCTGATCGGTGGAGTCATCTGATGATCCCCGGCGAGATGTTCATCCAAGACGGCGAGATCGAGCTCAACGCCAGGCGCAAGACGGTGACGCTCACCGTCGCCAATTCCGGCGACCGGCCGATCCAGGTCGGGTCGCACTACCATTTCTTCGAGACCAATCCGGCCTTGAAGTTCGACCGCAGACGAGCGCGCGGCATGCGGCTCGATATCGCCGCAGGCACTGCGGTTCGCTTCGAGCCCGGCCAGACGCGCGAGGTCCACCTCGTTGCGCTCGCCGGCAAGCGCACGATCTACGGCTTCCGCGGCGATGTGATGGGGAAGTTGTGAAAACTATCGCTGTCATTCCGGGACATGCCAAAGGCATGGGCCCGGAATCCATACTCCGCAGCACCGGGGTTATGGATTCCGGGTTCGACGCTTCGCGTCGCCCCGGAATGACGGTACCCCCAAAAGCCATAACGGGCGGACCGTCGTCCGCCCGTCTCAAGCTCTCGGATCCGCTTCCGGGCTACACGCGTGAGCGCGCCATCCGGTACCCAGTTACTGAGAGCCAGTGCCGGCAAATCTGGACCACAAACACTGCCGTGAAGCTGTGCCTACGTTCCAAATCCACTGCAGGTTTCCCCGCTGCGGCCATGGCGACCAATCCTGTTCGGCGAAGCCAAAGACGATTGGTCCGAAGACAAGCCTATTCCTTGCTGCGTGCATGGCAAGAGCCTGAAATCGCCGGTTGATAACTCTGGGGATTATCAAACAACCGTGATGGTTGTTTGATCCGCCCCGTCCTGAGACGGAGCTCGTGAGATGGCTGTCAAAATCAATCGCCACGCCTATGCCGACATGTTCGGCCCCACCGTCGGCGACAAGGTGCGGCTGGCCGATACTGATCTCATCATCGAGGTCGAGAAGGACTACACGGTCTATGGCGATGAAGTGAAGTTCGGCGGCGGCAAGGTCATTCGCGACGGCATGGGCCAGTCGCAGATGACGAACAAGCAGGGCGCGGTCGATACGGTGATCACCAACGCGCTGATCCTCGACCACTGGGGTATCGTCAAGGCCGATATCGCCATCAAGGACGGGCGTATTCATTCGATCGGCAAGGCGGGCAATCCCGACATCCAGCCCGGCGTCACCATCCCGATCGGCCCCGGCACCGATGTGATCGCGGGCGAAGGCAAGATCATAACGGCGGGCGGCTTCGACTCGCACATCCATTTCATCTGTCCGCAGCAGCTCGACGACGCGCTCTATGCCGGCATCACCACGCTGCTCGGCGGCGGCACGGGGCCGTCGCATGGCACCTATGCCACCACCTGCACGCCGGGGCCGTGGCACATCGGGCGGATGCTGCAGTCGTTCGATGCGTTTCCGGTCAATCTTGGCATCGCCTGCAAGGGTAATGCCTCGCGGCCGGCGGCGCTGGAGGAGATGATCAAGGCCGGCGCCTGCGCCATGAAGCTGCACGAGGACTGGGGCACGACGCCGGCGGCCATCGACAATTGTCTGAGCGTCGCCGAGAAATACGATGTCCAGGTGATGTTGCATTCTGACACGCTCAACGAATCCGGCTTCGTCGAGGACACCATCAAGGCCTTCAAGGGCCGCACCATCCATGCCTTCCACACCGAAGGCGCCGGCGGCGGCCACGCGCCGGACATCATCAAGGTGGCAGGCCTCAAGAACGTGCTGCCGTCCTCGACCAATCCGACGCGGCCGTTCACGCGCAACACCATCGACGAGCATCTCGACATGCTGATGGTTTGCCACCATCTCGATCCGTCTATCGCCGAGGATCTGGCTTTTGCCGAAAGCCGGATCCGCAAGGAGACCATTGCGGCGGAGGACATCCTGCACGACATCGGCGCGTTGTCGATGATGTCGTCGGACAGTCAGGCCATGGGTCGCATCGGCGAGGTCATCATCCGCACCTGGCAGACGGCAGACAAGATGAAGAAGCAGCGCGGTTCGCTGCCGGGCGAGAAGGGCGACAACGACAATCTGCGCGCCCGCCGTTACATCGCCAAGTACACCATCAACCCGGCCATCGCACAGGGCATGAGCAAGCACATCGGCTCGGTGGAAAAGGGCAAGCTTGCCGACTTGGTGGTCTGGTCGCCGGCCTTCTTCGGCGTCAAGCCGGACATTGTCATGAAGGGCGGCACGATCGTCGCCGCGGCGATGGGCGATCCGAACGCCTCGATCCCGACGCCGCAGCCGGTGCATTACCGGCCGATGTTCGGCGCTTACGGCAAGTCGCTCACAGCCTCGTCCGTGGTGTTCGTGTCGAAAGCGGCGGCGCGCTCCGGCTTGCGCAAGCAACTCGGCTGCGCCAAAGAATTCGTAGCCATCGACGATACCCGCAAGATCAACAAGAAGAGCATGGTGCTCAACGACGCCACGCCGAAGATCGAGGTCGATCCGGAAACCTACGAGGTGCGGGCGGATGGCGAACTGCTGACCTGCCCGCCGGCCGAGAAGCTGCCGATGGCGCAGAGGTATTTCTTGTTTTGATGTAATGTCGTCCCCGCGAAGGCGGGGACCCATAGCCCCGGTCTTTCCGTATCGCCGATACAGTGGATATGGGTCCCGGGCCTCGCTTTCGCTCGCCCGGGACGACAACTGAACATGCACCGCGTTCTCTCCATCGTCACCGACTATGATCGGGCTGCCGCGCGCGACCGCGTCGCGCTCGATGCCGACGACCGTCACCGCCGCCGTATCGTGCTCACCGGCGAGAAGGGCACGCAGGTGCTGATCGACTTTCCCGCGCCGGTGGCGTTGCGCGATGGTGACGGTTTGGTTCTCGATGATGGCTCGATAGTCGAGATCAGAGGCAGCGCGGAGCCCCTGATTGAAATCGCGGCGCCCAATGCGTTCGAGACGGTGCGGCTCGCCTGGCATCTCGGCAACCGACACACCGATGTGCAGATCGTCGGCGGCAAGGTCCGCATCCGGCGCGATCATGTGCTGGAGGACATGCTGCGCGGTCTCGGCGCGCGGTTGACGCCGCTCGAGACCGCCTTCGACCCCGAGCCTGCATCGCCGCACGGGAACGGGCATCATCATGGGCATGATCATGGATGATGCTACCTTCCGCTCACCCCCGCGAAAGCGGAGGTCCAGAGCCGCAAGCACGGAAGAACTGGATTCCCGCTTCCACGAAGACGAACGGGGCTTGGAACAGACTCCGTTGGATTCTTCTTCTCCTCATCTCCTCCGCCTTATGGCCTGGCTGTCGCCGGCTTTCCCGGTCGGCGCCTTCTCCTATTCCAGCGGCATTGAATGGGCGGTCGAGACCGGCGACGTCGCCGACGCCGCCACGCTGCAGGACTGGCTCTTGGCGATGCTCGCCAACGGTGGCGGCTACTGCGACGCCATCCTGTTCGCGCACGCGCATCGCGCCGTGCTCGGCGCTGACGACACGGCGCTGCATGATATCGCCGAACTTGCCGCCGCCTTTGCGCCGTCGAAGGAGCGCCATCTGGAAACCACGGCGCAGGGCAATGCTTTCATCGGGGCCGCGCGCGCCTGGCCCTGCGAGGCGCATGATAGACTCAAGGCGGTCTGGAGCGGCCCGGTCGCCTATCCGGTCGCGGTGGCCGTCACGGCCGCCGGCCACGGTATCGCGCTGGAGCAGGCGCTGCCGGCCTATCTCTACGCGCTGACGGCCAATTGGGTCTCCGCCGGCGTGCGGCTGATCCCGCTCGGGCAGACGCAGGGCCTGCATGTGCTGGCGGCCCTCGAGCCGGCCATTGTCGGGTTCGCGCAGCGCGCGGCCCATGCGCCGCTCGATGACCTCGGCTCGTCGGCCTTTCGCGCCGATCTGGCGTCGGCGCTGCACGAGACGCAGTACACTCGCCTGTTCCGTTCGTAAGACACGAGAGAATTGACGATGACAAACACCAAAAGCCCGTACGGTCCGCTTCGCGTCGGCGTTGGCGGCCCGGTCGGCTCCGGCAAGACGGCGCTGATGGACGCGCTTTGCAAGGCGCTGCGCGACAGGTACCAGATCGCCGCCATCACCAACGACATCTACACCAAGTGGGATGCCGAATATCTGGTGCGCTCTGGCGCGCTCGCCGCGGACCGCATCGCCGGTGTCGAGACCGGCGGCTGTCCGCACACCGCGATCCGCGAGGATGCCTCGATCAACCTCGCCGCCGTCGCCGACATGCGGACGAAATTTCCCGATCTCGATCTGATCCTGATCGAATCCGGTGGCGACAATCTCGCCGCAACCTTCTCGCCCGAGCTCGCCGATATCACGATCTACGTCATCGACGTCGCGGCCGGCGACAAGATCCCGTCCAAGGGCGGGCCAGGCATCACCCGTTCCGACCTGCTGGTCATCAACAAGATCGATCTGGCGCCCTATGTCGGCGCGTCGCTCGCGGTGATGGAGCGCGACGCGACAAGAATGCGCGGCAAGCGACCGTTCGTCATGACCAATATGCGCGAAGGCAAGGACGTCGGCGCGGTGGTGAAGTTCATCGAAGAAAAGGGCGGCCTGCGGGCGTGAGCCCGCGCACGAAAAAGCGGGACGCCTTGCGGCGCCCCGCTGTTTTCCGCCAGTGCTTGTCAGAGCTGTCACCGATATCGGCAGGTGCGGCGGCCCCAATCGTCTTCCCAGCAGGTGCGGGTGCGTTCGCGATAACGGTAGTGGCGTTCGCCGGCATTGGCGCCGATCGCGGCGCCCGTCGTGCCGCCGATAACCGCGCCAACCGCGGCGCCTTCCGGACGCCCGGTCACCGCGCCGCCGATCACGGCGCCTGCGCCGGCGCCGACAATCGCCCCGCCCACTGCGTTCTGGGCGCTGGCGCCGACCGGCATGATTGTAATGGCAGCCAAAGCGGCCGCCGCAAGAGTTGCCTTGCGCATCGTGAGCCTCCACACTTGATTGCCCTGAAGTTCGCGTCAATAACGCTTGGTCTCGAAAGTTGGTTCCATGGATAGAACAACGGCGCAGGAGCGCCTTTCGCAGGCGCTGGCGCGCATCGAAGATCTGGCTGGCGAGGGCGCCAAGGCGGTGCTCACCGTCTATCGCGAGGCGGCGCAGGCCGCCGCCGAAGCCAGCGACGCGCGCGCCCGCACCGGCACATCTCTCGGCCCGCTAGACGGCGTCATCGTCACCATCAAGGATCTGTTCGACGTGGCCGGCGAGGTGACGCGCGCCGGCTCGAGGCTGCTCGCGAGCGAAGGCCACGTCGCGGCGCGCGATGCGGTCGTGGTGCAGCGGCTGCGCGCTGCGGGCGCCGTCATTGTCGGCAAGACCAACATGTCGGAATTCGCCTTCACCGGCGTCGGCGCCAATCCGCATTACGGCACGCCGGGTAATCCGGCCGACCGCGAACGCGTGCCGGGAGGGTCATCCGCCGGTGCCGGCGTCGCGGTCGCGGACGGCATGTGCGAGATCGCGATCGGCAGCGACACCGGCGGCTCGGTGCGCATCCCGGCATCTTTGTGCGGCATTGTCGGCTTTAAGCCGTCGAAGCAACGCGTCTCCACCGAAGGCGCGTTTCCGCTGTCCTACTCCCTCGATTCGATCGGTCCGCTGGCCAACACCGTGGCGCAATGCGCCGCGACCGATGCCGCTCTGTCCGGCGAGACCTTCCGGACGCTCGATGCCGCTCCGCTTGCCGGCTTGCGCTTCGGCGTTGCCCAAGGATTGCCGCTGGAAAATCTCGACGACACGGTCGGGCGGCGTTTTCCCGAAGCGCTCGACCGCCTGGAGAAGGCGGGTGCGCGGCTCTCTTATGAAAAATTGCCGCTGTTCGAGGACATGATCGCGCTGCAGGGCCAGACCAGCATCCTGGTGGCCGAGGCTTATGCCGTGCACGGCGCGCGGATGAAGACGCGCGGCGCCGAAGTCGACGCGATCGTCGCCGGCCGCCTGTCGCGCGGCGCCGACATCGCCGCGCATGACTATGTCAACGCCGTGCGCGCACGCAACGCGCTGATCGCGGCGATGGACGAGCGCCTGCGCGACATCGACGTGCTGGTGCTGCCCGCCACCGCGATCGTGGCGCCGCGCTTCGACGAGATTGTCGAGCCGAAGGCCTTCATGCAGCGCAACGCCATGCTGTTGCGCAACACCACCATCGGCAATTTCTTCGACCTGTGCGGTGTGTCGCTGCCGCTGCCGCGCGATGGACACCTGCCGATCGGCCTGATGCTTCTGGCCCGCAACGGTCACGACCGCCAGTTGCTGCGCATCGCCGCTGGTGTGGAGAGGCTGTTCTCTTAATCCCGGAGCGCGCCCATCAGCGCGCGGTAGCGTTCATCGCCGAGCTTGGCGAGGAGCCCGGCCTCATGGCGCTCGGCGAGCGCCTTGGCCTGCTTGAAGATCGACTGGCCTTGCGGCGTCAGCTGCAGGGCGTGGCGGCGGCCGTCGCCATTGGAGGGCAAGCGTTCGAGCAGGCCGCGACGCTCCAGCCGGTTGAGCAGCCGCACCAGACGCGCCCGTTCGATGCCGAGCGTATTGCCGAGTTCGATCTGTGATAGGCCCTCATTGGCGTGGATCACGGCTAATACGGAAAATTGCGCGGGGCTGATCTCGATCTCCGCCAGGGTGCGGATGAAGTCCTGGAAGACCCAGATCTGCAGGCGGCGGATGAAGTAGCCGAGATGTCCGGTGAGCGCACCGATATCGCTGACCATGGGTGGACTGCGACGCGGCGTCGCGGGGTGCGCGAGCTTCGCTTTGGCCGGCGACGCCGTCCGAGACGCGGCGGCGGTTGTCCGAACGCGGGCAGGCTTTGCCGGCATGGCTCGATTCCCTCCCTGTGGCTCCCAGCGGCGCGTCATTCTGTGTGGGTGTGCTCGCTGACAATGTTGTTGACGGGAATTGTTGTCCCAGTCAACAATATGTCGCAATTCAGAGCGGGCGATGGCAGGCAGGTCTCCGGGCCGGCGGGCCGTCTTTCGTTCACTTGTGGAAGCGGGGCAAAACCCGCCATCATAGCTCTAATAAGCCGCCATCGGGCGCGGCAGGGGAGGACTTTATGACTGAGATCAAGAAATCCGGCGTGGCCAAAGTGAGCCGCCGCACCGTCGCCGCCGGGCTCGGCGCGTTCGGCATCACCGCGGGCATCGCGCCCTTCAACATCGTGCGCGCGCAGAGTGGTCCGCTCAAGGTCGGCGTGCTGCTGCCCCGCTCCGGCTACCAGGCCGGCATCGGTCAGGACTGCCAGCGCGGCGTCGATGTCACCGCCGGCTTGCTGAAGGAACTCGGTCTGCCCGAACTCCAGTTCATGAACGCGGACACCGAAACCAATGTCGACGTCGCCCGCTCACGCGCCGAAAAGCTGATCAGCGAAGGCGCGCAGGTCCTGATGGGTGCGTTCGACAGCGGCCAGAGCACCGCGATCGCGCAGGTCGCCGAGCAGAAGGGCATCCCCTACGTCATCAACATCGCGGCCGCCCCGCCGATCACCGAGCAGGGCTACAAGTTCGTGTTCCGCAACTTCCCCACCGCGCCGATGATCCTGCGCGATGCCTTCGTCAACCAGAAGGAAATCTTCGCCGCGTCCGGCGCAACGCCGAAGACGGCGGTGTTCCTGCATGTCAACGACACCTTCGGCACCGCGATGTCGAAGGCGATTCCCGGCTTGATGCCGAAGTTCGAGATGCCGTACCAGATCCTCGAGACGATCTCGTACGATCCGGCGGCGCGCGATCTGTCGGTCGAAGTGTCCAAGGCCAAGGCGACCAAGGCCGACGCCCTCATCATGGTCAGCCGTCTCAACGACGCCATCCTGTTGACCCGCGAAATGGTCAAGCAACGCTGGTCGCCGATGGCGGTGCTCAGCATGGGCCCCGGCTGGTACGAGGACCAGTACCTCAAAACCCTGGGCAAGCTGTCGGACGGCCCGCTCAGCTTCGTGCCGTGGTACGACCCGAACAAGCCGCTCAGCAAGAAGCTGGAGGCGGCGCTCGCCAAGGCGCATCCGGGCGTGAACCTGAATACCAACCACGTGTACTCTTTCGAGGCCTTGCTGGTCGCGGCGGATGCCTACAAGCGCGCCGGTTCGGCCGATCCGAACCAGCTTGCCGAGGCGATCCGCAAGACCAACATCACCAACAACGTCAGCCCCGGCCCCGGCATCCAGTTCGACGCCAAGGGTCAGAACGACAAGCTGCTCAACAGCGCCATTCAGAATCGCGACGGCAAGCTCGTCACCGTGGCGCCGAAGGTCGCGGCCAACGCCAAGGCCGAAATGCCGATGAAGCCGTACGACAAGCGCTGATCGCTCGTCGGCGCGTTACACCACCGCTGTCATGGCCGGGATGTGTCCCGGCCATGCACGGCTTGCATTTAATTTGCGGAGACGTGAATGCCTGGCGTAAGGCCGGGCATGACGAGATGGCCGGTGCCGCTGGCGGCTAACAGAAAGTCTTTCGGTGTCCTTTGAAATCTACCTGAACGTTGCCATTGCGGGCATTCTCACCGGGCTGGTCTACGGCCTCATGGCGCTCGGCCTCTCGGTGATTTTCGGCGTCGTTCGCGTCGTTAATTTCGCGCACGGCGAAATGATGACGGTCGCCATGTACATCGCCGTGACCCTGTTCGCCGCGCTCAAGCTCGACCCGCTGCTCATGCTCGCGCCGATCGCGGTCGTGCTGTTCGCGTTCGGCTATCTGCTGCAGAAGAGCGTGATCAATCCGTTCATCACGCGGCCCGAACACAGCCAGTTCCTGCTGCTGGTCGCGGTCGCGATCATCCTGGTCAACGTCCAGTTGATCCTGTTCGGGCCGGACGCGCAGAATGTGCAGACCTCCTACGCCTATGACAGCTACCAGATCGGGACGGTGATCGTCGACGCGACCAAGACTTACGCGGCGCTGGCCGCGCTGGTGGTGGCGACGGCGCTGTTCTGCTTCTTTCGTTATACCACGCTGGGCACCGCCATCCGCGCCTGCGCCGACAATTACACCGGCGCGCTGGTGGTCGGGCTTGACGTCAAGCACCTCTACGCGCTCACCTTCGGCCTGGGCGCGGCCTGCGTCGGCGCCGCCGGCGTCATGCTGATCCTGATCGTCGATGTCACGCCGGCGCTCGGGCCCGCCTATACGCTGCTGGCCTTCGTCATCGTCATCACCGGCGGCCTCGGCTCCATGCCTGGCGCGCTGCTCGGCGGCGTTCTGATCGGGCTCACCGAAGCCATGGCGGGCCTGCTGTTCACGCCATCGGCGAAAAGCATGTTCGCTTTCGGGATACTGGTGCTGGTGCTGCTGTTCCGTCCGCAAGGTATTTTGGGCAAGAGGTCCGCATGATCGCACGCCTTATCGACGGCGTGCCGACCCGCGCGCTCATCCTGCTTTTTCTGCTGCTGGCGTCCGCGATCTGCGCGCCACTGTTCGCCAGCGACTATCTGCTGACGATCCTCATCCTGATCTTCTACTTCGCCTATACCGGGCAGGCCTGGAACATCATGATGGGCTTTGCCGGCCAGTTGTCGCTGGGGCACGCGCTCTATGTCGGTCTCGGCGCCTACACGGCGGCGGCCCTGTTCGTGCACTTCGGCATCGCGCCGTGGCTTGGCCTGCTGATCGGCGTGCCGATCGCGGGCGCCGTCGGTGCCTTCATCGGCTTCCTTGCGTTCCGCTTCAGGGTCGGCGGCGTCTATTTCGCCATCCTGACCATCGCCTTCGCGGAGTTCGCCCGCGTCGGTTTCGACCACTTCGCCTGGACGGCGGGATCCTCCGGCCTGTTCCTGCCGGTGAAGCAGTATTCCGGCAACAATCTCTGGACGCTGCGCGGCGAGCCGGTGATGTTCTACTACGTGCTGCTGGCGGCGACGGTAGCAGCCTTTATCGGCTGCCGCATGCTGCTGCAAAGCCGCATCGGCTATTTCTGGATGGCGATCCGGGAGGATGAGGAGGCCGCGCGGGCCGCCGGCATCGACACCTTCCGCTACAAGATGATCGCCGTGGTGATATCGGCGGCGATGACCTCGTTCGCCGGTGTCGTTTACGCCTTCTATTACAACAACCTGTTCCCCGAGCAGGTGTTCCATATCTCCCGTTCTATCGAGATCATCCTCGGCCCGATCGTCGGCGGCATCGGCACCTTGTTCGGGCCCATCCTCGGCGCTTTCGTGCTCACCGGTCTTGCCGAAGTGCTGACCGAGGGCCTGCACGCGCTGGGCATCGATATCCCCGGCGCGAAGCAGGTGTTCTACGGCATCTGTCTTCTGTTCGTGATCATGGCGTTGCCGGACGGCGTCTGGCCCTGGGTCAAGCGGCGGCTCGGGCTGACGGAGCGTCGGTCATGAAGCCGCTTCTTCAGGTTCAGGGCGTCAGCAAGCGCTTCCGCGGCCTGCTCGCCGTCGACAAGGTCAGCTTCGAGGTGCCACAGGGCGGCGTCTACGCGGTGATCGGCCCGAACGGCGCCGGCAAGACCACCTTGTTCAACATGATCGCCGGCGTGTTCATGCCGGACGGCGGCACCGTCGAATTCAACGGCGAACGGATCGACGGCCTGCCGCCCAACCAGGTGTGCCAGCGCGGCATCGGCCGCACCTTCCAGATCGTGCGGCCTTTCCCGGCGCTTACCGTGGAGGAGAACGTCATCGTGGGCGCTTTGATGAAGCGCACCGACGTGTCGATGGCACGCGCCCATGCGCACGACGTGCTGCGCCGCCTGGATCTCTACGACAAGCGTTCCCAGCGCGCCTCGTCGATGACATTGCCGGACCGCAAGCGTCTTGAGGTCGCCCGCGCGCTTGCCACCGATCCGAAGCTGCTGCTGCTCGACGAAGTCATGGCCGGCCTGCGGCCGACCGAAACCGACCGGATGGTGAGCATCCTCAAGGAGCTCAACAGCGACAGCGGTCTGACCATTCTGCTCATCGAGCACGTCATGCGCGCGGTGATGGCGCTGGCGCAGCACATCGTCGTGCTGCATCACGGCGCCAACATCGCCGAAGGCGCGCCGGCCGACGTGGTGCGCGACAAGGCCGTGATCGACTCCTATCTCGGCGCGGAGTCGGTGTGATGCATTACTCCACTGTCATTCCGGGGCGCGAGCGCAGCGCGCGAATTCGGAATCCAGATACGCAAACGGACTTGGCTGGATTCCGGGTCCGCTCCTGCGGGCCGTCCGGGAATGACGAAGATGGAGGAGCCGTCTGATGCTTCTCGTCGAAAATCTCGACGTTCATTACGGCGATGCCCAGGCGCTCGACGGCGTCACGCTGGAAATTCCCGAGCGCGCCATCGTCGCCATCGTCGGCGCCAACGGCGCGGGCAAGACATCGCTGATCCGCGCCATCGCCGGCATCAACAAGCCGACGCGCGGCCGCATCGTCTATCGCGGCGACAACATTGCCGGCCTGCCGAGCTTCAAGGTTTGCAATCTCGGCATCGG
The DNA here is from genome assembly GCA_017849615.1 of Pseudolabrys sp. Taxonomy (GTDB): domain Bacteria; phylum Pseudomonadota; class Alphaproteobacteria; order Rhizobiales; family Xanthobacteraceae; genus Pseudolabrys. The sequence goes on along the minus strand of JAFIGS010000003.1, from coordinate 113,318 downwards.
TCAGGTCGCGGAAGGCCGGCAGGTGTTTCCGACACTGACCATCGCCGAGAATCTCGCGATGGGCGCCATGATCCCGCGCGCCAAGGCCAACCGCGGTCGCAATCTCGACCGCGTCTATGCGATGTTTCCGCGTCTGGCCGAGCGCCGCGCCCAGGCCGCCGGCACGTTGTCGGGCGGGGAGCAGCAGATGCTGGCCATCGGCCGCTGTCTCATGGGCGAGCCGGAGCTGATCATGTTCGACGAGCCCTCGCTGGGCCTGGCGCCGGCGGTCGTACAGCAGGTGCTGGGCACCGTGAGCGATCTCAACCGCGAGGGCATCACCTGCGTGCTCGTGGAGCAGAACGTGGCGGTGTCGCTCAAGCTGGCGAGCCACGCCTACGTGCTGGAAAACGGCCGCGTCACGCTGTCCGGCTCGGGCGAGGCGTTGCTCGGCGATGACCGCGTGCGGCAGGCCTATCTCGGAATCTAGCGGGTCGCCCCGGCCGGCCGTCGGCTCTGCTTCATCAGCAGGTTGAGCGCGGCGACCCTCAGGCTGAGCGGGCAATCCGGAAAACTGGTGCGGAGAAGCTTGAGCGCTTCAGAGTCGGTGGCCGGCGAGTATTGCATCACCGTCTCGGCCATCCAGACCGCGTCGGCGACCGGATTGGCAGATCGGGATTTGAGCAGAGCTTGACCCATGGGTGCAGACCTGTGCGCTGTCAAACCACAGCCTGGAACCGGCATTCCCAGTGTGCGGCTCGGACGTTAGGGATCGGTTAACAACGCAAACGGCCGGCGGGTTCCCGCCAGCCGTTTCAGTCGTAGCTGATTCGAGCCCGAAAGGAATCGCCGATCTGCGGCCTACTTCAAGGCCTGTCCGATGATCACGGTGCAGGTACCCACACCTTCGACGCTGCATTCGAGCTTGTCGCCGGGCACGGTCGCGGCGACGCCGGCCGGGGTGCCGGTCATGATGACGTCGCCGGCGGCGAGCTCCACCATTTTCGACAGGTCGGCGATGATTTCCGGTACGTTCCAGATCATCTGGTTGAGATTGCCGTCCTGACGGATCTGGCCGTTGCAGGACAGCGCGATCCGCGCGTCCGTCGGGTGGCCGATCTCGGACGCCGGCTTGATGGCGCCGACGGGCGCGGAATGGTCGAAGGCCTTGCCGATCTCCCACGGCCGCTTGAGGTCGCGCGAGGCGATCTGGAGGTCGCGGCGGGTCAGGTCGATGCCGACCGCGTATCCGTAGATGCAGTCATTGGCCTTGGCGACCGGGATGTTGCGGCCGCCGGACTTGAGCGCGACGACGAGTTCGACCTCGTGATGCATGTCCTTGGTGAGCGGCGGGTAGGGCACGGTGCCGCCGTCCGCCACGATCGCGTCGGCGGGTTTGGCGAAATAGAACGGCGGCAGACGCTCGTCCTGGCCCATTTCGCGAATGTGCTCGATGTAGTTGCGGCCGACGCACCAGATGCGGCGGACCGGGAACGTTTTGGACGAGCCGGCAACCGCGATCACCGGCTGCGGCGGCGCTGGAATGACATAGTCCGCGCTCATGGGAAGCTGCCTCTATAAATTGTTACGATCCGGTCCCCGGGTAACGCATTCCGGAGAGGCGAACAAGGCGCGGGAGGCGCGCTTCAGGCCGGCACCGCCGCAAGCGGCGCCGGCTGCTCCTGATCCTTGAGCTGCAGCCGGTAGAACGTCGCGTAGCGGCCGCCTTTGGCCAGCAGTTCGTCGTGCCGGCCGGACTCGGAAGCATGGCCGCCTTCGATCACATAGATGCGGTCGGCATGCGAGATGGTGTGCAGACGATGGGCGATCGCGAGCGTCGTGCGGCCGGCGGACAGGCGGTCCATCGCCTCGCGAACCGCCAGTTCGCTTTCGGAGTCGAGCGCGGCGGTGGCCTCGTCGAGCAGGATGATCGGCGCGTCCTTGATGAAGGCACGGGCAATGGCGATGCGCTGGCGCTGGCCACCCGACAATTGCAAACCGTGCTCGCCGACCGGCGTGTCGTAACCGGCGGGGAAGGCCATGATGAAGTCGTGCGCATGGGCGCCCTTGGCGGCGGCGACGATCTCATCCTCGCTCGCGCCCGGTTTGCCGAAGGCGATGTTCTCGCGCACCGTGCCGCGAAACAGGAAAGTCTCCTGGCCGACATAGGCAATCTGTTCGCGTAACGAGCGGCGCGACACTTGCGTCACTTCCTGGCCGTCGATCTCCACCCGGCCCTCATGGGCGTCGTAGAAGCGCATGAGCAGATTGAATACCGTCGACTTGCCGCCGCCCGACGGGCCGACCAGCGCGGTCAGTTTGCCCGGCTCGGCAACGAAGGACATGCCGCGCAGCACCGGCTGCTCGCCGCGATAGGCGAAATCCACGTTCCTGAACTCGATGCGCCGCTCGCTGACCTTGAGCGCCGGCTTGTCGTCGTCGGCCGCCTCGCTCGGCGGATTGTCGAGCACCTCGAACAGCACCCGCACGCCGACCAGCGCGCTGTTGAGTTCGATATTGAGGCGGGCGAGGCGCTTGGCCGGCTCGTAGGCGAGCAGGAACGCGGTGATGAAGGAGAAGAACTGCCCGGGCGTCGCACCGGTCTCCAGCACGCGGTAGCCGCCGTAGCAGATGGCGATGGCGATGGCGATGCCGCCCAGCGTTTCCATCAGCGGCGAGGCGCGAGCGCCGACGCGCGCCATCTTGTTGGCCTCGTGCTCGACCTGCGCGACATTGTCGTCGAAGCGCTTGCGCATGACCGGCTCGAGCGTGAACGCCTTGACGATGCGGATGCCCTGCAAGGTCTCCTGCAGCGTCTCGATGATGCGCGCGCCGCCCTGGAACTGCGAGCGGCCGATCTTGTAGACGCGGCGCACCATCTTGCGCAGCACGAGGAAGGCCGGCGGCGCAACGAAGAACGAGAAGAAGGACAGCACCGGGTCCTGCACCACCATCACGGTGACGAGGCCGATCAGTGACAGCAGATCGCGGCCGACCGACATCACCATGAGATTGATGACCTGCGTCGCGGCATTGGCGCCGGCGGTGAGGCGGGCGATGAATTCGGTCGAGTGCCGGTCCGAAAAGAAGCCGAGGCCTTCGCGCAGCAGCTTGGCGAACACCGCGCGCTGGTTGTCGGCGATGATGCGGTTGCCGATCTGCGACAGCAGCACGGTGTGGACGTAGGTCGCGAGGCCTTTCATCGCGAACAGCGCCACCGTGATCGCGCCCAGCACCATGATGCCGGGCAGGTTGCGGTTGACGTAGGTCTCGTTGATGACGTTGCCGATGAGATAGGCGCTGTAGGCTGTGCAGCCCGCCGCGATCCCCATGAACACGAAGGCGACCGCGTATTTGCGCCAGTGCACGATGCCCTGCTCGAGGAACAGGCGCCGGATCAGGGTCATGGGCCGGTAGCGCGGATCCTCGGCGGCCGTCGTCAGGGTGGAATTCGGGTCGATCATGGGCTCTCTGTCGGGCATCCCCCGACAGGCGTCAAGATGCCCGCTGTGAGCAAAAAAGTCGGCGATTTACGCCATTTAGCCGTCAACGGGCGGGCTTCAAGCGCGTCCGGCCGCCGCATTGCTCTGCAGGCGTTTTTCCCACGCCAGCGCATGGGAGACGATGGTGTCGAGGTCCCGGAACTGGGGATTCCACGCCGGTAGCGCCCTGCGGATACGTTCGACATTGGCGACCAGCGCCGGCGGGTCGCCGGCGCGGCGGCTTTCGATGTCCACCGGAAAATCTTCGCCGGAGACACGGCGCACCGCGTCGATGACCTCGAACACGGAGGCGCCGCGGCCATAGCCGCAATTGAAGGTGGCGCTGGCGCCGCCGCGGCGCAGATGGCCGAGCGCGGCCGAGTGCGCGCGGGCGAGATCCGACACATGGATGTAATCGCGGATGCAGGTGCCGTCCGGCGTGTCGTAATCGGTGCCGTACACCGCCATGCGCGGGCGTTTGCCGATCGCGGTCTCGCAGGCGACCTTGATGAGATGCGTTGCCGCCGGCGTCGCCTGGCCGGTGCGGCCGCGCGGATCGGCGCCGGCGACGTTGAAATAGCGCAGCACGATGAAGCGCAGGTCATGCGCCTTGCCGGCGTCGTGCAGCATGATTTCCGACATCAGCTTCGAGGTGCCGTAGGGCGAGATCGGCTGCGTCGGCGTACCCTCGTCGATCGGATTGTCGTTGGCGTTGCCGTACACCGCGGCGGTCGAGGAGAAGATCATCTGCCTGACGCCGCCTTCGATGGCGGCGTCGATCAGCGTGCAGGTGTTCATCGTGTTGTTGCGGTAATAGCCGAGCGGGTCGCGGATCGAATCCGGCACCACGATGGACGCGGCGAAGTGGATGATCGCGGTGATGCCGTGCTGCTCGATGGTCCGCAGGATCAGATCTCGATCGCCGGTCGAGCCGTTGACGAACGGCACCGTCGCCGGAAACAGGTAGCGGAAGCCGGTCGACAGGTTGTCGAGCACGACCACCGGCTCGCCGGCGTCGACCAGTTCGTGAACCATATGGCTGCCGATATAACCGGCGCCGCCGGTGACCAGGACCGTCATGAAGTACCCTCAAATCTTGAGTTAATGCTTCTACAGGGCAAACGTGAAAAGAGCGGGAAACTTGGCCCGGACCGGAATGGTTCCGGACAATATTGTTAACGGACGGTAACCAGTATAACAGGCGCAATGGGACAACGGGGCGAGCGCTCGTCGCGGTATGAAGGACATCCTTTTCATCAAGACCTCGTCGCTCGGCGATGTGATCCATCACATGCCCGCGGTGACCGATGCGCGCCGGGCCTTGCCGGATCTGCATCTGTCGTGGGTCGTGGAGGAGGCGTTCGCGCCGCTGGCGCGGCTGCATCCCGGCATCGACGAGGTCATTCCCGTCGCGTCGCGCCGCTGGCGCAAGGCGCTTCAATCACCGGCGACTTGGTCGGAAATGCGGCGGTGTCGCATGGCGCTGCGGGGGAGGCCCTACGACCGCATCGTCGACACGCAAGGTCTGTTGCGCACCGGGCTCATAGCGCGCATCGCGCGAGGTGAGCGTCATGGTTACGACCGCGCCAGCATCCGCGAGCCGTTGGCAAGTTTATTCTATGATGTGTGCCATGACGTGAGCCGCGATCTGCATGCCGTGGAGCGCAATCGCCGTCTCACGGCGCTGGCGCTCGGTTATGAGATGGACGGTGCGCCCGACTACGGTTTGTCGCGCGCGCGCTTCGCCGCGCCGGCCGAGCCTTACGTCGTCTTTCTTCATGCCACCGCAAAGGTGCGCAAGGAATGGCCGGTAGCGAACTGGGTCGCGCTGGGCCGTTCGATGAACGAGCGCGGACTTCAGATCGTGCTGCCGTGGGGCACGGAGGCGGAGCGGCTGCGCAGCGAAGAGATTGCGAAAGCCGTGCCGAAGGCGCGCGTGCCCGATCGCGTGCCGCTCGACCAGGTGGCGCGTCTGATCGCCGGGTCGCGCGGCGTCGTCGGCGTCGATACCGGGTTGCTGCATCTTGCCGCCGCGTTGGCGGTGCCGCTGGTCGCGATCTTCGCCGGCAGTCAGCCGAAGCTCACCGGGCCGGTCGGCGCCGGGCCGATGACAGTGCTCGGCGCTGACGGTGCGCCGCCGGGCGTGGACGAGGTGAAAGCGGCGGCGACAAATTTGATTGTCTCATAATTGTAATGTCATGGCCGGGCTTGACCCGGCCATCCCGCTTAGGAGCGCAGTGCCCACCTGATCGGGATACCCGGCACAAGGCCGGGCATGACGGAGAGAGGCAATCTTCGGAGGCTCGAAAGTCAGGCCGCGCCGGCGCGCAGCAGATCGTGCACGTGAATGATGCCGACCGGCTTGCCGGCCTCGACCACGAACAGCGCCGTCACCTTGGTGCTGTTGAGGATGTCCAGGGTCTCGCTGATCAACTGATCCGGCCGCACCGTCTTGGGCGACTTCGTCATGACCTGCTCAACGGTGGCCTCGAGCAAATCGGCGCGCATGTGACGGCGCAGGTCGCCGTCGGTGATGATGCCGGCGAGCTTGCCCTGCGCATCGACGATGCCGACGCAGCCGAAGCCTTTCGCCGTCATGTGGACCAGCGCGTCCGACATCCTGGCGCCGAGCGGCTTGAGCGGCACCGCGTCGCCCGCATGCATGAACTCGCGCACGGTCTTGAGCAGCGCGCCGAGCTTGCCGCCCGGATGCAGCATGCCGAAATCGAGCGCGGTGAAGCCGCGGCTTTCCAGCAGCGCGATGGCGAGCGCGTCGCCGAGCGCGAGCTGCATCAGCGACGACGTCGTCGGCGCCAGATTGTGCGGGCAGGCTTCGCGCGCCTGCGGCAGGATCAGCGCGACGTCGGCGGCCTTGGCCAGCGTCGATTCGGCGCTCGCGGTCATGGCGACGAGGCCGATGCCGTAGCGGCGCGAATAGTCGATGAGGTTTTTCAGTTCGGCGGTTTCGCCGGACCACGACAGCGCGACGATGACATCGCCCTTGCCGATCATGCCCATGTCGCCGTGGCTGGCTTCGGCCGGATGCACGAAGGAAGCGGGCGTGCCGGTGGAGGCGAAGGTCGAGGCGATCTTGGTGCCGACGTGGCCCGATTTGCCCATGCCAGTGACGATGACGCGGCCGCTGGCACCGCGGATGAGCTCGACCGCCGCAGCGAAGGGCTCGCCCAGGCCGTTGCGCAGGCTGACGGTGAGGGCGGTAATGCCGGTGCCTTCCGCGTCGAGGGTCCGCAGCGCGCTGTCGATGGCGGCTTGAGCCTGTTCGTTTCGCATCGGGGCTGTCTGCGGTTTGGCCATTCCGGCACCTCAACTCAAGGCTACTAGCACCAAACCCGCACGGCGTCAGGTCAGGGTGGCTAATGCCTTAACGCGGCTTGGTTTTTTCCACCAGAGCGGCGCGGACCGCGGCCAGCACGCTGTCCACAGCCACGCCCGCGGTGGAGCGGTGGGCGACCGCCTCGTTGCCGATTTCGCGGGCGCGAAGGCGGGCTTCCTCGTCGCCGGGCGGCTCGAGGATGGCGGACACCGGGTTGAGCGGTTTCCAGTGCCAGGGGCTGGTCGGGCCGAAAATCGCGACCGTCGGCGTGCCGAGGGCCGCGGAGACGTGCATCAGGCCGGAATCATTGGTGACGGAGACGTCAGCGGCGGCCAGCGCCAGGATGGCGTTGCGTAGGTCGGTGCCGGTCAGGTCGCGGGCGCCGGCGGTTTCAACGACAAGGGCGGCGGTTACGGCTTCCGCGGGCCCGCCAAGGACCCAGACGGAAGCGCCGTCGGCCGTCAGCGCCTTGGCGAGGGCGGCATACGATTCGGGCGGCCAGGCCTTGCCGGCGCCGACGGCGCCGGGCGACAGGGCGACAATCGGGCGGTGCTCCTGGCCGAGGCCGCGCAGCTCCTGCCAGCGGGCCAGCTCCTCGGGCGGGACTTTCAGCTCGGGCACGGGCCATTCCGCAGGCAGCTGGGCGCCCTTGGGCAGCGCCAGGGCGCCCATCTGGTCGATCATGCGCGGCAGCTTGCGCTCGCCCCAGCGGATGTCGTTGAGGAGGCCGAATCGCGCCTCGCCGGCAAAGCCGGTGCGGATCGGGATGCCGGCCAGCGCCGGGGCCAGCGCCGCCTTCCATTTGCGCGACATGATGAGGGCCTGGCCGTAGCCGGCTTCGCGCAGGCGGGCGGCGAGGTCCTTCTGGATCGCCCAGCCCAGCTTTTTGCGCGGCTGGTCGGAGACGATCGGCCGCCGGACCCCCGGCATGTAGTCGGCCAGCGGGCTACACAGGGTCGATGACACCATGTCCACCGGCCGGTCCGGAGCTTCCGACTTGAGCAGGCGGACCACCGAATGCACCCGCACGAAGTCGCCGATCCACACGAAGGGGACGATCAGGACCGGGCGGTCTGGCTGGTGTGGGTCGATGGTCATTGGCTGCAGCGGTTAACCTTGGGCCTATGAGGCTGTCCAGTCGCAATTTTTACCGTTTCCGGTGACATTGACCTGCGCCATTTGCGCCCCGTCCCGGACTGGGGCAAATGATGGCCTCCAGCGGGGTAGTGGATGATTTTGGTAACCGGCGGAGCCGGATTCATCGGATCGAACATCGTCGCCAGCCTCAACGAGGCGGGGCGCACCGATGTCGTCGTCAATGACGTTCTCGGCTCCGAGGGCAAGTGGCGGAATCTCGCCAAGCGGCAGATCGCCGATTTCGTGCCGCCCGAGGACCTTGCCAGGTGGCTCGAGGGCCGCAAGCTCGAGGCCGTCATCCACATGGGCGCGATTTCGTCCACCACCGCGACCGATGGCGATGAGGTGATGGAGAACAATTTCCACCTGTCGCTGCGCCTGCTCGACTGGTGCACGCAGACCGGCACGCCCTTCGTCTATGCGTCGTCGGCGGCGACCTATGGCGACCGCGACACGAACTTCATCGATGATTGGTCGCTGGACGCGCTGAAGAAGCTGCGGCCGATGAATCTCTACGGCTGGTCGAAGCATCTGTTCGACCTCGCGCTGGTCGATCGCTACGTGAAGAAGCAGAAGCTGCCGCCGGTCTGGGTCGGCCTCAAGTTCTTCAACGTCTACGGCCCGAACGAATATCACAAGGGCGCCATGGCGAGCGTGCTGTCGAAAGTGTTCGACGGCGCCAAGGCCGGCGAGCCGGTGAAGCTGTTCAAGTCGCACCGCGACGGCATCGCCGACGGCGACCAGCGCCGCGACTTCGTCTTTGTCGATGACGTGGTCTCGGTGGTGCGCTGGGCCATCAGCGGTTCGGCCCAAAACGGCATCTACAATGTCGGCACCGGCCAGGCCGAGAGCTTCAGGGACATGATCGTCGCCATGTTCAAGGCGATGGGGCGGGCGCCAAACATCGACTATGTCGACATGCCGGTCTCGATCCGCGATCAGTACCAGTATTTCACGCAGGCTGACGCCGGCAATCTGCGCCGCGCCGGCTACAATGCCGGCTTCACGCCGCTCGAAAAAGCGGTGGCGCAATACGTCACCGGCTATCTCGATAAGCAAGACAAGTATCGTTGATGACCATGGTGGCTCGAATCCCATTCTCCGCTCGTCCCCGCGAAAGCGGGGACCCAGAGCTGGATTCCCGCCATAGGCATTCGAAGAACGCCGTCCCGTGGACGGCTATGCGCGGGAATGACCGGGTCCTGTAATGTTCGACTTCGACAAACACCTCGCCGGCCTGTCGCAGCAAACCGTGCTCTGCATCGGCGATCTGATGCTCGACGAATTCGTCTATGGCGACGTGTCGCGCATCTCGCCGGAAGCGCCGACGCCTGTCATCGCGGTCCGGCGCACCGAGGTGATGATCGGCGGCGCCGGTAACGTGGCACGCAATCTGGTCGCGCTCGGTACGCGTTGCATCTTCATCGGCGTCGTCGGCGACGACGAAGCCGGCAAGGCGCTGAGCGGCGCGCTGTCGCTCAATCCGCTGGTCGAATTCTCGCTGGCGACCGACCCGGGGCGCATGACGACGCGCAAGGTGCGTTTCGTTTCCGAGCACCATTCGACGCATCTGTTGCGGGCCGACTGGGAAATGGCGGCGCCGATCGAGACCGCCGAAGAGGAAGCGCTGATCGGCTTTGCCATCGAAGCCATGCCGCGCGCCGGCGCCGTGGTCCTGTCCGATTACGCCAAGGGCGCGCTGACGCCCCGCGTCGTGCGCGCCGTCATCGACGCCGCCACCAAAGCCGGCAAGCCGGTGATTGTCGATCCCAAGGGCCGCGACTATTCGATCTACAAGGGCGCGACGCTCATTACGCCGAACCGGCAGGAACTCGCCGCCGCGACCGGCACCGCCGCGCGCAGCGACGACGAAGTCGCGGAGGCCGCGCGCGGCCTCAAGAACGCGCTGGGCGCGCAGGCCGTGCTGGTGACGCGCAGCGAAGACGGCATGACCCTGGTCGGCGAGGGCGCCCCGGTGCATGTGCCGTCCTACGCCGTGAAGGTGCGCGACGTGTCCGGCGCCGGCGATACGGTGGTCGCGGTGCTCTCCGCCATGCTGGCGATGAATGCCGATTTTGAAAGCGCGATGCGCGCGGCCAATGCGGCTGCCGCCGTCGTCGTCGGCAAGCGCGGCACGGCGACGCTTACCGTCGATGAACTGCGCCACCGTATCCTGCCGGAAGCCTCGCTCGCCTCCGAAGAGAAGATCGTGTTCGACTGGTCGCAGCTCGACGAGCATCTCGCGCCGTGGCGCAAGATCGGTTTGCGCATCGGCTTCACCAACGGCGTGTTCGATCTGCTGCATCCCGGCCACGTCAAGCTGCTGGCGCAGGCCCGCGCGCAATGCGATCGTCTGGTCGTCGGCCTCAACAGCGATGCCTCGGTGACACGCCTGAAGGGCCCGACCCGTCCGGTGCAGAACGCGCAATCGCGCGCCGACGTGCTGGCGGCGCTCGAAGCCGTCGATCTGGTCGTCGTATTTGAACAGGACACGCCTCGCGACCTGATCGCCGAAGTGAAGCCCAGCGTGCTGGTCAAGGGCAGCGACTACACCCGCGAGCAGGTCGTCGGCCACGATATCGTCGAGGCGCTTGGCGGCGTGGTCGTGCTGGTCGATCTGGTGCCCGGGCAGTCCACGACCTCGATGGTCGAGCGCTCGCGCAACGGTAACCGCCGCTGAGGCGATGAAGGTGGAGCGGGCATGCCGCGCCTGTCGGTGATCGTGATCGCGAAGAACGAGGCCGCCAATATCGGCGCCTGCCTCGACAGCATCGCGTTCGCCGACGAGCGCATCGTCGTGGTCGATGGCGGCAGCAGCGACGGCACGGCGGAGATCGCCGCCGGCAAGGGCGCCCGCGTTGTCGAACATGCCTTCGATGGCTTCGGCGCGCAGAAGAATTTCGCGCTGGCGCAGGCGAGCGGCGACTGGGTGCTCTCCATCGACGCCGACGAGCGCGTCACGCCCGTGCTGGCCGCCGAGTTGGCGCAGGCGATGAGCGAAGCCAAGGCCGACGGCTTCGAGATGCCGCGGCTGTCGAGCTTCTGTGGGCGGCAGATGCGGCACTCGGGCTGGTATCCGGATTATGTGCTGCGGCTGTTCAAGCGCGGCAAGGCGCGCTTCTCCGACGATCGCGTGCACGAGCGCGTCATCTGCGACGGGCCGGTGGCGCGGCTGAACAACGATCTCCTTCATGAGCCGGTCAAGCGGCTGGAGGATGCCTTGTCGCGCATGGATCGCTATTCGACGGCCAATGCCGCGATGACAGTGGCGCGCGGCAAGCGCGTCAGCTTTTCCAGCGGCATCACGCATGGCCTGTGGAGCTTCTTTCGCACCTATATCCTGCGTTGTGGTTTCCTCGACGGGCGCGAAGGCTTCCTGCTCGCGGTCGCCAATGCCGAGGGCACTTATTATCGATACATGAAGGCCTGGCTGGCGGGGCGCAAATCGTGAGCGGCGCGGTGAACGGCCTCATCTCCGTCATCGTCACCACCTACAGGCGCGAGGATGCGCTGGCCGCGGTGCTGCGTTCGCTGGCGGGGCAGACCGATTCGAATTTCGAAGTCATCGTTGCCGATGACGGCTCGGGCCCGGCGACGGCCGAACTCGTCGCGGCCTGGAAGGCCAAGGTCGGCCACCGCGTCGATCATGTCTGGCATGAGGACAAGGGCTTTCGCGCCGGCGAAATCCGCAATCGCGCCGTGCTGGCCTCGCGCGGCGACTACGTCATCTTTCTCGATGGCGATTGCATCGTGCGGCCGGATTTCGTCGCGCAGCACCGCAAGCTGGCCGAAGCGAATGCCTTCGTCACCGGCAATCGTATCCTGCTGTCTCCGCAGCTCACCGAGCGTGTGCTGCGCGAAGGTCTGGAGCCGGAGCGCTGGAGCTTCGTGCATTTTCTCGCTGAACGTTTCCGCGGCGGCGTCAACCGGCTGTCGGCGCTGCTGCATCTGCCGCTCGGGCCGTTGCGCCGTTTGCGCGCCAAGGAGTGGAGGGGCGCGCGCTCCTGCAATCTGGCGATCTGGCGGCGCGACCTCGACGTCGTCGATGGCTTCGATGCCGACTATGCCGGCTGGGGCAAGGAAGATTCCGACCTGATCGTGCGCCTGCTCCATGCCGGCGTTGTGAGGAAGGACGGCAACTTCGCCACCGGCGTCATTCATCTCTGGCACAAGGAAGCGGATCGGTCGGCGCTGGGCGAGAACGAGCGCAAGCTCGCCGACTTGCTGACCGGCAGTGATGTTCGCGCGAAGCATGGCATGTCGGCGCTGCGCGTGAAGGCGGCGCCATGAGCCGGATCGACCTGCCGGCGCGGCCGCGCATCCTGGTGGTGGCGCTGCGCCGCCTCGGCGACGTGCTGCTGACGACGCCGCTGATCGCCAGCCTGCGCAAGGCCTGGCCGGAAGCGAGCATCGAAGCGTTGGTGTTCGCCGACACCGCCGGCATTCTGGCCGGCAATCCGGATCTCGACGGTGTCGTCACTCTGCCGGCGAGGCGCACCTTTGCACAAAGTGTGTCGCTGGCGATGAAGCTGTGGCGGCGCTACGACCTCGCTATCTCGACGCAGTCGGGCGATCGGCCGACCTTTTTTGCGGTACTGGCGTCGCGCCATGCCGTGGCGCCCGTGGAGGCGCGGGCGAGCGGGACGCTGAAGACCCGCTTTCTCACGCGAACCGTGCCGGTTGCCGCTGGCGTGCATCGTGTCGAGGAGATGCTGCGGCTTGCCGATGCCCTCGGCATCGAACGCGCGCCGCGACTGAGACCGCCGGCCGCTTTGCCGTTCGAGGGCAAGCCCGCGGGCGATTACGCCGTCATCCATGCCGCGCCGATGTTTCGCTACAAGCAATGGACGGCGCAGGGCTGGCGCGACATCGCGGCCTCGCTTCGGGCGCGCGGCCTCACCGTCATCGCCACCGGCGGCCCGGCCGCGGACGAACGCGCCTATCTCGACGACGTCTGGCGCGGCGCCGAGGTGACGCGCTTCGACGGCAAACTCAACTGGGGGCAGCTCTCCGGGCTGCTCGCCGGCGCCAAGGTCTTCGTCGGTCCCGATACATCGGTGACTCATCTCGCCGCCGCCGCCGGCTGTCCGACCGTGGCGCTGTTCGGCCCGACCGATCCGCGGCTGTGGGGGCCATGGCCGTCCGGCGGCCTCAGTGCGCCATGGGCCGACACCGGCGCCGTGCAGCAGCGCGGCAATGTGTGGCTGGTGCAGCACGCCTTCCCGTGCACGCCGTGTCAGCTCGAGGGCTGCGAACGCAGGCTCGAAAGCTATAGCGCCTGTCTCGACGCGCTGACGCCGCAGCAGGTCATGGTGGCGATCGACGCGGCGCTGGGCTCACGCCGCTGACGCGCGGCCCTTAGCAAAGGCGGACAGCAGCCACGCGACCAATGCAGTGCCGCAGGCGAGCGCGACGATCTGCACGGCAAGGCCGGTCCAGATCAGCGTGGCCAGCGCCAGCAGGCCGAGCACGACATTGACGGCGAAGATGCGCGTCACGGTCTCCATCACGCTGAAACCGTTCTGCGTGGCGCGCTGATAGAAATGCGTGCGGTGCGCGACCCAGATTTTCTCGCCGCGCGACAGGCGAAGGAACAAGGTGATGGTCGCGTCGGCGAGATAATACAGCGGCAGCAGCAGCGCGGCGGCGAGATTGCCGCGGCCGGCGAGGGCGATCAGCATCCAGGCGATGAGCAGCCCGATGGCGAGGCTGCCGACATCGCCGAGAAACATTTTCGCCACCGGCCGATTGAGCGGCGCGAAGCCGAGCATCGCGCCGCACAGCGCCAGAGCGACCGCGGTCTCGGTCGGCGAGGTCGCACCGAAGACGCTGAACAGCGCGATGAAGGCCGTGACCGGCACCGTCTCGGCGGCGGTGATCCAGTCGATGCCGTCCATGAAATTGGTGAGGTTGACGAACCACACCGCGCCAAGGCCGAGCAGGGCGCGCTCGGCGGCGAAGGGCAGCGCCGGCAGGATGCGCGCGTCGGCCGGGATCGCGATCAGGATCGCGGTCACGGCGGCGGCCTGCAGCAACAGGCGCGGCAGCACACCGACCGGCTTGATGTCATCGACCGCGCCGACGACGGCGATGCCGACGGCGGCGGCGAGCACGATGCCGAGCGTGCGGTCGGCGATGCCGTCGAGCGCCAGCGCCGCGAGCGCGCTGATCGCCACAGTCGCGGCGACGACGCCGATGCCGGCGCCCTGCGGCGTCGGCGTCTTGTGCGAGGAGCGCGCGTTCGGCAGCGCCATCGCGTAGCGCAGCAACAGCGGCCGCAATAGCAGGAGCAGGCCATAGCTCATGGCCGCTGCGGCGATCAGCATGAGGATGGCGGTGCCCAGCGTCAGCGCGGCGGTGTTCATGCATCCTCCGCGGCGCGGGCGGCGAGCAGTTTCTGATACAGCGCGACGATCTCGTCGCCGATGCGCTGGCTGGAGAATTCTTCCACCGCGATGCGGCGGCTCTCGGCGGCGAAGCGCTGGCGCAAGGCGTCGTCCTTCATCAGCGTCTCGATGGCGTCGGCGATCGCCGTGGCGTCGTCCACTGGCACCAGCAGAGCGTTCACGCCCTGCCGCGCGATCTCGCGGCAGCCGGGCACGTCGGTGGCGATGAGGGCGCGGCCGCAGGCGGCGGCTTCGAGCAGGCTCTTGGGCAGGCCTTCGCGGCGCGACGGCAGCACGCCGACATGCGCCTGCGCCCACACCGAGGCGATACCGCTGACATGGCCCATGACGACGAGGTTCGGCCGGTGGCGCCAGCCGTCGATCACGCTCTCCGGAATCGAAGCCGGGTTGGACGGGTCGGGCGTGCCGGCCAGCAGCAGGCGGACGGCGAGGCCGCGTTCGGCGAGCATCTCATGGGCGCGCACCAGCGGCCGCACGCCCTTGTCGTCGAGCAGGCGGCCGACAAAGCCGACCGTGAACATTCCATCGGGCTCGGGCAGGGGCCTCAGTTCATCGACGTCGATGCCGGAGCCGGGAATGAGCGCAATGCGGTCGGCGGGGACGCCGAGAGCAAGTACGGCTTGGCGGTCGTCGGGGTTCTGGACCAGCACGGCGGTGGCCGGCCGGTTGAGCAGCCAGCGCATCAGCGGCGCCGCGACCGCGCGGATGGCGCCCGCCTTGGCGGTGTTCGAGGTGAAGGCAAAGCCGAGCCCGGCGAAGGCGTTGAGCCTGGCCATCGGCAGGCCGAGTGCGGCGATCGAGCCGAGGACGGACGGCACCAAAGCGACGTGGTGCACCAGGTCGGGCTTGAGGCGGCGATACAGCGCGCGGACCTTCCGGATGGTGGTGAGCAAGGTCAGGGGATTGAGGCTGCCGCGTCGCCAGGCCACCGGATGGAGGGTAAAGCCTTCGGCGCGGATGCGCTCGCCCTCGCGCGCGACCCTTGTCGCGACATGGACATCGAAGCCGGCCGCCTTCGCCGCGCGTGCCATCGGCAGGCGGTGGGAGACGAAATACCAGTCTTCGGAGACCAGATAGAGGATCGATTGCGCCATCAACGGGCCGGATTTTTTCTCGCTGCTTTGAACAGGGCGAAGCAATAGAGCATCGGGCGGAAGATTGAAATCGGCCCGGGTGCCGCGGCGCGCCGTCTCCACTGACAACAGGCGGCGGCGGCCGTTGACGCCGCGCCGCGGATGCGGCAGGCACTGGACCCTTGGTGGTCTGGCGGGACGACGCCTTCATGTGCGGCATTGCCGGCTTTTACGATCGGGCGAGGCCGGGTCATCCTGCGGCGCTGGAACGGCGCGCGCGGGCGATGTCCGACGCCATCGCCTATCGCGGTCCCGATAGCTGGGCGACCTGGTGCGACGCGGAGGCCGCGCTGGGGCTGGCGCACCGGCGCCTCGCCATCGTCGACCTGACGCCGAGCGGCGCCCAGCCGATGATCTCGGCCGACGGGCGCTGGGTGATTTCCTATAATGGCGAAGTCTACAATCGCGACGCCATCGCGCGTTGTGCGGAATTGTCCGGCTTCGCCTTCCGCGGCACGTCGGATACTGAAGTGATCCTGGAGTCGGTCGCCAGACGCGGCATCGAGCGAACGCTTGCCGACCTCAATGGCATGTTCGCCATCGCGCTTTGGGATCGCTCGACCCGAACGCTGCATCTCATTCGCGACCGGCTCGGCATCAAGCCGATTTATTTCTCGAATGACGAAGGCGGTGTCGCCTTCGCCTCCGAACTGAAGGCGCTGCGCGCCGGCGGCGTGCGGCTCGAGACCGATCCGCAATCGGTGGCGAGCTTCCTGCGCTTCGGTTATGTGCCGGCGCCGCACTCGATCTACCGCGGCGTTTCCAAGGTGATGCCGGGCGAGATCGTCTCCATCGGAGCCGACGCCAAGGTCGTCCGCCGCATTTACTGGTCTCTGCGCGATGTCGCGGTGGCGGGGCTTGCGGATGAGTTCAAGGGCTCGGACGACGATGCCACGGCGGTGCTGCACGATCTGCTCGCCGACGCCGTCGCCGGGCAGATGATGGCGGACGTGCCGCTCGGCGCCTTTCTCTCGGGCGGCATCGATTCATCGACGGTCGTCGCACTGATGATTGCCGCGGGCCGCGGGCCGGTGCGGACGTTTTCGATCGGCTTTTCCGACGCGGGATTCGATGAATCGATTTACGCTCGGGCCGTGGCCGAGCACCTCAAAACGGATCACCACGATCTGATGGTGACAGGACAAGACGCGCTCGATGTCGTTCCGTTGCTCGCCGATATGTATGATGAGCCTTTCGCCGACTCCTCGCAGATTCCGACGTACCTGATCTCGAAGCTGACGCGCCGACATGTCACCGTGGCGTTGACCGGCGACGGCGGAGATGAACTGTTCGCCGGGTACAATCGCTACAATCTGGGGCAGGGACTTGCCGGGCACCTGTCGCGCGCGCCGCGCGTCCTGCGCCAGGTAGCCGCCACAGCGCTCGGCGCTATGCCGGATGGTGTGATCGAGGCCGGCGTGTCGCTGCTGCCGGTGCGGTTGCGGCCGCGGCAGCCGGTTGACAAGCTCAAGAAGCTGGCCGCGGTGTTGCCGCTCGACGACGAGGCGGCTTATCGGGTTCTGGTCAGTCAGAACCGCGATCCGTCTGAGCTCATGTTTGGCATGCCGGAGCACGATTCCGCCACGCCAGGCCTGCCGCCGTCGGCCCAGGACCGTTCGGTCGAACGTCTGCAATTGTGCGATCAACTGACGTTCCTGCCGGACGATATCCTTCACAAGGTCGATCGCGCCTCAATGGCGGTGTCGCTCGAAGTGCGGCCGCCGCTGCTCGATCACCGGGTCGCCGAGTTCGCATGGCGGCTGCCGCGCGCGATGCGGCTGCGCGGCGGCGACACCAAATGGCTGCTGCGCCGGGTACTCGATCGATACGTGCCGCGGGCGCTGGTGGAGCGGCCGAAAATGGGTTTCGCCATTCCGCTGGCCGATTGGCTGCGCGGCCCGCTGCGGCCGTGGGCCGAGGATTTGCTGGCGCCGTCGCGTTTCGGCGGCGGGCTCGTCGATCCGGTTCCGGTCCAGGCCCTGTGGCGGTCGCATTTGTCGGGCCGCCGCAACTGGGCCTATGCCATGTGGCCGATTCTGATGTACGAGGCGTGGCGTCGCCGCTGGGACGGGCTGTAGTACCCTCTCGCGGGCGCTGAAAGGATCGATCTGTGGCGGCACCGCACCATCAACCGGATTCGCAACCCATCCTCGTAACCGGGGCCGCCGGCTTCATCGGCTTTCATGTCGCGACCGCGCTACTGAAGGAAGGCCGGGTCGTGATCGGCGTCGATAACCTGACGCCGTATTACGATGTGAAGCTCAAAGAGGCGCGGCTTGCCGAACTCGGCAAGCACAACGGCTTCTCGTTCATCAAGCTCGATCTGGCCGATCGTCAGGCGACTTCGGATCTGTTCGCGCAGCACAGGTTTCCGCATGTCGTGCATCTCGCCGCCCAGGCCGGCGTGCGCTACTCGCTGACCGACCCGCACGCTTACGTCGATTCCAATCTGATCGGCTTCGTCAACGTCCTGGAAGGCTGCCGCCACAACGGCTGCGAGCATCTGCTCTACGCTTCGTCATCGTCGGTCTATGGCGGCAACACGCATATGCCGTTCTCGGTCCACGACAACGTCGATCATCCGCTCAGCCTCTATGGCGCCTCGAAGAAGGCCAACGAGCTGATGGCGCATTCCTACTCACATCTGTTCAAGCTGCCGACGACCGGTCTGCGTTTCTTCACCGTGTACGGGCCGTGGGGCAGGCCGGATATGGCGATGTGGATTTTCGCCTCGGCCATTCTCGAGGGCAAACCGATCAAGCTGTTCAATCACGGCAAGATGCGGCGCGACTTCACCTATGTCGATGACGTGGTCGAGTCGATCGTGCGCCTGGTAGGGCGGCCGGCGGCCGGCAATCCGGACTGGTCCGGCGACAAGCCCGATCCGGGCTCGAGCAGCGCGCCGTGGCGGGTCTACAATATCGGCAACAACAATCCGGTCGATCTGCTGGACGTCGTTGAATTGCTCGAAAAGTCGATAGGCCAGAAAGCGGTCCGTGAACTGGAGCCGATTCAGCCGGGCGACGTGCCGGCAACCTATGCCGACGTCGATGCCCTGATGAGGGAGGTCGGTTTCAAGCCGTCGACGCCGATTGCCGACGGCATTGCGCGCTTCGTCGACTGGTACCGTGCCTATCACGGGCTCAAATAGACGGTTCCAAGGGGGCGCTGCGATTTGGACAGATCGGCGTTTTCCCATACAATACCCCATCCAGGGACATCCGGAACGCCATGACCGTCAAGAAACTCGCCGATCTCAAAATCAAGCTGTTCACCGATGGCGCCGACAAGGCGCAGATCGTCGAGATGGCGAAGCAGCCATGGATCGCGGGCTTCACCACCAATCCGTCGCTGCTCAAGAAGGCCGGCGTCAGCGATTACGAGGCCTATGGCCGCGACGTGGTGGCCGCGGTGCCGGATCGTCATATCTCGTTCGAGGTTTTCTCCGACGACATTGCGGAAATGGTGGCGCAGGGCCGCGCCATCGCCACCTGGGGCAAGAACGTTTACGTCAAGCTGCCGGTGACGACGACGCGCGGCGAAACGCTTTACGACGCCGTGCGCACGCTGTCGCGTGACGGCGTCAAGATCAACTTCACCGCGATCTTCACGCAGGAGCAGGTGGTGCGCGCGGTCGAGGCGCTCGACGGCGGCGCGCCGTCCTGCGTATCGGTATTCGCCGGCCGGCTGGCCGATTTCGGCTATGACTACCGGCCGATCATGCAGGACGCGGTCGCGCGGGCGCGCGCCACCAAGACCATCGAGATCATCTGGGCCTCGACGCGCGAGCCCTACAATGTCGTCGAGGCCGACGACATGGGCTGCCACATCATCACGGCGCCGGCCGACGTGCTCAAGAAGCTGCCGTCGCTTGGCACCAAAACGCCGGCCGAGTTGTCGCTCGGCGCGGTGCAGGCGTTCCGCGAGGATGCATTAGCGGCGGGTCTCAAGATGACGGTGCCGGCCAGCCGCGCTGCCGAATAGACGCGGTATTCCCCTGTAACGACTTGAATCAAAACGTGTTCGCCGCATTTCACAGGTGCGGTCGCCAGCCTATGGCCAGCGTGCTAGGGGGACGCGGGGTTCAATGGTTCAGGCTGGGGATCGGCTTTCGGCGATGACACAAGCATCCACAATCGCATCGCGGCCGCTGCGCATTGGCGTGGTCGGCGTCGGCGTCATGGGCAGCAACCACGCGCGCGTTCTCGCGGGGCTGCCGGGCGCGGAACTGACCGGTGTCGCGGATCCGGATGCCAAGCAGGCCGATTTCGTGGCGCGCACGCTGAATTGCGCCGCCGTGCCCGACATTCACGGCCTGCTCGGCCTCGGCGTCGATGCCATTACCATCGCGGCGCCGACGCATCTGCATCGCGAGGTGGCGCTGGCGGCGATCGCGCGCGGCGTTCATGTGCTGGTCGAGAAGCCGATCGCTTCGACGGTGGAAGAGGGCCGCGAGATCATCGACGCTGCGCGAGCCAAAGGCGTGACGCTGATGGTCGGCCATGTCGAGCGCTTCAATCCTGCGGTCGAAGCCATCAAGGACGCCATCCGCGGCGAGGATATTCTCTCCATCGCCATCACCCGCGTCGGCCCGTTCCCGCCGCGCATGTCGAATGTCGGCGTCGTCATCGATCTTGCCGTGCACGACATCGATCTGATCCGCTGGTTCACGGATTCCGACATCATCGAAGTCCAGCCGCAGCTTGCGAGCGCGGTCGCCGAGCGCGAGGATATCGCGCTGCTGCAGTTCCGCACCGCTTCCGGCGTGCTGGCGCACATCAACACCAACTGGCTGACGCCGTTCAAGGCGCGTAACGTCACCGTCGCGACGCGCCGCAAATATGTGATGGGCGATCTGCTGACACGGCAGGTTACCGAGTGCTTCGGCTTCCAGCCCGACGGCAGTTATTCGATGCGTCACTTGTCGGTCGGCCATGCCGAGCCGCTGCGTTCCGAACTGTTGGCCTTCCTGCAGGCAATCAGCACCGGCGCTTCGCCCGCGGTGACGGGCGAGCAGGGCGTCGCCAGCCTCGAGGTCGCCATCCAGTGCCTCGAAACCAGCAGCCATCAGCCGCCAGCCGCGCGTCGCGTCAGCGTCGCCGTTTAATCGACAACAGCCGGTCTCGCTTCATGAACGTACGCACCGAACTGCCGACCATTCCTTTCATCGACCTCGCCGCGCAGCGGCGTCGGCTCGGCAGCGCGATCGACAATGCCGTGATGAAGGTGGTGAACAGCGCCCAGTTCATCCTCGGGCCGGAAGTGCGCGAATTCGAGGCACAGCTCGCGGCCTTCGCCGGCGTGAAACACGCGGTGTCTTGCGCCAGCGGCACGGACGCGCTGGTGCTGCCGCTGCGCGCCATGGGCATCGGCCCGGGCGATGCGGTCATATGCCCGTCCTTCACCTTCTGCGCGACCGCCGAAGTCGTCGCGCTGGTCGGCGCGACGCCGGTCTACGTCGATGTCGATCCCGTAACCTTCAACATGAATCCGGGTCACATCGCCGGCGCGGTGGAAACCGCGCGCGAACTCGGGCTCAAGCCGAAGGGCGTCATCCCGGTCGATCTGTTCGGCCAGGCCGCCGAGCATGGGCCGATCGCCGCCGCTGCCAAGGCGCATGACCTGTTTATCATCGACGATGCCGCGCAAGGCTTCGGCGCCACCTATAACAATCGCCGCATTGGCTCTTTCGGTCACGTCACCGCGACCAGCTTCTTTCCGGCGAAGCCCCTCGGTTGCTACGGCGACGGCGGCGCGGTGCTCACCGACGACGACACCCTTGCCGATCTGATGCGCAGCATTCGCGTTCATGGCATGGGAGGCGACCGTTACGACAATGTCCGCCTTGGCCTGACCTCGCGCCTCGACACCGTTCAGGCTGCGGTGCTGATCGAAAAACTCAGGATATTCCCGGACGAAATCGAAGCCCGCGACCGCATCGCCCGCCGCTATAACGACGCCTTGCGCGACGTCGTCACCGTGCCCGTCGTGCCGGCGGGCATGTCGTCGGTGTGGGCGCAGTACACGATCCGTTTGAAGCCCGGAAAGCGCGACGCCTTTGCCGCAGCGCTCAAGGCCGACGGTGTTCCGACCGCGATCTATTATCCGATCCCGCTGCACCGCCAGCAGGCCTACAAGCAGTATCCGGTCGGCAAAGGCGGCGTCGCCGTCAGCGAGGCGCTGGCGCAGGAAGTGATCAGCCTGCCGATGCACGCCTACCTGGACGAGCCGACGCAGGATCGCATTATCGATTCGGTGCGGCGGGCCCTGAAGGCCGGCTGAGCACCGGCCGCGCCTTGATTCGGCCGCAGCCCCGGCCGAGTTTGGCTTTGCCTTCAGGCGGCCTAAGCTGGGCGCCGGATTCGGCCGGCTCCCGCCAGCCGACCTTGAGCGCCGCACGGACCTCTGTCAGCCGATGATCAAGTCGTTTCTCACGGTCGGCGGCTACACGCTCCTGTCGCGCGTCACGGGCTTCATCCGCGACATCATCATGGCGGCGGTGCTCGGCGCCGGCCCGGTGGCCGACGCCTTCTTCGTTGCCTTCCGCCTGCCCAATCATTTCCGCGCTATCTTCGCCGAGGGCGCCTTCAATGCCGCCTTCGTGCCGGCCTATGCCCGGGTGCGCGAGCAGGGCGGGGCGGAGCGCGCGGCGCGTTTTGCCGATCATATCTTCACCATCCTGCTGGCGTCGCAAATCGTGCTGCTGGCGCTGGCGCTGCTGTTCACGCCGCAGGCCATCGATCTTCTCGCGCCGGGCTTCCGCGACGAGCCGATGCGCTACGGGTTGGCGGTCGATCTCACGCGCATCACCTTTCCGTACTTGCTGCTGATCACGCTGGTGACGCTGTATGGCGGCATTCTCAACGCGCTGCAGCGCTTTGCCGCCGCGGCCGCCGCGCCGATCCTGCTCAACCTGTCGCTGATCGTGGCGCTGCTGCTGGCTGTCTATTTCCCGACGCCCGGCCATGCCGCGGCCTGGGGCGTTGCGATTTCCGGCGTGCTGCAGGCTTTGCTGGTCGGGGGCGACGCCTTCCGGCAAGGTGTGCTGGCGCGGCTGAAACGTCCGCGCTGGGACGCCGACATCAAACAATTCTTCCGCGCGCTGGCGCCTGCGACCGTGGGCTCTGCCGGCGTGCAGCTCGCGCTGTTCGCCGACACCATCATCGCCAGCTTTCTCGCCGCGGGCGCGATCTCGGCGCTGTATTATGCCGACCGGCTCAATCAGTTGCCCATCGGCGTCATCGGCATCGCCATCGGCACGGTGGTGCTGCCGGAAATGTCGCGGCGCCTGGCCGCCGGCGACGACGCCGGCGCGGCCCATGCGCAGAACCGCGCCTTCGAATTCACGCTGCTGCTGGCGATGCCGTGCCTTGCCGCTTTCATCGCCATACCCGATCTGATCATGCGCGCGTTGTTTGTTCGCGGTGCCTTTACCGCGGCCGATGCGGCCGCGGCCGGCGCCACACTCGCGGCCTATTCGGTCGGCCTGTTGCCGTTCCTGCTCATCCGCAGCGCGGTTGCGACGTTCTTCGCGCGCGGCGACACGAAGACCCCGGTGGTCGCGTCGCTGACCGCGGCAGCGGTCAATATCGGTTTCAAGGTCTTGCTCATGGGGCCGTTGGCACAGGTCGGGCTTGCGCTGGCGACGGCGATCGGCGCCTGGATCAATCTCCTGCTGGTGGTGTGGCTGGCGCACCGCGCCGATCACGCGCGCGTCGATGGGCGCTTGCGGAACTCGATCATGAAATTCGCTGTCGCGGGCACGGCAATGACCGGGGTCCTGTGGTTTGCCGCCGCACCCGTCGAGCGGCTGTTTCAAGGCTGGCCGGTGCCGGCACTGCTCACTTTGGCCGTGCTCGGTGCGTGCGTTGGCCTGCTTTACGCCGCGATAATTTTTGCGATGTTCGGCCGCGCCTGGTTCAAGGCCTTCCGCGGCGCCGGCCGATAGGCGCGCGAAATTCTCTAAACCGCAAGTTTCGGGCTGTATTTCGCGCTCGTCGTGTCGGATTGACCACGGTGGACATCGTGTTGCGGTGCAGCTATGTCACCAGACCGACTGATTGCTGGCCGTGGACCGATATGCACACAACTCTCCCCGCCGCTACTCACTCCGTGATCGGCTACCGTGGCCGAGCCATCCTGGCGACCGCATTGGCTGTCCTGGTGGCAAGCTGCGGCGACAGTTCGACGCAGAAGCCCGCCGCACCGCCGCCGCCGCAGGTCACCGTAGCGCCACCGGTCAAGCGTCAGGTCACCGACTACGACGAGTATGTCGGCCGGTTTGTCGCGGTAAACAGCGTGGAAGTTCGCGCGCGCGTGTCGGGCTATCTCGAATCCGTCCATTTCAAGGATGGCCAACTGGTCAAGGAAGGCGATCTCCTTTTCACCATCGATCGCCGTCCTTTCGAGAACGCCGCCGCGCAGGCGCGGGCCACGCTCACCGCCGCGCAATCCAACGTCGCCTTCACGGAGGCAGATTACACCCGCGGTCAGCAGTTGGTGAAGGAAAAGACCATCACCGATCAGACCTTCGAGCAGCGCGCCCAGGCTTTCCGCAACGCCCGCGCCGCCGTCGCCGGCGCCGAGGCCGCGTTGCGCACGTCGGAGCTCGATCTCAACTTCACCGAGTTGCGTGCGCCGGTCGCGGGCCGCATCGGCGATCGCCGTGTCACGCCCGGCAATCTCGTGACCGGCGGCACCGGCGGTACGACGACCTTGCTCGCCACCATCGTGTCCACGGACCCGATCTATTTTGAGTTTACCTTCGACGAAGCCTCCTACCTTCGCTACGAGCGCAATGCGGGCAAGGGCAATGATGTCGCCAGCCGCGGCGCCAGCGTCCCCGTCGGGCTCAAGCTCATCGACGAGAAGGACTTCGTGCACAATGGCCGCATCGATTTCGTCGACAACGTCATCGAGCGCACCAGCGGCACCATCCGCGGCCGCGCCGTGTTCGACAACAAGGACAATGTCTTCACGCCGGGCATGTTCGGCCGTGTCCGCGTGCCGGCGTCGGCGCCCTATGAGGGGCTGCTGATTCCCGACGCGGCGATCGGGACCGAGCAGGTCCGCAAATATGTGCTGGTCGTCGGCTCCGACAACAAGGCGACGCAGAAATACGTGACCTTGGGTCAACTCGTCGATCGCACCTTGCGCGTGGTCAAGGAGGGCGTCGGCCCGGACGACAAGATCATCGTCAATGGCATCGCCCGCGTGCGCCCGGGCCAGGCGGTGACGCCGCAAGCTCAGGGCGCTGACGGCGCCAAGCCGGGTCAAGGCGGCCAGCCAGCGCCCGCGCCGCAGAAGTAGCGCCACATCATGAAACTTTCGCACTTCTTCATCGACCGGCCGATCTTCGCCTCGGTGATCGCGATCGTGATCATCATTCTCGGCGCCGTGGCCTATCAGCGGCTGCCGGTCGCGCAGTATCCCGAGATCGCGCCGCCATCGATCAACATCAATGGCCAGTTTCCCGGCGCCAGCGCCGAGATCGTCGCCGAAACCGTGGTCGCGCCGATTGAGCAGCAGATCAACGGCGTCGAGGGCATGCTCTACATCTCGTCGAATTCGGCCGCCGACGGCCGTTTCTCGATCGCCGTGACCTTCGATATCGGCACCAATCTCGATATCGCACAGGTGCAGGTGCAGAACCGCGTCTCGATCGCGGCGCCGCGTTTGCCGGCGCAGGTTCAGCAGATCGGCGTGACGGTGCAGAAGAGCTCGCCCGACATTCTGATGGTCGTGAACCTGTTCTCCAAGGACAAGTCGCGGGACGCGCTCTACATCTCGAACTACGCAAACCTTCAAATCAAGGACGCCCTGACGCGCGTCGACGGCGTCGGCTCGATCAGCGTGTTCGGCAGCCGCGACTATGCGATGCAGGTTTGGCTCGACCCGGACCGCATGCAATCGCTCAATCTGACGGCCGGCGACGTCACGTCCTCCTTGCAGCAGCAGAACATCCAGGTGGCTTCGGGCGTGCTCAATCAGCCGCCGGTGCCGCAACAACTGGCGTTTCAGATTGCGGTGCGAACGCTCGGCCGCCTGTCGTCGCCGGAGGAATTCGGCAACATCGTCGTCAAGCAGACCGGCAATGCCGTGGTGCGTGTCAAGGACGTGGCGCGCGTCGAGCTGATCGCGCAGGACTACTCGTCGAACTCCTATCTCGGCCGCGACGAATCTGTAGCTTTGGCGGTGTTCCAGCGTCCCGGCTCGAACGCGCTGACAACAGGCGACGGCATCGCCAAGGCGATGCAGGAGATGTCGCGGACGTTCCCGAGCGGCGTCGACTACGGCATCTTCTATAACCCGACGCAGTTCATTCAAGAGTCGGTCAGCGCCGTCATCGCGACGATCTTCGAGGCCGTCGTTCTCGTCGTGCTCGTCGTCGTGCTGTTCCTGCAGACCTGGCGCGCGGCGGCCATTCCGCTGCTGGCGATTCCGATTTCGCTGATCGGCACGTTCTTCATGATGAGCCTGTTCGGCTTCTCGCTGAACAATCTGTCACTGTTCGGTCTGGTGCTGGCCATCGGCATCGTCGTCGACGACGCCATCGTCGTGGTCGAAAACGTCGAGCGCAATATCGCCGAGGGATTGTCGCCGCGCGATGCCTCGTACAAGACCATGGACGAGGTCGGGACCGCGCTGATCTCGATCGCGCTGGTGTTGTGCGCGGTGTTCGTTCCGACCGTGTTCATCACCGGCATTTCCGGGCAGTTCTACCGCCAGTTCGCGCTGACGATTACCAGCGCCACGGTCATCTCGCTGATCTGTTCGCTCACGCTGTCGCCGGCGATGTGCGCGCTGCTGTTGCGGCCGCACAAGGAAGCTCACCAGGAGCGCTGGTTCGAGAAGCCGCTTCACGGGTTCTTCCGGCTTTTCAATCGCGCCTTCGACGGGCTGGCGCGGGGCTACAGCGCCATGGCCAGGCGCATCGTCCGTTTCGCCGTGCTGATGCTGGTTGCCTATGCGGTCATTCTCGGCTTCGGCCTCAACGAATTCCGCAAGACGCCGCAGGGCTTCATTCCGCAGATCGACCGCGGCATCCTGATCGTGGCCGCGCAGTTGCCGCCGGGCGCCTCGCTCGGGCGAACCGACGCGGTCATGCGCAAGGCGACCGACATCATTCTGAGCACGCCCGGCGTCGCCAACGCCGTCGTCATCGTCGGCTTCTCGGGCGCGACCTTCACCAACGCGCCGAACGCCGGCGCCATGTTCGTCGTGCTCAATTCCTTCGAGGAGCGCGCCAAGGATCCCGCGCAATCCACGGCGGCGATCCAGGGAGCGCTGTTCCAGAAGCTCGGCGCGCTGCAGGAAGCGCAGATGATCGTGGTGCAGCCGCCGCCGGTGTCCGGCGTCGGCAACGCCGCCGGCTTCCGCATGATGGTCGAGGACCGTAACGGCGCCGGGCCGGCCGCGCTGCAGGGCGCGGTCTATGCGATGATGGGCCGCGCGGCGCAGACGCCGGGCCTTCAGCAGGTCTATTCGCTGTTCGAAACGCAGACGCCGCAGCTCTATCTCGACATCGACCGCGTCAAGGCGCAGTTGCTCGGGGTGAACCTCTCCGACGTGTTCCAGGCGCTGCAGGTCTATGTCGGCTCGGCCTATGTCAACGACTTCAATCTGTTCGGCCGGACCTTCCGCGTGCAGGCCCAGGCCAATGCGGAGAACCGCCTCGAGGCCAAGGACGTATTGGCGCTGCGCGTGCGCAACACGCAAGGCCAGACCGTGCCGCTCGGATCGTTCACGACGGTGAGCGACATCTTCGGCCCGTACCGGCTGCCGCGCTACAATCTCTATCCCGCCGCCGAACTCGATGGCGCGCCGGCGCCGGGCTACAGCCAGGGCCAGGCGATCGAGATCATGCAGAAGCTCGCCGCGGAAACCTTGCCGGCCGGCTTCGCCTATGAATGGACCACGCTCGCCTATCAGCAGATCCGCGCCGGCAATACCGCGATGTTCGCCTTCCTGCTCGGCGTGACCTTCGTCTTCCTCGTGCTGGCGGCGCAGTACGAGAGTCTGACGCTGCCGCTCGCGGTCATCCTCATTGTGCCGATGTGTCTGGTGGCGGCCATCGTCGGCGTCGTGCTGCGCGGGCAGGACAACAACATTCTCACGCAGGTCGGCTTCGTCGTGCTGATCGCGCTCGCCGCCAAGAACGCGATTCTGATCGTGGAATTCGCCAAGCAGCTCGAGGACCAGGGCCGCAACCGCTTCGACGCCGCGGTCGAGGCGGCGCAGCTTCGCCTGCGCCCGATCATCATGACCTCGCTTGCCTTCATCTTCGGCGTCGCGCCGCTGGTATGGGCCGTGGGCGCCGGTGCGGAACTTCGGCAGGCCCTTGGCACGGCGGTGTTTTCCGGCATGATCGGGGTCACCGTGTTCGGCCTGATCTTCACGCCGGCGTTCTACGTGATCTCGCGCTGGATCGCGGAGAAGACCTCGCGGCGCAAGGATACGGCGCATCCGCAGCCGGCGGAGTAGGCGGCCGGCCAGGACGAGAAGGAAAGTGAGATGGCGATGATGAAGTTCGGTTTCGGTCAGCCACTCACCCGCAAGGAAGACGACGCGCTGCTGCGCGGCGCCGGCCGCTATGTCGGCGACGTCACGCCTGCCGGCACGCTGCATGCCGTGGTGCTGCGCTCGCCGCACGCCCACGCCAATTTCAGGATCACCGACCTTGCCGCCGCCAAGGCGATCAAAGGCGTGCGTCTCGTCCTCACCGGCGACGACATCGCCGACCTCGGGCCGATGCCGACGCCGGGTGTGCTCGAAGGCGTCGCCATCGACGTGCCGTTCTATCCGGTGCTGGCGCGCGGCGTCGTGCGCCATGTCGGCGACGCGGTCGCCTTCGTCGTCGCCGATACGCTCGATCAGGTGAAAGACGCCGCCGACGCCATCGTCATCGACTGGCAGCCGTTGCCGCATGTCATCGGTGCGATCGAAGCGCTGAAGAAAGGCGCGCCGCAGGTCTGGCCGGACCGGCCGAACCTGTCCTTCGAAACCAGCGACGGCGACGAGGCCGCGACCAAAGCCGCTTTCGCCAGGGCGGCGCGCACGGTCAAGACCACCATCGTCAACCAGCGCCTCGTTACCAACTACATGGATACGCGCGGCGTGGTCGCCGAATACGACGGCGAGCGCTATACGCTGACGCTCGGCAGCCAGGGCAGCCACATCATCCGCGACATCATCTGCGGCGAGGTGCTCAAGAAGCCGCTCGACAAGATGCGCGTCATCACGCCGGATGTCGGCGGCGGCTTCGGCACCAAGCTGTTTCCCTATCGCGAATACGCGCTCGCCGCGGTCGCGGCCGAGAAGCTGCGCAAGCCGGTGAAATGGATTTGCGACCGCTCCGAGCACTTCCTCGGCGACAGCCACGGCCGCGACAACATCTCGACCGCGACGATCGCGCTCGACGAGAACAACAAGTTCCTGGCGCTCGACATCGACATCGTCGCCGACATGGGCGCCTATCTGTCGTGCTACGCGCCTTATATCCCGTGGCTCGGCGTGGGCATGGCGACCGGCGTCTACGACATTCCCGCGGCCTTCATTCGCCTGCGCGCGGCCTATACCAACACCGTGCCGGTCGATGCCTATCGTGGCGCCGGCCGTCCCGAGGCCTCCTATCTGATCGAGCGCGCGGTCGATAACACCGCGCGCGAAATCGGCGTCGCGCCGGATGCGCTGCGGCGCAAGAACCTGATCAAGCCGTCGCAGCTTCCGTACAGGACGCCGACCGGCAAGGTTTACGACTCCGGCGACTTCGCCGGCGCGCTCAAGCACGCGCAGGAGCTCATCGACTGGAAGGGCTTCGACAAGCGCGCCAAACTGGCGAAGCGCGCCGGCAAATTGCGCGGCATCGGCGTCGCCACCTATATCGAGGCTTGCGGCTCGAACGGCCCGGAGACGGCACAGGTGACGCTCGACAGCGACGGCGGCGTCACGGTGCTGATCGGCTCGCAATCGACCGGGCAGGGCCACCACACCTCCTATGCGCAGCTCGTCGCCGAGCGGCTCGATCTGCCGCCGGATCGCGTGCGCGTCGTGCAGGGCGACACCGACAGGATCGCCACCGGCGCCGGCACCGGCGGCTCCAGCTCGATTCCCGTCGGCGGCGTGTCGGTGGATCGCGCCTCCCGGACCTTGGCCGATCAGCTCAAGGAACTTGCAGCGGATGCGCTCGAAGCCTCGGCCGGCGATATGGAGATTGCCGACGGCGCCGTCCGCGTGGCGGGCACCGACCGCGTCATCAGTTTCGCCGACCTCGCCGGCCATCCGAAGGCGACGCCGGACAAGCTCACGGCAAGCCGCGACTTCAGCACCGACAGCCCGACCTATCCGAACGGCGCCCATATTGCCGAGGTCGAGATCGATCCCGAGACCGGCAAATCCGAGATTGTCGCCTATGTCGTGGTCGATGATTTCGGCGCCACGCTCAATCCGCTTTTGCTGGCGGGTCAGGTCCACGGCGGCCTGGTGCAGGGCATCGGCCAGGCGCTGATGGAGGATACCGTTTACGATCCGGAGTCCGGCCAGCTCCTCAGCGCCAGCTTCATGGACTACGCCATGCCGCGGGCCTCCGATGCGCCGTCCTTCGTTTTCGAAACGCGCAACATGCCGTGCAAAACCAACCCGCTGGGCGTGAAGGGGGCGGGCGAAGCCGGGGCCATCGGCTCGTGCCCGGCCGTGATCAACGCTGTCATCGACGCGCTGGACCGCGCTTACGGCATCCGCCACATCGACATGCCGGCAACGCCCCTGAAGGTATGGACGCTGATTAACCGGGCGAAAGCGCGTGCGGCGTAGCGCCGCCCGGTCCTCACGCCTTCGTGATGGCATGGCGGGGTGAATGTGCCCAGTTTCGCCGGAATATATTTAGCCAATCCGGGTTAGCCAGATCGCGTGTCACCCGCGCGTTCGGCGCAACCGAAGCGTGCGAAGCTTAGCCAGCCCATCCAGGAGGGGGATTTGATGAAGTTCTCGACGTTCTGCGCGGCCGCCGCCGTCGCTGTCGTTTCCATTGCCGCAACTGCGGTCGTTGCCCAGCAGGACCCGATCGCCGCCCGCAAGGCGCTGATGAAGGAATCGGGCCAGGCCACCGCCGCGGTGGTCAAGATGACCAAGGGCGAGACGCCATTCGATCTCGCGACCGCTCAGGCTTCGTTCAAGACCTATCAGAACATCGCATCCAGGATGCCGGCGCTGTTCCCGGAGAACTCGAAGTCCGGCGGCGAGACCACCGCCGCCCCGGCGATCTGGGAAAAGATGGACGACTTCAAGGCGCGCTTCACCAAGTTCGACGCCGACGCCAAGGCCGCCGAGGCCTCGGTCAAGGACCTCGATTCGCTCAAGGAAGCCGTGGCCAATGTCTCCCGCAACTGCGGCGGCTGTCACGAGGCTTACCGGGTCAAGAAGAGCTGATGACTTTCTTTTGATCGCTGCAGCGAGATGAAGTTCGTCAAGGGCGGTGTGCCGTGGGCGCGCCGCCCTTTCGTTCGGCGCGCGGGCGGATAGACTGATTGCGCAGTCCGAATGGAGAAAGCGCGAGAGATGGCCCGCAAGCTGACCGTATCGATCCTCGTTCTCGGAATCATCGTAGCGGCGGCGCTTTGGTTCCTGACCAAATCGCGCAGCAACGAGCACATGGAATCGACACCGCCCGATCATAAGGTCGACTTGGCCAACGGCAAGACGATGTTCGACATTGGCGGCTGCGTCTCCTGTCACACCGACAGCAAGGAAGACCGGACCCGGCTCGGCGGTGGCGTGGCATTGGCCTCGCCCTTCGGCACGTTCTACACACCCAATATCTCGCCCGATCCGGATGACGGCATCGGCCGCTGGACGCCAGCGCAGTTTGTCACCGCCATGCGCGGGGGAATCTCACCCGAGGGCGAGCATCTCTATCCTTCGTTTCCCTACACCTCCTATCGGCGCATGACGGCTGGCGATCTGCTCGACATGTTCGCCTATATCAAGACTTTGCCACCGGTGAAGGGCAAGGCGCGCGACCACGACTTGCCGTTCCCGTTCAACATCAGGGCGGTCCTCGGAGGCTGGAAACTTCTGTTCCTCAACGGCGGGCAATACACGCCGGCCGCGTCCCGGGACGCTCAATGGAACCGCGGCGCTTATCTCGTGAATGGTCCGGGCCATTGCGCCGAATGCCATTCGCCGCGCAATGCGCTTGGCGGCATTCTGGATCGCCAGCGTTTCGCCGGCGGACCTAGTCCGGAAGGACAGGGCTGGGTGCCGAATATCACCCAGCAAGGCCTTGCCTCTTGGTCGGCCGGCGATATCGCCGAATTCCTGAAATCCGGCATGACGCCCGAGTTCGATTCGGCCGGCGGCAGCATGACCGCCGTAATCCGGAATACGGCGCAGCTTAGCGATGCCGACCGGACCGCGATGGCGGCCTATATCAAGTCCCTGCCGGCAGTCGCCGGACCGCTGCGGCCCGCGAAAAAGTAGCGCCAATTCTGTCCGGCCCGCGCAAAGAGGGCGACAAGGCTGGCGGCGAGGGCTATGGAGGGATTCTCCATGCATGAGCCGTCGCCCCAACTCCTCAAAGCCATTGGCTTCAAGATTCTCTCGGCCTTGATGTTCGCCGCCATGTCGGCCCTGGTCCGGCAACTGGGCGACACCGTGCCGGTGGGACAGGTGGTGTTTTTCCGCTCCGCTTGCGCCATTCCCCCCGTGTTGCTGATTTACGCCTTCCGCGGCGAGCTCATGACGGCGGTGCGCACGAACCGCATCTTCGGCCACCTGCTGCGCGGGTCCGTGAGCGTCTGCGGTATGTTCTCGAATTTCGCGGCGCTGGCGCGGCTGCCGCTGGCCGATGCTACGGCCATTCAGTTCGGCTCGCCGCTGATCACCGTGGCGCTGGCCGCCATCATCCTGAAAGAGCGCGTGCGCATCTTCCGCTGGACTGCGGTCGCGGTGGGCTTCGTCGGCGTGATTGTGATGCTGATTCCGAATTTCGATCCGGCCCGCTACGCCGCC
This sequence comes from Pseudolabrys sp., assembly GCA_017849615.1. Taxonomy (GTDB): domain Bacteria; phylum Pseudomonadota; class Alphaproteobacteria; order Rhizobiales; family Xanthobacteraceae; genus Pseudolabrys. Next base: position 80,839 of record JAFIGS010000003.1, on the reverse strand, counting down.
GTGGGCGTGGGTGCCGCCGCGGCGCTGGGCTCGATCTTCGCGGTCATATCGGCATTCTGCAACGCCGGTGCCGTCATCCAGACGCGCCGCCTGACGCAGAGCGAATCGACGTCGTCGATCGTGTTCTACTTTTCGCTGTCCTGCGCGCTGGTCGGCGCCGCGACGCTGCCCTTCGCCTGGCACACGCCGAACCGCGAGGAACTGATGGCGCTCGTCGCCACCGGTATTCTTGGCGGCGTTGCTCATATCTTCCTGACGGAAAGCTACCGTCACGCGGCGGCGTCGGTGATCGCGCCTTTCGATTATACGTCGCTGCTCTGGGCGCTGCTGCTGGGCTACTGGTTCTTCGGTGAACTGCCGAGCACGCTGGTCTATGTCGGTGCCGCGATTGTCGCCGGCGCCGGCCTGGTCGTGCTGTGGCGGGAGCGCCGTCTCGGTATCGACCGGGCGCCGCAGGAGGAAGGTCCGCGGCGGCCCGAGATGTAGTCGGTCGGCCAGCCTAGGCCGTGAAGGCCTTGAACGTGATGATCGTGTAGGTGTCCTTGATGCCGGGGATGCAGTGCACCTTCTCGTTCACGAAGTGGCCGATGTCGGTTTTGTCGTCCACATAGAACTTCACCAGCAGATCGTAGTCGCCGGCGGTGGAGTAAATCTCCGAGGCGATCTCGGCTTCAGCCAGTTCGTTGGCCACCTGATAGGCCTTGCCGAGCTCGCATTTGATCTGGATGAAGAACGGGGTCATTGCGGTTGGGTCTCCGGTCCGCATGTGGCGTTTCCCGCAACACAGCAAAATCGCGCCAGCCTGGCAAGGCGGGTGACTGGGCGTGTCCGGCGGCGCTTCCCGGCATGGCTGATGCGCCCTTGCCTTGGCGTTTCCATGGGTTTAGGTATCGGTGAGCTATCTCGTGGGGTGTCCGGCGTCGCGCCGGACTGAGAGGCCGGAAGTCCGGCTAACCCAACGAACCTGATCCGGGTCATGCCGGCGGAGGGAGAGAGATGCAGGAACCGACGACAGCCCCATTGCGCCAGTTTGCGTCGCCGGCGGACCTCGTGTCCACGGCAGCGGATGTTCTCGCGCGCCTGCGCGCGAAAGCGCCGCGAGTGCACTGCATCACCAATTCGGTGGCGGAGAACTTCACCGCCAACGTGCTGCTGGCGCTGGGCGCCGTTCCGTCCATGACCCTGTCGCCTGTGGAGGTCGGCTCCTTCGTCAGCCGTGCCGACGCGCTGCTGGTCAATCTCGGCACTTTTGGCCGCGAGCGCAGCGAGGCGACATCGATCGCCGTCGACACCGCGGTCCAGGGGGGGCTGCCCTGGGTGCTCGATCCGGTTTTTGTCGATCGAGCGCCATCGCGGGCGATTTACGCCCAGGACCTGTTGTTTCTCCGCCCGACCGCCATGCGGCTGAACGCCGCCGAATTCGCGGCGCTTGCCGGCGTGGGCGATGGGCCCGGCGACGTTCGCGGTTATGCCCGCGAGCGCAACATCGCGATCGGCCTGTCCGGCGCGCGCGATCTGATCGCCGATGGCAGCCGCGTGGCCTCGTTGACCAATGGCGACCCGTTGATGGCGCGGGTCACGGCCATGGGCTGCGCCGCGTCGGCCATGGTCGGCGCCTGCCTCGCGGTCGAAAAGGATGCTTTTGTCGCGACCGCGGCGGCGCTGCTGATCGCTGGCGTCGCTGGCGAGATGGCGGCGGAGAAAGCGCGCGGGCCGGGCAGCTTCGTCGCCGAGATTCTCGACGCTCTCTATTCCCTCGACGCCGGCGCGCTCACGGCCCGGTCGCGCGTCACCTTGCACGAGTAACAACGCATGTCTGTCGATCTCCGTCTTTATGCCCTTGTCGATCCGGCCGTCGCCGGCGGCCGCTCGCTGCCGGCGCTGGCCGCGCTGATCGCGGAAAGTGCAACGCTCGTTCAGCTTCGCGACAAGCACGGCTCCACCCGTGTCATGGTCGAAGAGGCGCGCGACGTGCTCGCCGTGCTGCGGCCGCGTGGTGTGCCGCTTTTGATCAACGATCGCGTCGACGTGGCGCTCGTGTCGGGCGCGCAGGGTGTGCACATTGGCTGGGACGACATGGAGGTGGCCGACGCGCGGCGTCTGCTCGGTCCCGAGGCCATCATCGGCCTGAGCATCAAGACGGCCGAGCAGGCCGCGGCCGCGCCGCTCGAACTCCTGACCTACGTCGCCATCGGCGGCGTTTATGCGACCACGTCGAAGGATAATACCTCGGCGCCGATCGGCTTGGATGGCTTGCGCGATCTGGTCGGCATTATTCGTTCCCGCAAACCGGGCTATCCGGTCTGCGCCATCGCCGGCATCAACGCCGGCAACGCCGGCAACGCCGTCAACGCCGGCGGCGACGGCGTCGCGATCATCTCGGCGCTCTCCCTCGCCCCCGATCCGGCGGAAGCGGCACGCCAGATACGCAGCGCGGTCGATGGTGCGCTGAGAACGCGGAGCGCGGCATGACCGCCGTCGCGCTCACCATCGCTGGCTCGGATTCCGGTGGCGGCGCCGGTATCCAGGCCGACCTCAAGACCTTTGCGGCCAATGAAGTATTCGGCACGTCGGTCATCACCGCTTTAACCGCTCAGAACACGCAAGGCGTCTCCGCCATTCACGATGTGCCCTTGGTTTTTATCGTGGGGCAGATGGATGCGATATTTTCGGATTTCGAGGTGGCGGCGGTCAAGATCGGCATGCTGTCGCGCGTCGAGACCATTCGTCTGATCGCCTCCGAACTGCGCCGGCGCAGCGCGCCGCACATCGTGCTCGATCCGGTGATGGTTGCGACCTCGGGCGACCGCTTGCTTCAGGAGGACGCCGTCGCCGCGCTGCGCACCGAACTGATGCCGCTCGCCGAGATCGTCACGCCCAACCTGCATGAAGCCGCGGCGCTGACCGGCAAGCCCTTCGCACGCAACGAGCAGGAGATGGAAGCGCAGGCGCGCGACATCTTCGCCTTCGGCCCGCGCTGGGTGCTCGTGAAAGGCGGCCACGGCACGGGCGACGAGGCCGTCGATCTGCTGGTCGGCGGCGACGGCGCCGTGACGCGCGTGCGCGGCAGGCGCATCGACACGAAAAATACGCATGGCACGGGCTGCACGCTCTCGTCCGCGATTGCCGCCCATCTCGCCAGGGGCGCGAGCCCGAGCGACGCCGTGCGCGCCGCCAAGGACTACGTCACCGGCGCCATTGCCGCCGCCGACCAACTCAAGGTCGGCCACGGCCACGGCCCGCTCAATCACTTCTACAAATCCTGGAGTACCCCATGACGACACGCCGCCAGTTCGCCTTCGGTGCCACGCTCGCCACTGCCGCGCTCGCCGCGCCGTCCATCGCGCGCGCCCAGACGATGAAGTGGCGCATGGTGACGTCGTGGCCGAAGCGCCTGCCGGGCCCCGGCATGTCGGCCGAACGCGTTGCGGAGCGCATCCGCACGCTCTCGAACGGCCGTCTCGACATCGCGGTGGCGGCGGCGGGGGAGGTGGTCCCCGCCTTCGGCGTGCTCGAGGCGGTCGGCACCGGCGTCGCCGAGATGGGCCACACCGCCGCGTTCTACTGGCAGGGCAAGATGGCCGCGGCGCCGTTCTTCACCACCGTGCCGTTCGGCCTGACGCCGGCCGAGCACGTCGCCTGGGTCGAGGCCGGCGGCGGCCAGGCGCTGTGGGACGAGCTCTACAAACCGTTCGGCGTCAAGCCGTTCATGGGCGGCAACACCGGCGTCTGCATGGGCGGCTGGTTTCGCCGCGAGGTGAAGAGTCTGGCCGAACTGCGCGGCCTCAAGCTGCGCTCGCTCGGCCTCGGCGGCGAAATCTACCGCCGCCTCGGCGCCACGCCGCAGACGACATCGCCCGCCGAAATTCTCTCCAGCGTGCAATCCGGCGTCATCGACGGCGCCGAATTCGTCGGCCCCGGCACCGACATCGCGCTCGGCCTCTACCGCGCCGCGCCGTTCTATTACTATCCCGGCTTCAACAAGCCGAACGGCACCGGCGAGGCGCTCGTCTCGCTCAAGGCGTGGGAGGCGCTGCCGGCCGACCTCAAGGCGATCGTCGCGCATGCCTGCGCCACCGAGGCGAACTTCGCGCTCGCCGAGATGGAGAAGCTCAACGCGCAGGCGCTCGGCGTGCTGACGCGCGAGCACAACGTCAAGCTGGCGCAATTCCCGGCCGACCTCGTCGCCGCCGCGCGCAAGCAGGCGGACGACGTGCTCGGCGACATCGCTTCGCGCGACGCCATCGCCGGCAAGGTGCACGCGTCGTACAAGAGCTTCCTCGACGGCGTCGCCGACTGGTCGCGCGTCTCGATCGAGGCGGTGCTTAGGGCGAGGGTGGGCTAGCGCGTCGCGCGCGCCCGCCACACGCGCCGCGCGAGCGCGTGCGGGGGGGCGGTTGTTTATTCGGTTTTTACAAGCGCGTCGGCGCGGCGTTGTTTATTCCGAGTCGCGGCGAGGCGCGCCTCGGCTGTTTGAAAAAGCCCTGTTTTATCGGGGCTTTTGTCATTTAACTCGCCCTTAACCAAGCCTGGTCCATGTCTATTAACCATACGCGGTCCGTTCCGGCGCGTATGCGCAATTCGCCAGCCCGTCGGCTGGTCCCCGCGGCGGCAGGCGCCGGCGCGGGTCGTGGGGGTTAAGCGTCAGGACCGAGAAGCGGTTCTGGCTAACATGGAGATCTCGAAATGAAGCGTCTATCGATGGCAATCACTGCCGGCCTGTTCGTCGCGACGATGGCAGCGCCGTCGTTCGCCGCTGATCTGCCGCGTCCGTCCTACAAGGCGCCGATCTATGCGCCGACGTACTACAACTGGACCGGCTTCTACGCCGGCATCAACGCCGGCTACGGCTTCGGCAAGTCCGACTGGTCGGGCGCCGGCGGCACCGGCTCGACCAAGCCGAAGGGTTTCATCGGCGGCGTCCAGCTCGGTTACAACCTGCAGACCGGCACCTGGGTCTGGGGCCTCGAGGCCGACTTCGACTACAGCGGCATGAAGGGCTCGGACTCCAGCGGCACCGGCGTGTGCGCCGGCGCGGGCTGCGAAAGCAAGCTGACCTGGTTCGGCACCGGCCGCGGCCGCATCGGCTACGCCGGCTGGGATCGCTGGCTGCCTTACTTCACCGGCGGTCTGGCCTACGGCAACATCAAGGCGACGCCGGCTTTCGGCGGCGACTGGTCGAAGAGCAAGGTCGGCTGGACCGTGGGCGGCGGCGTCGAATACGCGCTGCTCGCCAACTGGACCACCAAGGTCGAATATCTCTATGCCGACCTCGGCTCGGTCTCGGGCGGCACCCCGGGCAACGACGTGACCTTCAAGTCGCACCTCGTCCGCGCCGGTTTGAACTACCGCTTCTAAGTTTCTGCAAAGCTGCGGGCGCAGAAAGCACCCAAGCGAAACCCCGGGGGCAACCCCGGGGTTTTTTCGTTTGTTTATTCGGTAAGGGAAGCTGGCCGGCTCAAGTGTCAGCCCGGCAGCAGCGAAGGGCTTTGTGGCCATTGCCCGCTCTTTTCGAGTTGCTCGAACGCGTATCCCTTGCAGGCCAGCGCAACAACGCGCGGGATCGGTCCGACGGTCTTGAAGTAGCCGATCTGACGGCGGCTGTAACCGAGGATCGCTGCCATCGCTGTTTCGGTCAGGTCGAAGCGTTTCATGAACGCGGCAAACTCCGACGGAGTCATAGCTTGCTCCGCGAGGCCTTCGAGGGCTTCCGCCGTTAGTTCGAGATCATTGCCGTCCCAGGCGACGACGCTGCCGTTCTCGATGACCTTCACGGTGCCGAACAGCGCGTCATTGCTCCGAAGCGGCCGGAAGACGGTGTAGGTGGCGATGATCGGCGCAAGGTCGATCACTTCGCTCCTGCCGCTGCGGTTGCCTGCCGCCCATACGACTTCGACCTTGGCGCCGGACAGCGCGCGGACGGACGCCACGCGGGGCATCGCCATACCCGTGTCAATGATGTCACTCGCGCTCATTCAGTCTTCTCCATGCGCTCATCATCAGGGCGTAGTTCGCCGGCTCCGACAGCCACGCGACGGCTTCGCTCAGATCGGACCGCCGGCATTGGCCCTTCATCACGGTGAGGCTCGCCAGTTCGATCGAGCAGTCGCTGTCCGGCCCGCGCAAGTGACAGTGCGGCGGCGGGTGCTCGGCCTGGCCGCCGTAGACATACAAGGCCGCGTTGGTGAGCCGGGCGATACGGCATCGAGCGGGGTCCAGAATAGTGCAATTATTGCACATGGCAAGAGATTTTGTGCAGTTTTTGCACATAAACGCGCGAGCATTGTGAGCACAACTTATAGAAGAAGTATCGAGTGTCGCCAGTTCGGCCGCAAGGACGAGCTTCTTGAAGCTGACTGGTGTTTTCAGCACGCGTGACCTTCAAGTCGCACCTTGTTCGCGCCGACCTGAACTACCGCTTCTAAGTTTCTGCCAAGCTGGGGCGCAGAAGGCGCTCAAGCGAAACCCCGGTTTTTTTTGTTGGTGGCAGTGCTGTGGTGAAGGCAGTCATCCTACTCAGGTAAATTTTCACCCTTAAAATAGACCGAACTAGCTGCCGTGGAATCTCGCGCCTGCGCTGTGGGATAGGCGGGGTTTATTGCATAGGGCATGAGACCGTTGCGGACGATTGCCTCCCCGTTCAAGATGAGTCCGTTAGCTGACCACGGTCGAAGCGCCTGAGGGCGCGCAACCATCGCCGCCGGCATTAGCGAGCGTTCCCATGACCCTTAGAGAACAAATCCGCCACATCCTTGAAACGAGAAATATTCTTCCCGACCACCCCGACCATGCGCTATCGGGAACGGAGCTTCTCGAACGCATCCGCCCGATGGTGGTTGGCAGTTATACCGAAACGTCATTTCCTCCCACTTTTTCCATCCTTGCTAAGGACCCGACTTCCCCAATTGCCAGACGGGAAGGGCGTTTCGGCTACTATCGTCTGCCAGCAGTACAGCAGGCAACGAAAATTGAAGATGATGCGGTGCAAAGTGCGGAATCGGATGTTGCGCCTCTCCAAGAAGGGGGCGCGAGGAACGATCAGCTTGAAGAAAAATTTCGTGCGTTCTTTATTCGGTATGCAACGCTTGACAATCGCTTTCCCGTCCATATCGAGCACGTGATTGCTCAGCGCCAAAGGGCCGGGGTGAACAAGTGGAAATTCCCCGATGTTGTGGTGTTGGATTGGATGGCAGGCGAAAGCGGTGATAGTGGTTTTTTTCTCGATAGCGCGGTGCTTGATGTCAGGCGTGGGTTGGGCGAGCAACCTTTCCTTTTGACGAGCGTTGAACTCAAAGTTGATCTCTCGTTCTCGACGTTTCGTGAATTCTTTTTCCAATGTGTTAGTAATTCAAAATGGGCGCATTCGGCCGCGCTTGTTGTGGCATGCCCGGTATCAGACGCGCTGCTAAGTAAAGAGTTGAGGCGTCTTGGGACATCTTATGGGGTAGCTATATCTACATTTGATTTTTCTCGTGATGAATTGGCGTCGCTTCCGTCGGCTGACGAGCTCATGAAGATGACGGAAGAAGAGTTCGAGAAAATTGCCGAACAACGAAAGGATAATACGCTTACGGCCGGAACTGTTCGGCCTGGGCTAGACTGGGATCATCTGCAAGATTTGAAAACACAGAGTACCGCGTTCTCAGAAATCTTTGGTTGGATCGCTCGGTGCTTGCGTGACAGCAAGCCGTATACAATGAGGAATTATCAAGAACTCACGCGAATTGAAGGTCGTCCGGGATAGCGGGCGGTCGGCGCCGTTTCGGGTCGATATTACGATGCGTATCGTCTTGACCATGACTTGAAAACTAACGCACACGATGAATTTCTAAATGGACAAGATGGCTTCTGGGGCCGCATCAGGCAGCTTCGGGCATCCATGATTAGCATTAGCGGAAGTACCTGTGCGGCATGGTTCGCTAAATTGCCTCATGGATTGTCCGGTAAGTCTAGCGCCGACAGCGAAACTTTAGGGGCTGGATCCCCGCCTTCGCGGGGATGACCAGAGGGTGATGCGGCCCTTCTCAGGTTGATGTCCGTTGTTATGGGGTGCAGCCTTCAGGCCGACTTCACGCCGCCTTCAGCCTGCTTGCCGATCCGAACTTGTCGGACGTAACAACGATGGCTTCTTCCCACTCATGACCGCAGGAATGGCAGGCCAGCGTCCATTCGATCGCATGATTGCCGTTGAGCCCGGGAGAAGCGCGCCGCACGGTCGCGTTGTGTTTGCAGCGCGGACAAATGATCTCGTGACTTGATTCGATAATGACCATCTCCGGCCCCTCCATGCTTCGAACGTAGGCGGAGAGGGCGGACCGTGTGCCGACCGAGGTTGACCGGAAGCCAATACCTGCAGTCAGCGTGTCGCTGTCGAATTGCGTTATTTTATGCTGCTTTTTTTTCAACCTGTCTTTCGTTTTGCTTAACCGTCTAGCGCATTGAAAGAACACAGCGATCAAACAGGCGGATGGCTTTCCGGTTGCGTTTTCTGCGTTTCGCCCGCGGGTTCAATATACGTTGCATTAAATTCTGACGCCCTAGTGTCGATCGTCTTCGCAAGGGACGAGTGCGATGAAGTCAGGCAAGGTCAGTGTCCTAGAAAGACTGCGCGATGGCTGGTCCAGATTGCGCCGCGACCGCGGCGGCAATGTCGCCATCACGTTCGCATTGGCGACGCTGCCGCTCGTCGGCGTGGTCGGGTACAGCGTGGACTATAGCCACGCGAATAGCGTCAAAGCTGCGCTGCAGTCGGCGCTGGACTCCACGGCGCTCATGCTCGCGCGTGACGCGGCCAGTCTGAGCAGCTCCGAACTGAACGCGAAGGCGTCGGCTTATTTCACGGCGTTGTTCACCCGGGCTGAGGCCAAGAGCCCCACCATTACCGCCTCATACACCACGACCGACGGTTCAAAGGTCGTGGTCAATGGTTCGGTCCTCGTGCCCACCACTTTCCTGGGTGTCTTCGGCTACAATACGATTACTGTCAGCGGCACCTCGACGACGGCGTGGGGCAGCACCCGGCTTCGCGTTGCCCTCGCGCTCGACAACACCGGATCGATGGCGTTTTTCGGCAAGATGACCGCGCTGAAAGCGGCGACCAAGGATCTGCTGAATCAGCTCAAAGGCGCCGCGTCGGTCAACGGGGATGTCTATGTGGCGATTATCCCGTTCGCCAGGGACGTCAATATCGGATCCAGCAACTACGCCGCAGGCTATATCGATTGGACGGCATGGGACGCGGCAAATATGTACTGCAGCGGCTGGCAGTTCGGAAGCATATGCTTCGGCAATTGGGTCAAGGCCAATCACAATGCATGGAATGGCTGCGTTACTGACAGAGGGCCCTCGGGCACCGGGCCCGGCACCTCGACGTGGGATCAGGTCGTCACGGCACCGGACGGATCTGCAAATTCGCTATGGCCCGCCGAGCAATACAATGCCTGCCCCGCGGCCATGATGGGTCTCTCCTATGACTGGACAGCGCTGGGCAATCTGGTTGACGCGATGCAGCCTAACGGCGCGACAAACCAGCCGATCGGTCTCGTCTGGGCCTGGCAGGCCCTGGCCGGCGGCGGCCCGCTCTCGGCACCAAGCAAGGACAGCAACTACACCTATCAGGACATCATCATCCTGATGTCGGATGGCCTGAACACCCAGGATCGCTGGTACGGCGATGGCATGAACACAAGTGTTTCGGTGGACAATCGGATGTATCTGACAGGTTCAGGTACGGGCACCTGCGCCAACGCCAAAAATGCCGGCGTCATCATCTACACGATCCATGTGAATACGGACGGCGACCCGACCTCGATCTTGTTGCAGAACTGCGCCGGCTCGAAAGACAAGATGTTTGACAGTTCCAAGTTTTTCACGGTGACCAGCGCGAGCGGCATCGGCACCGTATTCAGCGCCATCGGCACCAGTCTGACCAAGCTCCGCGTTGCCAAGTAACCCGCGATGCTGGGCGACGCGGCTCAGGGTGAGCGCCGTTGTTGAGCGCGCGCGGGCCGGAAAGAGGAACCACGCCTCAGAACTGGATGGTCGGGCCTGCGATTTCGTTGGCGCGGCGGGTCGAAACCTCGCACACCGGGCATTCGAACTTGCGATACTCCTTGCCGACTCCGTCGCGCGAGACGCAGGCGAGCCACATCGCCGCCTGGCAATCGGGGCATTGCGGCCGGTCGATCTCGGTGTTCTGAATGCTGGCGGTCTGCGTCTGCGGCATGGCGCGCTCCCTTTTGTCGGATCAGGCGAGAGCACGGTCGTGTCTCTCAGCCACCGACGCCCAGGTTCGCTGTGCCGATGATGATCTGAAGCTAGGGACCAACTATGTCCGCGGCAAGTCAGCAGGGCTGACGTATCGGACCCGCGGGCAGGGAACCGGCGCTGATAATAGTCCTTGACAGCGTCACGCTCCTAGGGTAGTTTTCCTGCACGCTGGCGCCCTGCGCCCGGATGAGCCTTTGTGCTCCCGGCCGGCCGCCTGTGTTTTTCAGACACATCACCCCATCAGGAGTTCGTCATGGTCAGGATGCCTGTGGCCAGGATTCGCCGTGTCCGCGTCGGCGCGGCTGCCGTTTCCCGCAAACCGGCGCGCAAGGTCGCGCGCCGCCCGGCAGCCAAGAAAAGTCCCGCGCGACGACCGCCGGCGAAAAAAACAGCCAAAGGCGGGCCGGTGCCCGGCACGCCATCGCCGACGCGCACGCGCATGACGCCGGAACTGCAGGCGCATGTGAAGCGGCTCTACGAGACGACCGACCAGCCCATCTGCCAGATCGGGCTCGATGTCGGCATCAACGAATCCGTCATCCGCCGCATGGGGCCGCGCGAAGGCTGGGTGCGCTTCGTGCCGCCGCCGCAAGGTCTGCCGCCTTTGGCGACATTGCTGGCGGAGGTGGAGGAGTTGGAGGCTTCTCTTTCCCTCCCCCCGCCATCAGCGCGGTTACGCGCGTCTTCGACGCGCGATGGCGGTGGGGAGGGTCGTTTCGGCGAGCGAGAGCGAGACGAAACGGGGTGGGGGGAATCTTCTTCATCGTCGCAAACATGCGCTGAACCGAAAGCGCTGCTGCCCCCCACCCCTAACCCCTCCCCACCGTTCGAAGAGCGAACGGGGGGAGGGGAAAAGGAAGGAGGCGCTTCTGGCAGCGACGACCCCATCGCGCGCTTCATCCGCATCGTCACGGCGCATATCGACGAGTTCGAGGCGGTGCGCCGCGACGGCAAGCTGCTGCCCAAACATCATCTGCAGACAGCGCGCGCGCTGAGCATTCTCACCGAAGCCTTCAACCGCTTGCAGCGCCTGCGCGCTTCATTGAATGGACCGAGCCATGACGACCTTTCAGACATGCCCGCCGATCTCGATGCCTTCCGTGACGACCTTGCGCGCCGCATTGACGCGTTCATCGAAAGCCGCGCCGACGCGGGAGATGCTCAGGAGCCTGCCGCCGCAGCTTCTGGCGGCGCTTGACCGCGACTTCATCACGCTGGCGCATCGCCATCAGGAGCCGCCGGCGCACGCCAGGAATGGCGGCGACTGGACGACCTGGCTCATGCTCGGCGGGCGCGGCGCCGGCAAGACGCGGCTCGGCGCGGAGTGGGTGCGGGCGCAGGTGGCCGCCGCGCCGCCTTATGCTTCACGGCGCGCGCTGCACATCGCGCTGGTCGGCGAGACCGCGCACGACGCGCGCGAGGTGATGGTGGAGGGGCCCTCCGGCATCCTGCGCCACGCGCCGCGCGGCGAGCGGCCGGTCTGGACCTCGACGCGGCGGCGGCTCGAATGGCTGAACGGCGCGGTGGCGACGACATTCTCGGCCGACGATCCCGAGCAGCTGCGCGGCCCGCAGTTCGACGCCGCCTGGTGCGACGAACTCGCCAAGTGGCGCTTGCCGGACGAGACCTTCGACAATCTCCAGTTCGGCCTGCGGCTGGGGCCGCAGCCGCGCCAGCTCGTCACCACGACGCCGAAACCGATCGCGCTGATCAAGCGGCTGGTCGCCGATCCGCGCACCGCGGTGACGCGCGCCGGCACGCACGCCAATGCCGCGCATCTGTCGCCGGCCTTCATCGAGGCGGTGATCGGCCGCTATGCCGGCACGCGGCTGGGGCGGCAGGAGATCGACGGCGAGATCATCGAGGACCGCGTCGATGCGCTGTGGTCGCGCGAGACGATCGAGAAGGCGCGCGTGGACGCGGCGCCGGGGCTGCAGCGCGTTGTCGTCGGCATCGACCCGCCGGCCTCGTCGCGGACCGGCGCCGACGCCTGCGGCATTGTCGCCGCCGGCATCGCCGAAGGCGGCGTCATTTATGTGCTGGAGGATGCGACCGTGCAGGGCTTGCCGCCGGATGGCTGGGCGATGCGCGCGATCGCCTTGTACCGGCGGCTCGAGGCCGATGCGATCGTCGCCGAGGTCAACCAGGGCGGCGACATGGTGAAAGCGGTGCTCAGCCAAGTGGATCGCGCAGTGCCGGTGAAGGAGGTGCACGCCACGCGCGGCAAGTATCTGCGCGCCGAGCCCATCGCGACGATGTACACGCAAGGCAAGGTGAAGCATGTCGGCGCGGGCTTTGCCGAGCTGGAGGATCAGATGTGCGACTTCGGCGTCGGCGGCCTGTCGGGCGGCGGCTCGCCGGACCGGCTCGATGCGCTGGTGTGGGCGGTGACGGAGTTGACCAAGCGCGCGGAGTGGGTGGGGCCGAGGATCAGGAGTTTGGGAAGTGACCGGCCGCCGTGGGTGCCGTACTGGGCGGAGCGGATTAGATAGGGGGGAAGCCTCATCCTGAGGAGCCCGCCGAAGCGTCAGCGCAGGCGGGTCCCCGCTTTTAGCGCAAGACCCGCTTCGCGCTTTTGCGCGGGGACGAGCGGAGGAGCCGCTTGCTCGGCGCGCTCCCTCTCCCCTTGGGGGAGAGGGTTGGGGAGAGGGGGCAAGTGACTCTGGATAGACAGTCACCCCTCTCCCGGCGCGCTACGCGCGCCACCCTCTCCCCCAAGGGAGAGGGGAAGAGAGTTCGCCGCTACGCGAGTCTTATTTCTTGAACGCCACGACCTTCTGCTTCTGCTCGCCGAGGCCGTCGATGCCGAGGGTGACGACGTCGCCCGCTTTGAGGAACTGCGGCGGCTTCATGCCGAGGCCGACGCCCGGCGGCGTGCCGGTGATGATGATGTCGCCCGGCTCCAGGACGAACATCTGCGAGCAGTACCAGACGATGAACTCGCAATCGAACACCATGGTCCTGGTGTTGCCGCGCTGGCGCGGCTCGCCGTTGACGTCGAGCCACATGTTCAGGTTCTGCGGGTTCTTCATCTCGTCCTTGGTGACGAACCACGGGCCGATCGGCGCGAAGGTCTCGCAGCTCTTGCCCTTGCCCCACTGGCCGCCGGAGCGCTCGATCTGGAAATTGCGCTCGGAGACGTCGTTGGCGAGGAAGTAGCCGGCGATGGCGTCCTTGGCCTTGTTCTTCTCGAGGTAGCGCGCGCGCTTGCCGATGACGATGCCGAGTTCGATTTCCCAATCGAGCTTCAGCGATTCCTTCGGCACGATGGTGTCGTCGTTCGGGCCGCAGATCGACGAAGTGTGCTTCCAGAAGATCACCGGCTCCTTCGGCACGGGCAGGCCGGCCTCGGCGGCGTGGTCGGAGTAGTTGAGGCCGATGGCGACGAGGTTGCGCACATTGCCGAAGCAGGCGCCGAGACGCGGCTTGCCCGCGACCGGCTTCATGCGCTTGAGATTGAGCTTCTTGATCTTGGCGAGACCGCCCGAGGCCAGCATGGCGCCGTCGATGTCCTTCACGACGCGCGACAGGTCGCGGATCTTGCCGTCCTCTGCGATGATGCCGGGCTTTTCGCGGCCGGCTGCGCCGTAGCGGACGAGCTTCATACTTCAGTCTCCCTTGATCCGTTTGTCATTATTGCCGTCTGGCAAAAGCGCGCGACTATGCGATGACGCAAGGCGCGGGGCAAGGGGAGGGAATAGGCAGGCGCGTGCGGCGTGAATGCGCCGGCGCGGTCAGCGCTTGATCCGCGCCCGCGCGCCGTGGATCACCGCCGGCACGGCCTCGTCATTGTTGGGCGCCATGATGTGAACGCCGGCGACACGGGGGTTTTCGGCGAGCGCCGCGATCAGGTCCACGGCGATGGACCGGCCCTCGGCGGCCGGATCGGCGGCGGCCTCGAGGCGGGCGACGGTGGCATCCGGAATGATGGTGCCGAACAATTTCTCGCGCATCCAGCGCGCCGATTTCGCCGAGCGCAAAGGCGCGATGCCGACGATGAGCTTGAGGTCGCCAGAACCTTGGCCAACAAGCCCGTGCTCGGCGAGCCGCGCCGTGTAGCGGGCGACGACGTCCGGATCCATGCAGAACTGGGTCTGGGCGAACTGCGCGCCGCCGGCGACCTTGCCGGCCAGGCTCTTGGGCTCCCAGCCCGGCGGCGGGTCGATCGGCGCATCGGCGGCGCCGAGGAAGAAGGCGGCGGTGCCGGCGACCTTGCGGCCGCTCGGCAGTTCGTTCGTGTCGCGCAGCTTGCGCGCGGTCTCGAGCAGGCCGCGGGCGTCGAGATCGAACACGCCCTTGGCGTCGGGCTGGTCGCCGGCGGATGGGTCGTCGCCGCGCAGGATCAACAAGTTGGCGATGCCGAGCGCGGCCGCGCCCATCAGGTCGCTCTGCAGCGCGATGCGGTTGCGGTCGCGGCAGGTGAGCTGGAGGATCGGCTCGATGCCTTCCTGGATCAGGATCGCGGCGGCGCCGAGCGCGGCCATGTGCGGGCGGGCGCCGGCGCCGTCGGTGACATTGACCGCGTCGGCGAGGCCCTTGAGCGGCGCCGCCTTGGCGACGAGATCGGCGCGGTCGAACGACACCGGCGGGGTGATCTCCGCGGTGATGACGAAGCGCCCGGCGGCGAGCTTCTGCTGCAGCGTGTCCATGCCGATGGCGTCGCAGAATTGAGTGGACCTTTCAAGGGCAGGGGTGCCATGACGGCTGCGCTATGACGCCTGCCGGCGGCCCACCCTAAGGTGGGCCGGACATCAGAAGCCGGGATCCGAACAATGTCTCTCGTGCAGTCCCTGGACGACGCGGTTTCCTCCATCATCGACGGCGCGATGCTCGTCGTGCCGCGCGAAGTCTGCGGCGTGCCGATGGCGGCGACCCGCGCGCTCGTCCGGCGCGGCGTGAAGAACCTGCACTTGGTGGCGCTGCCGACCTCGTCGATGCAGGCCGACATGCTGATCGGCGCCGGCTGCGTCGCGACGCTGGAGACGAGCGCGGTCGGCCTCGGCGAACTCGGACCGGCGCCGCGCTTCACCGCCGCGGTGCTGTCGGGTGCGATCCGGATGAAGGACGCCACCTGTCCGGCGCTGCATGCCGCGCTTCAGGCGGCGGAGAAGGGCGTGCCGTTCATGCCGTTGCGCGGCCTCATCGGCTCGGACGTATTGAAGTATCGCGACGACTGGAAAGTGATCGATAGTCCGTTCGGCAATTCCGATCCGATCGTGCTGCTGCCGGCGATCAGGCCAGACGTTGCCCTGTTTCATGCGCCGCTGGCCGACGAATTCGGCAATGTCTGGATCGGACGCCAGCGCGAGCTCGTGACCATGGCGCACGCGTCGCAACGCACCATCGTCACTGTCGAGAAGATCGAGAAGCGCAATCTGCTCGACGATCCGCTTTATGCCGCCGGCACGCTGCCGGGTTTCTATGTCGATGCCATCGCCATCGCGGAGAACGGCGCCTGGCCGTTGCCGCTGCCCGATCACTATCGGGCCGATGTCGAGCACCTTGCGATGTACGCCAGGATGGCGGCGAGCGAGGAGGGGTTTACGGAGTATCTCGGGAAGTATGTGCACGTAACGGAGCCTGCATAACACTGTCATGGCCGGGCTTGTCCCGGCCATTCACGTCTTGAAACAAGGAAGTCGTGGATGCCCGGCACTAGGCCGGGCATGACGACCGAGAGACCGATGACCTTCCTCCCCGAAGAATTGCTCGCCGACCAGATCGCCGCCATCATCGGCGACGTGCGCCATGTCGCCGTCGGCAATGCTTCGCCGATCCCGGCGACGGCGGCGTTGCTGGCGCGCGAGCGCGGCAAGCTCAAGGGCACCAACCGGCCCTATGTGTCATTGCTCGGCAGCAGCCAGCACACCTTCTGGACCGATGGCGGGCGCGAACTGTTCGACTGCGCCGGGCAGGGCCGCATCGACGTGTTCTTCCTGTCGGGCGGCCAGATCGACGGCGAGGGCAACATCAACCTCGTCGAGATCGGCGACCACGACCATCCCAAGGTGCGCTTTCCCGGCTCCTACGGCTCGGCGCATCTTTATTATGTCGTGCCCAAGGTGATCCTGTTCCGCACCGAGCATTCGCGCCGTACTTTGGTGCCCAAGGTCGATTTCATCAGCGCCGCGGGCCGGAGCGAGCCGAATGTCCACCGCACCGGCGGCCCGGTCGCGCTCATCACCAACCGCTGCCTGTTCACCTTCGCGGGTGGCCGCTTCACGCTCAAAAGCGTGCATCCGGGCCATACGGTCGAGGAGGTGATCGAGCACACGGGGTTCGATTTCGATCGCCCGGACAAGGTGCCGGAGACGCCGGCGCCGACGCCGGAAACGCTCGCCCTGATGCGGGAGAAGGTGGCGCCGCAGCTCGAAGGGCTCTATCCGCAGTTCGTGGCGCAGGTGTTTGGTGGCGACCGGAATGGAAAAAGCAATGCCGTCCGATGACGATCTGCTGCGGCTCGCCATCGGTTCGTTTCAAGCCGGCAAACTTGACGATGCCGAGCGCCAGTTCAAAAACCTGCTGACGCAGGCGCCGCAGCATCTCGCGGCACTCAACCTGCTCGGCATGGTGCTGACCAGCGCCGGCAAGTTCGGCGAGGCCGAGCGCGCCATCAAGTCGGCCATCGCGATCAACGGCAATTCCGACGCCAGCCATTACAATCTCGGCATCGTGCTCAAGGCGCTGAAGCGCCCCGCGGAGGCGCTGGACAGTTTCGACCGCGCGCTCGCCATCAATCCGAACGTCGCCGACACCTGGAGCAACCGCGGCACCGTGCTCAACGCATTGCGCCGCCACGACGAGGCGCTGGCGGCTTTCGGCAAGGCACTGGCGCTCAAGCCCGACCATGCCGGCGCGCTGGCCAACACCGGCAATGTGCTGGCGGCCCTCGGCCGGCACGAGGAGGCGATCGGCTCTTACGACAAGGCATTGGCGATCGACGAACGCGCCGCCGAGGCCTGGAACGGGCGCGGCGTCTCCTGCAACGTGCTCCGGCGTTTTCAGGAGGCGGCCGACGCCTTCAACCGCGCGGCCGGCCTCAAGCCGGACTTCGCCGAAGCCTGGGTCGGGTTGGGCGGCGTCCTGTCGCTCGCCAAGGACAGCGAGAAGGCGCTGATCGCCTATGACAAGGCGCTGGCGCTGACCGCCGACATTCCCGCGGCCTGGCTCGGGCGCGCGCTGTCGCTGGCGCAATTGAAGCGCAAGGACGAGGCCATCGCCGCCTATCGCGCGGCGGTGAAGCATGGCGTCGATGAAGCGCAGGTTACGCTGCATCTGGCGGCGCTCGGCGCCGCGCCCGTTCCGGCGGCGACGCCGGCCGCGAGTGTCGTCGCGGCGTTCGATCAATATGCCGACACCTTCGACCGCAGTCTGGTCGAGGATCTCCAATATTCGATTCCGGCCCGGCTGGCCGACGCGCTCAGGCGTCATGGTGCGACCGGCGGCCTCGACATTGTCGATCTCGGCTGCGGCACTGGGCTCGTTGGCGAGCAAGTCGTGTCGCTCAAACGCCGCATGACTGGCGTCGATCTCTCGCCGAAGATGCTGGAGAAGGCGAAGCAGCGCGGCATTTATGACGAGTTGGTCTGCGGCGAGCTGGTCGCCTTCCTGGAAGCGCGGCAGGCGCGCTGCGACGTGGTCGTCGCCGCCGACGTGTTCATCTATATCGGCGATCTGGCGCCGGTGTTTCAGCACGTGCGGCGCGCGCTGAGCGGGAACGGTCTGTTCTGTTTCTCGGTCGAGGCTTCGGCGGACGCCGACATCGCCTGCCGCGAGACGTTCCACTTCGCGCATTCGGCGGATTACATCCGAAGGCTGGCAGAAGCGAACGGGTTCAGCATCGAGGAAATCGAGCCGGTCGTGATCCGGCAGGATGCCGGCGCATCGATCGACGGCATTCTGGCGGTGCTGCGGTGTGCGGGATGAATGGCAGCTTCCGGGACCTGGCCCTCCTTGCCGAGGCGTGTTCGCGTCCTCAATGGCCCTGAGAACAAGGCTGACACAAAAACATCACAATATTTTATGGATCTATGCATTGTCATTTGCGTTATTGATGCATATAAACCGTCCGGCAAGGATCAGCACATGTGCGTATTGCAACCGGCTCACGCGCTTGAGATGATCGATACAAGAACCGTAGCCAATGCGGTCTTGTGCCGGGAAGGCCAACGCATCTTAACCTACCATTTACCATGGGCAGGCGACTCTGGAGAGTCAGCTTGCGGTGACGTGCGCTCGATTCAGGCAAGCGACAGGACGGGCACCATGAACACTCCATTACGCAAGCCGGCAAACCACGATGGGTTTGTGGTGGACTATCACGACGACGTCACCGAAGAGCAGGTTCGGAAAATCGACGATCTGCTAAAGGATGAATTTCGAGACGGCGAGTGGGTGACTGTCGAGAAGGAGTCGTGGTAAGCACAACCCCTGATGGGGACGGGCTATAATTACTTTCCGATATCGACGCTACCGCGGCTTCACCAAATCGTTTGGTGCAGGCTTCCGCGCGGTAACGGAACGATGCAGCTTAGCGACACTGTTCGACCCGCTTTGGTCCGAGAAATAGAGCGTAACACGAAAACCGACCATGGCCGCGTCCGTGTTTATTACGGAACGACGAAGCTGGAATCGAACAAGCGCCGTCGTATTGACCTAATCATTATGAATGCCTCGCGGCTCAATGAATTGGATCTTCCGAGCGCCGTTAGGTTCAATCTTGATCGCAGCAACTGGCTACCTTGGGCGCCGGAATTCTTCGGCCGTCCAGAGCACTCCCAGTATATGATCGCTGGTACTCTTTCCGACGTCGAAAAGACCCGGTTGCGGCGCTGTTTGCAAAACCGCGGCGAGATTCTTGCCCTTTAGCGGCGCGCCGGATGGGGCGCCTGCTCTGGCGCGGTCCGCTGCAGCGCACTAAATTCGCATCATGTCCGACTCGACGCTTCCCGCCGCCGCACCCGGCTTCCTGCGCAACACGATCTCATGGCTCGCCTGGCCCGGGCTGCTGGCGACCGCCATGGGCATTCAGGCGATCGGCTTCGCCATCGGCTGGCCGGCGGTGTTCTTCAACGTCGCCTATCTGGTGCTGGCGGTCAGCCTGTACGTTCTCGAGCGGACCATGCCGCACGAGCCGGTGTGGAACGACAATGATGGCCAGACCTTCGCCAACATCGCGCATACGCTGACCAGCAAGGGCGTGGTCGAAGCGGCGGTGATCTTCTCGGCGGTCATCGGCATTTCGACATATGTGACGCCGGCGGCGGAGCCGGGCTACGGCATCTGGCCGCGGACGTGGCCGATGGCGGCGCAGGTCGCGCTGGCCATCGCGCTCGCCGAGTTCGGGCTCTATTGGGCGCATCGCCTCGCGCATGAATGGCCGTGGCTGTGGCGCTTCCATGCCGTGCATCACAGCGTGACGCGGCTCTGGATCGTGAACACCGGGCGTTTTCATTTCGTCGACAGCTTCAAGAGCATCGCCATCGGCATGGCGATCCTGTTGTCGCTCGGCGCGCCGATGGAAGTGCTGATCTGGCTGTCGGCGATCACCGCCTTCGTCGGCATGCTGACGCATTGCAATGTCGACATGAAATTCGGGCCGCTGTCGTGGTGGTTCAACACCCCCGAGCTGCACCGCTGGCATCACAGCAAGGACCTGCGCGAAGGCAACAAGAACTACTCCGAGAACATCATGATCTGGGATCATGTGTTCGGCACGTTCTACAATGCACGCGATTACCGCCCGCCGGTCGATATCGGTATCCGCGAAGAGATGCCGGCTGGCTTCCTGCAGCAACTGGCCTGGCCGTTCCGTCGCCGCTCGTGATGGCGAATAAACATTGTGCATCGCACAACGCGTAAGGTTCTCGCCCTTAAACGCATTCTGTGACTGGAATGCAACAGCGCCAGCTTTTGTCGATCTTTCCGCCCCTAAGTAGCCCTGCGGGGGATGAGTCACGATTGCCAGTATGCGTGACTCCCGGCACGATGATGCCCATGAAAGCGCCAATGGACTAATGGCGCGGCGCTTGGGCGGGTCCTTGGGCGGGTCCTTGGGCGGATACTTTGGGGGACGGCAAATGTTCAAAAAAGGCGGGATGAAGTCGCTTCTGCTCGGTTGCGCCAGCGTGGGCGTGCTGCTGACGGCGACGGTTGGGGCGAATGCCGGCGGCTTCGCGCTGCGCGAGCAGAGCGCCTATGGCCAGGGCACTTCTTTCGCGGGCATCGCCGCGGGCGGCGCGCTGTCGTCGATGTTCTGGAACCCGGCGACCATGACTCAGTTCCGCGGTCTCACCGTGGAAGGCAGCATGTCGGCGATCCTGCCTTACGCCAAGCACAAGAACGCGGCCGGCACCGAGGTCGTCAGTAACAGCGGCGAAGCCGCCGTGGTGCCCTCGAGCTACATCTCCTATCAGTTCAACGATCGCCTCTGGCTCGGCATGGCGGTCAACGCGCCGTTCGGCCTCGGCGTGAACTTCCCGTCGCCGTGGGGCGGCACCGGCAACTTCTATGCCCAGGACACCAACGCCGCGACTTACAACTTCAACCCGAACATCGCCTACAAGCTGACCGACTGGCTCAGCGTCGCCGTCGGCTTCCAGGCGCAGTATATGTGGGTGAACTTCCAGAGCGCCCAGGGTCTGGCCGGCCCGAACCTTACGCTCAACGGCACCGGCTGGGGCTACGGCTTCACCGCCGGCGTGACCATCACGCCGACCGCCAGCACCACCCTCGGCATCGGCTATCGCTCGGCCCTCAACAACAAGATCGACGGCACGCTGTCGGGCGGCATCGGCGCTTCGACGAATGGCGGCATCAATACCACGGTGAACCTGCCCGACATCCTGACCATCGGTCTGCGTCAGGGCATCACCGATCGCCTGACCGTGATGGCGGGTTACGAGTGGTCGAACTGGAGCCGCATCGGCACTCCGGCGATCATGCGCGCGGGCGGCCCGGCGCTCGGCCCGACCGGCGCGCCGATCACGCTGCCGTTCCAGTATGAGGACGGCCACTTCTATTCGATCGGCGCCGAGTACAAGCTCGACCCGGCCTGGACCATCCGCGCCGGCCTCGGCTTCGAAAAGAGCCCGATCGGCGATCGCGAGCGCACGCCGCGCCTGCCGGACAACGACCGCACCTGGTACTCGGCGGGCTTCTCCTGGAAGCCGGCTGCGATGCCCGGCCTCAACCTCGATGTCGGCTACTCCTACATCGACGTGAAGAACACGCCGATCAACGTGGTCGCCGGCAATCCGTGGTTCAACGGCGTCGCGCCCTACACCGGCTCGGTCAGCACGCACATCCACATCATCTCGATCGGCGCGCGCTACCAGTTCGGCGTCAAGGAGCCGGCGCGCGTGAAGCAGGCCTATCTTAAGTAAGCCA
The DNA here is from genome assembly GCA_017849615.1 of Pseudolabrys sp. Taxonomy (GTDB): domain Bacteria; phylum Pseudomonadota; class Alphaproteobacteria; order Rhizobiales; family Xanthobacteraceae; genus Pseudolabrys. The sequence goes on along the minus strand of JAFIGS010000003.1, from coordinate 59,182 downwards.
TCGCTTCCTCGCCAACGCGACAATGAAAAAGGCCGGCGGTGACGCCGGCCTTTTTTTGCTCAAGTGCGAGCCGGACGACCTTAAAACGCGGTCGGGATGGTGCCGCCGTCGATCAGCAGGTTCTGGCCGGTGATGTAGCCGGCCTGCGCCGAGCACAGGAAGGCGCAGGCGGCGCCGAATTCCTCCGGCGTGCCGAAGCGCTTGGCCGGGATCGTGGCCTTGCGCGCCGCGGCGGCCTCGTCGACCGACTTGCCGCTGCGCGAGGCCGCGCCCGACAGGATGCCCTTGAGGCGGTCGGTATCGAAGGCGCCGGGCTGGATCGAATTGATGGTCACGTTCTTGTCGGCGACGGTGCGGGCGACGCCGGCGAAGAAAGCCGTGAGCCCCGCGCGCGCGCCGGACGACAGATCGAGGCCGGGCAGCGGCGCCTTCACCGAGCTCGATGTGATGTTGACGATGCGGCCGAACTGCCGCGCCGTCATCTTGTCGATGACCTTCTGCGTCAGCTCGATGGCCACAACCATGTTGGCGACGACGCCGTCGATGATCATGTCGCGTGACAATTCGCGGAAGTCGCGCGGCGGCGGGCCGCCATTGTTGTTCACCAGGATATCGGGATCCGGGCAGGCGGCGAGCAGCGCCTTCTGGCCCTCGGGTGTCGCGACGTCGGCGACCACGGCATGCGTCCTGACGCCGGTCGCCTTGGCGATCTCGGCGGCGGTGGCCTCGACCGTCTTGGCGTCGCGGCCGTTGATGACGACTTCGACACCGGCCTCGGCGAGGGCGAGAGCGCAGGCCTTGCCGAGACCGCGGCTCGATGCGCAGACAATGGCCTTGCGGCCGGCAATACCAAGATCCATGGGCTTTCCTCGCGTGCTTCGGTTGTGCGTGCGCCTGTTAGAATGCCCGCGCCGCAGCCCGTCAAGGGCGCGCTCCTTTATTGTTCGCTCCCTGAAGGGAGGGTGAGGCGCGGGGCCCGCCGCGACGTCCTGTCGCCTGACTGTCGCACGGGCTTGCTAAGCCGCCGCCATTGACCGGGCCAACGATTCGAGGGGCTTTGAGCATATGCGCGATCCCGCCAAAGACGTGATGGAAAAGGCCTATGCGAAATGGGCGCCGGTTTACGACATGCTGTGCGGGCCGGTGTTCCTCAACGGCCGCCGCGCCGCGGCGAAAGCCGCGCATGATGTCGGCGGCAGCATCCTCGAGATCGGCGTCGGCACCGGCCTGTCGTTCGACGATTACGACGCGACGACAAAGATCACCGGCATCGACATTTCCGAGCCGATGATCGCGCGTGCGCGCGAGCGCGTCGCCACCGGCCGCTATCCCTTCGTCAGGGAATTGCGCGTAATGGATGCGAGCGCGCTCGATTATCCCGACGCCTCGTTCGACTGCGTGGTCGGCCAGTTCGTCATCACGCTGGTCGATAATCCGGAGCGCGTGCTGTCGGAATGCGCGCGGGTGCTGCGCCCCGGCGGGCAGATCATCCTGGTCAATCATCTCTATTCGGAGAAAGGCCTCGCCGCCGCCGTCGAGCGGATGCTGGCGCAGAAGGCGCGCAAGCTCGGCCTGCGGCCGGAATTTCCGTTCCAGCGGCTGGCGGACTGGGCCGCGAGCCATGGCGGCGCCGAATTGATCGAACGGCGCAAGGTCAAGCCCTTCGGTGTTTATACGCTGGTGCGCTTTCGCCGGGCGGAGGCGCAGAACGCCGCGGCGTAACGGGGGCAAACCGCTGTCATCCGACTGTCACATGCTTTTGCTATGGGGGCGAGACATGAAGCACAACCTGATGAGTGACACGCCGTGACGGAAACCGTCCCGCGGCGCTTTCGCGCGCTTTTCATCTCCGACATCCATCTCGGTACGAGGGGCTGCCAGGCCGACAAACTGCTCGATTTCCTGCGCCACCACGAAGCCGACACCGTCTATCTCGTCGGCGACATCGTCGATGGCTGGGCGCTGCGCTCGTCCTGGTACTGGCCGCAGCCGCATAACGACGTGGTGCAGAAACTGCTGCGCCAGGCGCGCAAGGGCGCCCGCGTCGTCTATATCCCGGGCAATCACGACGAATTCCTGCGCAACTACTACGGCACGCATTTCGGCGGCATCGAGGTGGTCGAGCATACCGTGCACGAAGCCGCCGACGGCAAGCGCTATCTGGTCGTGCATGGCGACATGTTCGATCTCGTCGTCACGCAGGCGCGCTGGCTGGCGCTGCTCGGCGACAAGGCCTACGACTTCGCCATCAAGGCCAACCGCATCTTCAACGCCATGCGCCGCGTCTTCGGCGCGCCGTACTGGTCGCTGTCGAAGTGGGCCAAGATGAAGGTGAAGAACGCCGTCAACTATATCGGCGCCTTCGAGAAGGCGCTGGCGACCGAGGCGCAGAAGCACAAGGTCGAGGGCGTGATTTGCGGCCACATCCACACCGCGGCGCTGCACGACGATTTCGGCCTGCGCTACATCAATTGCGGGGACTGGGTCGAGAGCTGCACGGCGGTGGCCGAGCACCAGGACGGCAGCTTCGAGATCATCACCTGGACCAGCGACGGTCTTGCGCGCGCGCCGGTGTTGTTGCCGGCGCAAGCGCGGGCGGCGTGAGCGAAGGCCTCATCCTGAGGAGCCGCGCGTCAGCGCGGCGTCTCGAAGGATGAGATGGCCTCATAGTTCGAGACGCGCTGCTGCGCAGCGCTCCTCACCATGAGGGGGGAGAGACGAACGTCATGAAAATTCTCATCGTTACCGACGCCTGGCACCCGCAGGTCAACGGCGTGGTGCGTACGCTGGGGCAGGTGGCGCATGAAGCGGCCGGTTTCGGCGTCGCCATCGAGTTCATGACGCCGGCGGAATTCCGCACGCTGCCGATGCCGAGCTACCCGGAAATCCGGCTGGCGCTGGCCGGCGCGTCGGCGCTGGAGCGGCGGCTCGATGTCATCAGGCCGAACGCCATTCACATCGCCACCGAGGGTCCGCTCGGCCATGCCATGCGGCGTGCCTGTTTCCGCCGCGGCCTGCCTTTCACCACGAGCTTCCATACGAGGTTTCCCGACTACGTGTCCGAACGCGTCACGCTGGCGCCGAAATGGTCCGGCGATCTGACCTGGGCGTGGCTGCGCCGTTTCCATTCGCAGAGCGCCGCGGTGCTGGCGGCGACGCCGACTTTGGTCGGCGAGCTCGAAGGCCGCGGCCTCCGCAACGTGAAGCTCTGGCAGCGCGGCGTCGATGCGCACTTGTTTCATCCGCGGCGCCAGCGTGTGCTGGATTTGCCGCGGCCTATCTTTCTCACCGTCGGCCGCGTCGCGGTGGAGAAGAACCTCGAGGAGTTTCTCAAGCTCGATCTGCCGGGAACCAAGGTCGTCGTCGGCGATGGGCCGGACCGTGCGCGCCTGGCGAAGACATATCCCGCCGCAGTGTTCCTCGGTGCCAGGCATGGCGAGGACCTCGCCGATATCTACGCCTCGGCCGATGTGTTCGTCTTCCCGAGTCTGACCGATACGTTCGGGCTGGTGCTGCTCGAAGCGCTGGCGTCCGGCGTGCCGGTCGCGGCGTTTCCGGCCGATGCGCCGCGCGATGTGATCGGCCGTGCGCCGGTCGGCTGTCTCGACGCCGACCTGCGGCGCGCCTGTCTCGGCGCACTCGATCTCGACAGAGCGGCGTGCCGTGCTTTCGCCGAAGGTCTGACCTGGGAGGCGACCGCGCGCTGCTTCGTCAAACATGTCACGGAAGCGACGCAGAGGCCGCTGCGGCGCAAGGACCGCAGCCGTTTCGCAGCATAATTGCCCGGTTCCGCGCCAATCCACAGATAAAGCGTTCCCTTGCCGCGCCGCACCGGCAGGCGTAGCCTTTGCGCATGGGACACATCGACCAGAAACTGCTGCCGACCGCCGCCGATGTCGAAGGCGCCGTGACGCGCCTCAAGGGCGTCGCCGTGCGCACGCCGCTGATCAACGCGCCGGTGCTCGACGAGCGGCTCGGCGCGCGCGTTTTTCTCAAGGCCGAGATCCTGCAGCGCACCGGCTCGTTCAAGTTCCGCGGCGCCTATAACCGCGTCTCGCAGATTCCACTCGACAGGCGCGGCGCCGGCGTCGTCGCGTACTCGTCGGGTAATCATGCGCAGGGCGTTGCCGCAGCGGCCAAGCTCCTCGGCATGCGCGCCACCATCGTGATGCCGGACGATGCGCCGAAGGCGAAGATCGAACGCACGCGCGGCCACGGCGCCGAAGTCGTTTTGTACGATCGCGCCGGCGGCGAGGATCGCGCGCTGATCGCGCAGCGCCTCGTGGATGAGCGCGGCGCTACGTTGGTGCCGCCCTACGACGATCCGATGATCATCGCCGGGCAGGGCACCATCGGCGTCGAGATCGTCGAGGACCTGGACAAGCTCGGCCTCAAGCCGGACATCGTCGTGGTCGGCGCCTCGGGCGGTGGGCTCGCCGCCGGCGTCTCGCTCGGCATCAAGTCGCGCGCGGCCTCGGCGCGGCTGTTCACCGCGGAGCCGGAAGGCTTCGACGATACGCTGCGTTCTTTCGTGCGCGGCGAGCGCGTCGCCAACGAGAAGATCACCGGCTCGATCTGCGATGCGCTGATGAGCAACACGCCGGGCGAATGGACCTTCCCGATCAACAAGGAACTGATCGGGCAGGGCATCGCCGCCAGCGACGCCGAGGTCGGCGCCGCCGTGCGCTACGCCTTCATGGAATTGAAGCTGGTGGTCGAACCGGGCGGCGCCATCGGCCTTGCCTCGCTGCTGGCGGGCAAGCTCGACAATGTCGTCGATATCCGCGGCAAGACCGTTGTCGCCATCCTGTCGGGCGGCAATGTCGATGTCGAGATGTTCGCCAAGCTGATCGCGGGCTAGGGCCCATGCGTCATTCCGGTTCGCGCCTTCAGCGCGCCCCGGAATGACGAAGGTTACGTAAACAGCGCGATGCGCTCTTCTTCGCTGAGCGCCATCAGCGGCGCCAGCGGATCGGGGGCTTCGGCAAGGCCGTTTACATGGCCCTTGACGGCGGGAGCGGCCACGGCGACCTGCTCCATCTGCTCCATCTGCTGCATCAGCGTTTCGATGGTGCCGATGGCGGTCGCGGTGGATGGCGATGCGCCCGCATCGGCCACGGCATCGGGCACGGCCATATCCGTCATTGCCATGTCCGTCATTGCCATGCCGGTCATCGCCGCCGTGGGGGATACTGCTTCCGCGCGCTCGAACGTCATTTCATTCGGCGACATCACTGCCGGCGCCGTCGTTTCGACGGCCGTGGTTTCCGCCATCTGCGGCGCGGCGGTCGCGACCGCCGGCGGATCGAGCCACAATTCGTACGGCTCGACTTCCTTCTTGAACTCGACCTTGACCTCGACGGTCAGCGCAGCGGCCGGGGCTTCCGCACCTTCGACTTCGGGCATCGGCGGCATCATCGCCGGAATGGCGATCGGCGGCGGCGCCAGATTGGTCCAGCTCTCTTCGGGCGTGGTGCGCGTCGGCACGGTGCGCCCGTTCTGATGGGCGCGATAATCGAACTCGACGATCGGAATGATGGTCGCGGTCTTCCGCTTCGCCGGCGAGGGCACGTAGGCCTGCACCGTATAGCCCTGCAGCGACGCGTATGGCTGGATGTCATTGGCGGCGGGCGGCGCCTCGATCGCGACCGGAGCCTGCACCAGCGCCACCAGCGGCGCGGCCGCGGCCGGATGCGGAATCGGCAGCTCGGGCTGCTCCTCCGCCGGCACCGCGGCCAGGGTGTCGCCGTCGCGCGGCGCGGCCGGCAGCACCAGCGCCTCGATGCGCGCCTGCGCGAAATCGATGAGCGCGGCGAGCGTCGCCGCCTTGATGGCGGTCGGGCTGTTCTCGGTTTGCGGCCGCGCGCTGCGCAAGGTGTCCAGCAAGGCGCGCAGATCCTGGCGGATGCGGTCCGCCTCGGGCGAGGCGGCCGACTTGGCCCGCGCCGCGTCCTCGAGACGATCGAGCGCGGCCAGCACCACGCGCGTATCGGTCTGCCGGTTGCGGCGGGCGAATTCCTCGAGGAAGGCGCGGCCTCGCGCCGTCGAGCTCAGGGCCTCGCAGAACGACTGGTAGTCGTCCTCGGCAACCTGCTCGACCGGCATCTCGTGCCGTCTGCTGACGCTTTCCCCAACCATCCGCGACGCCCGTTTTTCTTCGCAGCCATAGGCAATTTCGGTTCCCGCGTTTATCAATCAACGGACCTGATTCGGCCAGCCTTCGGTACCGGCCAACCACCGTTGATTCGGCCCGAAAATCAGGCTGCCGGAGCCGAGCCCCGCCGATGCGGCCGCCTTATTTGTCGAGCGAAACCGTCTTTGCGGCGCGGATCGGGGCGTTCTACGCCGCCTGGTTCGTGCTCAGCGGCATCGTGCTGCCGTTCTTCCCGGTCTGGCTCAAGGCCAAGGGCGTGGATGCGCTGCTGATCGGCATCACGCTGGCGGCGCCGCAGATCCTGCGCGTGCTGGCGATTCCCGTGGTCACCCGGCAGGCCGACCGCCGCGACGCCCTGCGCGGTACGCTGGTCATGCTGTGCGGCCTCGGCCTTGCCGGCTATTGCAGCGTGGCGATGGCCGAAGGCGGGCTGCTGATCTTTGTCGCTTACGCGGTCACGTCGCTGGCGACGACGCCGGTGATGCCGGTCCTGGAGACCTACGCCCTGCGCGGGCTTGGCCCGCGCGGCCGCGCCTACGGCATGGTGCGGCTGTGGGGCTCGGTCGCCTTCATCGCCGGCGTGTTCGGCACCGGTTATGTCGCCGACATCGTCGCGGCGCGCGATCTCATCTGGTTCATCGTGGCGGCAAGCGCGGTCGCGCTCGTCATGGCGGTGATGCTGCGGCCTTTGCCGCCGCACGAGCCGGGGGCGGTCGCGGCGGCGCAGCCCAAACGCCTGCTGCGCGACCGCGCCTTCCTCGTCGTCGCGCTGTCCGCCGGGCTGACGCAGTCGAGCCACGCGGTTTATTACGGCTTCTCGTCGCTCGACTGGCGCGCGGCCGGGCTCGACGGCACGGCGATCGCCGCGCTGTGGTCGGTGGGCGTGGTCGCGGAGATCGTGCTGTTCGTGGTCGCGGCGCGGCTGCCGGCGGTGCTGACGCCGACCATGATGCTGGTGCTCGGCGGCGCGGGCGGGGCTTTGCGCTGGCTGGCGATGGCGTTCGATCCGCCGGTCTACGCGCTGCCCTTGCTGCAGATGCTGCACGCCTTCAGCTTCGGCATGACGTATCTGGGCGCGCTGTTCTTCACCAGCCGCCATGCGCCGCCGGGGCAGGCGGCGACCGCGCAGGGTTATCTCGCGATCATCCTCGGCGTCACGATGGCCGCGGCGATGGCGCTGTCGGGCTGGCTCTACGGGCTGTTCGGCACCAGGGCCTACGCGGCGATGGCGCTAGCGGCGATCGTTGGCTGCGGTTATGGCGCTGTAGCGGACCGCGCCGCGCGACGAACTGGCAACGCGCTTTGACACCTGCCGCTCGAAGCGCGTGTCGGCGCGGCGCTCGGCCTTGCGCTTGGTCGCGGCCTCGGCGCGCCGCGTTTCATTCGGCTTGCCGCCGCATTCGGACACCAGCGAGTGCACGGCGCTGCCCTGCAGATAGATCATCTTGCGCGACAGGCCGCCATTGCGGTTGATCCAGCGGCGCACGTCGCTCGGATAGATATTCCACAAGGCCTGCGTGCCGAGCTGGCTCGTGACCGGCGTGCCGTCGGCGTCAGGCATCCAGGCCGCATGGAAGCCGAAGCGGGCGCGCGAGGTCGCGCAGATGCGCGCGCGCGGAATAAGGCCGAGCACCAGAGTGCAGGCCGACAGGCAGTTGCCGTCGATCATGACTTTTTCGCCGGAGGTGCGCAGCATGGCGAAGGCCTGAAGGTAATGGCCGATCTGGCCGCCGCGGTCTTCGGCGATGCGCATCGTTGCCGAGGCCGGCGATGCGACCGATGACGCGACTGTGGCCGCCGCGACTGCGCCGAGCAACGTGCCCCTGAACCACATCCCCCGAACCCCAGTTTAGGGCGCGCTCATCCCCGTGCGCGCCATATTGGCAAAGTCTAATCTGAATTGGGGGCCGACGGAAAGGTTTGGTTAACCACTTTGCTCCGGAAAATCGCGAAATATTTCAGCCGGTTGTGCCAAAATGAGAGTTCCGCGCCGGAACAGTAGTTTTGTACCGGAGGTGACCTTCACCATGCGGCCAACCGATGGAGCGTCAGCCCCACAAGGCCGCGTCGGGCGGAAAAACCAGGCTGCCGTCGTAGCGCAACCCTGGCGTACGGTCCTGCGCCAGCAGCAGCGGGCCGTCGAGATCGGTGAAGCGTGCCGACTGCGCCAGCAGTACCGCAGGGGCCATCGCCAGCGATGTCGCCACCATGCAGCCGGCCATGATGGTCAGACCCGCAGCCTGCGCGGCCTCCACCATGGCCAGCGCCTCGGTCAGACCGCCGGCCTTGTCGAGTTTGATATTCACCGCGTCGTATTTGCCCTTGAGCGCGTCGAGTGAGGCGCGGTCATGCGCGCTCTCGTCGGCGCAAATCGGGATGGGATGCGCGATGCGGGCGAGGGCGTCGTCGCGGCCCTCGGGTAAAGGCTGCTCGACCAGCACCACGCCGGCGGCCGCGCAGGCCTTGAGATTTGCCGCAAGGTCGCTCTCCGGCCAGCCCTCGTTGGCATCGACCACCAATGTGGCCCCCGGCGCGGCGGCGCGGACAGCGGCAATACGGGCCGGATCGCCGCCATGCCCGGCATCGCCGCCGAGCTTGATTTTCAGCAGTGGCCGGCCCGCCGCGCGTGCCGCGGCCTGCGCCATGGTTTGCGGATCGGACAGCGAAATCGTGAAGGCCGTGGTGAGCGGTTTTGGCGCGGGCAGGCCGGCCATCTCATGGACGCGCCGGCCGCCGCGTTTGGCCTCGTAGTCCCACAGGGCGCAGTCCAGCGCGTTGCGCGCCGCGCCGGGTGGCAGGGCTCGCTGCAGACCGGCGCGATCGAGGCCGCCTGCCAGCGATTCGCGCATCGCCTCAATTGCCGCCGTCACATTGGCGATGCTTTCACCGTAGCGGGCGTAAGGAACGCATTCGCCGCGACCGGCTTGTTGGGCGTCGGAAACCATGGCGACGACCACCACCGCCTCGGTCTTGGCGCCGCGGCTGATCGAAAAGGTGCCGGCGATCGGGAAGCTTTCGACGGCGATCGAGAGCGAAAGGGCCAAGGCGCGACCTTTTGCGAGGTGACGGGGCGGACGCAGGTGGGGATATCCGGACGGCGGGGGTGGGGTCAAACCCCCCGCAGCAGCCTAAATCCTTGAGAATCGGGGCTGGCCGAGGCCCATTGGCGTCTCTATCTGAGGTTGGCGGCCCAGGAGCGAGAGTTTGAACGGCGACTCTTTTCTGCAGGAATCGATGCAAGGCGACCGGCTCGCCGTGACGGGCGTTGGCGCCTGGACGGCTGCCCATGCGCGCGCGCTCGATTCGCAGATTTCGGGGTTCGCCCGCCGCCACCGCGGCGTGAAGGCGATCTCGATCGAGATGGGGCGGGTCGAGAAGCTCGACACCTTCGGCGCCTGGCTGCTGGAAAAGCTGGTGCGCGAGACCGAAGCCAACGGCGCCAGGACCGAGGTCACCGGGCTCAAGCAGGACTACGGTGCGCTGATCAAGGAGATGCATCAGGTCGATCTCGACCCGCTGGACGAACGCCGCGCCGGCAACTCCTTCACCTACGCGCTGTCCTCGATCGGCGAGAACATCAGTTCGGTCGGCGTCTCGCTGTCCGCCATGGTCAACATGCTGGGGGCGCTGGTCACCGCGATCCTGCGCGAGCTGACGCGGCCGGGCTCGTTCCGCATGACGTCGCTGGTGCACCAGCTCGACATGGTGGCGTGGCGCGCGGTGCCGATCGTGCTGCTCATCACTTTCCTGATCGGCTGCATCATCGCCCAGCAGGGCCTGTTTCATTTCCGCAAGTTCGGCGCCGACGTCTATGTCGTGGACATGGTCGGCATCCTGGTGTTGCGCGAGCTCGGCGTGCTGATCGTCTGCATCATGGTCGCCGGCCGCTCCGGTTCGGCCTACACCGCCGAGCTCGGCTCGATGAAGATGCGCGAGGAGATCGACGCGCTCAAGACCATGGGTTTCGACCCGACCGAGGTTCTGATCCTGCCGCGCATTCTCGCGCTGATCATCGGCGTGCCGATCCTGACCTTCATCGGCTCCATGGCGGCGCTCTATGGCGGCGGGCTGGTGTGCTGGCTCTATGGCGGCATCGCGCCCGACATCTTCCTGTCGCGGCTGAAGGAAGCGATCGCGCTCAACACTTTCCAGGTCGGCATGATCAAGGCGCCGTTCATGGCGCTGGTGATCGGCGTCGTCGCCTGCGTCGAAGGCCTCAAGGTCAAGGGCTCGGCCGAGTCGCTCGGCCGCCAGACCACCGCGTCGGTCGTCGAGGCGATCTTCCTCGTCATCGTGATGGACGGCTTGTTCGCCATCTTCTTTGCCTCGATCGGGATGTAGGCGATGGCCGCGAACAACGGAAAACGCGAAACCATCATCGAGGCGCGCGGCGTCGAAGTCGGATTCGGCGACCGCCTGGTGCTCAAGGGCGCCGATCTCGACGTCTATCGCGGCGAAATTCTCGGCTTCGTCGGCGGCTCGGGCGCCGGCAAGTCGGTGCTTATGCGCACCATCATCGGCCTCATCAAGAAACGCGCCGGCACCATCAAGGTGTTCGGTCAGGATCTCGACCAGCTCAGCGACGAAGAACGCCGCGCCATCGAGCGGCGCTGGGGCGTGCTGTTTCAGCAGGGCGCGCTGTTCTCCTCGCTCACGGTGATGGAGAACCTGCAGTTCACCGTGCGTGAAAACCTGCATCTGCCGCAGCGGCTGATGAACGAACTGGCCGTCGCCAAGCTGGAAATGGTCGGCTTGGACGCCAGCGTCTGCAACAAATATCCGTCGGAACTGTCAGGCGGCATGACCAAGCGCGTGGCGCTGGCGCGTGCGCTGGCGCTGGATCCCGAGATCGTGTTTCTCGACGAGCCGACCTCGGGCCTCGACCCCATCGGCGCGGGCGATTTCGACACGTTGATTGCGACGTTGCAGCGTGTTCTGGGTCTCACGGTCTACATGGTAACCCACGACCTCGACAGCCTGAGCACGGTCTGCGACCGCATCGCGGTGTTGTTCGACGGTAAGGTGATCGCCGCCGGCACCATGGACGCGATGCTCAAATCCGAGCAGCCGTGGATGAAAGAATACTTCCGCGGCAAGCGCGCGCGCGCCGCGATCGGCGCCCGCGAAGCGGCGCTGTCGCCGGGCAATGGCTGAACTGGAGCGGATCGATGGAAACGCGAGCCAACTACGTTCTGATCGGGGCCTTCACGCTGGCGGTGATCGCCGGTGTGTTCGGCTTCATCTACTGGTTCCAGAACATCGGCGGCTCCGGTGAGCGGCTCCGTTACAGCATCGTGTTCGACGGTTCGGTGTCCGGGCTGCGCACCGGCGCCAGCGTCCTGTTCAACGGCATCCGCGTCGGCGAAGTGACCGGTCTGAGACTCGATCCGTCTAAACCCAAGCAGGTCGTCGCCATGCTGTCGGTCGACAAGTCCGTCACCGTGCGCGAGGACACCCGCATCGGTCTCGAATTCCAGGGCCTGACCGGCATCGCGTCCGTGTCGCTGATCGGCGGCGATCCCGCGGCGAAGGCCGTCGCCGGTGTCGGCGCCGGTGAAACGCCGCCGGTGATGATGGCGCCGCCCGGCGCGACGCAGGATGTGACGCAGGCCGCGCGCGACGTCATGCGCAAGGTCGATGAGTTCATCACGCAGAACCAGGAGTCGTTCAAGGCGGCGGTGGCCAATGTCGAGAAGTTCACCGCGGCCCTGTCGAACAACACCGACAAGATCGACCGGACGCTGGGCAACATCGAGAAGTTCACCGCGGCGCTCGGCGGCAATACGGAGAACATCGACAGGACTCTCGCCAATATCGAGCGCTTCACCGGCGCGCTGGGCCGCAATTCCGACCGCATCGACCACATCGCGCAAGGCCTCGAAAGTCTGACCGGCGGCGCCGACGGCCAGGGCGGCGACATCAACGCCGCGGCGCGTTCGATCAAGGCCCTGGCCGACAATCTCGACAAGCGCACCGAAGCGCTGACGGCCGACATCGCACGCCTCGCGCGCACGGGATCGCGCACGCTGACGACGATCGACCGCGCGGCGAAGAACTTCGACGAGAATCCAAGTCGCATCATCTGGGGCGGCTCACCGCCGGATCAGAAAAAGCGTGAGCAGCAGCGCACGCCGGCGGTGCGGTAAGCTCGCAAGCTTTGCTGCTTTCTTTCACCTCTCCCCTCGGGGGAGAGGGGAAAGAAAGAGAACCGATCCGAGAAAAAACGGGCGCCGCGAGGGCGCCCGTTTTTATGTGTGTCGTTGCCCGCCGGCTCAGTCGAAGCGGCCGGCCGCGTGCGCCAGCATGGTGTAGACCTTGCCGGTTTCCGAAGTGAGATAGGTGCGCGCCACCACCTGGCCGCGGTCGTCGCGCGAGACTTCCTCGAGCAGCCGTTCGAATTCGCCGATGTAGCGATCGACCGTCTGCTTGAACTCGCGGTCGGCGCGATACTTGCGGCGGATCTCGTCGAAGGCCTGCTGGCCCTGCAGCGTGTAAAGGCGGCGCGTGAACACATTGCGCTCGCCGCGCTTGTAGCGGTCCCACAGATCGGCCGCGGCTTCGTGGTCGATCATGCGCGCGATATCGACCGACAGTGAGTCGAGCGACTCGATCGAGTGCCGCGCCGGACGGTCGTCGCCGCGGCCGGTGTCGCGGTCGCGATCACGCGAGGATTCGCGCGCCGGCTCGCGGGCATAGTCCCGGCCCGGCTGGTCGTTGTCCTCGCGCGAGGCGCGGGACAGCAGATCGCTGAGCCAGCCGGTCTTGCCGGCGCCCGCCGGCGACGGAGCGGGCTGCGCCGGCGGTTCGGCGCGGCGTTGCGGCTGCGGCTGGTTGAAGCCGACCTCGCGGGGCGGCGCGGGACGCGGTGCCGGCTCGCTGCGCGCGGACGGCTCGCGGCCGCCGATGACGGCCAGCGCCGGCTCGTCGCGATAGCGGCGCTGCGGCACCGGCTCGGCGGCATCGAGATTGCGGCCGTGGCGGGCGACGATGCGGTTGAGCTCGGCCAGCGCCTCGATCTGATCGACGATGGCGCGGCGCATCTGCGCGGCATTCTCGGCGGTCTCCTGCGGCAGCTCGAACACGCCACGGCGCAGCTCGGCGCGCGTGGCCTCCAGCTCGCGCTGCATTTCCGACGCCATCTGCTTCATTTCCTCGACGGTGTCGGCGTAACGCTGCGCGGCGTCGCGGAAGTAGGCCTCGGTGTCCTCCGAGGACTGCTCGTACATGCGGCGCACGCCCTTGGCGGCGTCGGTGAAGCGCTCCTGGATGCCGCGGAGTATCGATTCCGATTGGGAGGAGGTCTGCTCGTAAACCTGGCTCATGATCTCGATGGTGCGGCGGCGCTCTTCTTCCGACGTCTCGCGCACGATCTCGAACTGCTCGCTGATGGCGCGGGTGCCCTCGGCACTCGACTCCGACACCAGACGGGCGACCTCGCGGGCGCGGGCCGAGGCGGCTTCGAGCGATTCATCGAGCAGCCCCGAGAAGCGCTTGAGGCGCTGCTCGATATCGTCGGTGCGGGTGTCGAGGGTCGAAACCAGCGACTCGAGTTGCACGCGGCGTTCGGTGACGTGCTCCTCGGTCTTGCGGTTGCTGTCGTTGATGATGGCGGCGGCCTGGGCGAGGTCGCGGCCATGCGCGTCGAACTGCGTGGCGAGCTGGCCGAGATCGCGCAGCGCATCGGCGGTGAGGCCGCGGAAGCCGGTAATCGTCGTCTCGATACGGTCGGTGGCGTCGGTGGTCGAGCCGTTGACGCGCTCCATGGCGTCCACGAATTCCGACACGCGCCGCATCAGGGTGTTCTCCAGCGCGCTCATGTTCTCATGCGAGCCGGACAGAACTTCCTGCAGCATGATGTTGGCTTCGCGCAGGCGCTCGAACAGGGCCGTGGTGTCGGAGCGCAGCATGTTGTGCGCTTCCATCATCTCGGTGACCGTCGAGGTCGCGGTCTCGCGCGAGCGCTCGATGGCCTTGGCCGCGGTCTCCTGCAACTCGCCGAGCGTCCGGTTCACCGATGAGGCGGCGGACTCGCTGGCGGTGTTGATCATGCGCGTTATCTCGGCGCCGTTCTCGCTGACGGCGCGGCTGAAGGCGAGACCCTTGTCGCTGATCTCGCTGACGGCCTGATCGGCCGCGCGTGTGATGTCGGCGGCGAACTGCTGGCTCTTCTCGGTGAGGGCCGAGAGCACGCCGCTGCTGCGGTCGGACAGCACTTCGGCCATTTCGTGCGTGCGCATGCCGACGGTTTCGGCGATCTCGGCGGTGTGCTTGCCGACGGTCTCGGCGATTTCGGCGGTGCGCTTGCCGACGGTCTGCGTGATTTCCTCGGTGCGCGCGGCAATGGTGCGCGCCACTTCGTCGGACAGGCCGGTGAGCGATTTCTCGGCGCTGGCGGCGCTGTCGCGGATCGAGTCGGCGGTGGAGACGGACAGCGCCGTGAGGGCGGCTTCGGCTTCCGAGGTGTTGGTCTTGATCGTGTGCGACAGTTCCGCGACGCGGGAATGCAGCGTCTCGGCGGTCGTGGCGGCGCGGTTTTCGAGTTCGACCGAGATGATCGAGGTGCGGTCGAGGAGCAGTTCCTGGATGCGGGTGATGCGGCTGTCCAAGGTCTCGGTGACTTCGAGAGCCCGTCCGCCGAGGGTCTTGTCCATGTCGCCGATCTTGGCGCCGATGGCGTCGGCGACTTCGGCGCCGCGGGTGTTGATGGTGCCGGTGATGTCGCCGATGCGCTTGTCGAGGGCGGCGACGATGTCGTTGCCGCCGTCGTTGAGCGTGTTGGCAAGATCGGTGACGCGCACGCCGAGCAGGTCCTCGAACTGGACGAGGCGCTTGTCGAGCGTGGCGGAGAGGGCATCGGTACGGCCCGTGACGCGTTCGTCGAACGAGTCGAGATAGGCGCGCATGGCGACGGCGACGTCGTCGGTGCGCTGGCCGAGGCGCTCGATGAGCTCGCTGCCGTAGGTCTTCACGGTGTGGTCGAACTCGGCGACGTGGCGCGTGATCAGGCTGCCGAGAGCGGTGGAGTCGCGCGCGATCTTCTCCGACAGCGCGGTGCCGTTCTTGTCGAACACCGCCTCGAAAGCCTTGAGACGCTCGATGAGCATCGCGTCGGTCTGGTCGTTGCGGTTGTCGAGGCTGGCCGCCAGTTGCTCGGCGTGGCGGCGGAAAGTATCGGCGATCGACTGGCTGCGCGCTGCCAGCGTTTCGTTGGTGGCGGTGCCGGTCTGCTCGATGCGGGCGACGACGTCGCCGCCGCGGACGCCGATGGTCTGGACCAACTCCTCGGAGCGGGCGGCGAGCTGGTCGGCGATGTCGGCCGAGTTCTTCGCCAGCGCCGCCGCATATTGCTCGGAGCGCGCCGACAGGGCGTCGGTGAGCTGCTGCGAGCGGCTCGCCATGGCGTCGACGGTGCTTTGGGTTTTCTGTGCGAAGCCTTGCGCCACCTGCTCGAGGCGCGCGGTCATCATCTGCTGCAGACGCGCCGCCATGTCGGTGTATTCATCGTGGATGTGGTCGGTCTTGAAATTGAGGCTCTGCGACAGGCGCTCGCTGGCCGAGCCGATCGCCGAGGTGGCGCGATCGCTGGTGCTCTCGAGGCGTTCGAGCAGGCTGGAGCCGCGCTCGCCGAGCGCGTCGATCATGGAATCGCCGGCATGGCCGAGCGCCAAAGTGATGTGTTCGCCCTTTTCGGTAAGGGTGCGGGTGACGCGCTGCGCCACGTCGTTGACCTTCTCGGCGACCAGATCGCCGACCGACGTGATGTCGTGTGACAGATCCAGATGCACGGCGCCGATCGCCTTGCGGACCTGATCGGCCTGGTTGACCAGGGTTTCGCGCTGGTTAGACAATTCGGACAACAGGTCGCGGATGCGGACTTCGTTGTCGTTGTAGGCGCGCTCCAGCGCCGACACTTCGTTGTGCACCAGCGCCTCGAGTTCGGCGGCGCGCGCCAAGGCGCGCTCGACGCCGTCGCCCATGGCGGTGACTTCGCGGCGGATGGCCTGACCGACCGAGACGATCTGGTCGCGCGCGGCGGTTTCCGGCTGGGCGAGACGCATCGCGACTTCGGCCATCGACTCGGCGACCAGGCGCAGGTCCTGCGAGCGGCTGAACAAATGGGCGAGGACGTAGAAGAAGATCACCGGGACGACGACCGCGCTGGCGACGGCGGCGACGGTGGCGACACCGAGGCTCGGCGCGTCGAGCATCGGCAGGAGCTCGGCACGCGACAGATAAATCAGGGCGGCAGCGCCGGCAGCCCAGGCGAAGGACGCGGCGGTGGCGACGGCATAGGGCGCGCGCGAGCGGCGGCCGCGCAGAGTCTGCAGCATCGAGCCCATATTGGCGGTGTCGTCATTGGCCGGCAGGCGGGGAACGCTGTCACCTGCCCACTGCGGCGCGGCTTCCGGCTCGCGGAACAGATCCGGCGTCACCGAGGGGCCTTCAAATTCAAAAGTATCGCTCTTGTCGGGCGCGGCCGGAGCGGCCGTGTTGTCGGCGGCCGGCTCCTTGCGCGGGGAGCTGATATGGACATTGAGCGCGTCCTCGAGAGCGGCCATCGCCTGATCGGTTGCCGTCTTGGACTGCTGCGGGTTGTTCGCCATATCGGGTCGCCTCGTGTTACGCCGCACTTCAAACGTCAGCTTGCGGCTCATTCGAACGAATTTGCCGCAATGTGTTGAGACCCGCGCCGCGCCTGCGCCGAGGGTCGAGAGCCGGGGGCCATGAGATGCCGGAGCGGAACCCTGGTCCGCGTCCGCTCTATCGCCAGAAATTCATCCTATCGTATTGGCAAAGCGAAAGAAACCGGACCGCTAAGGGAGTTTTAATCATCGTTAACGGGCCTTAACCACATCCCGGCGGTGTCCCGTAACGTGCCAAGGTGCGGGACGGACAGGATTTTTCGCGATGGCTTGGGGAAGCCCCTGCGCGACCTGAGGGCGGCATTGCGGCGGCGCCGTGGCAGCCGGCGGGTCGCCGCATTCCACGGTTACGCCCCGCTTAACCACCCGCCCAAAGTTCCATCGCCATTCGTCGGCTTGGGAGCCGCCATTTACCCGGCCTTTGCGGGCCGACCGGCAAGCTGGCGGCCATGGCGAAGGAGGCGATGGCCTTGGACAGCGCAACACAGGTCAACGATGCGGTGCTCGACCGCGGGCACCTTTCCCGCATGACGCTTGGTAACCGCAGCCTCGAGCATGAAGTCCTCGAGCTGTTCGACCGTCAGGCGCAGATTCTGCTGGTCCGCATGCGCAGAAGCGACGGCGCCGGCGTCGGTGCGCTCGCCCACGCTCTCAAGGGATCGGCCGCCGGTATCGGTGCCGCCGAAGTCGCCCACGCCGCGGAACTGACCGAGCGCGCCGCCAAGGGCACGGCCGAGGAATGCTCGGCCGCGATCGATCGTCTTGCGGGCGCCGTGGACAAGGCGCGCGCCTTCATCGCCGAACTGCTGAGCCAGCACACCGAGACGTAACCCGCTACGGCTGGCATTCAACGGGGAATGATTATATACGGGGCGCGCCCGTTCCCGGGCTCTTCCCCAACACATTCCGATTGCGATCCATGCCCAAGATTACGTTCATTGATTTTTCCGGCACCGCGCGCACCGTCGATGCCGACAATGGCTCGACCGTCATGGAAACGGCGATCCGCAACAACATCCCGGGCATCGAGGCCGAATGCGGCGGCGCCTGCGCCTGCGCGACCTGTCATGTCTATGTCGAGGAAGCCTGGCGCGCGAAGACCGGCGAGCCCTCGCCGATGGAAGAAGACATGCTCGACTTCGGCTACGACGTGCGGCCGAACTCGCGGCTGTCGTGCCAGATCAAGGTCAGCGACGCGCTCGATGGCCTCGTCGTGCGTACACCCGAGAAGCAGGCTTAAGCGTCGCCGGCTTTGGGCGCTTACGGCGCCGCGGCATCGTCGATGAAGACGATGCGGCATTGCCGCTTGTCGTTTTCACAGAACTTGAGCGCGTCGCGTCGCGCCTCCTCGACGGTGCGGCGGGCCGAGCGCCAGCCGAAAGCGCCGTCGCTCGACACGGCGAAGGCCTTGTGGCCCGGCGCGGCGCGATAGCGGTCGAAACCCTCGCGGCCGCGCGCGGTCAGTTGCGGCGGCGCGGCGAGCGCCGGCGGCGTCGGCAGCGGCGCCGGCGTTGCGCGTTGCGTCAGTTTGTTGTCGGCCAGAAACCGCTCGACATAAGGCGTCCATTGCGGAATGCCGGCAGTCGAAAACAGCCGATGGCCGTCCTCGCCGAAAGCGGGCGCGCGAACGAACTCGACGCGGCCGCCGCTTGCGCTGAAAGCGTCGTGGAATTTCTCGGCGAGCTTCGGCTCGAAGAAATGATCGTTGGCGGTATAGACCCACAGCATCGGCAGGCGCGACGTCTTGCCGAAAACGCGAAAGGCCTCGACCAGGCGCGCGTCGCTGCACACGTCATAGTCCGCGCGCGAGCCCCGGCCGCCGGCGAAACTGATGGCGGCGACAAGGCCCGGCGGCGGGGCCGCGGCCAGCGCCACGGTCGAGAATCCGCCGGCGGACTGGCCAACGGCTATGACGCGCGCTGGATCGATATCGGATCGTTTGCCCAGCGCGACAATGGCGGCCTTGATGTCTTCGGCGCCGGCGCGGCCGGAGCGGACATAGTCGCGATTGTCGCAAGGCCCGGACTGCTCGGCGAATTCGCCGCCCGACGAGCCATAGCCGCGCCGCATCACGACGGCCACGGCGAAGCCGCGCCGCGCGAACTCCAGCGCGTTGGGGTAATAAGACGCCGCGATCATATTCGGCCGGTCTTCCGGCTTGCGGGGCGCGCCGTGGCTGATGATGACGAGGGGATAACGGCCTTCTTCCCCGGGCCGCACAAAGACCGCTTCAAGCCCCTTCGTGCCGGCCTCGCGCATCGGCAGGCGTAGGTCTTCCCGGATGAAATTCTGCGCGTGGGCCGGTCCGGCCAGCAGCGCCAGCCATATTGCGAGCCATTTCATCAAGCGCATCGCCAATCCCCCGGGCCCTGGGGAATTGATAGCACGGCGGCGTCAGCTTGGCGCGGGCACTCCCGCAATGCGCCGCGCCGCGATGATGGCGACGACGAACGGCGCCAGCAGCACCAGCCGGCTTTGGTAACGATCGACCGGATGGGAGAACACGCCGCAGATGATCGCGTTGGCGGCCAGCGCCGCCAGAAGCACCAGACACAGCGCATAGGTCCGGTCCGACAGGCCGAGCCGGCGGCGCAGGAGCATCGCCAGCGCCAGGGCGGCCAGCGAAAAATAGGCGACCGGCAAATGCACCACGTTCAGCGGCTCGACGTCGAAGGGATCGGCCTGCTGTCGCGCGGCGAGCAGCGCCGGATACAACTGCGGCAGGAATTCCTCGAAGGCCCAGCGCGCCGGTCCGTTGTCGTCGATGCCGACTTCCGTCTGGAAGGAAAAGAACTGCGTGAACGCGGCATCGATGGCCGTGGCCGCATGCGCGAGCGGATACTCCGTGAGCGTGTCGTGAATGATGCGGCTTGCTTCAGGCTCATAGGCGGCCCAGCCACCCATCTTGTACAGAGGCGATGCTCCCCACCATAGCCACGAATCCGCGTCTTCCTGGATTTCGTTCTGGTAAGCGCACAACCTGATCGTCAGGTCCGGGCAATGATCCTTCAGATAGCGCGTGATCATGCCGTCTTCGACGAGGCGGCCGAACAGGAAGCTTGAGCCGCCGGGTGTGAAGGCGAAGTGTCCGGTAAGCAGCAGGTTCGACACCGGACACAGTGCGATGCCAGCCGCGACCGACGCCGCGGCCAGCGCGATGCGCGCGCGGGGCAAAGCTAGCCGGCGAATATGCGTCAATGCCATCGCGGCGATCACCGCGACGGCCATGCCGGCTGCCGCCATGTGACTTGCCATGGCGAAGGCGACCACCGCGCCGAGCAGCCAGCGCTCCCATCGCGCCAGCGCGGCATCGGCGTAAGCCAGTAGATAGAGCGCCAGCGCCGCCGCCGGGAAGAGGATATCCGGCATTAATTGTCCGGCAAACCAGGGCAGGCTGGTGCCGATACACAGCAGCGCGACAATGCCGAGCGCGAGATAAGGGCGGCCGCCGAGGCCGTTGACGCGCAAGGTCACGGCAACGAGCCACGCCATCAGCGCTGCCTGGACAACGACGCTGGGCCAGAATGACAGAGGGATGCCAAGGTACAGGAACAGTCCGTATAGAGCGGAACGGCCATTGGCCATCTGTTGCACCATGGGCGCGGTGAAATAGCCGCCGGTATCCGGGAAGATGATGGGAAAACCGTTCCAGATCGCGGGCGCCAGCATGGCAGCGATCATGCCGCTCGCGGCAAGGCTCCAGGCGACGGCGGACGAGCCTGCGAACGGGCGTTGGCCGCTCAGGGGTTCCCGATCCGCAATCTGAACATTCGCCATAGACGCCCTCACGCCGGCGACCCAGCCACGAACGACCATACGTTCGCCAGTCTGGCGGCCTTTGACGAAAAGCAAATTATGGGCCGCGACATGAACGCAACCCGAACGGAACGGTTCAGGCGATTTATAAATAAATCAGGCGGCGAGGACGTCCCGGGCGGCGGCCGGCGCCGCCGAGCCCGCGCGCTGTTCGTAAAGCCGGACCAGCGCGAGTCCGGCGGTAAATACCGCCAGCCAGACCACGCGGGCGCCATAGCGGTCATGCGGATTGGCGAGGCCGCCGCAGACAAAGGCATTGGCCAGTAGGGCGAGAATGCAAACCAGAGCGAGATCGCCATAGGCGCGGGGCAGGCGGCCGGTCCAGCCCATGATCAGGATCACCGGCAGGAACGCCATCGCGATGAGCGCGACCGGGTAGTGCACGGCGTTGATCGCCGTGAAGGAGATCTCGCCCTTTTGCTGGCGCGCCGCCCACATCGCCGGCTGCAACTGCGGCGCATGATCCTTGACGATGAAATAGGTGTGCCAGATCCAGTTGACGACGCCTTCACCGCTGCGCACGGCGACCAGTTGCGCGGCGGTGGCCTCGATGGTGGAGGTGAGCACGTCGAGCGGGAATTCGGCCGCGGCGCCGAGCGCGATCTTTTCCATCTCGGCGCTCATGCCGGCGAAGCGGCCCAGCGCGTCGAAGTCCTTGTTGGCCCAGAACCAATCGTCGGCGTTGTCCGGCAAGCGATCCTTGAGTGCGCACAGCCTGATCGACGGGTTGGGGCAGTTCTTGTCGAGATACTTGTTGACGATGCCGGCCTGCAGCATGCGGCCGAAATACATCGAGAAGCCGCCGGGCGTCCAGGCAACGCGCTTTACCAGCATGAAATTGGTGCCGAGCACGATGACGACGCCGAGCAGGATGGCGAGCACGCCCTGCGCGACGCGCAGGCGCGGCAGACGCGCGCGGTCGAACAAGGTCAGCACAATCGAAGCTGCTGCCAGCAGCAACATCACCGCCAGCGTGGCGCTGTGGCTGGCGCAGGCGCAGGCGATCAGGGCGATGAATGTCCAGTGCTCCAGACGCGTGAGCTGATCGGAGCGCGCCAGCAACATGTAGAAGGCGAGGATGGCCAGACCGCAATAGATATCGGTCAAAAGGATCGCGGTGATCCAGGGCAATGTTGTCACGACGGACAGAATGGCGATGAAGCCGAATACCAGCATCGGCCGGCCGCCATACCCATGCGTGCGCAGCACGACCGCGAGAATCCAGAAGGTCAGCAGCGACTGGAGGACGATGACCGGCCAGAAGGCGAAGGGCACATTGGCGGTGAGCAGCAGGCCGTAGATCAGCGGCCGGTTGATCAGCAGAGTGCCCTCATACCAGCGGGCCAGGTAGCCACCGGTGTCGTATTCAAGCAGCGGGAACCCATTCCAGAGCGCGGGCGCGGTCAGCAGCAGGGTCGACAACAGGATAGCCACCGCCCAATGGGCGTGGGTGCGGGTGATGGTCATCGCCATGATCGATATAGTTTTCCGGCCGGTCAGGAACGCCGGCCGAATTCCGGCGGTTCCACTGCAGCGGAAAACTCATCCAAGACAGTTATGGCGCGGTCAAGGCCTGATCGCCGCGCGTTTGCCGCGCTGCGAAAGCAATACCGCTCAGCGTCCGGCGAGGGACAAAACGGCCTTGCGCAGCGAAGGAGGAAGGCGAGCCAGAAGCGTCTTGATCGCCGGCGTGAGCCGCACCGCCGCGACAAGAAAGTGGCCGGCAGGGCGCAAGGCGACGGCGTAGTCGCAGACAGGCGCCGTTTCGCGGCAGTAGCTGCGCTTGACGTCGTCGGCCGGCGCCAGCAGGTCGTAGCGGTCGAAGCCGTTGCTGCGGCACCAGGCGATGGTATCGGCGACCTGCACGCGGCCGGGGCTGTGGCGCGCGAAATCCTCGACAATCGCCCCCATGAAGGCATACCACCGCCCCCCGGCGGCGAAGGCGATCTCGTAGGCGGCCGGGCGATCGCCGACATGAAGCGTGGCGACGTTGAGTTGGGCGGCGCCGTCCTGACCGGCGAGGCGTTCGATCGCGGCCTCCCAGTGCTCGCAGCCGATCACGCTGCTCGGCAGCCGGCGTGCTTCCAGCCATCGCCGCTTGAGGCCGAGGGCGTCGTGCAGGGAAACGCGCGCGGCGGCGCCCGTGGCGACATCGAGGCGCAGCGGCCCCATCGCGGACAGCTTGCGCCGGCAGTGGCGCAGTTTGCGCGGCTCCTCGGCGTCGGGCGTGACGCCGGCGATGTCGAGGAAGGGCGCTTCGTCGTGGTTGAAGGCGGTGGCGCGCTGGCGCAGCAGCGGCGCGATGCGGGCGTCGGCCCGGACCTTGCGCAGATGCAGGGCGCCGGCCGCGGCCGGATCGGCGGCCACGCGGAACGCGGCCTCGAGATGTCGTCTGGCAGTGCCGGGCTCGCACAGGGCGTCGCCGTATTGAATGAGCGGATCGCCGAGGAAGCGCGCGACCTTCACGCCGAAGCGGGTGCCGACCACCGTCGGCAGGATGACCACCGGGCGGCCGCCGTGACGCACCACCGCGATGCGCGGGATTTCGCCGGCTTGCAAATGAACCGCGGTGGCGGCGCGCGCCATGGCCAGCGACTGGAACGGGGTCGCGGCGCCGGCTTCGGCTTCCAGCGCCTCCCAGTCGCCGGCGACCCGATCGAGCGCCTGCGCGCCCTCGAACACGTCGGCGCCGGCAGAATCCGCGGCCGCGCCGGCGGTCCGGCCCGGCAGGCGGCTCGCCAAAGCCGGCCCGACGCTGGAAGCGGCGTCGGCGACGAGGGCCAAATCTTCGAGGAAAAGAACGCTCAGCATGGGCACATTTCAGGTTCTTGACCGGGAGGTCCTGGAGCCTGACAGTCCCATAAAGTAGTTTAGCGCGGGTTGTATTCGCCGCGACTTATCGCCGCGACTTATCGCCACGATGCTGCCGTAAGAGTTAACGGATGTTCGTCAATTTCTTCCACGATCTCAAAGCCGCCGGCGTGCCCGTCACGCTGCGCGAATACCTGACGCTGATGGAGGCCATGGACGCCGACCTCGCGTCGCGCCGCGTCGAGGATTTCTATTATCTCTCCCGCGCCGTGCTGGTGAAGGACGAACGCAACATCGACAAGTTCGATCGGGTGTTCGGGCACACCTTCAAGGGTCTCGAATTCATGAGCGAGGCGGGGATCGAAGCCGACATTCCCGAGGAGTGGCTCAAGAAGCTGGCGGACAAGTTCCTCACCGAGGAGGAAAAGGCGCAGATCAAGGCGCTGGGCGGTCTCGACAAGCTGATGGAGACGCTGAAGCAACGCCTCGCCGAACAGAAGGGTCGCCACCAGGGCGGCTCGAAATGGATCGGCACCGGTGGCACGTCGCCTTTCGGCAATGGCGGCTACAACCCCGAAGGCATCCGCATCGGCGGCGAGTCAACGCATCGCCGTGCCGTGAAGGTGTGGGACAAGCGCGAGTTCAAGGATCTCGACGACCAGGTCGAACTCGGCACCCGCAACATCAAGGTGGCGTTGCGCCGGCTGCGCAAGTTCGCGCGCACCGGCACGGCCGAGGAGCTCGATCTCGACGGCACCATCCAGGGTACCGCGCACAAGGGCTATCTCGACATCCACATGCGGCCGGAGCGGCACAATGCGGTCAAGGTGCTGCTGTTCTTCGACATCGGCGGCTCGATGGACTGGCACATCAAAGCGACCGAAGAACTGTTTTCGGCGGCGCGCACCGAGTTCAAGCACATGGAGCATTTCTACTTCCACAACTGCCTCTATGAGAAAGTTTGGAAGGAGAACCGCCGCCGCTTCCAGGACACGACGCCGACCTTCGACGTGCTGCATACCTATCCGCATGACTACAAGGCGATCTTCGTCGGCGATGCCTCGATGTCGCCGTACGAAATTGCTGCGGCGGGCGGCTCGGTTGAGCATTATAACGAGGAGGCGGGCGCGGTGTGGATCGACCGCGTGCTGCGCAATTATCCGTCAAGCG
The DNA here is from genome assembly GCA_017849615.1 of Pseudolabrys sp. Classification (GTDB taxonomy): domain Bacteria; phylum Pseudomonadota; class Alphaproteobacteria; order Rhizobiales; family Xanthobacteraceae; genus Pseudolabrys. The sequence continues at coordinate 34,588 of JAFIGS010000003.1, read as the reverse complement.
TGTGGCTCAATCCGGTACCGGAGCGCGAATGGGATTTCACGCACTCGATCGGCATGATGCGCCAGTTGATGGGCGGTCGGATGTATCCGCTGACGCTCGACGGGCTCGACCGCGCGATGCGGGAGCTGGTGAGGTAGAAAGCTAAAAACACATTGGAATAAATTTGTTCAGAGTGGAATATTCACGCTGCCAATTTGGATGAGCGTCAGAAATTTTGTTTAAATAAGAGAGCAACAAATCGGCTGGCGAATCAGATGGGTTACCGTTCGCGCCATTTATAGAGACGCAGGCTGGGAAAAGGATTGACCGCCATGCCGCATTACATTGCGCTGATCCACAAGGACGCCGACATTTGTTACGGTGTGTCGTTTCCCGATGTGCCCGGCGTGTTTGCCGCCGGCACCACTATTGATGAAGCGATCGGGAAGGCGGCGGAGGTTCTCAGCTTTGCGGCGAAGGACTGGTCGGACCTCGACGGTGTCGTTTTCCCCGCGCCTCGCACCATCGACGACTTGCGCGCCGACCCTCATTGTCGCGACGACGCGACCGACGCCGTGATGGTGGCGGTGCCGTTCCGGGCGCCGGCCGAAGCCGCTGCGTAGTCTCCGCAAGACGCTTTGCTTCATGAATGCCATGGCGGTAGCGGCGCGCCGCGCGCCCGGTACCCGAATCCATTGTGCTGGATCAATGCGTTAATGGCCGGGCCCTGTAACCTATAAAACTATGGGAGGCCAATGCACCAAAGCGATTCGGGACGAGCGGGCCAAAGCCCGCGCCACGGCCCAGGCTGGCGAGCCGCTGGCGATCAACCGTGCGGCGTGGCCGAGCGGACCACTGTTGGCCCGTGCGGTCGTCAGTGGCCATTCCGGTCCAGTCGTTACTCATGAGGGGATGACCGAGACGAAGGCGCAGCCCGTAACAGACGCTAGTTAACAGCGCACATCGCGGTTCACGCGAAAGGCGGCCCGCGGACCGCCGTTTTTTTGGAATTACACCGCGATCGAGTGCCGCTTCTGTGCGGCCGCGAGATAGGTATCGAACACCGCGGCGACGATGCGGATGAAGGGCCGGCCGGCTTCCGTCACAGTGACGCGTGCGCCATCGACAATGACGAGACCCTGCGTCGCCAGATCCTCGAGCGCCGTCATCTCAACCGCAAAGCGCGCCGCGCCGCCAAAGCGGCCGAGGTCCAGCGCCAGATCGGACATCAGCCGTTCGATGATCTCCGCGCGCATGACATCGTCCGCACTGAGTGCGAGGCCCTTCACGGTGGCGAGCCCGCCACGCTTGATGCTGCGGGAGTACCCCGCGATATCCGGCGCGTTCTGCACGAAGCCCTGCGGCAGCTTGCCGATGGACGAGGCGCCTACGCCGATCAAGGCGTCGGCATCGTCGGTGGTATAGCCTTGGAAATTCCGACGAAGGCGGCCTTCGCGCGCGGCGATGAACAGCTCGTCTTCGGGCAGGGCGAAATGGTCGAGACCGATCGCTTCGTAGCCGAAACCGGCGAAGACCTCGGCTGCGACGCGCGCCTGTTCGAGACGCTCGGCGGCACCGGGCAATGTAGCGCTGTCGATCAGCCGTTGATGCGTCTTGAACCACGGCACATGCGCGTAGCCGAACAGCGCCAGCCGCTGCGGCTTGAGCGAGCAGGCCAGTTCGGCGCTGCGTGCGACATCGCCGACGCTCTGCTTCGGCAGGCCGTACATGAGGTCGAGGTTGAGGTTCCCGATGCCGGCCTCGCGCAAATAGTCGGCCGCGCGCTCGACCTGTTCGAAAGGTTGCAGCCGGCCGATGGCGTGCTGCACATGCGCCGAGGCGTCCTGCATGCCGAGGCTGGCGCGGTTGATGCCGATGCGCTTCAGCGCCGCGACGACGGTGCGATCGAGCCGGCGCGGGTCCAGCTCGATCGCGTGTTCCTTCAGCGCCGAGAGATCGAACTGCGAGGCGATTTGAGCTGCGACGGTCTCGAGCCATTGCGGGCCGAGGATCGACGGCGTGCCGCCGCCCCAGTGCAGGTGCGCGAGTCGCGCGCCGTTGAGCGATCCGATCAGCCTGAGTTCCGCGATCAGGTCTTCGGCATAGGCGTCGACCGGTTCGGGCCGGCGCACCGCGCGGGTGTTGCAGCCGCAGTAGAAACAAAGCTCGGTGCAGAACGGCACGTGGAGATAAAGCGACACCCGCGAGCCCTGCGGCAGCGCATCGAGCCAAGCGCGATATTCAGCCGGCCCGATTTTGGCGGCAAAGTGCGGCGCTGACGGGTAGGATGTGTAGCGGGGAACGTTTCGTTCGGCGAGCGCCAGCGCGCCGCTCAGGCGAATCTCTGGCGCTGAATTGGAACCCATAGCTCACCGTCCTTCGCATAGCTTTTCTTGACGGCGGCCCAGGCAATCATGTGCGCCCGACGTTCGCGGTCAGCCTCGCCGGCATGCGCGCGATAAGCGCTATTGAACGCTTCGCGGTAGATGTCCTGCGCATGATCGGGCAGATGCGCCCGAACCGGGAGCGGCAGGTCATGATTGGCGCGGTAAGGCATAACGCAGACTCGTTCGCGGTTCCGAGGCCCCGCGCTGAATAAGCTAGGCGAGGGTGGGGTGCGGCTTCTTGCGCTAAATCAAGCGCAGCTCTTAAGTTTCGGTTCCGCCAATAAAAAAGCGCCGGGGCCTAGCCCGGCGCTTTGCATGGCAGTTAGTCGAAATCAGGCGGCGTTGGCGGCCTTCAGTTCAGCCTGGTCTTCCGTGGCCTGCTGCGCCCGCTGCAAGCTCATCACCTCGCGCATGACGCGGGCGAAGTCCTTGCGGGCGGTCTCCAGCGCACCTTCGACCACGGCGCGATCAAGCTTCTCGCGCTGGAGCGCGGCCTTGAGTTCCTCAATGGCCTGCTCGGCGGTGGCGCGGTCATTGCTGCGTTCCCGCGCGCTTGAGGCAAGCTGGGCCTGGAGCGCGGCGACGTTTTCGTCGGCACGGGCGAGTGCGGCTTCCTTGGCGTTGAAGGCGCGGGTGAGCGCGCCGCTGCGCTCCATCAAGGTGGCGCGCATCTGCTCCGTTTCCTTGAACTCGGACTCGCGGCGCAGCCTTTCGGCTTCAAGATCGGCAACGCGCGCCTGCAGCGCATCGCGCTCTCCGGCCATGTCGCTGAAGCGGCGATCGAGCTCGCGCATGTCTTCGGCGCGCTTCTGCAGATGGTCGCGCGCCTCGATGAGCAGGTTGTCGGTCGCCGCGGCGCGGGCCTGCATCGCCTCATAGCGCAGGCGCTGGCTGGTGCTCTCGTGCTCGTGGCGCTCGTGTACTTCGTCGAGCGCGGCGGCGAGGCGGCCGCGCTCATTGTTCAGCTCGGCGAAGTTGCCTTCGACCTGCCGCAGCCGGCTTTGCGCCGCATTGAGCGCCTGTTCGGTTTCCGAGATCTTGCGGGTGAGCCGCGCGGCATCGGCGCTCATCTTGTCGAGCGTGGCGTTCTGGGCGCGCTTTTCGTCGTCGGCCATCATCAGGCGCTGGCGCGCCGCGTTGAGGTCGGCCTCGAGCGCGATGATGCGCTTGCCCAGCGTGGTGGCGCGTTCGTCGAGGCGGCGGTTTTCGTCGCGAAGCACGGAATTCTCGCCGGCTTCGTGCGCGAGGCGGCCTTCGAGATCGGCGATCTGGGCGCGCCGGGCGGCGACGTCGATGGCGATCTCGGCCTTGGTCGCCTCGACCGAACGGAGCACGTTCTGGGTTGCCGACAGATCCTGGCGCAGGGCGCCCACTTCCTGCTCGGCGCCTTGCAGACGCTTCTCGAGATCGGCGGTCTCATTGCGCAGCTTGCCGTAGGCGGTGCGGGTGTTGTTGAGCACCGTCTGCAGGCTGAGCTTTTCGGACTTTTCCGCTTCCAGCGCCCGCAAGGTCTTGCTGACCGGATCGGCCAGTTTTCCGACCGCCGCCTTGATGGCGTCGAGCTCGCCGATCTTGGCGTTGGCGTCGAGCAGCAGGTTGCGCAGCGCCTCGTTGTCGCCGCCAATCTGGGCCCCGAGCGCCGAGAATAATTCCTCGTCGAGCTCGAGCGGCGGCTGGCTGATGACGGTGACAGGCGCCTCGTTTCCGGTCGGCGACGGCTGCGCCAAGGCATCGATGGTGCTCGCCTTTCGGCCGAACAACCCCCCGAATTTGCTCATTGAATTCCCCTGATCCGCCGATCCGCCCGGCCAAAGCGACGCACGAATCATTCTGTTTACTATTCCTAACAGAGTGTGAATCGCGATGGGTAAATGAGAGGTTAACGGCGATCGGGCGCGCAGGAATTCCTTTTTTTAATCAAAACCTTGGCTTGTTCTGCAAATTTTGCTGGCGCTGTGCCGCGCGGGGCGCTACGGCGCTTGCCGGCGCCGTCTGGCCTGTGAATAAGGCCGGCGGCGCGGCCGTCTGCCGCTCGACTTGTCGCGCGAAGCGGCTGAAAAGGGCTTGGCTTTTATTTTTATAAATCCCTCGGGGAGACAACTCACATGAAGCGTTTCGCTGCGCTGGCCGCCGCCTTGATCGCGGCCACGACCTTGACCCTGCAGACCGCCGAAGCCGGCGGCCGCCATCACCGCAAGCATATCGACAACCGCCTGAAGGTGGTGTCGGTCGCGAGCGGCGCGGCGGCGACGGTCGGCTACTTCGCCATCAACGACTGGCGCTGGAAGTGGGGTAACAACGTGATCCCCGGCCAGTGGGGCGCCATCGCCGGCACCACGCTGGGCTGCGCCGCCGTGTCGACCATGGTCGGCACCGTCGTGGTCAACCGTCCGCTGACGCAGCGCGAAGGTCACGTCATGATCGGCTCCTGCGTCATCCCGATCATCGGCGGTTATCTGGTCAACGCCGCCTACAACGCCCACCCGGAATGGGAAGGCGAGCCGGTGCGCGTGAAGCACGTTCGCAAGCGCAAGTAAGCTTTCAGTTCATCGGACACCGAAACGCCGGCGCTCATCGAGCGCCGGCGTTTTGTTTTGCGGCGAGGCGTCAGCGCTTGCTGGCGATGAACAGGCCCTCGCACAGGCGGAAGGTGAAGGCGTCGCCGTCGCCGGTCGGCTGGAGCGCGTCTTTCACGCCCGGCGTCGTTTCGGTCAACATGGCGCGCAGCAGCCGCTGCATCGTGGCGTCGTAACGCTGCGCCCAGGATTTGAATTCCATCGTCTTGTAGATTTGCTCCTCGTGGCCGAGGTCGAAGCCGGTTGCCTTGATGGCCTCGCGCCATTCCGCCATGGCCCAGGCGCGTAGATGGCTGGGGTCGCGGAAGCGTTCGAAGGCGTTGATGTAATCGCCGACCGGCCCTTCCGGCACGACATTATCGACGATCGCCAGCGTGCCGCCGGTCTTGAGTACGCGATGGGCTTCGGTGAGAAAGTCGGGAATGGAGTCGAAGTGGTGCGGCGCGATGCGGCAGGTGACGAGGTCGAAGCTGCCGTCGTCGAAGGGCAGGGCCTCGGCCTTGGCATAGGTGGTGCGGACATTGCCGAGACCGCGCTTGGCGGCTTCGAGCTTGACCATGTCCAGCATCTCCTGCGTGATGTCGGTGGCCCAGACGCGCGCCACATGCGGCGCGAAGGTGTATGCGACGTGGCCGCCGCCGGTGGCGATGTCGAGGACGCGCCAGTCTTTCTGGGGGGCGGTAAGGGTAACGAGACGCTCGAGGCTCTTGCCGAGCGCATGCGGCTTCGACGTCAGATAGTGGGCTGCGGTCTTGCCGAACTGCTCTTGAACCAGGGTCTTGGTCATAGCGTCACCTGCGCTTGGAGGCTGAACACGCGTCTTCTTAGCCGGTTCGGGCCGGGCGGCCTATGACCTGTTCCTGGCGGACAGTCTTTCCAAAATCGCTGGATTGCGGCGGCGTAATAAAACCCCGCATCTTGCGATGCGGGGCCGCGGGTCAGGTTCGTTATGAGCGGTTACGGGCCGGCCACGATCATCCACGGGAAGATGTAGGCCTGCGCCATAACCAGCAAGCCGACGAGGCAGGCGAGGACGATGGAGTGCCAGAACACGAAGCGCAGGATCGTGCCTTCATGCCCGAACCAGTTGGTCGCCGTGGAAGCTACCACGATCGACTGCGCGTCGATCATCTTGCCCATGACGCCGCCGGACGAGTTCGCCGCGCTCATCAGGATCGGCGAGATGCCGAGCTGCGTTGAGGTGATCTTCTGCAGATTGCCGAACAGGATGTTCGACGACGTGTCCGAGCCCGTCAGCGCCACGCCCAGCCAGCCGAGCAGTGTGCCGAAGAAGGGATAGAGCACGCCGGTGGCGGCGAAGGCGAGGCCGAGCGTCGCGTCGATGCCGGACAGGCGCGTGAGCGTGCCGATCGCCAGCATCGCCGAGATGGTCAGCAGCGAATAGGCGCAAACCTTGATGGTCTTGCCGTATTCGGTGACCAGCTTGACCGGCGAGAAGCCCATCAGGAAGCCGGAGATGATCGCCGCGATCAGCATGCCCGAGCCGGTGAAGGACAGCCAGGTGAACGAGAACACCGCGCCTTCCTTGGTCGGCGTGGCGACGATCGGCGCGACCTTCTGGATCATCTGGTGCAGGTCCGGCACCGGATAATTCCAGATCGCCCACTTGTTGACCGACAGCTTGAACATGTCGGTGCCCCAGATCAGCAGGATTGCGCAGACGATAATCCACGGCAGCAGCGCGAGCCACATCTCGCGCGTCGCGACCGGTTTCAACGGTCTGGGCGCCGGCATGTTGACGGCAGACTCGTCCTTGGTGCGGGTCAGCGCCGCGGACAGCCACAACTCCTTTGGCTGCCACATTTTGAGGAACAGAATGAGGCACGCCATCGACACCAGCGAGGCGCCGATATCGACGATCCAGGGATTGATGAAGTTCGAAATGACGAACTGCGGGATCGCAAAGGATACGCCTGTGACGAGGATCGCCGGCCACACGCCCTTGACGCCTTTCCAGCCGGAGAAAGCCCACACCACCCAGAACGGCACGATCAGCGAGAAGAACGGCAACTGCCGGCCGACCATGGCGCCGAGCAGGAACGGATCGATCTGCGTCACGCTGGCGAGACCGGCGATCGGCGTGCCGAGCGCGCCATAGGCGACCGGCGCAGTGTTGGCGATGAGCGACAGGCCCGAGGCCGCGAGCGGTGAGAAGCCGAGACCGATCAGGATGGCGCCTGTAACCGCGACCGGCGTACCGAAGCCGGACGCGCCTTCGAAGAACGCGCCGAACGAGAAGGCAATCAGCAGCAACTGCAGGCGGCGGTCCTGCGTGACACCGCCGATAAGGTTCTGCAGCGTTTCGAACGCGCCTTTCTCCACCGTCAGCCGGTAAAGAAAGATCACGTTGAGTACGATCCAGCCGATCGGGAAGAACCCGGTGGCGATGCCGAGGAGCGAAGCGCGGATCGACATGCCCGCGGGCATCGTGAAAATGAAGATCGCGACCAGATTGGCCACGACCAGCGCGATGACCGCGGCGATATGGGCCTTCACCTTGTTCGAGGCGATCAGCACGAGCAGCGTGACGACCGGCAGCGCGGCCGCCAGTGTCGACAGTGTGGCGTTATTGAATGGATTGTAGACCTGGTTCCACATAGCGCTTCCCCCAATTGACGATCCGTCGTTGCGGATCCGTATTTTTCTCGCGGGGAGAAGTTCTAAGGCTCAGCGGGCAGGACAGAGGGTAGGCACCGCGTAACGAAATGCGGGCGACACATAAAAAACCCGGAAACAGGTTCCGGGAGGCTCTCAACGATATCACAAATAATATATGTGGAATGTACGATCGCGCCACGACGGAGCGACCCGGCGCGCGTCTCAGCGCCGGTCCTGGTCGCCGCCGCGCATGTCGTCGTAGCCGTGCTTGTCGGAGTAGAAGGCCAGCGCCATCAAGCCGCCGCCGATCAGCAGCGAGAAAAACACGCCGCCGATGATCGCAAAGTAGCCGTACAGCGGAATTTCGCTGGCGAATTCCCACCAGGAGCGCGCGGCAAACCAAAGCGACGCGATGCCGACAGCGATCAGTGGGGTGATGACATACCATTTGCCCATGACGATGATATAGGCGCTTACCGGGGCTTTGTCACACCGGAAGGCCAGACAAAAAAGACGCCCAGCCATGAAACATGGCCGGGCGCCTATGACTTGATTGATAATCGCGATCAGCCGTTACGGCTTCGGAGCGGTCGTGCCACCCATCGGCTTGGTGGCCGAGCCCGAACCCATGGCGCCGCTGCCGGCACCCGTGGTCGAACGCGACGCCGGCTCATAGTACGCGAAGGTCGGCGCTTCCTTGAGCTGATCCTTGGTGTAGCTCACGGTGATCTTGTCGATCGCCGCCGAGTCGGGCTTGCGCGTCACAGAGATGCCTTCGAACGGCAGCGCGACGTCCTTCTGGCCGACGCCAAGGAAACCGCCGACGCCGACAACCACGGCGTTGATCTTGCCATTGGGCGCGATCACGACGTCATTGATCTCGCCGATCGAGGCGTTATCCGGGCCATAGACCGAAGCACCGATCAGTTTCGAACCGCGCCAGTCGGTCGACTGCTGCGAAGTAACGAAGGTCTGGCCGCCGGTGGCGGCACCGGTCGATGGCGTCGTCGTGGTCGCGGCGGGCGGCGTCGTGCCACCGGCCGGCGGGGTCGCGGACGGAGCGCTCTGGGCGAAGGCCGGCATCGCGAGAACGGTGGCCAACGCGGCGGCGGTCAAAGTGCGTTTCATCATTCGTTTTCTCCTCTTAGGGACGAACTGGACAGGCAAAATTCGGAAAGAGCGGCGCGCGCGTTGCCTCACGTGCGCCACATATGAAAAGAACGCAGGACTTGCGCCCTGCGTTCCGAACTTTTTGCAAGATGAGGCTGCGTCAGTTTGCGCAGCTAACGTGTCGCTGAATGCGTCAAGCCTTCTCGGAACTTTCCGCCGTCTCGGCGTGGCGTACCGGCTTGCCTTCGGCCTGCAGCGGTTCCTCGGCGTCGCGCACAGGCACTTCCTCGACCAGCGGCATGCCGCGGCGCAGAGTTGAGCGCAGGGCAGCGACTTCGCTCTGCAGGCGCGAATTGTCCTTGCGCGCCGCTTCCAAGGCGCCTTCCACCACCGCGCGCTCCATACGCTCGCGCTGCAAGGCAGAATTCAGATCCTCGACGCGCTTCTCGATATTCGTGCGCGACACCTGCACGTCGGCTTCAAGATGGCCGTTGCGCTCGGTCAACGCGGCAATCTTCTCGTCGGCGCGCGCGAGTGCGGTTTCGCGAGCTTTCAACGCCTTGGTCAGCGCATTGTTGCGTTCCGTGAGCGCCACGCGGGCCTGCTCAAGGTCCTTGGTCTGGCGCTCGCGCTGCTCGTGCGAGGCTTCGATCTGGGCGAGCCGCTTTTCCGCGTTATTGCGCGAAATGGTGGCCTCCACCGATTTGCGGTCGAAGGCGCGCACTTCCTCGGTGCGGGCGATCAGGTTCTGGCGCGCCTCGGCAAGCAGGCGCTCGGCGGTTGCCGCGCGCGAGGTGAGGGCGTCGAGGCGCATATTGAGGCTGTTGCGCTCGGCCTGGTGCTGCTCCTTGGCGTCGTCGAGCGTCGCCGACAAGCGGCCGCGCTCGCCATAGGCCTCGGCGAAGCTTGCTTCGACTTTGCCGAGCTGGGCACGGGTCGCGGTCAGCGTGTTCTCGCTTTCGGTCAGGCGGCGGGTGAGACGCGCGGTCTCGTTGAGCGAGGCATCGATATTGGCCTGCAGCGCCCGCTTCTCGTCTTCGAGCAGGGCGAGACGCTCGCGTGCGGCGGCCAGTTCGCCTTCCAGTTCGACGATGCGTTTGTCGGCAGCGTCGAGATGGTCCTGCGCGGTGCGGCGGGCTTCGCCGAGCGCGCGGCGCTGCGTGGTTTCCTGCGCAAGCTGGCGCTCCAGTTCGGCGATCTGCGCGCCGCGGGCCGACAGGCCGTCGGTCAGTTCGAGCCGGGTGCTTTCCAGCCCGCGGTTCGCCTCGCGGGCGAGTTCGAGGTCCTCGCGCAGTTTTTCGGCTTCGGCCTCGAGCGCGGTGGCCTTGCGTTCGATCTGGTAGAATTCGCCGCGCAACGTCTCGTACGAGGCGCGCGATTCCGCCAGCATGTTGGTCAGGCCGAGGGTGTGCGACTTCTCGGTTTCGAGGGCGCGCAGCGTCGAATTGAACGGGCTGACGATTTTGTCGAAGGCGGCCTTGAGTTCGTCGAGTTCGCCAATCTTGCGGCTGGTGTCGTTGAGCAGGTGGCGCAGCGCCTCGTTTTCCTCGCCGATGCGCGAGCCGACGTCGGAGTAATTCTCCGCCGTGATCTGGCGCGCGACGGGATTGGCGGGCTGGCTCGACCGGGCGATGTCGCCGACTTTGCGGTCGGTCTCCAGCTCGCGCGGCTTGCCGCCAAACAGATCCGATAACTTCGCCATGAGAAATACGCCTCCGCACGCACCCGGTCTGCCGGTACGCTCACACCTGTGGGCTTTAAGATATTATAAACGAATGGGGATTGGAACATTGGCAAGCCCCAATCGACCGCCGCCGCGGGGCAGACCGCGATCATGGTTAACGGACCGGACGGCCCGAAATCCGCAGCTTTGACGTCAAACCGTCACGAAAAGGCGAGTGCGGCCTTCAGCCGGCGAAGTCGCGGACCAGGGAATGCCTCTGCCGGTGCCGCTCGAGTGCCAAATCGATCAGCCGGGACAGCAATTGCCCGTAGGGCACGCCGGAAGCTTCCATCATCTTCGGGTACATGCTGATCGAGGTGAAGCCGGGCAGGGTATTGATCTCGTTGAAGTAGAATTCGCCGCTCTTGCGGTCGAGGAAGAAATCGACGCGGGCGAGCCCGTTACATTCCAGCACGGTGAAGGCCTGCGCCGCGAGCGCGCGCACCCGCGCCATGGCGGCGTCGTCGATCCGTGCGGGCAGGTCGACCGAGGCGCCGTCCTTGTCGAGATACTTGGCTTCGTACGAATAGAATTCGTGGCGCGGGTCGGGGTTGATCTCGCTGGCGATGCTGACGAACAGCGGCTCGTCTTCGAGCACGGCCACCTCGACCTCGCGAGCATCGATGCCTTGCTCGATCAGAATCTTCAGGTCGTAGCGGAAAGCGTCGTCGAGTGCGGCTTCGAGTGCATCCCAGGTCTTGACCTTATGGACGCCGACGCTCGAACCCATGTTGCAGGGCTTTACGAACACCGGCAGCGTCAATTTCGCGCGCGCCGCCGCAACGCACCCTTGGGCATCGCGCTTATAGTCGCGCCGCGTCACCGCCACATAAGGCGCAATGGGCAGAGCGGCATGAGCGGCCAGCCGCTTGGCGATGTCCTTGTCCATGCTGACCGCGGAAGCGAGCACGCCCGAGCCGACATAGGCGACGTCGGCAAGATCGAGCAGGCCCTGCGTTGCGCCGTCCTCGCAGAGCGGGCCGTGCATGACAGGGAAGATCACGTCGATATCGCGAATTCCGCCCTCGCCGTTGACGGGCAGGAGCGCCCCGCGCCCGTCGGGCTGGCTCGCCAGGCGCACCTCCGGCGCATCGCGCTGGATCGGCAGCGCCTTGCCCGCGGTTTGCTCAAGCGCCTTGAGATCGTTCAATTGCCACAAACCGGTTTTGTCGATGCTGACCGGGATCATGTCGAAGCGGCCGCGATCGAGATGCCGGATCACGGATGCGGCGGACTGCAGCGACACTTCGTGCTCGCCGGACTTGCCGCCATAAAGAACTGCGACGCGAATCTTCTGGGTCATGGCCTTTGACTATCACTGCGCGGCGCCCGCGCGCCACCCTGCGTCACTACCGAGCCGGGCGACTCAGGTATTCGTTTGACAGGGCGTAAGTTATTATAGACCAACAAGGATTGAAACTTTCCGGAACTCAGGGCGGGCGTCCGCGCCTGGTGGAATGCGGCCGGGGTTAACGGCGGCGGGGCAGGAACGGTCGGGGGCAGAGTATGGGGTCGTCACAGGACGAAATTGAGACGCCCGAGCCGCAAGGCGAGAGCTACACCTATCGGGCCTCGCTGCTTGGTGCGCCCTTCGCCTTCCGTCTGACCGAAGACGGGCTGGCCTTTGAGGCCGGCCGTCGCACAGGCCTCGTGCCCTATAGTGCAATTGCGCGGCTGCGGCTGTCGTTCAAGCCTTCGAGCATGCAGTCCGGGCGCTACGTCGCGGAGATCTGGGGTGCCGATGCGCCCAAGCTCACCATTTTTTCCAGCTCGTGGAAGAGCATGGTGATTCAGGAGCGCCAGAACCCGGCCTATTCGGCTTTCATCGCCGCCTTGCATCGCCGGCTTGTTGCTGTCGGCGCCAAGACGCAATTCGAACGGGGCAGCGTTCCGCTGCTGTATTGGCCGGGGCTTGCCGTGTTTGTCGCGGTTTCCCTCGGCATGGCGATGCTGACCGTTCGCGCGCTGCAGACCGACGCCAAGGCCGGTGCGGCTTTCATCGCGGCCTTTCTGGCGTTGTTCCTCTGGCAAGGTGGCAATTATTTTCGCCGCAACAGGCCGGGCACCTATCGGGCCGAGGCGCCGCCGGGCGATTTACTGCCTTGAGGAAGATCAGTTGGTCGCCGCCTCGATGGCCTTTGGCGTAATGTAGCGCTCTAGCCGGCCTGACTGTGCATGCAGCTTGCTCCAGTCGTCGAAGGCGAAGTCGATAATAACCAGCCCGGCCGGCGGCAGCTTCTCACGCAGACGCTCGCGCGCCTCAATGTCGCCGGAAGCGATCAGCATTAGCGCCACCTCCTGCAGAGAGGGATTGTGACCGACCACCAGCAGCGAGTGCACCGTCGTCGCCGTCTCGGCGATGATCGCGAGAATATCGTGCGGCGTGGCCTCATAGATACGGTCGTCGATGCTTGTCGCGGGCGAGGCATTGAGCGCCCCGGCAAGGTGGTTCCAGGTCTCCTGCACCCGGCGCGCCGGCGATAGCATGACGTAGTCCGGCGCGAGCGCGTGGGTGGTCATATACGCGCCGAGCTGGCCGGCCTCCCGCAGGCCGCGCTCGTCCAGGGCGCGGTTCCGGTCGTCCTTGCCGAGTTCGCCGGGTTCGGTCTTGGCGTGGCGGAGTATGAGGAGACGCCGCATGGTCACTTCCGGATCGAGGGGTTCTGGCTAAAGGACAGGGCGATGGGCTAAGGGGTTCGAATCTGCGACAGACTAACACCCTTGTTCTCGCCCGGGGCCGGGACAGTTCGGACCGGCATTGGGCCGAAACAGTGACAGGGCGCTGCGACACGAGACCTCAGCGGATGACCGATCCCGATCCCAGTACCGAGGCTACGCCGGCGACCTGGTATGAGGCGAGGCGGGTGGCGCGTCCCGATCATCCCCGGCTGGGGTTCGATCTGGACGTTGACGTCTGTGTTGTCGGTGGCGGATTGGCCGGCCTGACCGTCGCTCGTGAGGTGGCCCGGCGCGGCTGGTCGGTCGCCGTGCTGGAGGGCGGACGGGTCGCCGAGGCGGCCTCCGGCCGCAACACCGGCTTCGTGCTGCCCGGCTTCGCCGAGAATATCGACGCCATGGTCGAGCGGATTGGCCTCGATCACACCAAGCAGCTCTGGGCCCTGTCCGAGCGCGGCGTCGACTATGTCCGCACCGCGATCGAGGAGCACAATCTGCCGGGCGTCGATCCGGTGCAGGGCTGGCTCCGGGTCCATCAAACCGATCATCCGGACGCGGTGCGCGCCGATGTCGAGCGCCTGCGCTGGATCGGCGCCGACGTCGAAATGTGGCCGACCGAGCGGGTGCGCGCCGAACTGCCGAGTCAGCGTTATTTCAGCGCCGTACACTGGCGCAATGCGTTCCACATCCACCCCCTCAATTATGCCCTCGGCCTTGCCCGGCTCGCCGTCGAGGCCGGCTGCCGCATTTTCGAGGAGACGCCGGCGCTGTCGATCGATCCGGCCGGCGTGCGCAAGCGCATCGCCACCCCGAACGGCCGCGTCCGCGCCACGCATGTCGTTTTTGCCGGCAACGTGCAACTCGGTGGAGTGATGCCGTCACTCTCGGCGACCTTGCTGCCGGTGACGACCTACGTGATGGTGACCGAGCCGCTGGGCGAGAGACTCGCGCAGTTCGTGCGCTATCGCGGCGCGATCAGCGACACCGACCGCGCCGACAACCATTATCGCATTGTCGGTGGCGACCGGCTGATGGTGTCGGGGCGGGTGCGGGTATGGCCGGCCGATGCCGGGCGCTTTGCCCGGGCGCTTGCCGGCGACATGATGCGCAAATTTCCCGGCCTCGGCCCTGTCGAAGTGACGCAGATCTGGGCCGGCACGCTCGGCCGCACCATCCATCGTATGCCGCAGATCGGCGCGATGGCCGAAGGTGTCTGGGTCGCCAGCGGGTTTGCCGGCCACGGCCTCAACACCACGGCGATGGCCGGCGAACTGATCGCGCGCGGTATCGTCGAAGGCGACGACACGTGGCGCCTGTTCGCGCCCTACGAACTTGTCTGGGCCGGCGGCCGCACCGGCGCCGCGGCGGCGCAGGGGCTATACTGGTGGCGCAGCGCTGCGGCGACATTTTCAGGCGCGATGGCGCGCTATCGCGAACGTCGCCGTATCGCCAAGGCGGAGCGCGCCGCCGCGGTAGCCGCGGCCGGGCCGGTTGTATCTCCCGATCGTTTGCCTGCCGAGCGACTCGCGGCAGCGCCGGTTTCGCCGGAACCGGTCGCGGAAGCGCCGTCGAGCGCGCCGCCCCAAGGGCAGCCGGAGCGCCGAAAGAATCGGGGCAAGCGTCGCCGTGCCAAGAACGATGCTCCGGAAGGTTCCGCGCCGCCCGATGCCGCACCGTCACCGGAAAGCACCACCCATTAAGAATTGAGCCGCATGGTGGAATCCAGCCGGCCGCTTCGCCGGTTGAGTTGCATTCCCGGGGGGCGTTCCACAGCATGCGCGCGGCAAAATCGATGACGTATTTCATCGCGGCCACCGCCGGGCTGCTCGCCGCTGCTCCCGCTTTGGCCGACAAGCCCAAGCGCTCCACAGACTGGACTTTGACCCTCGGCGTTGAAGGCCGCGTGCTGCCGGAGTTCGAGGGCAGTCGCAACGATCTCCTCCGGCCGGTTCCGGTTTTCAATTTTCGCCGCGCCGGCACGCCGGCCCGGTTCCGCAGCCCGCGCGACGGCGGTGGCGCCGCGCTCTTTGATACGGGGCCGTTCAAGTTTGGGCCGGCCATCAAGGTCAAGCTGCCGCGCAAGGAGAGCGAGGATATCGTGCTGCGCGGGCTTGGCGATGTCGGCTGGACTCTGGAGGCGGGCGGTTTTGCCGAATACTGGGCGACCGACTGGCTGCGCACCCGGCTCGAGGTGCGCCAGGGCTTTGGCGGTCACAAAGGCCTGGTTGGCGACCTCTCGGCCGACATTGTCATGCCGCTGACGGATCGGCTGACCGTGTCCGGCGGCCCGCGCCTGAGCGCGGCCACTGCCGCGGCGCTGTCGCCGTATTATTCTATTACCGGCGGCCAGTCGGCGGCCTCCGGGCTGCCTGTTTATTCGGCAGGGGGCGGTTTGAAATCGTGGGGCGCCGGTGCGCAAGTTAGTTATCAGATCGATCCCAACTGGCGCAGCTACTGGTTTTTCGAGTATGAGCAACTCGCCGGCGACGCGGCCAGCTCTCCGCTGGTCACGCAGCGCGGCTCGATCAACCAGGTTCAGGTGGGGATAGGGCTCACGCGGTCCTTCGACATCCGGGGCCTGTGGTAGGTACCAACACCCGACGACGTCGAGCTTCCATCCATGAGAATCCTGACCGTCTGCGCGGCGGCCCTTCTTGTTGCGGCCTGCGTCGAATCCAATTCCAATCTGGCTTCCAGTGGCCTCGGCGGCTCTGACGCATCGTCGCCGCGGCCCAAGACCATCGTCGTTTCGGATTTCGTGGTGGCGCCGGAGGTGCTGCTCATCGACCGCGGCTATACCGCGCGGCTCGAACGCAAGATCGGCTCATTCCCGACCCACGAACGCAAGCCGCGCACCATCGACAGGGTCAATGACGAGATCGTCGCCTCGATCGTCGCCACTTTGCGCGAGGCCGGTCTGGATGCCCAGCCCGGCGCCGAGGAGGGGCTGAAGGCCTCGTCGAACGCGATCGTGGTCAGCGGCCGCCTGCGCCCGTCCGACGCCAATGCCAAGAAGAACGACGCCGGTATCGGCGGCGGCAAGAGCAACGTCACCGCCGACATGACGATGTCGTCATTCTCCACCCTCGGCAAGCGCGAGCTTCTTACCTTCTCCGCGCAAGCGGATGCGAAGCTGCCGTCGGGCAAGGCGGCGTCGGCCGCCAATTCGGAAATTTCAAGCGTGCTGTCGAGCCTTGAGGGCGCGAAGGAGAAGCTGTCATCCGATGTCGAAGCAGCGGCGCGCAAGCTTGGCCGCGCGGCTGGGGAGAAGATCGTCTCTTATGCCAAAGCGCAGGGCTGGCTGAACAAGGCGGATGGCGATGAGGTGACTGCCAGGCCCGCCGCCGCGGCGAAACCTGCGGATGCGGCATCGCATGACGAAGGCGCGGCGGTCGATGGCGCCGACGGAGACACGGCCAGGTCTCCGGCGGCCAAGCCGAAGAAGAAGCCCGCGGCGTAAAGACCACGTTCGTCGCCGGGTCATAGCCGTGCTGACGGTATCTCATGCGTTCGCATTGAATGCATGCGCTGCGGTACAAGCGAGGCCGCGCTTATTGATTTGAATCAAGGTTGGAGACTTGCTGCGTCGCCACGCTGTGTTCCTATACCGAGACACAGCGAGCACAATCATGCAGCATCACGACATTCCGGGCACTGTCGTTTTCGACGGCACGCAGGCGCAGAAGGGCTATGCGCTTAATGCCATGTGCTATTCATTCAATGCCGCGGCCAATCGCGACGCCTTCACGCGCGACGAGGACGCCTACTGCGCGAAGTTCGGGCTGAATGAAGAGCAGCGCGCCGCGATCCGCGAGCGCAACGTGCTCAAGCTGCTGGCTGCCGGCGGCAATGTCTACTACCTCGCCAAGTTCGCCGGCATTCTCAAGCTCAACGTTCAAGACATCGGCGCCCAGCAAACGGGCATGACTGTCGATGCCTTCAAGGACATGCTCGCGGCCGCAGGGAGGCAATAACACATGGCTCAGATCGTCGGCGCTATCGCAACGTCGCATATTCCCGCCATCGGCAAGGCTATCGCCGAAAAGAAGCAGAACGACCCGTACTGGAAGCCGTTCTTTGACGGCTACGACAAGGCCATCGCATGGCTGAGGCAGGCTAGGCCCGACGTTGTCGTGATGATCTACAACGATCACGGCCTCAATTTCTTCCTCGACAAGATGCCGACTTTCGCCGTCGGCGCGGCCGCGCAATACCGCAGCGAGGATGAGGGCTGGGGCCTGCCGGTGCAATCGTCGTTTCCTGGCGACGCCGATCTGTCGTGGCATGTGATCGAAAGTTTGGTCGCCGACGAGTTCGACATCGTGTCGTGCCAGGACATGGCGGTCGATCACGGCTTCACGGTGCCGATGACCCTCATGTTCCCGGATGCCGGCGGCAAATGGCCGGTAAAGACCCTGCCGGTGTCGATCAACACCGTTCAGCATCCGTTGCCTTCGCCGGCGCGCTGCTGGAAACTCGGTCGCGCCATCGGGCGCGCCATAGAAAGCTATCCGAAAGATCTGCGCGTTGTGGTGTTCGGCACCGGCGGGTTGTCGCATCAGCTCGATGGCACGCGGGCCGGCTTCATCAACAAGAAATTCGACCTCTATTGCCTGGAAACCATCGTCAAGGATCCCGAAGCGTTCAGCAAGCTGTCGGTGGTCGATCTGGTTCGCGAAGCGGGGGCGCAGGGCGTCGAATTCCTGAACTGGATTGCGATGCGCGGCACGTTACTCGGCAGCGTCTCCAAGATTCACAGCAATTATCACATCCCGATCTCCAACACCGCAGGCGCGACGCTGGTGCTCGAAAACCGGGCGGCCGTGCAAACTCAGGCGGCGTGACGGGCGGCGACCAGCGAAAAGGCATCGATCATGAAAATCTGCGTCGCCGGCGAAGGCGCCTTCGGCAACAAGCATCTCGAGGCCCTTGCCAGGATCGAAGGAGTTGAGGTCGTGTCGCTCGTCGGCGGCGTCGCCGACGCGACTGCGGCTGCGGCGAAAAAATACGGCGTTCCGCACTGGACGCTCGACCTTGCCGAAGGCCTGGCGCAGAGCGGCGTCGAGGCCGTCATCCTGACCACGCCGACGCCGATCCATGCGCGGCAGGCCGAGCAGGCGATGCGCGCGGGCAAGCATGTCCTGGTCGAAATCCCGATGGCGGACAATCTGGCCGACGCCGAGCGACTGGTGAAGCTGCAGAAGGAAACCGGCCTCGTCGCTATGGCCGGACATGTACGCCGCTTCAATCCGAGTCACCAATGGGTGCGTCGGAAGATGGCGGCGGGCGAACTGAAGCTGCAGCAGTTCAACGCCACGACCTATTTTTTCCGTCGTACTAACCTCAATGCGCTAGGTCAGCCGCGCAGCTGGACCGATCACCTTTTGTGGCATCATGCTTGCCACGCCGTCGATCTTTTCCTGTGGCAGACAGGCGAGGTGCCGGTCGAGGCGCAGGCCGTGCAGGGACCGATCCATCCCGAACTCGGTATCGCCATGGACATGGGCATTCAACTCAAATCGGCGTCGGGCGCGATCTTCACACTGTCGCTGTCGTTCAACAACGACGGACCGCTCGGCTCGTTCTATCGCTACATTTGCGACAACGGCACCTATATCGCGCGATACGACGAACTGGTCGATGGCTATGAAAAGCCGGTGGATCTGTCGGGCATCGGCGTCTCGCTCAATGGCGTCGAACTGGAGGATCGCGAGTTCATCGCCGCCATCCGCGAAAGGCGCGATCCGGAATCCTCGTTTGCCAAATGCCTGCCGACCATGCGCGTGCTCGATCGGCTGGAGCGGCAGCTTGTCGATACCGCGCCAAGCCTGAAGGTTGCGGCGGGTTAGCGACTTAGACTCGTTGACGTCGCGCGGTGCCGGGCTGCACCGCGTTTCACCGGCTCAGCAATTGCAACCGAAGATTGATGCA
This sequence comes from Pseudolabrys sp., assembly GCA_017849615.1. GTDB lineage: Bacteria > Pseudomonadota > Alphaproteobacteria > Rhizobiales > Xanthobacteraceae > Pseudolabrys. The sequence continues at coordinate 15,587 of JAFIGS010000003.1, read as the reverse complement.
CATCAAGGACGTATCTTTGAGGCGGCCGATAATCGCCCAGCCTGGTTGAAGGTGGGTCGATGAAGCAACGAGTCTTCGCCGCTGGTCTGATCGTCTCCGTTTTTGGAGTCGCTGGGGCGATGGCGCAGGATTCATGTCGCGAGGTCAAGACATGCGTCGAGACCAAGACCATCATGATGACCGAGCCGACTGGTCAGTACCGGCACCAATGCACCTCCAGCGAGATTGGAACTATCTGTGTTGACGTTCCGATTTTCCATCAAGTGCCGCATGAGATTTGCGCCCGATGGGAAACCAAGACGGAGTGTCCCGAGGGCCCGCTCGTGCAGCCGAAGTAGAGGTGACGTGATGATCAGATCGGCATTTGGTTTCGGCGTTCTGATGTCTTGTCTATTTTTCACCTTGCCGGCGAACGCCGTGAACTGTCCGGCCAACGCCGAACCATATGGTGCGGGCCTTTGCCGGTGCATTGGGAACTATATCGAAAATCGGGGGCGCTGCGTCGTTTTCGACATCGGTTCGGCCAAGGTTCGGGCCCTTGAGCTGAAGGCAATCGAGCGCACCGATTGCGCCGCGATGTCACAGATCGTCAATGAATTTGCCCGCGCCACGAACTTCAATGGCGAGCAACTCGCTTCTTATGCCGGCAAGGTGCTCAGCAACGGCATTGAATTCTACTATCATGGGATATCGGTAACGCTTGTCGCTCCAGTGGAGCCGCATTACGCGGTCCCGTTCGGTGACAGTGGATTCCGCGACGCCTACCGAGACGGCAGTAATCAGGTCCGTCACTTTGCCGGTTACTTTGCCGCCGGCCTCCATTACAACGCCGAGACGATGACCGCGATCATGGCAGAATTGCGTGATCGCGGAGAACCGCCCGACATTGCACTTGGGAATCTGGCGGCGGCTCTCGGCCGGCAAATGGCGGGCGTGCCCCACATGATGGAAAATGTTGGTCAGGCCGTCCGATCGCAAGTTTGCCAATAGCTGCGCTACCGCCCGTCGCGTCGCGTCATGAACGCCAGTCGCTCGAACAGGTGCACGTCCTGTTCGTTTTTGAGCAGCGCGCCGTGCAGCGGGGGAATCAGCTTTTTCGGGTCGCGCTCGCGTAGCGTTTCGGGGCCGATATCCTCGACCATCAGCAGCTTGAGCCAGTCGAGCAGTTCCGACGTGGACGGCTTCTTCTTGATGCCCGGCACGTCGCGGATATCGTAGAAGAGCTTAAGCGCCTCGCTGACCAAACGTTGCTTGATGCCGGGATAGTGCACCTCGACGATCGCCGCCATCGTTTCGGGATCCGGGAAACGGATGTAGTGGAAGAAGCAGCGGCGCAAGAAGGCGTCCGGCAGCTCCTTCTCGTTGTTCGAGGTAATGATGACGATCGGGCGGCGGTGCGCCTTCACCGTTTCGCCGGTTTCGTAAACGTAGAACTCCATACGATCCAACTCGAGCAGCAGATCGTTCGGAAACTCAATGTCGGCCTTGTCGATCTCGTCGATCAGCAGGACAGGACGCTCGTCGGCCACGAAGGCGTCCCACAATTTGCCGCGCTTGATGTAGTTGCGAATGTCCTTGACGCGCTCGTCGCCGAGTTGGCTGTCGCGCAAGCGCGAGACGGCGTCGTATTCATAGAGGCCCTGCTGCGCTTTGGTGGTGGACTTGACGTGCCACTCCAGCATGGGCGCGCCAAGCGCCCTGGCGACCTCGATGGCCAGCACCGATTTGCCGGTGCCGGGCTCGCCCTTGACCAGCAGCGGGCGCTCGAGCGCGATGGCGGCATTCACCGCCACTTTCAGGTCGTCGGTCGCCACATAGGCGGAAGTGCCTTCAAAACGCATGGAATTCCTCGTCTTTGCCGCGGGACACTAGGGTGGCGGTTGCTCGCCTGCAAGATGGTGCGGAACCGGCCGGAAATGCTTACATTGGGAGCACGAAAAACTCTTCAACGAAGGCAGGTGTGCAAATGACAACAACAAACGAAACCACCATCGACTTCAAAAAGCTGTCCGACGCCGAGTGGAAGCAGCGGCTTTCGCCGGAGCAATATCAGGTGCTGCGCCACCACGGCACCGAGCGGCCCGGTTCCTGCGCCCTGAATTATGAAAAGCGTGCGGGGACCTTCTCCTGCGCGGGCTGCGGGCAGCCGCTGTTCGAGTCCCACGAGAAGTTCGAAAGCGGCACCGGCTGGCCGAGCTTCACCGATCCGTTGCCCGGCTCGGTGGAGACCAGCGAAGACACGACCTACGGAATGCGCCGGGTCGAGGTGCATTGCAGCCGCTGCGACGGCCATCTTGGCCACGTCTTCCCGGACGGGCCGCCGCCGACCGGACTTCGCTACTGCATGAACGGCGTGGCGATGGATTTCAAACCGGCGAACCAGGGCGCCTGACGCGGCGCGCGCCCCCTTTACGACCCGGCCGCCCCGGTAACCCCGGGGCGGTCCGTTTTTGACCGGCAATTATTGCCTGCGGCGGCAAAACGGGCCGGCCGGCCGAGCCGGATCGATTCATTTAATATATTGATTTATATAGCTTAATTTGCTGGCACGGCGATTGCCAAGTCCTTGCCGAGATCGTGCGCGCTGGGGCCCAACAGGGCGGCGCCGCGACCCTTGGAGAAGGAACAGTCATGGGTATCTTCGGCGCACTCACCACCGCTGTGACGGGCATGCAGGCTCAGGCCTTCGCCCTCCAGAACATCTCGGGCAACATCGCGAACTCGCAGACCACCGCGTTCAAGCGAACCGACACCAGTTTCGCCGACCTGCTGCAGGACAACGTGCCGTCGAAACAGATCGCCGGCAACGTCAACGCCAGTTCGCGCCAGACCAACACGGTGCAGGGCGACGTCCAGAACGCCTCGACGCCGACCTTCATGGCCATCAACGGCGGCGGCTTCTTCGTGGTCGCCAAGCCGGACAGCTTCGCCGACGGCCGGCCGAACTTCTCGGGCGTCGATCTCTACACCCGACGCGGTGATTTCACCCTCGACCAGAACGGCTATCTGGTGAACGGCGCCGGCTATTATCTGATGGGCATCCCTGTCGACGCGACCACCGGCAACCTCGCCGGCAGCGTGCCTCAGACGCTGCAGTTCCGGAACGGCTTCCTGCCCGCCACCGCGACCAGCGAACTCAATTATCGCGCCAACCTGCCTTCCTACCCGAAGACGGTGAACTCCGACCCGACCGTGCCGGGCTCGGAGCTGCTCAATCCCTCGAACTACTCCGCCAACCCGATCAACGGCGCGCCGACCGTGGCGAAATTGATCGGCTATGGCGCGACAATTCTGCCCGACGCGGCGGCCAAGCTGAGCGGCTCCGCTAATCTGACGTCGCTATCATCGAGCGGCGGCACGCTTGAGATCAACGGCACGCCGATCACCATCGCCGCGTCGGCTAACGCCGCCGCCGTGGTCGCCGCCATCAACGCGCAGACCGGAACCACCAACGTCTCCGCGGCCCTCGACGTCAACAACAAGCTCGTGCTGACCGGCACCGACGCCAAGACGAATATCGTCATCGGCGGCGGCTCGACGCTGGCGGTTCTGAGCGAGCTCGGCATGTCGGTCGGCACCACCAACGCCACGAACCTTCTGACGCAGGGCATCGCGGCGTCCGGCCAGACCCTCTCGTTCAAGGTCGGCAGCAATCCGGCCCTGACGGTCACCTTCGGCTCCGGCAACGTGGTGACGCTGGCGGACCTCAACGTGCAACTTGCCACACTCGCGGGCGGCACGGCCTCGGCGGATCCGGCGACGGGCAATATCACCGTCACGGCGGCCAGCAACACCGACACAATCACGGTGGGCGGCAACGCGACGGCGCGCAATTTCGGTATCCGCACATTGAGCGCGCTGCCGTCGAACAGCACGGTGGTCGGCCAGGACCAGTCCACATTCCTCAACGAGAGCATCGCCGGCGGCGCCGTGACGGCCTATGACGTTTCAGGTTCGGCCGTGAACGTGCAGATCCGCTGGGCCAAGGTCGACTCGGCGGCGCTTGGCACCGGCCATGTCGACAAATGGAACATGTTCTATCAGATCGACTCCAAGGCCACCGGCACGCAGGCCGCGTGGAAAAACGCGGGCGTCGATTACACCTTCTCGGCCAACGGCACGCTTACGCCGTCGATCAACGCCGTCACGCTGGACAACGTCACCGTCGACGGCGTCGCGCTTGGCACCTTGCGCGTCGTTCATTCCACCGGCGGCGTCACCCAGTATTCGGATGCCAACGGTTCGGTGAAGGTCAACCAGTTCGAACAAAACGGTTTCGGCGCCGGTGAACTGCAGACCATCGCCGTGTCCGACAAGGGCCGCATCACCGGCACCTATTCGAACGGCCGTACCATCGACCTTGCCGAAGTAACGTTGGCGAATTTCTCCGGCGCCAATGGCCTGAGAAAGCTCGACGGCGGCGCTTTTGCCGCCACGGCCGAATCCGGCACCGCGACCTACGGCGCCGCGGGCAAGATCGTCGGTTCGTCGCTGGAAGGCTCCAACACCGACATCGCCGACGAGTTCACCAAGCTGATCGTTACCCAGCAGGCCTATTCGGCCAATACCAAGGTGATCACGACGACGAATACAATGGTTCAGGATCTCCTGAACGTGATCCGCTGAGCGCGGCGGGGGAATAGGAACGGCGGCGGGCCATGAGTTTGTCACAGGCGCTGATCTCCTCGATCGCGGGGCTGAACACCACGCGGTCCAATCTCGCGCTCGTGTCGGCGAACGTCGCCAACGCCGGCACGCCCGGCTATGTTCGCAAGACGGCGAACCAGGTGGCCACCGCGGCCAACGGTACGGCGGTGAGCGTGCGAACCGTCTCGGTGCAGCGCGAACTGGACACCTACGTCCAGAAGCAGCTGCGAACGGAAAACTCCGGCGCCAGCTATGCCACCATTCGCGCCCAGTTCTACAGCCAACTGCAAAATATCTACGGAGCGCCTGGCTCGGCGACGGCGCTGGACACGGTGTACAACAACTTCACCTCGTCGCTACAGACGCTGTCCTCTACTCCGGACGACACGTCGGCTCAGGCGGGTGTGGTCGGCGCCGCCCGGCTCCTGGCCGAACAGCTCAACTCGATGACCAGCCAGATACAGTCGCTGCGCGGTGCCGCGGAGATGGGCCTGTCGGATTCGGTCAACCAGGCCAACGACGCGATGAAACACATCGCGGCCATCAACGCGCAGCTTTCGAGCATCGGCACGATCGACTCGTCGGCGGCGCTGCTGCTCGACCAGCGCGATGCCTATATCGACAAGCTGTCAAAGTTGATGGACATCAACGTCGTGGCCGGCGACCGCAATCAAGTGACGGTCTTTACCAATTCCGGTGTGCAACTGGTCGGACGGACCGCTGCGACGCTCAATTTTGACGCTTCCGGCTCGTTGTCGGCCAATACGGCCTGGAACGCAGATCCTGACAAGCGCGGCGTCGGCACGCTGACACTGACATCGGCCAACGGCAGCACCGTCGATCTCATCCAGACCAATGCTATTCGTTCCGGCGAGATCGCCAGCTATCTGCAGATGCGCGACCACGATCTGGTGCAGGCGCAAAACCAGCTTGACGCTCTCGCGTCAGTCATGTCGAGCGCCTTGTCCAATACCACGACCGCAGGGACCGCGGTCACCTCCGGCGCGCAAAATGGCTTCGATGTCGATCTCAGCGGCCTGCAGGCCGGAAATACCATCACCATCAACTACACCGACGGGCTGACGCAGACGCCACGGACGCTGACCCTGATGCGGGTCGACGATCCCAAGGCGCTACCGCTGTCGAACGACGCCACGGCCAATCCGAACGACCGGGTTATCGGCATCGACTTCTCCGGCGGCATGAGCACCGTATTCGGCCAGATCGCCTCGGCGATCAGCTCGACCGGCATGGTGGCGTCGAACCCGTCGGGCACGACGCTCCGAATCCTCAATGACGGCCCCGGCAACATCGTCACCGTCAACGGCGTGTCGACGACCAAGACGGCCACCGGCCTGACGGACGGCGGCAGCCAGATGCCGCTCTTTATGGACGGCTCCTCGGTCTACTCCGGTGCGATCGACGGCCGTGGCTCGCAGATAACCGGGCTCGCGGGGCGCATTTCGGTCAATGGCGCGCTGGTCGCGGCCCCGTCGGCGCTGGTGAAATACAATTCCACGGTCGCCTCAGGTGACTCGACGCGGCCGGATTTCCTCTACAAGCAGCTCACCAGCGCCAATCAACTGTTTCCGGGAAATACCGGTATCGGCACGAGCGGGCAGCCGTTCTCGGGTTCGATGTCGACCTATCTGCGTCAGGTGATAAGCCTGCAGGGCCAAAATGCCGACGCCGCGGCCAATCTGAAGCAAGGCCAGGATGTGGTTCTCAATGCGCTTCAGCAGCGGTCCGATGGCGCGTCGGCGGTCAATATCGACCAGGAGATGGCCAATCTTCTAACCCTGCAGAACGCTTATTCGGCCAATGCCCGAGTCTTGTCCGCGGTCAAAGATATGCTCGACACTCTGATGAAGTTGTGAGGCTGAAATGACGGTGTCATCGATCAATGCCCGCTCGACGCAGATGCTGCAGTCGCTGGTCAATCTGCGCTCGCAACTCGACGACTTGACGCGCCAGCTCAGCTCCGGCCAGAAGTCCACTACCTTTGCCGGGCTGGGCATCCGACGCGGCGTGACGGTGAGCCTGCGCGCGCAACTGTCGGCCATCACCGGCTACGATTCCACGGCGCAAACCGCGATGACCCGCATCAATCTCGCCAATACCGCGTTGCAGGGCGCCGCGACCGTCGTAACCAGCGTCAAAGCGGCGATGATCCAGGGCACCAATGTCAGTGGTATCGCGGGTGTGAGCCAGACGCAGACGACGGCGAAGTTCTCGCTGGATCAGTTGACAGGGCTTCTGAACACGCAGGCCGGCAACAGCTATATATTCGGCGGCAAAGCCACCGATCGTCCGCCAGTCGAGACGTCAGACCACATCCTCAATGGCGACGGCGCCCGCGCCGGCCTGGTTCAGGTCATCAACGAACGCAAACAGGCCGATCTTGGCGCAAGCGGGCTCGGGCGCGTCACGCTGACGAACCCGACGACCTCGTCGCTCGACATCTCCGAAGATGCCGTGTCGCCATTCGGCTTCAAGCTCGCCTCGGTGAGTTCGACGCTGACCAATGCCACCGTCACCGGTCCGACGGGTTCACCCGCCGGTATCTCGGCCGATCTTTCCGGCGGCAATCCGAACGACGGCGACAGCATCACGCTCCGGTTCAATATGCCGGACGGTTCGAGCCAGAGCCTGACCCTGACGGCGACTACGGCTTCGCCAGCCGCCGACGGCAAGTTCACCATCGGCGCCACGCCTGACGACACGACCGCCAACCTGACCGCAGCCTTGTACTCGGCGCTCGGCACCATGGCCAAGACCTCGCTGACGGCGGCCTCGGCGGTCCAGGCCTCCAATGGATTCTTCGACAACCCGCCCGCCCGCGTCGATGGCCCGCCTTTCGATAGCGCCACCGCGCTCAAGAGCGGCACGCCAGCCGATACGGTGATCTGGTACACCGGCGACACCGGCAGCGATCCGGCGCGGCAAACCGCGACGGCGCTGGTCGATCCGTCGCTGTCTGTTGGCTACGGCACGCGCGCCAGCGAACAAGGCCTGCGATCGGTCGTCCAGAATGTCGCGACCCTCGCCGCAGTGACGATCTCGTCAACGGACCCGAATGCCCTCGATCTGAGCCAGGCTCTCAATTCCCGGCTCACCGAAGGGCTGAACGGCCGGCCGGGACAACAGAAGCTGTCCGATATTCAAGTGGATCTCGGCAATGCCCAGGTCTCGATCAAGGCGGCGCAGGATCGGCACAAGCAGCAGAACGGCATGTTGCAGGACTACCTGCAGAAAATCGAAGGCGTCTCTGACACGGAAGTCGGAGCGCAAATTCTGGCTTTGCAGACCCGCCTTCAGGCCAGCATGCAGGTGACGGCAATGACCTATCAGAACAGTCTGGTGAACTATCTGAAGTAGGCGGAAGAATTCCGCTTCATGACCACATAGCGACGCACGAAATGAAAAAAGCCGCGGCCTCAGGGCCGCGGTTTTTTGCTGTCTCGTTTCGATGGGTCAGGCGCGGCCGAGCAGACCGGCGGCGAGCTCGCGGTTGATATTGATGAGCGAGCCGAGCTTTTCCGGCTTGGGATCGTCCATCACCTCAACGGTCTGCTTCATGACGAAGATGCCGATATTGGCGACGTTCTGGCGGAGCTGGGCAGGAAGCGGGTTTTCCGGGCGGGTCACCGATGCCATCAGCACGGACCAGAGCTTGCGGTTGTTGAGCAGGGCGGCACCGAGATCGAACTTCTTCGCGTCCCATTCGTCGCGTACGGCAGCGAGTTGCTGCGCCGCGAACAAAAGCTTATCGGCTTCTGTTTCGCGGGGTGTCGCCACCTGTTGAGCGACCTTTCCGTACACCTGCGCCGCGTGCGTCATCCATCAGCTCCTGCTCGTACTGAATAAGCTGTTTTGCCTGCTTCAATGCTTTGTAGAGATCGCCCGTTAAGATATGATTATTGATGATCTCAATGTGCTTCCAGGTGCTTGGCGCCGCCTGGACGATGTCGCGAACCAGCGTGAAGTAGGTCGGGTGATGGTCGCTGGGCGTGCGGGACGTGTACATCAACAGTACGGCCAAGTAGATCTGTTTCGCGACGGTATCAGCCTGCTCTGGCGTCAAAATGTCCTTCTCGCGCAGAATGGGCGCCTTGCCGTCGATCAGAAACGTCGTGCGCCGATCCGAATTGGTAATGACGGACTCGCCAATCAGAATGCGCTCGCCCGGCTTGAGTTCGACTTTGAGAGGCATGGCGGCTCCGAATCCATTGCGGTCGCGTTATTATAGCGCCCGACAGGTATCGTTTTAAGGCCAAAAGAAAACGGCGGGGCCGAGGCCCCGCCGTTCCGCCAAACGTGGATCTGGTAGCTCTTACTGGAAGAGCTGCAGCACGGCCTGGTCGGCCTGAGAAGCCATCGACAGCGCCGTGGTGGACAGCGAGCGACGGGTCTGCAGGGCCAGCAGGTTGGCGCCTTCTTCGTTGGTGTCGGCGAGAACGAGCTTGTCCGCGCCGGTCTGCAACGTGTTGATCATCGACTTGGTGAAGGTCTGACGGTTCTGAACGGCCGACAGGTTCGAACCGAACGACGAACCCTGCGAGCGCAGCGTCGACAGCGCGCCGGTGAGCGTGCCGAGGATCGCGTTGATCGAGGTGTTCGAGTCGAAGTCCGAGTTGGCAGCCGAGTTGATGCCCAGCGCGGTGCTGGAGATCGTCAGGGTGTTGCCGTTCGCGTCCTTGGCCTGGATGTTGATGGCCGAGGAGCCGGTCTCGTTCAGCGTCAACTTCAGCTTGTCGCCGCCCAGCAGGTTGATGCCGTTGTAGGAGGCATCGCCCGCAAACTTGTCGAGCTGGTCGCGCAGCGTGTTGAATTGCTGCACGAGGCCCTTACGAACGGTGTTGCCGACGATCGTCTGGGTGTTCGAACCGCCGGTGCCGCCGTTGACCTGGCTCGACGAGGCGCCGACGACCGTCAGGTCGGCGAGCGACAGGTTGGTAATGCGCAGGCTGCCGTTGTCGTTCGACGCCTTGACCTTGCCGGTCAGCGAGCCGTTGCCGTTGATCGCGGCGACGAGCTGATCGACCGTTTGCACGGCGGCAGTGCTGGTGGCGGTGCCGGTGTTGGTCAGGGTGCCACCGAATACGGTCGAGGCATCCGGGCCGCCCAGGGTCAACGCAGTGCCCTGCGCCGTGATTTCCCGGATTTCCAGCTTGCCGGCGTTGGCAACAGCCTGGAACTTGCTGTTGACGGCGGAGAGCTGAGTGTTGATGCTCGTCACGGCGGCGTTGAGGCCGGTACCAGCCGCGACCGTCACAGCGTCACCGTTGACAGTGAACTTGTAGGACGATGCCGGCGTGCCGAGTGCGGTCTGGGTCGTGGTGCCGAAACCGAGACCCGCAGTGGTCGCAGCACCGCCGGCGGCGGCCTGGTTGCTGATCACGACGTCGTTGGTGCCGGTGGCGTTGCCGGTGATCTTGATGCCGTTGGCCGCGGCATTGTTGCCGACGGTGAAGGCGCCCGTACCGAAACGCGCATCGAGCTGGTTCTGGATGGCGTTCTTGGCGTTGGTGAGGTTGTTGCCCGTGGTGGCATCAAGGCTGATGTCCTGGCCATTCACCTTGAAGGTGTAGGTTTCACCGGCCCCCAGGACGGTATAGGTGCCGCCTTCGTAGGACGCGGCCGCCGCAACGCTCGGAGCGAGGTAGTTCGAGGCGGCGGTAACGGCCGACTGAGTACCGGGGGTCGAGATGCTGTTGACCGCGACGTTGATGGAGCCGGTAACGGCGCCGCCCGAGAACGTCAGGTTCTTGACCGAGCCGGTGCCGATCGTGGCAGCGTCGATCGAGTACGAGGACGACTGCCAGTTCGAATCCTGCAGCGCCTGGTTCAGGGTCGACTGCATCGACTGCACGGTCGAGGTGATCGACGTCAGACCGTTGTTGGCGGCCTGGATCGTCTGAATGCCGTTCGACATCGAGTCGAGCAGCGAGTTCAGATCGCCGGCGCGGCTCTGCAGCGACTGCGAGGTGAAGAAGCTGATCGGGTTGTCGAGCGCCGAGTTGACCTTGTTGCCCGTCGCGAGACGGTTCTGGGTGGTCTGCATCATGTCTGCAGTGCTCTGCAGCGAGAGCAGGTTCGCCCGCACGCCGGCGGACAGGGTAACGTTAGCCATGGAGATTCAACCTTTCTGGTTTGCCGTTCTGGCGAGTCGGCGCGAGCCAGTCCTCGACGGGCCCGCGCGTCCATCCGAAAGGTCTCATATGGAATGTAACGGAAGGTAAAATTCGACGGTTAATTGCCTGATACTGCCCAAAAAATAGTGCTTGAGCGTGTATCGTGTTTATTCACGATCTAATAACGTTCGTTAACACTGTTCTTACTGGCGTCGTGTGCTTTCAAATCAAAGCGAACGGCTGACCGCCAAGGGCTGCGTTGCTTTTGGCGAGGGCTGATTGGTACGGCCGTTGGCGCCGTAGGTCGAAGGCGACTGTTTGCGGGCCAGTTCGCCCGACACGCCGCGAATGATGCCCTCCGATACCGCATGCGCGGTGGCCAGCACCGTCAGGTTGGTCTGCAGAAGATTGCGGAATGACTCGTGCCTTGCCTGCAGGCGCTGCAGCGCCTCCGGTAACGAAGCAGAAACCATTGCGGCCGATGCCCGGACTCGTTCGCTTTCCGCCGCGAAGGTTCGCGCCAGTTCTGCCTTCTCCTCGTCGCGTTCGATGGCGGCGCGCAACTGCCCGGCGCGGACACGCGCCGTCTCGTCGTTCACAAGCGATTCCAGCCGATCCATGATCGCATTAAGCCGCGCGACGGCCTGTGCGGTTTCTTCGGCCGATTTGAACGGCGCCGGCTGAGGCGAGGGCGTGACGGCGCGGAAGGGGTGGGTCACTGGCGGATCTCCTGTTGGGCGAGCAGGGTGCTGTAAACCTTGTCGGCGATGCCGATGCCGCCGGCCTTGGCGAAGTTCTTGGCGTACTCGTCGGTCAGGAAAGAACGCCACACGCCAGTCGCGCCGGAGCCGCCGAACGGGCCTTCGCCCTGAACGCCGCTGAACATCTGCTGGAACATGTTGTTCAGGAACACGGCCTCGAAGTCTTCCGAAGTCTTCCGGGCGCGCGCCTTCATCTGCTCGGGCGTGAAATGGTAGCCCGACTTGCTCTTGACGGTGCCGGTCTGCTGCTTGAGCAGGTCAGTGGCCGACTGGCCGGGGACGGGAAGCGAGATGCCGCCAATGCCTGCGCTCATCACATCACCTCGATGTCGGCCTGGATGGCGCCGGTCGACTTGATGGCCTGCAGGATGGCGATCATGTCGCGCGGACCGATGCCCAGGGCATTGAGGCCGTCGACCAGTTGCTGCAGCGAGATGCCGTCATGCACCACGGCGAGCTGCTTGCCGGTCTCCTGAACGCCGATCCGTGTGCGCGGCACGACCACGGTCTGCGCGCCGCGCGGCGCGAACGGGCCCGGCTGGCTGACCTGCGGTGTCTCGCTGATGGTGACGGTGAGGTTGCCCTGCGCCACGGCGACCATGGAAACACGCACATCGCGGCCCATGACGATGATGCCCGAGCGCTCGTCGATGACGATCTTGGCGGCGGTGTCGGGATCGATCTGCAACTGCTCGATCTCGGTGAGCAGGGAGATGACATTGCCCCTGAACTGGTTCGGAACCGTGATGCCGACGGTGCCCGGATCGAGCGACTCCGCGGTCGGCACGCCGATGTAATCGTTGATCGCGGCGGCGATGCGCTTGGCGGTGGTGAAATCCGGATTGCGCAGCGCCATGCGCAACTGGTTCTGGCGATTGAGGTTGAAGTCGATCTCGCGCTCGATCAGCGCCCCATTGGCGATGCGGCCGACGGTCGGCACACCGCGGGTGATCTTGGCGGCCTCGCCTTCGGCCTGAAAACCGCCGATCGCCAGCGAGCCTTGGCCCACGGCATACACATTGCCGTCGGCGCCGAGCAGCGGCGTGACCAGCAGCATGCCGCCCTGCAGGCTCTTGGCGTCGCCCAGCGAGGATACGGTGACGTCGATGCGCGTGCCCTGCGTGGCGAAGGCCGGCAGGTTGGCGGTCACCATCACGGCGGCGACGTTGCCGGTGCGCAAGGTCTGGCCGCGGATGTTGACGCCGAGGCGCTCCAGCATCGCCTGCAGCGACTGCCGGGTGAATGGAATGTTGTTGAGCGTATCGCCGGTACCATTGAGGCCGACCACGAGTCCGTAGCCGATCAACTGGTTCTGGCGCACGCCTTCGATATTGGCGAGGTCCTTGATGCGCGATGTCGCCCCGGCGTTTGCCAGGGTGAACAGGCTCAAGAGTGCCGCCACGAAGGCGGTTCGAAACGTCGGCGTCATCACTGCTCCCCAATGTGACGTTTGACTTGGCAATGACGTTGCGAATGCCGTGCCAACCGCGGTCGCAGGACTAAAGCGCTGACGTTGCGCGATTTTTGGGATTGCCGCGCAGCGGCGCCGCCGCGCTTAACCCGGCAGTAACCGTACCGGCCGGCAAAAACTGCCGGGGCATTTACGACACATTAACCATGCCAGGCGCAGGTTCCATTTTGTAATGGGGCGTTTTGCGTCGTAGCGCGGGCGGGGAGCGCTCGCGTCACCATCGGGATCACCACAGCGCCATGCGCATCACCGGATCGAACGCGGCCGCGCTGTCGGCCACACCCACCGCCGCGCGCCGAGCGGGGGCGGGCGGCGCCTTCAGCCTTTCCGGGTTCGAGCCGCCATCGAGCCCGGCGCAGACGACGTCGCTGCGGTCGGTCGCTGGCCTGGACAGTTTGATGGCGCTGCAGGGGTTCGAGGACGCCACCGAAAAGAAGAAGCGGGCGGTCGCCAAGGGTCGAAAAGCACTCGATGCTCTCGACGAGCTCAAGCTCGGCATGATCGGTGGCGCGCTGGACACGGGCACGCTCGCCCGGCTCAAGGTCGCGGCCGAGGGCCTGACCGAGGGCTCGGGCGATCCGGGCCTCGATGGCGTGCTGGCCGAAATCGACCTCCGCGTCGCGGTCGAGCTGGCCAAAGTGGACCGCCGGTAGCTCCGGCGGCCAGCGCCCGGCCGCAGGTTTTTGCCCAAGTCATTGAACTTTCGTAATATTCTGGCAATCCACCGGGGCTGCGAGGATGTTGTCGCATTCCGTTGGCCGGTATATAAGCCACCGCAATCGGGAGGGGACTTCTCGCGGCATAAGAAAAGCAGCGCAAAAAATGGCCGGTCACTCGCGGTCAAGAAGAACACGATGGGAGTCGGTGGGATGTTGGCGAAAGTTAAGCCTTATCGGCCGTCCGATAAGGAGCCGTTCATGAATGAGCGCCAGCGCGAATACTTTCGCGCGAAGTTGCTGCAATGGCGCGAGGATATCCTGAAGGAGGCCAAGGAAACACTCCAGCACCTCCAGGAGGAAAACCAGAATCACCCGGATCTCGCAGACCGGGCGTCGTCCGAGACCGACCGCTCGATCGAGCTGCGGGCTCGCGATCGGCAGCGCAAGCTGATCTCCAAGATCGACGAGGCGCTGGGCCGAATCGAAGACGGCACTTACGGCTACTGCGAAGAAACCGGCGAGCCGATTTCGCTGCGCCGCCTCGAGGCCCGGCCGATCGCGACCTTGTCGGTCGAAGCGCAGGAGCGTCACGAGCGCCGCGAGCGCGTCTATCGCGACGACTGAGCCGCGCGGTTACAAGCGGAACGACAATTGCCCGGCTTCTGCGCCGGGCAATTTTTTTCTGCGCCTAGCGGCACAGATGCCGCCGGCCGTCATACCCCATGTAGGTGCCCGACACCGGATCGAACGAGCGGTATCGCGAGAAGCAATACGCCACCCAATCGCCGCCTCCAAAGCCCGGTCCAATCACAGGACCGTAATGGCCGGGCGGGTAAAACACCCGCGGGCCATAGAATACCGGCGGCGGGCCGCCGTAGTAATAATAGTCGCCCGGCCCGTAGTAGCGCTGCTGTGAGGCAATGATACCGCCGAGGATCAGGCCACCGGCAATGCCCGCGGCGATGCCGGCGCCACCGCGGCCGCGATAACGAACGTCAATGATGCCGCCAGCGCTCGCACCCTTCAGCGCGGCAACGCTGGTTGGGAGCGGCGCCGAAGCGGCGGGAGCGACGAGGCCCATAAGAAGCGCACCGACGCAGAGCACCGCCGCCGCGCGAGTGGAGAGAGCAGACGCCATCGAATTCGCCATGGCGGTTTCTCCTTATGAATCATACTTGTTTATTCCCGTTGAAACATCATCGGCTGTGCCGTGTGCGCCGGCATTGATGCTGATCAATCGCGGTTTCGCCGGCGTTCGCCGTAATCGTTCACTTCGCCTCGGGCGTCGCCAGGCACGGATCGAGCACGGCGTGGTTGGCGTCGAGGCGGCGATAGGCGCCGCGGATTTCCACCGTGTCGCCGACCTTCATGTCGTTACCTTCATAGGTCACGCACATGACCCGCAGGTCGGAGCACACGACCAGATACCACAGCGCGCCATCGGATTGCGCCAAAGTGAGCTTGCCCGTGACGGAGAGGTCGATGCGATCGCCCTGATCGGTAACGCCTTCAGCCATGGCCCGCAGGTCCTCGCAGCGCGCCGACGATTGCGCGGGCATTTCCGGCGGCGAGAAGGCGGGGCGGTTGGCGAACGGATCCTCGGCGAGGGCAGGGTGGATCGCGGCCAGCAAGGCCAACACCGTCAACGCACGTCGCATCGTCATCTCCGCCGTTCGCCAGCGGATCAAGCGACAAAATGAGTCAGCCGTGTGACGTGAGGCGGGATGGCCCGATTTCCATATGCAATTGTCAAACAGCGGTGGTGGAGACGTGGTTCATCGCCCGCATTGTTTGGTCGGCCCCGGGCAGGCCGCAGTTCCAAGTCGCATTTCCAGCACCCCTTGAAGAACGAGGGCGCGCGGAACGCCGGGGCCCGAACAGCCCCGCAGCCTCGTGTGAGCGTGAGTTAGAATTC
>JAFIGS010000002.1 GCA_017849615.1 Pseudolabrys sp. | reverse complement strand
GAACGCCCGCGATTGAAGCAATTGCGGGATTCATCGTGTCGATCGTCAAATCGGTCCAGTACGTGAAGATTTGCTCGCTCTACGGAGCCGGCTTCTATTACATGCCGGGCACCGATACCTGCATCAAGATCGGCGGCTTCGCGCGCGCCGAGGTGAACTTCAACGCGGGCGGCTCGTTCGCTGCGTCGTTCATCAATTACGACCTGCGCACCGCGAACACCCAGGCTTGGCGTACCCGCGCCGGCATCACGGCTGACGCCCGCTCGCAGACCGCCTACGGCACCCTGCGTGGCTACGCCTACCTCGCCGCGACGTCGGACAACTCGCGTGGCGCTGGCTACATCGGCGCTTCGCCGAACAACGGCACCGGCGCTGACGCGTACGACCGTCTGTACTCGCCGGCGGCCTTCATCCAGTTCGCTGGCTTCACCATGGGCCGTACCGGTTCGTTCTTCGACTTCGATGGCATGGGCTATTCGAACCAGTCGAACGTCTGGGGTTCGGCGCAGGGCGGCAACGGTATCGAAGTCTGGGCCTACACCGCTCAGCTCGGCAACGGTCTGTCGGCCTCGATCTCGGCTGAAAACAACAACGGCCGTCGCGTCGGTGTTGCGACCATCGCGGGCGCCTCGAACGCCGCGGCTGGTCAGTCGATGCCCGACATCGTCGGCAACCTCCGCATCGATCAGGCTTGGGGTTCGGCCCAGGTCATGGGTGCCTACCACCAGGTCAACTACGGCGTGGCCAGCAACCCGAGCGATAAGTCCGGTTGGGCGTTCGGCGCGGGTCTCCGCGTGAACCTGCCGATGCTCGGCAAGGGTGACTACATCATCGGTCAGTTCACCTACGGCGTTGGCGCGATCGACTATGTCGGTTCGGGCCTCGGCCAGGCGCAGACCGTTCAGCGTGGCGGCATCACCTCGTACGGCCCGGCTTGGGATTCGGTGCTCACCGGCACCGGCACCACGGCCGACCTGACGACCGGCTGGTCGCTCACCGCGGGCCTCGAGCACAACTGGGTCCCCGGCTGGAAGACCTCGCTGTACGGCGCGTACGGCAAGCTCGAGTACTCGACGGCTGCGAGCGCTTCGCTGCTCCTCGCCGCCAACGGTGCGGGCCTGAACACCGCCACCGGCGGTTCGGCCAACTGGTCGTACTGGCAGGTCGGTTCGCGCACCGTCTGGACGCCCGTCACCAACCTCGATCTGAGCGTTGAAGTGATGTACAATAAGATGAACACTGGCTTCACTGGCGTCGGCATCGGCGACAACAGCTGGTGGTCGGGCATGTTCCGCGCCCAGCGCAACTTCTATCCCTGATCGGATAGCGTGACTAAAGGCCCCCGGCGAGCAATCGCCGGGGGCTTTTTGCTAACGAGTATTCGCCCTTCGTGGGCTTTCGTGCGTAGCGAGAATGCCGATGCCGGCTCGTATCGCGCCCGATAATGCAGTCGATCTCGCCCATCTCATGCGGATGGAGCGGCTGGCCTTTGCCGCGAAAGTGCGCATGGCGCGCGCCGTCGCCGGCCTCAGCCAGAGCGAACTGGCGGCGCGCATCGGCATGACCCAGCGTTCTATTCACAAGCTTGAGCAGGGCGGCACCGAGCCGCGCCGGGCCACCGTCGGTGCGCTCGAAATGCTGTGGCGCGAGCAGGGCATCGAGTTCGAGGATCTGGGCGACGGCGGCTTCCGCGTTGTGGTCCGCTCCGAGGCATTCGAGGCCGCGGCGCCGGCACGCCGGCCGCGGGGCCAGAGGGCTCACGTCCCACCTGCCGGATACCGGTCCTGAGCGGCCCGGAACTTTCACGAACTTCGGTGCGTTCGAAACGGGTGGCGTTGCCAGCCCAGGGGCGGCGGCTTATACGGATTGGCACCAAGCCGTTTGCCAGACAGGCCCGAAAGCCATGACCGCGCGCATCTACCGTCCGTCCAAGACCGCCATGCAGTCCGGCGTCGCCAACATCCGGAAATGGGTCGTCGAGTATGACCTTGCCGAGCCGCGCACGGTGGAGCCTCTGATGGGCTGGACTTCGTCCGGCGACACGCGCCAGCAGGTCAAATTGCGCTTCGACACCGAGGCCGAGGCGGTGGCCTATTGCGAGCGCAACGGCATTCCGTATCAGGTGTTCGAGACCAAGACCTCGCCGCGGCGGGTCATGTCCTATTCCGACAACTTCGCCTTCAAGCGCCGCGACGCCTGGACGCACTGACCGGCGTCGACGCAGTCGCGGCTAACGCGCGGCCTCGCTTTGCATGCGGCTCGCGCCGGTGCGTTGCCGCAGCAGCGATATGAAGCGATCTTCCGGCATGGGCTGGCCGAGGAGATATCCCTGGCCGTAGTCGCATCCCATGCCGACAAGCGCCATCATGTCAGCCGCCTTCTCGATGCCCATCGCGACCGCGACCTGACCGTAGTTATGAGCGAGGTCGATCACGGTCTTGCACAAGGGCGCGTTGATCCTGCCGGCTCCGCAATCGGTCACGAATGAGCGGTCGAGCTTGAGCTCGGCGAACGGCATGTTGCCCAGTTTGGCCAGCGAAGACATGCCGCGGCCGAAATCGTCGATCGCAAGGCGCGCGCTACACCGCTGCAGGCGTTCCGCCAGAAGGCTGGCCAGCGGCAGATCGGCGATGATCTGCTCCTCCGGCACGTCGATGATGAGACCCGCCCAATTCCGGATACGCGGCCGGTTGGCGCGAATGATGCCTTCGACGTCGAGCTTCTCCAGCGCGGTCACTGGGATATTGACGGTGACCGGCAGATTGAGGCCGAGTTGGGCGAAGCTCTGCGCCGTGCGCAGCGCGCTCATGAGCGCCAGCTCGGACAGCCTTACGACGCTGGCGAGGTCCGCCGCCGGGACAAACGAGCCGGGCAGGGCGACGCCGGTGGTCGGATGGATCGCACGGGCATAGGCTTCGGCGCCGGCCAGTCGCCGCTTGCGCAGGTCGATTTTCGGCTGGAACCAGAATTCGATCCAGCCCGCATTGATTGCCTCGCCAAGATCGATCGGCGTGGTCGAAACCTTGATGGTGCCGAGCTTCAGCGCCTGCAGCGTGCGCAGGACCGCGTCGGTCTCGAATGGCTTCTTGAGCACCGGCAGCATGTGGAGGTTCTGCTCGACGCCGATCTTGCGCACATGCTCGAGCACCGCGCCGCCACGGCTGCTCATCAACTGCACGGCGCCGCCGAATGAAACGCGTCCGAGCGCGAGGATCGCGTCGATGGCGTCCCGCGAATCCAGCGCGATGTTGAGAAAGATGAGGGCGGGAACGCGCTGCGTCAGAGCTCCGCGCATGGCCGCGCCGTCCGTAAATTCGGTCGTATCGACGCCGGCGCCGTGAAGGATCAATGACAGGTAGTGACGGATACTCGGCTCGTCTTCGACGACGAAGCAGACCGGCGCGCCGCCCGGCGAGAGCGGCGGCGAGGCGATCATCGCTTCGTTGCCGACGGTTCGGGCGGGCGTCTCGGTCATCGACGGCTCGCGTAAAAAGGGAATTTCAGCGCATGAGCGACTGAAAGGTGGAAGGTATCAGTGAACCAAGAGCCGTTAAATTTGAGTTGTGAAAATGTGTCGTCTTGCAGCGAGGAGGATGAGACCGCAGCGCTCGTTGCAGGCCGGATGATCGGCTCCGGCGCGTCGTCATGCAGCCGAATAACCCTGGCGACCCCGCGTGGATTCGAACCACGGACCCTCAGCTTAGAAGGCTGATGCTCTATCCAACTGAGCTACGGGGCCTTGGCCTAAGCTTTAGCGACCTCAACGGCGATTTGAAAGGCATCGCGCAGCGCCTCTATTAAGTTGTGGAATATCAATTGGTTGAGCGGAATGTTTCGCGTTCTTGAAGTGTTTTCTCAGAATCGGCTGAGCCTAGGTTCCGTTTTTGGACGGTTCGCTCGCCGCTCCATGATCTGCCGCAAAGACCGCGCGCCAAGGCAAAGACACCATCCGGGGGGCGCACGGACTGCGGTAGGATTGGCACGTCGAATCCGGGAGGTATCTGATGTCACGGTTGATGCGCGCTGGTGTCTCCGCCGCATTCGCGGCGGTCGTGGTCACGCTGAGCCTTTTGGCATTTGCCTCGCGGACCCACGCGGCCGACAAGGCCTACACCAATCCCGATCTCGATCAGGCCGCGGTCACGCTCGAGGAGCAGATCAAGCAGGACGCCGGCAACGTCACCAAGACACCGCAGGTGCTGCGCCGCGAGGCCGACGCCGCTTTCGCGAAAAAGGACGTCCGCAACGGCATGCTGCTGCTCGGCCAGTTGGTCGCCGCGGCGCCGAATGATGCCGACGCCTGGCTGCGGCTCGCCCGCGCCGTGCTGCAGATCCGCACCCGCGATGCCAACGAGCAGGCGACGTTGAATGAGCGCGCCACGACCGCCGCATACATCGCCTACACGCGCGCGACGCAGCCGGCGCCCGAGGCCGACGGCCTCGCGGTGTTGGGGCAGGCTTTCGCCGCGCGCAAGGAATGGCGGCCGGCGCTCGACACGATGAGGCTGGCGCTGACCTTGCGCGAGAGCGCCGAGTTGCGGGGGCAATATGAGCGGCTGCGCGTCGAACACGGTTTCCGCATGCTCGATTACACCGTCGATTCCGATGCGGTGTCGCCGCGCGCCTGTTTCCAGTTCTCCGAGCCGCTGCCGGAAAAGCGCACCGATTTCTCGCCCTTCGTGGCCGTCGCGGGGCAGGACAAGCCGGCGATTTCGGTCTCCGACCGGCAGCTTTGCGTCGACGGCCTCAGGCACGGCGAGCGTTACGCCATCACCTTGCGCGCCGGCCTGCCGTCCACGGTGCACGAGACGCTGACGCGGACGTCCGAGTTCACCGTTTTCGTGCGCGACCGCAAACCCTTCGCGCGCTTCTCCGGCAAGGCCTATGTGCTGCCCAAGACCGGCCAGCGCGGCATTCCGGTGCTCAGCGTCAATACCTCGGCGGTGAAGCTCAACGTCTATCGCATTGGCGACCGCAATCTGATTGACACCGTGCTGGGCTACGACTTCCAGCGCAACCTCAGCCCCTTCGAGGGCGAGCAGCTTGCCTCCGAACGTGGCGCCAAGGTGTGGAGCGGCGAGCTTGCCGTCGAGCAGAAGCTGAACACCGAGGTGGTCACCGCCTTCCCCGTGGAGGAGGCGCTCCCGGACCTCCAGCCCGGCGTCTACGCCATGACCGCGACGCCGAAGGACGCCATCGCCGCCAATGACTACGAGCAGGCGCCGACGCAGTGGTTCATCGTTTCCGATTTCGGCCTGACCGCCTATTCGGGCCAGGACGGCATCGACGTCTTCGTGCATTCGCTCGCCAGCGCGCAGCCGCTCAACGGCGTCGAGGTGCGGTTGATGGCGCGCAACAATGAAGGGCTCGGCAGCAAGACCACCGACGCCAATGGCCGCGCCCATTTCGAGGCGGACCTGTCGCGCGGCGAGGGCGGGCAGTCGCCGGCCGCGGTGATCGTCTCCGGCAAGAACGACTATGCCTTCCTCAGCCTCAAGTCGAACGCCTTCGACCTGTCGGATCGCGGCGTCGCCGGGCGCGCGACGCCCGCCGGGCTCGACGCCTTCGTCTACACCGAGCGCGGCGTCTATCGCACCGGCGAAACGGTGGCGATCACGGCGCTCTTGCGCGATGCGCGCGGCGTCGCCGCGCCGAACGCGGCGCTGACTCTGGTGGTCGAACGCCCCGATGGCGTTGACTACAAGCGCGTCGTTGTCGGCGATCAGGGCCTCGGCGGCCGCAGCCTCGAAGTGCCGATCGTCGCGACCGCCTCGACCGGCACCTGGCGCGTGCGCGCCTACACCGATCCGAAGCGCCCGGCGGTCGGCGAAACGACCTTCATGGTCGAGGATTACGTGCCCGACCGCGTCGAATTCGACCTGACCACGCAGGCCAAGGCGATCCCGCGCAAGGGCTCAATCGATCTGAACGTGGATGGCCGCTTCCTCTACGGCGCTGCGGCGTCGAACCTCGACCTCAACGGCACCGTGACCATCCAGGCCGCTAAGGAGCGCGCCGGCTTCCCCGGCTATCGCTTCGGCCTCTACGACGATCCGGCGACGGCGGACCGCCAGGAACTCACCGACCTGCCGCAGACCGACGACAAGGGCAGGGCGACCGTGCCGATCGAACTCGGCAATCTGCCGGATACGACACGGCCGCTCGAGGCGCTGATCGCCATCGACCTGCTGGAGTCCGGCGGGCGCGGCGTCGAGCGCAAGCTGACGCTGCCGATCGCGCCGGACGGCGACATGATCGGCGTCAAGCCGAACTTCAACGGCCTGTCGCTCGCCGACGGCGCCAATGCGGAGTTTGACGTCATTGTCGCCGCTCCCGACGGTAAGACGCTCGATCGCAAGGGGCTGAAGTACGAACTGCTGCGCGTCGAGACCACCTATCAGTGGTACCGCCAGAACGGGCAGTGGAATTACGAGCCGGTCAAGCGCACGCAGCGTGTCGCGAGCGGCACCGTCGATGTGTCGACTGCCCAGCCCGGCAAGCTGTCGCTGCCGGTTAACTGGGGCCGCTATCGCCTTGAAGTCACCGATGGCAACGCCGGCGGTATGATCACGTCGATGTCGTTCGATGCCGGATTCTATGCGGAGTCGAGCGCCGACACGCCGGATCTGCTCGACATCGCGCTCGACAAGCCCGGCTATGCCTCGGGCGACACCATGAATGTCGCGGTGACGGCGCGCAGCGCCGGCCGCCTGACGCTCAACGTGTTCACCGACAAACTGGTCATGAGTCAGTCGCAGGATGTGAGCGCCGCGGGCACCGTGAAGATTGCGATGCCGGTGGCCAAGGACTGGGGCACGGGCGCTTATCTCGTCGCCACCTTGCGCCGTCCGCTCGATGCGCCGGCGCAGCGCATGCCGGGCCGCGCCATCGGCGTGCAGTGGTTCAACATCGATCGCAGCCAGCGCACGCTTGGCGTTGCCATGACCTTGCCGCAAACCATGCGGCCCGAAGGCGCGCTCAACATTCCGATCAAGATCGGCGGTCTTGGCGCGGGTGAACAAGCGCGCGTGGTTGTTGCCGCCGTTGACGTCGGCATCCTCAACCTCACCAACTACAAGCCGCCGGCGCCGGACGACTATTACCTCGGCCAGCGCCGTCTGACCGCAGAAGTGCGCGACCTCTACGGCCAGCTCATTGACGGCATGCAGGGCGCGCGTGGCCAGATCCGCTCCGGCGGCGATATGGGCGGCGCCGAACTGTCCGGCTCGCCTCCGGCGCAGGCGCCGCTGTCGCTGTATTCGGGCATCGTCACGGTCGGCCCCGGCGGTACGGTCAATGTCTCTTTCGACATTCCGGGTTTCGCGGGCACCGTTCGCGTCATGGCGGTGGCCTGGAGCAACGACAAGGTCGGCAAGGCGTCCGGCGATGTCGTGGTGCGCGATCCGGTGGTGCTGACGGCGACGCTGCCGCGCTTCCTGCGCACCGGCGATCGCGGCACCATTCAGGTCGAGCTCGACAATGTTGACGGCGTTGCCGGTGATTACAGGCTTGCCGTTGACACCGCCGGCGCCGTGAAGCGCGAGGGCGATGCGCCGCCGGCGCTGACCCTGGCCGCCAGGGCGCGGGGCCGTCTGTCGGTGCCGGTATCGGCGTCCGGCTCCGGCGCAAGCACGGTCGCGGTCAATGTCGAAGGGCCGAACGGCTTCAGGCTGGCGCGCAGCTACAATCTCGATGTGCGCCCGGCGACGCAGATCCTGACCCGCCGCTCGGTGCGTTCGCTCGCCAAGGGCGAGACGCTGACGCTGTCGAATGACGTGTTCGCGGATTTCGTGCCCGGCACGGGACGTGCCGGGTTGTCGGTCGCGGTCTCGACCTCGCTCGACGCGGCGACCTTGCTCAACCAGCTCGACCGCTATCCGTTCGGCTGCTCCGAGCAGATCGCCAGCCGCGCCGTGGCGATGCTGTACATCAACGATCTTGCCGCGCAGGCGCGCCTTGCGCCGGACGGCGACGTCGATGCCCGCATCAGGGATGCCATTGCGCGGCTGACGGCACGACAGAGCTCGAGCGGTTCGTTCGGCCTGTGGTCGGTCGGCGGCGGCGATCCGTGGCTGGACGCCTACATCACGGATTTCCTCACCCGTGCGCGGGAGAAGAAGTTCGAGGTGCCGCAGGTTGCGATGACATTGGCCATCGACCGGTTGCGCAATTACGTCGCGACCGCGCCGGAGCCGGACAAGAATGGCGGCCGTGAGCTTGCTTATGCGTTCTATGTTCTGGCGCGCAATGGCGCGGCGCCGGTTGGCGACTTGCGTTATATCGCCGACGTCAAGCTCGACGCCTTGGCGACGCCGATCGCCAAGGCGCAGGTGGCCGCGGCGCTCGCCATGCTCGGGGACAAGACGCGGGCCGACCGCGTCTATCGCGCCGCGCTCGACGCCATCCCGGCCAAGCCGACTTTGGAGATTGGCCGCGAGGACTTCGGCTCGGCGCTGCGCGACGCCGCCGCGCTGGTGACGCTCGCCTCCGAGGGCCGCGCGCCGGCGGGGACCATCACGCAGGCGGTGGCGCGCATCGACTCCGCGCGTGCTGCCGTCAAGCAAACCTCGACGCAGGAGGACGCCTGGCTGGTGATGGCGGCGAAGGCGCTGGCGGGCGAGCTCAACGCCATCGCGCTCAACGTCAACGGCAACGCGCAGAAGGGCGCCTACTATCGGCGCTTCAACCCGGATCAGCTCGCATCGCCGTTCCGCGTCACCAATAGCGGCGAGGGCGCGGTGCAGGTGGTGGTCTCGGTGTCGGGAGCGCCGCTCAACCCGGAGCCCGCGACCGAAGCGGGCTTCAAGCTCGAGCGCAACTACTACACCCTGGCCGGTGAGCCGGCCGATCCCTCCAAGGCGAAGCAGAACGACCGCTTCGTCGTGGTGCTCAAGGTGACCGAGCCGCAGGTGCAGTTCGGCCGCATCATGGTGGCCGATTATCTGCCGGCCGGTTTCGAGATCGATAATCCGAAACTGGTGTCGTCGGGCGAAACCGGTTCGCTTGGCTGGATCGCCGACGGCGCGCCGGCCGCGAGCACGGAATTCCGCGATGACCGGTTCACCGCGGCCTATGAGCGGCGTCCGAACAACGACAAGCCGGTGTTCACGGCGGCCTATGTGGTGCGCGCCATCTCGCCCGGCCGCTACGTGCTGCCGCAGGCGACGGTGGAGGACATGTACCGGCCCGAGCGCTTCGCGCGCACCGCGACCGGAACGGTGGAGGTCATGCCGGCGCGATGAGGCGCATCAAACGCATCGTCGCGGCGCTCGCCGGCGCGGTCGCGCTGGTGACGGCCGCTTGTGCCGGATGGGTGTATTCGCTCGGCCCGGCGCCGCTCGGCAAGGACGTCGAACTGTCGCATGTCGTGCTGGATCGCGAGGGCCGGCTGTTGCGCGCTTACGCCACCAAGGATGGCCGCTGGCACTTGCCGGCGGGCGTCGAGAATGTCGATCCGCGCTTTCTCAAACTGCTCTATGCCTACGAGGACAAGCGCTTCCTCGGTCATCACGGCGTCGATCCTCTGGCGATGGCGCGGGCGGCGTGGCAGCTCGGCTCCGCGCATCGCATCATTTCCGGCGGCTCGACGCTCACCATGCAGGTCGCGCGCCTGCTGGAGCCGCGCGAGCATCGCACCTTCACCGCCAAGCTGCGGCAGGTGACGCGCGCGCTGCAGCTCGAATACGCGCTGACCAAGCCGGAAATCCTGTCGCTCTATCTCACGCTGGCGCCTTACGGCGGCAATCTCGAAGGCATCCGCGCCGCGTCGCTGGCATATTTCGGCAAGGAGCCGCGGCGGCTGACATTGGGCGAGGCCGCGCTGCTGGTGGCGTTGCCGCAATCGCCGGAGTCGCGGCGGCCCGATCGCCACAGCGCCCGCGCGCAGGCGGCGCGCGACCGTGTGCTCGATCGCGTTACGCAGGCCGGCGCGGTGCCGCGCGACGAGATCGCGCGCGCGAAGGCGGAGATCGTGCCGCATGAGCGGCGGCCAATGCCGGTGTTTGCGCCGCATTCGGCCGACCGCATCGCCGTCGCCGAACCAGACCGGCGCATTCACCGCCTCACCATCGATCAGCCGCTGCAGGCCAAGCTGCAAATATTGGCGAAGGAACGCGCCGAGGCGCTCGGCCCGAACATCTCCGTCGCCATTCTCGCCGTCGATAACGAAACCGGCGAGGTGAGGGCGCGTGTCGCCTCATCCGATTACTTCGATGCGCGCCGGGCCGGGCAGGTCGACATGACCGCGGCGCTGCGCTCGCCGGGCTCGACGCTCAAGCCGTTCATCTACGGCCTCGGTTTCGAGGATGGCCTCATTCATCCCGAGACCTTGATCGACGACCGGCCGCAGCGTTACGGCGGCTACACGCCGGAGAATTTCGACCTCACCTTCCAGGGCACCGTGACGGTCCGCCGCGCGCTGCAACTCTCGCTCAACGTGCCGGCCATCGCCGTGCTCGACAAGGTCGGCGTCAACCGCCTGAGCGCGCGGCTCACGCAAGCCGGCGCGGCGCTGGTGCTGCCGACGGGCGAAGCCCCGGGCCTCGCCATGGGGCTCGGCGGCGTCGGCGTGACGCTCAACGATCTGGTCATGCTCTATGCCGCGCTGGCGCGGGGCGGCGAGGCCGAACCGCTCACCGAGCGCGCCGGGCAGGCGAGCGCGGCGTCCCGCCGACTGCTCGATCCGGTCGCCGCCTGGTACATCGGTAATGTCCTGATGGGCGCGCCGCCGCCAGACAATGCCCCGCACAACCGGCTCGCCTTCAAGACCGGCACCTCCTACGGCTACCGTGACGCCTGGGCGGTCGGGTTCGACGGCCGCATGACCATGGGCGTGTGGGTCGGGCGGGCGGATGGCGCGCCGGTGCCGGGGCTGGTCGGGCGCTCGGCCGCGGCGCCGATCCTGTTCGATGCCTTTGCCCGCTCCGGCGTCACGCCGGCGCCGTTGGCGGCCGCGCCGAAGGGTGTCATCGTGGCGGCCTCCGCCAAGCTACCGCCGCCGCTGCAGCGTTTCAGCGCCCTGGCCTATGGCGCGGCGGCCGAGGCGCCCCGCATCATGTTCCCGCCGAATGGCGCCCGGCTCGAAATGGCGACCGGGGGCTCTCCCGATCCGCTGGCGCTCAAGATCGCCGGCGGCGCGGGCCCGCTCACGGTCATGGTGAATGGCGTGCCGGTCGGGGTTCCCGGCCACCGCCGCACCCTGTTCGTCCACCCGGACGGCCCCGGATTCGTCCGCCTGACCGTTATGGACGCCCGCGGCGCGGCCGATAGCGTAGTGATCAGAATACAATAGCTGGCGGCAAAGTCGCGGCGGCAGGTCCGCCGGCGCTTTCGTGGGCAAGCCCGTTTCCCTATTGTCGGACTCGGATCGGCCGCGCTACCCGTGGCCAGGTCCGCTGCGACGGTTGGCCCGGCGCGCGGCGCGGATTGACCGGAGAACGGCCTTTGAAGAAAACCATCAAGTATGGCGCCATGCTCGGCGCGGGCGTCGGGTTGCTCTACTTCCTCCCGAAGCTGACGCTGTTCTATGCCGCCTGCGGCTTTTACGACGTCGGCCGCAACCGCCCGATCAACGGCTTCCTGCTCAAGCAGTATTTCGTCGGCAACGGCGTGCTGACCTGGCTCCTGTCGCCGATCAACATCCTGCTCGACATCCTGTCGCTGCCCTACATCAACAAGGGCATCTACAAGCTCGACGACCTGCCGGGGCCGTGGCGGGACGAAGTGACGCGTCTCATCGATATTGCGCGGCGCGAGAAACTGGTCGAGCAACTTGAGCAGCGCGCCACCGACGGGCGCACCATGATCTTCTTCAAATGGTACGGCGAGAACCGGGACACGTTCATCAACGTTCCGGAATTTCATGAGCAATGGAACTACATCCAGACCATCGGGGTGTCGATCTTCAGCAAGAAGGTCTCGACCTCGAAGCACTTCGGCCCGCTGCGGCCGACCTTACGCGTTCTGTACAATCTCAACGACATCACCGACCGTTCCGCCTACATCACCGTCGGCGACCATGCGCATTACTGGCAGGACGAGAAGCTGTTCATCTTCGACGACACGCTGATGCATCAGTCGATCAACGAGACCGACAAGGTGCGCTACTGCCTGTTCGTGGACATGGTGCGGCCGTCGATGTTCACCGCGCTGTTGCGGCCGGCAATCGCCATGGTCAATCAGGTTTTCCGCAGGGCCAACCACATCTTCTATAACAAATGGAAAGTCATTCAGTAGAAACCGCAGCGCCGCAGCGCCGCGTCGGCCCCGGGCTTGGCGCGCTGCTCGACTTTGCCGTGCTGTCGCATCGCCGTGCGGCGGCGCTGCTGGTGGTGGTGTGTCTGATTGCCTTCCTGCCGGGTTTCTTCCAGATCCCGCCGGTCGATCGCGACGAGTCGCGCTTCGCGCAGGCCTCCAAGCAGATGGTGGAGAGCGGCGACTATATCGACATCCGTTTCCAGGATGAGGTCCGCTACAAGAAGCCGGTCGGCATCTACTGGCTGCAGTCGGTCGCCGCGAAGGCCGGCGACGCGCTCGGCGTGCCCAACGCGCACCGGACCATCTGGCTCTATCGCCTGCCGTCGCTGCTGGCCGCGATCGGCGCGGTGCTGCTGACCTATTGGACGGCTCTGGCCTTCGTCGCGCGCCGCACGGCGGTGCTGGCGGCGCTGATGACGGCGACGTCGTTGCTGCTCGGCGTCGAGGCGCGCCTTGCCACCACGGACGCCACGCTGCTGCTGATGAGCATCGCCGCGATGGGCGCGCTCGCCCGTGTTTATCTCGGCAGTCGGCACCAGCCGCCGCATCCGGCCAGCTGGCGCATGCCGGCGCTGCTGTGGACCGCGATTGCGGGCGGCGTGCTGATCAAGGGGCCGCTTGTCCTGATGTTCGTGGCGCTGACGATCCTGGCGCTCGGCATTGCCGATCGCTCACTGCGCTGGGTGCGCGATCTGCGGCCGGTTCCCGGCTTCCTGTGGATGCTGCTGCTGGTCGCGCCGTGGTTCATCGCCATCGTCGCCAAAACGGGCGACGACTTCTTCATGAAGTCGGTCGGCGACGACATGCTGGCCAAGGTGACGAGCGGGCAGGAGGCGCATGGCGCGCCGCCCGGCTACTACCTGCTGCTGTTCTGGATCACCTTCTGGCCGGGCGCCGTGCTGGCCGGCCTTGCCGCGCCGACGATCTGGAAGGCGCGGGCCGAGCCCGGCGCGCGCTTCCTGCTGGCCTGGGTGATCCCGTCATGGATCGTCTTCGAACTGGTGATGACCAAGCTGCCGCATTACGTGCTGCCGCTCTATCCGGCCATCGCCATTCTGATCGCCGGCATCGTCGAGAAGAACGCGCTGTGGCGCAACAAGTGGATCGAGCACGGCACCATTGGCTGGTTCCTGCTGCCGAGCGCGATCGCGATCGGCGTGCCCATCATCTTCGTCACCATGAGCAAGGATCTCGGCCTGATCGCTTGGCCGTTTGCCGGGGCGGCGGCGATCTTCGGCCTGTTCGCCTGGCGGCTGTTCGGCGTGGACGGCGCCGAGCGCGCATTGCTGCGTGGCATGGTGGCGTCCGTCTCCATCTCCATCACGGTGTACGCCGTCACTTTCCCGATGCTGCCGTCGCTGTTCCCGAGCCAGGTGGTGGCGAGCGAGGTTCGCGCCAAGGCCTGTGCCGATCCGCATCTGGCCTCGACGTTCAACTACCAGGAGCCGAGCCTTGTCTTCCTGCTCGGTACCGAAACCAAGTTCTCGGACGGGCCGGGCGTTGCTGAGTTTCTCCACGGCGGGCCGTGCCGGTTCGCGCTGGTCGACGCGCGCAGCGAGCGGGCTTTCGTGCAGCGGGCCAATTCGCTCAATGTGCGCTTTACGTTGCTCAACCGCGTCGACGGATTCAACATCAGCAACGGCAAGCGCTTCGCGATGGCGATTTTCCACTCGGAGGTGCCATGAGCATTGCCTCGACAGACATCGCTGACCGCAGCCTCCTGGGCGCGCCGCGCCGTTGCCTGGCCAATGTCGTCGCCTCGTTCAGGCGCCTCGGGCGGCCGATCGACTGGCGCAGGGCGTTTCCCTGGATCGTCAAGCCGGCGCCGGTGCTGATCGGCCTTGCCGTCGTGCTGGGCGCGGCGCTGGTTGTGATGGCCCTGATCGACGCTCCGGTCACCCGCGCGGTGCAGCGCCTGCCGGTCTGGTTTCTGGACCTCGCCAATTTCCTCACCGATTTCGGCAAGGGCGCCTGGGTGCTGTGGCCGCTCGGCCTGTTCTATCTTTTCCTCGCCGCTCTGCCGCGTCCGGCGACGCGCATGGCGCAACTGGTTCATGCCGCGATCATGGTGCGGGCCGGCTTCCTGTTCGCGTCGATCGGTTTGACGGGATTGTCGGTCAGCCTGGTCAAGAACATCATCGGACGCGCGCGGCCCGGCGTCGGCGGCTCGATCAATCCGTTCCTGTTCGAGCCGCTTCACTGGGCGCCGGCCTATGCCAGTTTTCCGTCGGGGCACGGCACCACGGTCTTCGCCGTGCTGGCCGCGTTCGGCACGCTGTTTCCCCGGGCGCGCACCGCGCTGCTCATCTATGCCGTGATCATCGGCGTCACCCGCATCGTCCTGCGCGCCCATTACGTCAGCGACGTGATGGTCTCCGCGGCGTTCGGTATCGTCGGGGTGATCCTGGTGCGGCGCTGGTTCGCGGCCCTGCATTTGGGCTTCGCGCTCGGCCCGGACGGCGGCATCATCCAGTATCCGGGTCCCTCGAAGCGCCGCATCAAAGCAGTTGCCCGCGACCTTTTGGCTTAATAAAGAGCAGGGAGGGGACCCGGGCCGGCGGGGGGTGGTGCCGCTCCGGCGCGTCCGATATTCTCTCGTGAATTCAAACGGTTGTGAGCGGAAGTCATGAGCAGCAACGACCCGGCCGTGGCCGTCGTGGTTCCCGTCCGCAACGAGGCCGGCAACGTCGCGCCGCTGATCGCCGAGATCACCGCGGCGCTGGCCGGCCATGAACCGTTCGAAATCGTTTATGTGAACGATGGCTCGAGCGACGGCACCGACGCCGAGCTCAAGCGGCTGATGGCGCTCAACCCGCATCTGCGCCGCGTTCGCCATCGCCAGTCCTGCGGCCAGTCGGCGGCCGTGCGCAGCGGCGTGCTTGCCGCGCGCGCGCCGGTGATCGTCACCATCGACGGCGACGGACAGAACGATCCGGCTTTCATCCCCGCGCTGCTGAGGGTGCTGCGCGATGGCGCGCCGGCGGTTGGCATTGTTGCCGGGCAGCGCCTCGCGCGCAAAGGCGCCTTCAAGCGCATTCAATCGCGTATCGCCAATGCGGTGCGCGGCGCGGTGCTGCGCGACGGCACGCGCGACACCGGCTGCGGCCTCAAGGCGTTCCGCCGCGATGTGTATCTGCGTCTGCCGTATTTCGATGCGTTGCACCGCTTCATGCCGGCGCTGGTCAAGCGCGAGGGCCTCGCCATCGGGTATGTCGATGTCGTCGATCGGACGCGCGGCTCCGGCGTGTCGAACTACGGTCTCTGGGACCGGCTCTGGGTCGGCATTCTCGACCTTGCCGGGGTGTGGTGGCTTATCCGGCGTCGCAAGCGCATTCCGGACATCGTCGAAGATTGATGCAGGGCCTCGCGCGCCGCCTTGCGGCGATGCGTCGCCCGAGAACGAGGGAAGCAATCAATGTTGATCGATATCACGGGCGCGGTCGGCGGCTATCTGCACGACGTATTCGTCGGCAATGCCGATTGGGGCGTCATCATCGGCTATGTCGCGCAGATTCTTTTCGCGATGCGCTTCGTGGTGCAATGGATCGCGTCCGAGCGCGCGGGCCGCAGTGTGGTGCCGACCGCGTTCTGGGTGTTCTCGATCGGCGGCGGCCTCATGCTGCTTGGCTATGCGCTGTATCGCAAGGACCCCGTCTTCATCATCGGGCAGGCTTTCGGCGTCTTCGTCTACATTCGCAATCTGCAATTTGTCATGCGCGGCCGCGGCGAGGGCGCCGCCGCCTGACCGGCGCGATCGGCATTCATCCGACGAAAGAATATCGGCATTCATCCGACGAAAGAATAATGGCATTCCCCGGATAGCGAATTTGTCGCAGCGGGCTGCTTCTGCAAGCGCAGGTTTGAGAAAAAAGGATGCAAACGCCTGCTCCTAAACGGGCAGGGCGGGCCCCCTTTGTGCAGCGCGGAGGTGTTTAAACCCTTGACCTTGCGCCGCAATCGTTCTGTGATGCCTTCCAGGAGCAAAGCTTGGGGGGATGGCTTTGGGACTGCCTTGGCTAATTGCGCGCCAATGCATCCTTATTGAGGGGAACTTAAGAGCCAGCTCCCGAGAGGCCCCAACGATTCAGAACAATTCAACACCTATTGCATGAGGCTGGATGATGAAACGAGTTCTCAGTGTTGTTGCTTTGACCGCGGCGATCTTCGCCGTGCAAAGCGCGTCGGCGCAGACGCTGAAGCAGGTCAAGGACCGCGGCATTCTCAACTGTGGCTCCAATACCGGTCTTGCCGGTTTCGGCTTGCCGGATGCGCAGGGCAAGTGGACCGGCCTCGACGTCGACACCTGCCGCGCGGTTGCCGCCGCGGTGCTCGGCGATCCCAACAAGGTCAAGTTCGTTCCGCTCTCCGCCAAGGACCGCTTCACCGCGCTGCAGTCCGGCGAAGTCGATCTGCTCGCGCGTAACACGACCTGGACCTCGTCGCGCGACACCCAGCTCGGCCTGAACTTCACCGGGGTCAACTACTACGACGGCCAGGGCTTCCTGGTGCGCAAGGGGCTCAAGGTGAACTCGGCGCTCGAGCTCAACGAGGCCTCGGTCTGCGTGCAGCAGGGCACCACGACGGAACTCAACCTGGCCGACTACTTCCGCGCCAACAACATGAAGCTCAAGACCGTGACCTTCGCCTCGTCGGACGAAGCCGTGAAGGCTTACGACTCCGGCCGCTGCGACGCGTTCACCACCGACGCCTCGGGCCTCTATGCCGAGCGCCTGCGTCTGGCCACGCCGGGCGACCACATCGTGCTGCCCGAGATCATCTCCAAGGAACCGCTCGGGCCGGCCGTGCGTCACGGCGACGACCAGTGGTTCGACGTCGTCAAGTGGACCCTGTTCGCGATGATCAACGCCGAAGAGCTCGGCATCACCTCGAAGAACACCGACGAGATGCTCAAGTCGAGCAGCCCGGACGTGAAGCGCCTGCTCGGCGCCGAAGGTGCCTTCGGCGAGCAGCTCGGCCTCGGCAAGGACTGGGCGCTGAACATCGTCAAGATGGTCGGCAACTATGGCGAAGTGTTCGACCGCAACGTCGGCGCCGGCTCGAACCTCAAGATCGACCGCGGCCTCAACAAGCTGTGGAACAAGGGCGGCCTGCAATACGCGCCGCCGGTCCGCTAGACCGGTCCGCGCTCGCGCGCATGAAGCAATGCCGAGCCGCCGCGGACCGGGTCTCCGCGGCGGCCTGGACAAAGTGAGCCAGCGTTCCGGCCGTGGCGGCTTTTGAGGGAAGGCCGCCACCGGCAGGGCCGGGAGCGAGGGCGACAGAACGGGCGGCTTTAACGCCCGGATGAGGGGTAGATGTCGACTGAGCTCAAAGCGGGGTCTCCCCCCGCCAGCGTGCCTTTTTACAATGACCCGAAGGTCCGGAGCATCGCCTATCAGGTGGCTCTGTGTCTGATCGTCGCCGCGCTGGTCTATGGCGCCGCGTCGAACGCGATCGAGAACCTGCAGCGCGCGCGCATCGCATCCGGCTTCGGCTTCTGGAACAATGTCGCCGGCTTCGATATCAGCCAGACGCTGATTTCCTATTCCAACGTGTCGACCTATGGCCGCGCCTTCTGGGTCGGCCTACTCAACACATTGCTGGTCGCCGCGCTCGGCATCGTGTTCGCGACCATCCTCGGCTTCATTGTCGGCATTGCCCGGCTGTCGAAGAACTGGCTGGTCAGCAAGGCGGCCCAATTCTACGTCGAGATCATCCGCAACCTGCCGCTGCTGCTGCAACTGCTGTTCTGGTACAACGCCGTGCTCAAGGCGCTGCCCGACCTGCGCGACAGCCTGAAGATCCCGGGCGGGCTGGTCGTCAACAATCGCGGCCTGTTCCTGCCGGCGCCGCAGGCTCAAGCCGGCTTCGGCTTTGTCGAGTTGACCTTCCTGTTCGGCGTTCTCGCCGCCATCGCCTACAGCTACTGGGCGCGCAAGCGCCAGGAGCAGACCGGGCAGCAGGCGCCGGTGCTGCTGGTGTCGCTCGGGCTGATCGTCGCCCTGCCGCTCGTCGTCTTCCTGATTGCAGGCATGCCGCTGACCTTCGACTATCCGCAGGCGGGACGCTTCAACATTTCCGGCGGCCTCGAAATCGTGCCGGAGTTCGCGGCGCTGCTGTTCGGCCTGTCGATCTACACGGCGGCCTTCATCGCCGAGGTGGTGCGCGCCGGCATTCTCGCGGTGTCGCACGGCCAGACCGAAGCGTCCTATTCGCTGGGCATGAAACCGGGGCCGACCTTGCGCCTCATCGTCGTGCCGCAGGCCATGCGCGTGATCATCCCGCCGCTGACCAGCCAGTACCTCAACCTGACCAAGAACTCCTCGCTTGCGGTCGCCATCGGCTATCCCGACCTCGTGCAGGTCTTCACCGGCACCGTCCTCAACCAGACCGGCCAGGCGGTGGAGGTCGTCGCCATCACCATGGCGGTCTATCTCACCATCAGTCTGAGCACGTCGTTCCTGATGAATCTCTACAACAGCCGCATGAAGCTGGTGGAACGGTGAGGCGCGCGCCATGACCATGTCGGAAGGCGATCTCGCCGTCACCCAGATCAACTTCGTGCGCCGCGAGACGCTGCCGGCGCAGCCGCCGCCGGCGTCGATGACCGGCGCCGTCGGCTGGCTGCGCGAAAATCTGTTCTCGACGCCGTTCAATATCGGCCTGACCGTCCTGATCTCGCTGCTGATCCTCTGGATCGTGCCCGATCTGCTGCGCTTCCTCATTTTCGACGCCGTCTGGAGCGGAGCCGACCGCGAGGCCTGTCTCATCACCGCCCAGCGTCCGGTCGTCGGCGCTTGCTGGCCGTTCGCCTTCGAGCGCCTGCCGTATTTTATCTACGGCTCCTATCCGATTTCGGAGCGCTGGCGCGTCGACGTATTCTTCGTGATCCTGGCGGTGGCGATCGTCTGGCTGCTCTGGCTCAACGCGCCGCGGCGCGACCTTGCCGTCGTCTATGCCTTCATCTTCACGCCGATCGCCTCCTTCATCCTGCTGCGCGGCTGGCCGCTCATCGGGCTGGAGCGGGTCGACACCGTGCTGTGGGGCGGCGTGCTGGTCACGATCGTGGTGTCCGCCGTCGGCATCGTGATTTCGCTGCCGCTCGGCATCCTGCTGGCGCTCGGCCGCCGCTCGACCATGCCCGCCGTCAAGCTGTTCTCGGTGATGTTCATCGAGTTCGTGCGCGGCGTGCCGCTGGTCACCGTGCTGTTCATGGCGAGCGTGATGCTGCCGCTGTTCGTTCCGGAGAATCTGTCGCCGGACAAGTTGCTGCGTGCGCTGATCGGTATCGCCATGTTCGCCTCCGCCTACATGGCCGAGGTGGTCCGCGCCGGTCTCGCCGCGATCCCGAAGGGACAATACGAGGGCGCCCAGGCCGTCGGCCTCGGCTACTGGCAGATGATGCGGCTGATCATCCTGCCGCAGGCGCTCAAGATCACGATCCCGAATATCGTCAACACCTATATCGGTCTGTTCAAGGACACTACCCTGGTATTCATCGTCGGCATCTTCGATCTGTTGCGCACCGTCGAGGTGTCGCGCATCGATCCGAAGTGGGCGGCGCCGAGCACGTCGCCGACAGGTTACGCGGTGGCGGCGGTGTTCTATCTGATCTGTTGCTATGGAATGTCGCGCTATGCGCAGGCGACCGAAAAGCGCCTCGCCAAGGCCGATCGCCGCTGAACAATATCGCCGCGGCGGCGTCCAGTCTCCGCGGCGTTCGGGATGAAGAACGGATTCTTTAAAGAGGTGCCGTGATGGCCGAGACCGCGCTCAAGATCAAACCGACGCAGTTGACCAACAAGGTCGCTGTCGAGATCATCGGCATGAACAAGTGGTACGGCGATTTCCACGTGCTGCGCGACATCAATCTGCGCGTCACCGGCGGCGAGCGCATCGTGATCTGCGGCCCGTCCGGCTCCGGCAAGTCCACCATGATCCGCTGCATCAACCATCTGGAAGAGCATCAGCAGGGTCAGATCATCGTCGATGGCGTCGAGCTGACCGAGGATCTGAAGAAGATCGACGAGGTGCGGCGCGAAGTCGGCATGGTGTTCCAGCACTTCAACCTGTTCCCGCATCTCACCATCCTTGAGAACTGCACGCTGGCGCCAATCTGGGTGCGCAAGATGCCCAAGCGCCAGGCCGAAGAGATCGCCATGCACTATCTCAAGCGCGTGAAGATCCCCGAGCAGGCGCACAAGTATCCCGGCCAGTTGTCGGGCGGCCAGCAGCAGCGCGTCGCGATCGCGCGCGCATTGTGCATGAACCCGAAGATCATGCTGTTCGACGAGCCGACCTCGGCGCTTGACCCGGAAATGGTCAAGGAAGTGCTCGACACCATGGTCACGCTGGCCGAGGAGGGCATGACCATGCTGTGCGTCACCCACGAAATGGGCTTCGCCCGTCAGGTCGCCGACCGCGTCATCTTCATGGATGCCGGACAGATCGTCGAGATGAACACGCCGAACGAGTTCTTCTCGAACCCGCAGCACGAGCGCACCAAGCTGTTCCTCAGCCAGATTTTGCACTGAGCGTCATTCCGGGACGGCCGAAAGGCCGGGCCCGGAATCCATACGCCGCAGCGCTGAGATTATGGATTCCGGGTTCGCGGCTTTCAGCCGCGCCCCGGAATGACGGCGTCTCCTAATCCTTCTCCACCGGCAGATCCGGCCGCGCGCCCCATTCGGACCACGAGCCGTCATAGACCGCCGGCAGCTTCTTGCCGATGGCGTCGAGGCCGAGCGCGAGGATGACGGCGGAAACGCCGGAGCCGCAGGTGGTGATGATCGGCTTGTCGGTATCGACGCCGGCCTTCTCGAATGCGGCCTTGATCTTGTCGGGCGCGGCGAGGCGGCCGTTGTCGATCAGTTCGCTCGACGGTACGTTGAAGGCGCCCGGCATGTGACCGGGGCGCAGGCCCGGCCGCGGCTCGGGATCGCGCCCCGCGAAGCGGCCGGCGGAGCGGGCATCGATCACCTGGACGTCATCGCCGGTGAGTGCCATCGAGACGTCGTCGGTCATGGCCACCGCACCGGTCGCCATCTCGGCATTGAAGGTCTTGGCTTTCGGCCTGGCTTCGCCGGCTTCTACGGCGCGGCCCTCGGCCTTCCAGGCGGGCAAGCCGCCGTCGAGAATGTAGACATTCCTGGCGCCGAAAGTGCGGAAGCTCCACCATACGCGCGGTGCCGAGAACAGGCCGAGACCGTCATAGACGACAATCGTGTCGGTCTCCGCGATGCCGAGCTTGCCGGCGGCCTCGCCGAATTGCGCCGGGCCGGGCATCATGTGCGGAAGGTCGGTCGAATGGTCGGCGACTTCGTTGATGTCGAGGAACACGGCGCCGGGAATGTGGCCTTCGAGAAATTCAGCTTTCGCGTCGCGCTTCTGCGTCGAAAGGTAATACGAGCCATCGACGACCACGACATTCGGCTTGCCGAGTTCGCCGGCGAGCCATTCGGTCGATTTGAGCCATTTGCTGTTGGGTGTGCCGGCCATGGTGATCCTTCGTTGTCGCTGTTAATGCGGCGGTTTCGCCAAAAGTTCCAACGTGCGCCTAGCCCAGCGCGATGCGCACGCGGCGGTTCTGCTTGCCCTTCTTCTCGATGCCGGTGACGGCGATGGCGCCGATCTCGCCGAGGCGGCGCACATGGGTGCCGCCGCAGGGCTGCAGATCGAGCCCCTCGATTTCGATCAGGCGCACGCGGCCGGTGCCCATCGGCGGCTTCACCGACATCGACTTGATGAGGCCCGGGTTGGCCTCGAGCTCGGCGTCGCTGATCCAGCGGCTCGCGACGGCGGCATCGCTGACGATCATCTCCGCGATCCTGGCGGCGATGGCTTCCTTGTCGTGTCCGGCGTCGGGAATGTTGAAGTCGGCGCGGCCGTCGGCATTGCCGACCGATGCGCCGGTGATC
This sequence comes from Pseudolabrys sp., assembly GCA_017849615.1. Classification (GTDB taxonomy): domain Bacteria; phylum Pseudomonadota; class Alphaproteobacteria; order Rhizobiales; family Xanthobacteraceae; genus Pseudolabrys. Next base: position 41,711 of record JAFIGS010000002.1, on the reverse strand, counting down.
GGAAAGGGCAGAACCACAGAGAGAAGATGAAGGGCGGTATGGATTTTCATGCGCCCGTAGCGCGGCTCCCAGTCGATTGCGGCGCGCACGACGTCGCCGATGCGGACCGGCGGGGCCGGGCCCGCCGGCACATGGGCGATCTCGGTTTTTTGCACGTCGGTATAGACGGCGCTGGCAATGGCCACCGGCGTCCCATCGGGCAATGTAATCGTGCCGGTGTCGCCGGGCTGGCCGCCCGACGTGGCGTACAGGACCGTGCGATCGAGCACGATGCCGCCCTGGTCGGTGATTGCGACGACGGTTGCATTGCAATCCTTCAGATAGGCGTCTTCGCGAAACAGGCAGTCGGTCGGCATGGCGGCGGTCTCAGACAAAGGGCGGCTTGATGTCGGTCTTGCGCGTCAGCCATTCCGGCACGGGCAATTTCTTGGAGCGCAGGAATTCGGGATTGAACAGCTTGGACTGATAGCGTGCGCCGCCGTCGCACAGCACGGTCACGATGGTGTGGCCGGGGCCGATGTCCTTGGCCAGCTTGACGGCGCCGGCGATGTTCACGCCGGTCGAGCCGCCCACGCACAGGCCCTCGTGTTCGAGCAGATCGAACACGGCCGGCACGGCCTCCTCGTCGGGAATGAGATAGGCCTTGTCCACCTTCATCTGTTCGACAATCGCGGTGACACGGGCAAGGCCGATGCCCTCGGTGATCGAGCCGCCTTCGGTGACGGTCGGCTTGCCGTCCTTGAAGTAGTGGTACATCGCCGCGCCGCGCGGATCGGCGACACCGATCGTCACGCCCGGCTTCTTCTCCTTGAGATACAACGAGACGCCGGCAAGCGTGCCGCCGGAGCCGACCGAACAGATGAAGCCATCGACCTTGCCCGCCGTGTCGTCCCAGATCTCGGGGCCGGTGGAGACGTAATGCGCCTTGCTGTTGTCGAGGTTGTTCCACTGGTCGGCGAACAGGACGCCGTTCTTTTCGGTCTTCCTGAGTTCTTCGGCGAGGCGGCGGCCGACATGCTGATAATTGTTCGGATTGGCGAAGGGCAGGGCCGGGACCTCGACCAGCTCGGCGCCGGCGAGGCGCAGCATGTCTTTCTTTTCCTGGCTCTGCGTTTCGGGAATGACGATCAGCGTGCGATAGCCGAGCGCCGCGGCGACCACGGCGATGCCGATGCCGGTGTTGCCGGCGGTCGACTCCACGATGAGGCCGCCGGGGCGCAACTCGCCGCGCTTCTCCGCCTCGAGGATCATCTGCCGCCCGGCGCGGTCCTTGACCGAGCCGCCGGGATTCATGAACTCGGCTTTACCAAGGATCTCGCAGCCGGTGGCCTCCGAGGCGCGCTTGAGGCGGATCAGCGGCGTATGGCCGATGGTATCGATGATGCCGTTTCGGATTTGCATTCTTATTCCAAGGGTTGGCGAAGCGGCGGCGAGCCTAGTGGAGGCGTCCAAGGGCCACAAGCGGGCATCCGGACGAGGCGTTTTTTGTCGTTTTGCGGCGCATTTTAGTCGGAAATGCCTGGGGAATGCTCCCGCGGGATAGAAACGGGAAGTCCCGTCAAGGGGTTCGAAACCATGTTTGTGTTTCGCCACACAATTCAACGGCTATTCACCAGTTTTTTCCCCGCGAACGCTAATTGTGGCGAGGGGCGCGTAGAGCCGGGCCCCTCGCGTTTACGGGGCGCTTTCGCCGATGAACCTCGACGTCAATACGCTGTTTCTGGTCACGATCTACGTGGAAGCAATCCTCGGACTGCTGCTGCTGTTCGCGTGGGCTCAGAACATGGCGATTCGCGCCGTCGCCTGGTGGGGTTTTGCCCATCTCATCCGCGCCGCTTCCATCGTCCTGTTCGGGCTGTACGGCTCGGCGCCCGACTATGTCAGCATCGATCTGGCCAACGCGCTGCTCTTCACCGCCTTTGCCGTGACGTGGACCGGCGCGCGCGTGTTCGATGGCCGGCCGGTCGAGCCGGTCTATCTCATCACGGGCGCGGTGCTGTGGCTCTTGGTCTGCCGCCTGCCGGTGCTGACCGACGCCGCCGAACTGCGGGCGCTCATCGCCTCCGCCATCATCACGGGCTATACGTGGCTCACGGCCTGGGAGTTCTGGCGCGGCCGCAAGGAGCAACTGGTTTCGCGCTGGCCCGCCATCTTCATGCTGTTCGCGCACGGCGCGCTGTTTCTTTTGCGCACGCCGCTGGTGGCGATGCTGCCGTTCTCCACGACCAGCGACAAGATTTTCGGCAGCGTGTGGCTGAATGTTCTCAGCTTCGAGGCATTGCTGTTCACGATCTCCATCGCCTTCATCCTGCTGGCGATGGCCAAGGAGCGCACCGAATTGCGCCACCGCACCGCGGCGATGGTCGATCCCCTGACCGGCATCGCCAACCGCCGGGCGTTTCTGCATGAGGCCGCCGAGACGGCCAAACGCCACATCGCGGATCCGCGGCCGAGCGCGATCATGCTGTTCGATCTCGACCACTTCAAGTCGATCAACGACCGCTTCGGCCATGCCGTCGGCGACCGCGTGCTGGAGGTGTTCACCGCGGCGGTCACCGAGACCATCCGTCCCAACGACCTGATCGGCCGCATCGGGGGCGAGGAATTCGCCGCCGTGCTGCACGACATCAAATCCGTCGAGGCGGTGGCCGTGGCCGAGCGCATCCGCGAGACCTTTGCCCATGTCGCGCAGGCGGTCGACGGGCGGCCGGTCAACGCCACCGTGAGCATCGGCGTGGCGCATTGCGACGGCGACGTGCTCGACATCGCCGAGCTGCTCTCGCAGGCCGACCAGGCGCTCTACGCCGCCAAGGAGAACGGCCGCAACCGCGTCGAGGTCGCCTCGCTCGAGGTGCTGCTCAAGCGCGCCGACGCGGCCATGGCGCCGCTCGCCGGAGCGGCACCGGCGCAGGCCAGCGCCGCCTGAACCTGCGCGTTCATCGCCGCCCGCTGCCACGCCGGATTGAGCCCACCGCTGCCCACCGTTGCAATTCCGGGCCTGACACCGCATAGCCGTGCCTTACAGAAAACGTCACGAAGGGCAGGCACGGCCATGAAGCGCAGCACCGATCGCATCCTCACCACCCATGTCGGCAGCCTGATCCGGCCGGCCGAGTTGCAGGAGTTCCTGCGCGCGGTGCAGGGCGGCAAGCCCTATGACGAGAATGCCTACCAGCAGTGCCTTACCGATACCGTCGCCGCCGTGGTGAAGCAGCAGGCCGACACCGGCATCGACGTGCCGAGCGACGGCGAGTTCGGCAAGTCGATCTCCTGGGCGCAGTACGCGCTCACGCGCCTGTCCGGCTTCGAGCGCCGGCCGATCAGGGAAGACAAGGCCAATCCATTCAAGCGCGGCGCCGACCGTACCCGCTTCGCCGAGTTCTACGCCGAGCTCGACGCCAAGGAAGCGGTGTCGACGACGACCGAAGCCATTTGCACCGGGCCGATCTCCTATAGCGGCCTTGGCGAACTCAATCGCGACATTGCCAACTTCAAGGCCGCTCTCGGCAAGGTCAACGTGGCGGAAGGCTTCCTGCCGGTCGCGGCGCCGGCCAGCGTCATCCCGGACCGCAAGAACGAGTTCTACAAGACCGACGAGGAATTGCAGGCCGCCATCGCCGGCGCCATGCGCACCGAGTACAAGGCGATCATCGACGCCGGCCTCGTCGTGCAGCTCGACGACGCGCGCTCCGCCGTCACCTATGACCGCATGGTGCCGCCGGGCACATTCGACGACTACAAGAGCTGGCTGGAAAAGCAGATCGAGATCATGAACGAGGCGGTCAAGGGCCTGCCGCAGGAGCAGATCCGCTATCACGTCTGCTGGGGCTCGTGGCCGGGCCCGCATGTGTCGGACGTGCCGCTCAAGGACATCGTCGACATCATCCTCAAGGCCAAAGTCGGCGCCTTCGTCATCGAGGGCGCCAATCCGCGTCACGAGCACGAATGGAAGGTGTGGAAGAACGCCAGGCTCGACGGCCGCGTGCTCATCCCCGGCGTCATCAGCCACGCCACCAATGTGGTCGAGCATCCCGAACTGGTGGCCGAGCGCATCGTGCGCCTCGCCAACCTGGTCGGCCGCGAGAACGTCATCGGCGGCACCGATTGCGGTTTCGCGCAGGGCCCGTTCTACCGGCGCGTCCACCCGACGGTGATGTGGGCCAAGCTCGAGGCGCTGGTTGCGGGCGCGCGGCTGGCGAGCGCGGAACTCTGGGGCCGCGCCGCCGCCTGACGGCGGCCCGCGCGCTCCATCTGCGACAAAGTCGGTGGGTGGCCAAACGGCCACCCGCGGCGCTAGACTCTCCTCGCAATCGGCGGCATCAAAGCCGAAGCCCGGGAGCATGCCCATGAACGTCACGATGAACGTCACCGCGCCGAGCGCGTCCGGCCTTGCTATTCCCTTCGATCACACGCGGCTCGACCGCCTGATGGATGACGCCGGCATCGATGTCGTCGTCGTCACCTCCAAGCATAACGCGCAGTATCTGACCGGCGGCCACCGCGCCAATTTCTTCGACTACATGGATGCGTCGGGCCTGAGCCGCTATCTGCCGGTGTTCGTCTATGTCAAAGGCGCGCCTGAGAAGGCGGCCTATATCGGCCACCGCCTCGAAGGTTTCCAGGTGAAAGCCGAGCCGCTCTGGGTGCCCGAGGTGCAGGCCAGCTCCGGCACCTCGATCGATGCCGTCCAGAAGGCCGTCGCCTATATGGCGAAGGCCGGGCTCAAGCCGAAGCGCATCGCCGCCGAACTGGCCTTCCTGCCTTATGACTCCGCCCGCGTGCTGCGCGATGCCTTCCCCGACGCCGACTGGGTCGACGCCGTGCATGTGCTGGAGCGCCAGCGCCTCAAGAAGTCGCCGGCCGAACTCGCGCTGCTCAAGGCCGCTTCGGAAAAGGTGCTGGCCTCGATGCAGGCCGTCATCGAAGGCACCGCGCCGGGCGCCACCAAGGCCGAGGTCGCCGAGGCCTTACGCCGCGAGGAGGTCAATCGCGGTCTCACGTTCGAATATTGCCTGATCACCGCCGGCACCAATCTCAACCGCGCGCCGACCGCGCAGCGCTGGGAGAAGGGCGAGATCATGTCGATCGATTCCGGCGGACAGTATCGCGGCTATATCGGCGACATTTGCCGCATGGCGATCCAGGGCGAGCCGGATGCCGAACTGGAGGACATGCTGGGCGAGATTGAAATGATCCAGCGCGCGGCGATGAAGCCGATCAAGGCGGGCGCGCCGGGCCGCGTCATTTATGAAGCGGCGGAGCCGCTGCGCGCGAAATCGAAATTCCAGCCGCTCGATTTCCTCGCGCACGGCATGGGGCTCGTCAGCCACGAAGCGCCGCATCTCACCGCCAGCGGGCCGATCCCTTATCCGGCGACCGATGCCGATCTGCCGCTCGAAGCCGGCACGGTGATTTCGGTCGAGACCACGCTGCCGCACGCCAAGCGCGGCTTTATCAAGCTCGAGGATACGGTGGTCGTCACCGATACCGGCTTCGAGATTTACGGCGAGGGCCTGCGCGGCTGGAACCGGGCGGGGATATGACTTGCCCCGGACGCGGCGCAGCATGAAGCCATAGGCGCGGCAAAGACGCGCTTATGGCGCATGGTGCGCCGCTGAGCCGGGGCCGTTGCAGACTTGGAGTTTGCGAAGGTCCCGGTTCTGCGGTGCGTCACTGGCGCACCGCGCCCGGGACAAGAGCGCTACCGCCGGGTCCTCGTATCGGCTTCCTTCGCCAGCGCGACGAGCCTGTCCGCGACCTTCACCGGATAATCCGTGCCCGGCGTCAATTGCCGCAGCGGTTCGGGCAGGCGGGCAAGATCGCGCGCCGCGCGCTCGCGAATTTGCGCCAGCGTCGGCGCCGGCTTGAGACGCTCGCCGCCGCGCATCACCTGTTCGATCAGCGGCTCGCCGGCTTGCGTATCGGCCTCGAGCGACAGCACATCGCCGCTCATGCGGCCGTCGGCGCCGTAGCTGCGCCAGACCTGCTTGCGCCCCGGCCAGGTCTGCTTGCCCTCGGACAGTTTGCGCTTCGGTGCGCCCTTGTATTCCTGCAGCTTGTAGGCGCAGTCGAGCGACGGCGCGTCGATCGAGGCGTCGAGATTGACGCCGATGCCGAAGCCGTCGATCGGCGCGCCTTCCTTCATCATCACCTGCAGCACGTCTTCATTGATACCGCCGCTGACCAGGATGATGACGTCCGTGAGGCCGGCATCGTCGAAGATGGCGCGCACCTTGCGCGCCGAGGCGGCGAGGTCGCCGGAATCGATGCGCACGCCGCGAATGACAATGCCGTCGGCCTTGAGCCGTGGCGCCAGCGCGACGACTTTGCGCGCGCCGGCTTCGGTGTCGTAGGTGTCGATCAGGAAGATGACGTCATTGGGCCGCGCCCGCGCGAAGGTGTCGAAGGCGGTGAGTTCGTCGTCATGCACCTGGATGTAGGAATGCGCCATGGTGCCCATCACCGGAATGCCGTAGCGGTGGCCCGCCACCACATTGGCGGCGCCAGCAAAGCCGGCGATGTAGCTGGCGCGCGCCGAATAGAGCCCGGCCTCGGCGCCATGCGCCGTGCGCAGGCCGAAGTCGGACAGGATCTTGCCGGGCGCGGCCAGCACCATGCGCGCCGCCTTGGAGGCGATCAGCGTCTGGAAATGCAGGATGTTGATCAGCCGCGACTCGACGAGCTGGGCTTGCGGCAGCGGCGCGGTGATGCGGATCAGCGGCTCGTTCGGAAAACACGCCGTGCCTTCGGGAATGGCGTGAACGTCGCCGGTGAAGCGAAAGTCCCGCAGATAGTCGAGGAAGTTGTCGCGGAATCGTCCGGTGCCCTTGAGCCAGTCGATATCCCCGGGCGTGAAGCGCAAATTCTCGATGTAGTCGAGCGCATCCTCCAGCCCGGCCGCGAGCAGGAAGCCGCGCCGCGAAGGCAGCCGCCGCACGAAGAATTCGAACGCCGCTTCGCCGATCTCGCCTTTGTCCAGATAGGCCTGGACCATGTTGAGTTCGTAGAGGTCGGTGGTCAGGGCGCTGACGGGGAGCGAGGAAGCAGAAGTCGGCAGGGTCATTGCGGGCTCGTGCGGCACGGGGACATTTCGCGATGGACCTTCGCACAAACAATGCGATGCCGGCGAGGGGCGGTCATCCGCCTCAACCGCCGCATCCGGAAATCCTCGCAAGTCTATGAATTTATTGGAAAAATGGCTCCCGAGGCTGGGATCGAACCAGCGACCATTCGATTAACAGTCGAATGCTCTACCGCTGAGCTACTCGGGACCAGGGCGTTTCCGCCTGACGAGGTGGGGCTATAACAAAGCCGCCCCGATTTGCAAGTCTCAAGGCCATGAGGCGGGTTCCAGCTGTGGAGCCGGAAGATCGCCCGCCAGACGATCTTGAAAAAGGTGGAGGCCTCGCCCGGAATCGAACCGGGGTGCAAGGATTTGCAGTCCTCTGCGTAACCACTCCGCCACGAGGCCATTCGGAAGCGCGTACCGGCACGGTCAGCGTTTCCGAAGGCCGAGCCTATACAGGACGATAACGCGGTCGACAACGTCTCTATGACAGTCCTGCGCAGCTTGCCTTTTGACCGGCCTTGCCGCACAAAGCCGCGACCTTGGCCGGCGCCTCTCATGGCGCGATAAAGGCCATGCATCGAGGTTTGCGATGACCGATTTTGCCAGCGCGCGCCGTCACATGGTCGATGGCCAGATTCGTCCCGCCGATGTCACCGATCTGCGCATCACCAGCGCCATGCTCGACGTGCCGCGGGAGAATTTCGTGCCTGACCAAGCGCGGGCGCTAGCCTATCTGGATCTCGATCTGGGGCTTGGCGCTGCTGGCGAGCCGGCCCGAGCCTTGATGAAGCCGATGGTGTTGTCCAAGCTCATTCAGGCGCTCGACATCGAGCCGACTGACAAGGTGCTCATCGTCGGCGCCGCCACTGGATACTCTGCCGCGCTCATCGCCCGCATGGCCGGCGAGGTCGTTGCGCTGGAGCAGGACGAAGCTCTCGTGCGGGTGGCCACAGCCGGGCTGTCGGGCATCGCCAATGTGAAGGTTGTTTCCGGCCCACTGACAGCCGGTTACACTGCGGGTGCGCCCTATGATGCCATCCTGGTCGAGGGTGCCGTTGAGACCCTTCCTGATGCTTTGCGCGTGCAGGTGAAGGAGGGTGGGCGGCTCGTTTGCATCCTCGGCGCGGCGCCAGCCGGCGCGGCCATGATCTATCGCCGCAGCGGCGCGGAGCTGGGCGGCCGGCCGATTTTCGATGCCAGCGCCGCCTTGCTACCCGGCTTTGCCAAGGCGGCCGAATTCGCCTTTTGAACCAATCCGCTACAGAAGCGTGGCGAAAATGCCCCATGTTCTGTCATTCTGTGGCGGCCAAGAGGCCGAGGGGTTTCCTCCCAATACCGCAATGCCTATTGTTCGTGGCCTCAGCCTAAGGCACTGGGGACAAATCGTTTCACAGGCAGGCGGGGCGAGGTGAATCGGGCAGATTGCACTCGGCGTCGCAGCCGGGTGTGCTCTATAATTTGGATTTGAGAATGCGTGGTCGTTTTTCAGTTGGTTTGATGTTGGCGGTGTTGCCCGCCTTCGGCGTGGTCCCTGCGTTCGCAGATACGCTCGAGGCGGCGCTGACGCAGACTTACATCAACAACCCGACGCTCAACGCCCAGCGCGCGCTGGTGCGCGCCACCGACGAAAACGTGCCGCAGGCGCTCGCCGGCTACCGTCCGCGCGTGTCGATCACCGCGACCGGCGGCCAGGTGTCGTCCAGCACCATCACGAAGGTGACCACGACCACGCCGTCCACCTACGCGACGCTCAGCGGCTACAACTCGCCGGTCTCGGTCGGCGCCACGGTCACGCAAACTCTGTTCAACGGCTTCCAGACCGCCAACCGTACCCGCCAGGCCGAGGCGCAAGTGCTGGCGGCGCGCGAAAGCCTGCGCTCGACCGAGCAGAGCACGCTGCTCAACGCCGTCACCGCCTACATGAACCTGCTGCGCGACACCGCCATTCTCGACCTGCAGCGCCGCAACGTCGAAGTGCTGCAGGAGCAGCTGCGCCAGACCCGCGACCGCTTCAATGTCGGCGAGGTCACGCGCACCGACGTTGCGCAATCCGAATCCAGTCTCGCCGGCGGCCGCTCGTCGGTGCTGACGGCCGAGTCGAACTACAAGACCTCGGTCGCCGTCTATCGCCAGGTCATCGGCGTTGATCCCGGCAAGCTCGCCGCGGCGTCGCCGGTCGATCGCTACTCGCCGACCTCGCTGGCCTCCGCGATCTCGACCGGCAGCGCCATCCATCCGTCGATCACCGGCGCGCAGTTCAACATCGATACCGCGCTGCACGCGGTGAAGGTCGCCGAAGGCGCGCTGTATCCGACCGTCGGCGTGCAGGGCAACTTCACCAAGAACTACCTGTCGAGCCAGTCGCTGACGACCATGGAGTCATACAACGCCTCGGTGCTCGGCACCTTGACCATTCCGGTCTATCAGGGCGGCTCCGAATACTCGCTGATCCGTCAGGCCAAGGAAACGCTCGGCCAGCGCCGCATCGAGATGGACACCGCGCGCGAGCAGGTGCGCCAATCGGTGGTGCAGTCCTGGGGCCAACTGGAAGCGGCGAAAGGCAACATCGAAGCCACGCAGGCGCAGGTGAGCTCCTCGGAAATCGCGCTCAACGGTGTGCGCGAGGAGGCGCGCGTCGGTCAGCGCACCACGCTCGACGTCTTGAACGCGCAGCAGGCGCTGGTGAACGCGCGCGTGTCGCTCGTCTCGGCGCAGCGCGACCGGGTCGTTGCGTCCTACGCGTTGCTGTCGTCGGTCGGCCGCTTGTCGGCTGAGGTGCTCGGCCTGCGCGCGCCGGCCTACAATCCGAAGGTGCACTACGAGCAGGTCCGCGACAGCTGGGCCGGCGTGCGCACGCCGGACGGTCGCTGAACGATCTGGAAGCGTGAACGGACGGCGCCTTGCGACGGCGCTCATGTCCACAGATCATTGACCTGTCGGCTTTTTCCGGCTGCCTCGCATAGCCCCCGTGTCGTATAAAGGTTGAACTGTGCCGATTCGTCGTTGCCTGTGCGCGGGCGTCATCGGGAATCGGCAGCGTGTCGTCTGTGGGTGACGGCGTTCGGGGATAGCGAATGAATCAACCGGCCAAGGCCCAAGAGCCTTCGATGGAGGAAATCCTCGCCTCCATCCGGCGTATCATTGCCGACGAAGACACCGGCAAGGCCAAGCCTGCGGCCGCTGCGCCTGCGCCAGCGCCGCCGAAACCGATTCCGGTACCGCCGCCGGCCGCGGCCAAGCCTGCGCCCGTTCCGCCGCCGCCAGCACCGCCGAAGCCGCCGGAAGTCGCCAACAATCAGGCCGACATCGACGCAATGCTGGCGAGTGTGGATGTCGCGCCCGTCGCCAAGGCGCCGCCGCCTCCCGCGCCGCCGCCGAAGCCGGTGGCACCGCCGGTCGCCGACGTCCTCGATCTCACCGAAGCGATGGCCGCGGCGCCGCCACCTCCGCCGGTGCAAAGCTTCCGTACCATCGACGCCGCCTCGGATGTGGTGTTCGCCGACAATGCGCCTGAGCCCGTGGCTGCGTCGCCGCGCGCGCCGGCGCCGCCGGCGCCGCCGGTCTTCGATCGCGGCCTGATTTCGAACGCGACGCAGACGGCCGTCGATCAGGCTTTCAGCTCGCTGGCTAACACTGTGCTCGGCAACAATGCCCGCACGCTGGAAGATCTGGTCAAGGAAATGCTGCGGCCGATGCTCAAGAGCTGGCTGGACGACAACCTGCCGGGCCTTGTCGAGCGCATCGTGCGCGCCGAGATCGAGCGCGTCTCCCGCGGCGGGCGCTAGCGCATGATCCCGAAAAAGCCTGCCCTCGACTTGATCGGGGGTGGGAACCGGTTTTCGGACAAGATCATGCGCAAAGAAATGAGCCGTTAGACGCCTGCCGCCGCGCGGCGCGTCAGATGCCGCGCGATCCATGATCCCAGCCACAGCAGCATTGCCGCCGCGACGACGAAAGTCGGCACCGCGGTGAAGCGGTCATAGATCAGCGCGAACACCGCGACGCCCGCGGTCTGCCCGAGATACAGCGCGGACGAAAAGATGGCGACGGCGGTGCCGCGCGCCTGCGGCGCCATCTGCGTGGCGTTCATCTGCAGCGTGTTGTGCAGCATGTAGAAGCCGAGCCCGATACCGGCGGTGGCGAGCGGCGCCAGCCCGTAGAACGGCGTCACCGCCAGCAGCAGGAACGAGCCGCACAGCAGATAGCCGCCGGTGCGCGACAGCCCGCTTTGGCCGAGCCGCGGCACCAGCGCGCGCACCGAGAGGCTGTAGGCGAGACCGCCAATGGCGAAGGCGGCGACGAACAGACCGACCAGGGTGAAGGATACGTCGAAGCGGCTGTGCAGATAGGCGCCGACGTAAGTCAGCGCGCCGAACATCGCGGCGCTTTCGACGAAGGCGGCGAAGATCACCCGCCGCGCCCAGGGCGACCGCAGCACGATCCTGTAACCCTCGACGAAGCCGGGGCCGCCTTTGCCCGAGGCGCCATGCGCGCGCGTCAGCGGATTGCGGATCAGTTCGAAGACCAGGCAGGCCGCCGATACGGCCAGCAGCACGGCGAGGATGAAGAACACATTGCGCCAGCCGAAATAGTCGCCGAGCACGCCGCTCGCGGCCTGGCCGAACATCTGGCCGAGGATCTGCCCGGAGAGGAACGAGCCGAGCACCTGCTGGCGGCGTTCCGCCGGAATGACATCGCCGATGAAGGCCAGCGACAGCGGAATGATCCAGCCGGTGGCGACGCCGCAGGCCAGCCGCGCCGCGACCAGCGCCGGCAGGCTGGTGGCCAGCCCGCAGGCCACCACCATCAGCGCCGCGAAACCGGCAGCGAGGGTGACGCACAGGTATTTGCCGTAGCGGTCGCCGATCGGGCCGATGATGAGCTGCACCGAGCCGTGCGCCAGCAGGTACAAGGTGACGATCATGGAGGTGGCGCCGACCGTGGCGTCGAGATCGGCGGCGATCTGCGGCAACAGCGAGTCGGTCGAGCGCACCATGGCCTGCGCCGCGAAGGACGCGGTGGCGAGAAGGACGATGGCGGTGGTGGCGCTGCCGGCCGGTTGCGGCGAGGCAGGAGAGGCAGGTTCGTTCAAAGTTGACACCCGGCAGTGTGGCAGGCTTTGTAGCCGCCCAATCGCACCGCATGAAACGAATTCCGACCCCCAAAAACGCATGATCGACAAGACTTATCAGCCGTCCGAAGTCGAAGGCCGCATCGCGCAGGCCTGGGAACAGGCGCAGGCCTTCAAGGCCGGCCGGCCCGAGCGCTCCGGGGCGGAGACTTACGCCATCGTCATCCCGCCGCCGAACGTGACCGGCTCGCTGCACATGGGCCACGCGCTCAACAACACGCTGCAGGACGTGTTGTGCCGGTTCGAGCGCATGCGCGGCAAGGACGTGCTGTGGCAGCCGGGCACCGACCATGCCGGCATCGCGACGCAGATGGTGGTCGAGCGCCAGATGATGGAACGGTAGGAGCCGTCGCGCCGCGACATCGGCCGCGACAAGTTCCTCGAGAAGGTGTGGGCGTGGAAGGCCGAGAGCGGCGGCACCATCGTCAATCAGTTGAAGCGCCTCGGCGCGTCCTGCGACTGGTCGCGCGAGCGCTTCACCATGGACGAAGGCCTGTCCAAGGCCGTCACCAAGGTTTTCGTGCAGCTCTATAACGAGGGGCTGATCTACAAGGACAAGCGACTGGTCAACTGGGACCCGAAGCTCCTGACCGCGATCTCCGATCTGGAAGTCGTGCCGGTCGAGACCAAGGGCTCGCTCTGGCACCTGCGCTATCCGCTCGAAGGCAAGACTTTCAATCCGGAAGACCCATCGACTTACATCGTCGTCGCCACGACGCGGCCCGAGACGATGCTGGGCGATAGCGGCGTTGCCGTGCATCCCGACGACGAGCGCTACAAGGCGCTGGTCGGCAAGAACGTCATCCTGCCGCTGGTCGGCCGCAAGATGCCGGTCGTCGCGGACGAGTATTCCGATCCGGAGAAGGGCTCGGGCGCGGTGAAGATCACGCCGGCGCACGATTTCAACGACTTCGAAGTCGGCAAGCGCAACAATCTGGCGCAGATCAATATCTTCAGCGTCGAGGCGAAGCTGGCGCTGAAGGACAACCTCGATTTTCTATTTGGCCCAATTCCCGCTCTGTCTAAATTTGCCGATGAATATCTCTATTTGAGAACTACGAGCTCGAAATTCTCACGTGAGCAAGTTGCCGCACTTCTAGCAAAGTATGATTTTATTGAGCTTGCGAAGACGGTCGGCGAGTTGGATGGCGCGGATCGCTTTGTCGCCCGCAAGCAGATCGTCGCGCGGCTTGAGGAGATGGGGCTTGTCGAAAAAATCGAGCCGCATGGTCTCGCAGTGCCGCATGGCGACCGCTCGAACGTCGTCATCGAGCCGTTCCTGACCGACCAGTGGTACGTCAACGCCCACGAACTGGCGAAGCCGGCGATTGCGGCGGTGCGTAACGGGCGCACCAAGTTCGTGCCGCAGAACTGGGAGAATACCTACTTCAACTGGATGGAAAACATCCAGCCCTGGTGCGTGTCGCGCCAGCTCTGGTGGGGGCATCAAATTCCGGCCTGGTATGGGCCGAAGAAACAAGACGGCGAATTTGTGTACGGTCCGTGGGAAACATTTGTCGCTACTAGCGAAACGGATGCTCTGGCAGCCGCTCGTGACTATTATGGCCGAGAAGTTCAGGTTGTTGCAGGTGAGCAAGGTGCGGTTGCTGTTTGGAATGCCGCTGCCGCGCATCCAGTAACCCCAATTGAGCGAATGCCAATCTGGCGCGACGAGGACGTGCTCGACACCTGGTTCTCGTCCGCTTTGTGGCCGTTCTCGACGCTCGGCTGGCCGGAGGAGACGCGCGAGCTCAATCGCTTCTATCCGACCAACACTTTGGTCACCGGCTTCGACATCATCTTCTTCTGGGTCGCCCGCATGATGATGATGGGCCTGCACTTCATGAAGGATGAGAAGGGCGAGCCCGAGATTCCGTTCAAGGATATCTACATTCACCGCCTGGTGCGCGACGCCTCCGGCGCCAAGATGTCGAAGTCCAAGGGCAATGTGGTCGATCCGCTCGGCATCATCGACGAGTTCGGCGCCGACGCGCTGCGCTTCACCCTGATGCGCAGTGTCGCGCCGTCGCACGATATCCGCCTCGGGCCGCAGGACGTCGAGAACAACCGCAACTTCGCGACCAAGCTCTGGAACGCGGCGCGCTTCGTCGAGTTCAACGGCGCCGCGCGCGTCGCCGGCTTCGATCCGAAATCCGCGCAGGAAGTGCTCAACCGCTGGATCGCGCATGAGACGCAAAAAGCGCTGAGCGAAGTCACCGCCGCGCTCGGCGAGTTCAAGTTCGCCGAAGCCGCCAATGCGGCCTATCGCTTCGTCTGGAATGTCTATTGCGACTGGTATGTCGAGCTGTCGAAGCCGCTTCTGACCGGGCCGGACGGCGCGGCCAAGGACGAGACCCGCGCTTGTGCGGCCTGGGCGCTCGATGAAATTATAAAAATGCTGCATCCGTTCATGCCCTTCATCACCGAAGAGCTGTGGCGGGTGACGGCGGAGCAGGGGCCGCAACGCGAGACGCTGCTGGCGCTGGCGCCGTGGTCGAAGCTCGAGGGGCTCACCGACGACAAGGCGGAAGCCGAGATCGGCTGGGTGATCGACCTCATCACCGCGATCCGCTCGATCCGCGCCGAGATGAACATCAACGTCAATATTCCACTGGTGCTTGCGGGCGTGCCGGCGGAAACGGCCGCGCGCGCCGAGCGCTGGGCCGAGTTCATCAAGCGGCTCGCCCGCGTGTCGGAGATGTCGTCGGCGGCGTCGCCGCCGCAGGGCTCGGCGCAGCTCGTGGTGCGCGGCGATCTCGTCGCGCTGCCGCTGGTCGGCGTCATCGACATTGCCGCCGAGCGCGCGCGCCTCGCCAAGGAAATGAAGAAGGCCGAGGACGACATCGACCGGGTCGAGAAGAAGCTCGGCAATCCGAAATTCGTCGAGCGCGCCGAACCCGAGGTGGTCGAGGAGGAGCGAGCCAAGCGCGAGGAAGCGCTCGCCCGCAAGGCCAAGATCGCCGAGGCCATCGAGCGGCTCAAGGGAGCGGCGTAAGTTTCTTACCGAAACGCCTTGCTGAGAAACCTCGAGCCCTTGAGCCCGAACCGCCACGGGTAATCGGCCGCCTTGGTGATGCCGATGCGCGGGCCGGTGACGATCTCCGGCGCGGCCGCCCGGGCGCGCAGCTCGAAGGGCGGCCGGTCGAGCGGCAGGCCGTTGTGCTTGATGGTGACGCCGAGTGCCTCGCACAGCTTGCCGGGGCCGGAGCAGAGGTCGCGCGCCTCCGGGAGCCCGCGCCGCCGGCGCATGGCGGCGAGCCCCTCGGTCGGCTCGACGGCCCGGATCAGGATGGCGCTGGCCGAGCCCGCTTCCTCGCAGACGAAGTTCACGCACCAGTGGATGCCGTAGGACCGATAGACATAGGCAAAGCCCGCCGGGCCGAACATCACGGCGTTGCGGGGCGTCTGGCCTCTGTAGCTGTGCGCGGCCGGATCGGTGTGGTGATAGGCCTCGACCTCCACGATCAACCCGCCGGCGCCGTTAAATAGCAACGTCGCCCCGATCAGCTCGGGCGCGACCTCATGGACGGAGCGATCGAAGAATTTGCGGGTCAGGCGAGGGGGCATTCGTTCTCTGGAGCCGGGGGCGGCGATAGTTTCTGTGTCCGGGCTGCAACACTTAAGGAACAATCAAGTTCTGCCAGCCAATGATGGCTCGCCACGCCGCGATTTGGCCATACCCTTCAACCACATCGAAGGCCTCCAGATTGCGGTGCAAACCGTTGCGGGGGTTCCGGATTTCCTTCCCTGCGGCTGTCCCTTTCCGGGGCCGCCGAAGCGGAACCGGAGGCCTTCGCGTAAGTGTCGACAAAGCCGGCCGGGCTCAAACCGGCGGCGCTGAAATGGGGCGGGGGCCCGAAAAGTACGATGGACGCCAAGACCAACATCAAGAACCGACTTCCTTCCCGGCACGTGACCGAAGGTCCGGCCCGCGCGCCGCATCGCTCGTATTATTACGCGATGGGCCTGACCAAGGAGCAGATCCACCAGCCGTTCGTCGGCGTGGCCTCCTGCTGGAACGAAGCCGCGCCCTGCAACATTTCGCTGATGCGCCAGGCCCAGGCCGCCAAGAAGGGCGTCGCCTCCGCCGGCGGCACGCCGCGCGAGTTCTGCACCATCACCGTGACCGACGGCATCGCCATGGGCCATGCCGGCATGTACGCCTCGCTGCCCTCGCGCGACCTGATCGCCGACTCGGTCGAACTGACCATGCGTGGCCACGGCTATGACGCGCTCATCGGCCTCGCCGGCTGCGACAAGTCGCTGCCCGGCATGATGATGGCGATGGTGCGCATGAACGTGCCGTCGATCTTCATCTACGGCGGCTCGATCCTGCCCGGCTCCTGGAAGGGCCAGCCGATCACCGTGCAGGACATGTTCGAGGCCGTCGGCAAGAACTCGGTCGGCTCGCTGTCGGACGAAGATCTCGACGCCATGGAGCAGGTGGCCTGTCCGTCGGCCGGCGCCTGCGGCGCCCAGTTTACCGCCAACACCATGGCCACCGTGTCGGAAGCCATCGGCCTTGCGCTGCCGTATTCGGCCGGCGCTCCGGCGCCCTACGAAATCCGCGATCAATTCTGCACGCTGGCCGGCGAAAAGATCATGGAGTTGCTGCAGCTCAACCTGCGGCCGCGCGACATCGTCACGCGCAAGGCGCTGGAGAACGCGGCGGCCGTGGTCGCGGCGAGCGGCGGTTCCACTAATGCTGCACTGCATCTACCGGCCATCGCCCATGAATGCGGTATCGAATTCACGCTTTTTGATGTCGCCGAAATCTTCAAAAAGACACCATATATCGCGGATTTGAAACCGGGTGGCCGCTATGTCGCCAAAGACATGTTCGAGGTTGGCGGCATTCCGTTGTTGATGAAGACGCTTCTCGACAACGGTCATCTCCACGGCGACTGCATGACTGTGACCGGGCGTACCATTGCCGAGAACCTGAAGTCGGTGAAGTGGAATCCGAACCAGGACGTCGTGCGTCCGGCCGACAAGCCGATCACCGTCACCGGCGGCGTCGTCGGCCTCAAGGGCAACCTTGCCCCGGAAGGCGCGATCGTAAAGGTCGCCGGTATGACCGAACTCAAATTCACCGGTCCGGCGCGGTGCTTCGATGGCGAGGAAGCCTGCTTCGAAGCCGTCAAGAACAAGACCTACAAAGAGGGCGAAGTCCTCGTCATCCGCTACGAAGGTCCGCGCGGCGGCCCCGGCATGCGCGAGATGCTGTCCACCACGGCGGCGCTCTATGGCCAGGGTATGGGCGGCAAGGTGGCGCTGATCACCGACGGCCGCTTCTCCGGCGCCACGCGCGGCTTCTGCATTGGCCATGTCGGCCCTGAAGCGGCGGTCGGCGGCCCGATCGCGTTGGTCAGGGACGGCGACATGATCACCATCGACGCCGTCAACGGCACCATCGATGTGAAAGTGTCGGACGATGAACTCGCCGCGCGCAAGAAAGACTGGAAGCCGCGCGAGACGCATTTCGGCTCCGGCTATCTCTGGAAGTATGCGCAACAGGTCGGTCCGGCCGTCGACGGTGCCGTGACCCATCCGGGCGGGGCGGCGGAGAAGGAGTGCTATGCGGACAGCTGACGCATATTTGCGTTTGGCAACGCTGGGCGCCGGCCTGATCCTCGCGATCATGGCCCCCCTGGTTTTGGCCGGCCCCGCGCTCGCGCTCGACGGCAGCAAGTCCGACGACGTCGTCGCGGGCGGGCCGCCGACTCTGAAATCCATGGATGAAGCGTTCCGCTCCGGCGCCAAGTGGCTCAAGAGCGGCGACAAGGAAAAGGCCGTTCACTCGCTCGAATACGCCGCCGAGCGCGGCCATGCCGTGGCGCAGTGGAAGCTCGGCCGCATGTATCAGTCGGGCGACGGCGTCACGCAGGACGACCTCAAGGCGTTCGAATATTTCCGCAGCGTCGCGGCCAATCACGCCGACGACAATCCGGACGGCCCGCAGTCGCGCTTCGTGGCGTCCGCTTTCGTCGCGCTCGGCCACTATTATCTCGAGGGCATCCCGAAGACGCAGGTCAAGGCGGAGCCGGAGCGGGCGCGGCAAATGTTCGACTACGCCGCGTCATACTTCCGCGACGCCGAGGCGCAGTATTATCTGGCGCGGCTTTATCTCAACGGCACCGGGGCGCCGCACGATCCGCGCACGGCAGCGCGCTGGTTCGGGCTGTCGGCGCAGAAGGGCCAGTGCCAGTCGCAGGCGATGCTTGGGGCCATGTTGTTTGCCGGCGATCACGTGCCGCGGCAGGCGGCACGGGGCCTGATGTGGTTGACCCTGGCGCGCGATGCCTGCCGGTCCGGTCCCGATGAAGCCTGGGTCGCCCAGCTTTACGAGGGCGCCTATCAGCAGTCGATCGAAGACGAGCGGGCCCTGGCGCTCAAGTACCTCAAGCGCTGGATGGAGTCGCGGCGCGAGTAGCTCACGCGGCGGCCGCGCGTTTGCCGTAGAGCGAGCGGTAGCTGCCGGCCGATTTTCCCCAGCCGTAGCTTTTGTTCTTCTGACCGAAGGCCGCGAAAGCGCGGCAGATGCCGCCCCGCAGCGATTCCGCCGACGAGTCCTGGAACAGGAAGCCGGTGCTGCCGTCATTGATGGTCTCTGCGAGGCCACCGGTCGTCCGGCCGATCGGCAGCGAGCCAAGGCGCAGCGCGTACATCTGGCTCAGCCCACACGGCTTGAAGCGCGACGGCATCAGATAGAAATCGCTGCCGGCGACCCCCAATCCGGATTCGGCAACCTTGCACTTGCAATATTCGTTCTGCAGTCGCGCAAATAAATTTGAAAAGTGCGTTATCGCCCGTCGATGGCGAGATCGGCCCAGACCGGCACGTGGTCCGAGGGCTTGTCCCAGGAACGGACATGCTTGTCGATGCCGGCATCGGTGAGCTTGTCGGCCGCCTGCGGCGACAGCAGCAGGTGATCAATCCGGATGCCTTCGTTCTTCTGCCAGGCCCCGGCCTGATAATCCCAGAATGAGTAGACGCCGCTGTCGTCGGTCACGGCGCGGATCGCGTCGGTGAAGCCGAGATTGGTCAGCGCGCGGAAGCGCTCCCGGGTCGGCGGCAGGAAGAGCGCGTCGTTGACCCAGATCTCGGGCCGCTTGGCGTCGATCGGTTGGGGAATGACATTATAATCGCCGGCGAGGACCAGGGGCTCCTCCAGCTTGAGGCGGTCGGCGGCGAAGGCGTGAAGCCGGTCCATCCAGCGCAGCTTGTAGTCATACTTGTCGCCGGGGGCCGGATTGCCGTTCGGCAAATACAGGCTCACGACCCGGACGACGCCGGTGGGCGTGGAGACCAGCGCTTCGAGGAAGCGAGCCTGCACGTCGGCTTCGTCGCCGATCAGGCCCGGGGCGACCTCGTCGAAAGGCAGCTTGGACAACAGCGCCACGCCGTTAAATGTCTTCTGGCCATGGACGGCGACATTATAGCCCAGGGCCTCCAAGGGCTCTCGCGGGAAGGCGTCGTCCTGGCATTTGATTTCCTGCAGGCACACGATGTCCGGTGCCCGCTCCTTGAGCCAGGCCTGCAAGCTGTCGAGGCGTTGGCGGATGGAGTTGACGTTCCAGGTGGCGATACGCATGGGCAAGGTCCGTGAGGCAAGGGCTGCGGGCAGGGGCGGGAAGGGCGCCGGCGGCCAATAAACAAGAATTTATGCGCCAGAATCGGGCGAAGCAGCGTGTGACGCCAGTGTTTAGCAGACCCGCGCAGGTAAGTGCAGTTTGGCCCGTTATATGCTAAGTACCGCTTTTATCAGGCCGCCGTTGCGGTCGACCCGGCCGACGGGCCGGAAACCGCGAAAAAGGAGCGTCCGGGTAATGGGGGGCCCACGGACCCGGACCGTCTGCAGACGATGAAAAGTCGAAAGTTGCTGCTTCTCGTTCTGGTACTGGCCGTGGCTGGTGCCGTCTATTTCGCACGTGGCTATTTCACGGGCGAACCCGTGGCCGTGCGCGCGCAGCAAGGCGGCGGCGAGCGCTTGGTGCCGGTGGAGGTCGCCAAAGCCGAGCAGAAGAAGGTGCCGGTCAATCTTGACGCTCTGGGCACCGTAACGCCGATCGCCAACGTCGCCCTCAAGGCGCGGCTCGAGACGACGATCACGGCGGTGCATTTCCGCGACGGCGCCCACGTCGATAAGGGCGAACTCCTGTTCACGCTCGACTGCCGCCAGATCGAAGCCGACATGAAGCGCATCCAGGCCGTGATCGACGGCGCGCAGGCGTCGCTCGAACAGGCGCAGCGCGATGTGTCGCGCTATTCGGATCTGGTCGATCGCAATGCGACGCCGATCGTCACTCTCAACAACGCCCAGACCGCGGTGAACGTATCGCGCGCCACGGCCGAATCGAACCGCGCCCAGCTCGAGAATCTGAAGGTTCAACTGGGCTACTGCTCGATCCGCGCGCCGATCGCCGGCCGCATCAGCATGGCGAACGTCAAGGTCGGCAACTTCGTGCGCCCGGCCGACACGTCGCCTATGGCGACGATCATCCAGACCGCGCCGATCTATGTGAGCTTCCCGGTGCCGCAGAAGAACCTGCCGGCGATCCGCGAGGCCATCGCCGCGGAAACCGCGACGGTTCAGGCGGGCATCCCCGGTGACGCCAAGCGCGCCGACGGCGCGGTGACCATGATCGAAAACTCGGTTGATGCATCCACCGGCACCGCGATGATCCGCGCCACCATGCCGAACGACGATGAATTGCTTTGGCCCGGCACGCTGGTCAGCGCGCGCATGACCTTGCGCGTGCAGGACGCGGTGACCGTGCCGGCGAATGCGGTATCGGTCAGTCAGACCGGCAATTTCGTTTTCGTCGTCGAAGACGGCAAGGCGCGGGTTCAGGCCATCGTCGTCGACCGGCAGGTCGGCGATGACTCTGTCATTTCGTCGGGCCTCAAGGGCGGCGAGACGGTGGTGACCGATGGCCAGTCCTTCCTGTCGAACGGCACGCGCGTGCGGGTTCAGGGCGGTCGCCCGGCGCCTGCCAGCAAGCCGGCGGGAACGTGAATTTCGGGACGACGAGCCGGCGAGGCGGGCGCGCGCCGGATGATGGGCGACGTTTCGGGCTGAGAGGGGCAGGTCGAGGTCGATGAATATTTCAGAAGTCTGTATTCGCCGTCCGGTCCTGACAACGCTGTTGATGGCGTCCATCATTGTGCTCGGCATCTTCGGCTATCGGCTTTTGCCGGTGGCGGCGCTGCCGGCGGTGGACTTCCCGACCATCCGCATCTCGGCGACGCTGCCCGGCGCTTCGCCCGAAACCATGGCGGCGTCGGTGGCCTCGCCGATCGAGCGCCAGTTGTCGACAATTGCCGGCATCACGACGCTGACCTCGTCCTCGTCGCTCGGCAACACCGACATCACCGTCCAGTTCGATCTCGGCCGCAATATCGACGGCGCCTCGCTCGACGTGCAGACGGCGCTGTCCATCGCGCAGCGGCGCCTGCCGGTCGAAATGACGACGCCGCCGTCGTTCCGCAAGGTCAACCCGGGCGACTTCCCGGTGATCTTCTTCTCGATGCGGTCGCCGACCATGCCGCTCTCGGAGATCAACGATTTCGCCGAGACCGTGCTGTCGCCGCAGCTCTCGCAACTGCCCGGCGTGGCGCAGGTCGCGGTCTATGGCGTGCAGCGCTACGCGGTCCGCGTGCAGGTCGATCCGGTCGCGGCCGCCGCCCGCAACGTCTCGCTCGATGAAATCCGCACCGTTGTCTCGCGCGCCAACTCGGCGGCGCCGGTCGGCAATCTCGATGGCAACAAGCAGTCGCTGACCCTGGTCGCGACGTCGTCGATGAAACGCGCTGCCGACTATGCCGACGTCGTCGTCAAGTACGTCAACGGCGCGCCGATCAAGCTCAGCGAGGTTGCGCGCGTCGTCGACAGCGTCGAGAACGACAAGGTCGCCACCTGGTTCAACGACGACCGCGCCATCGTGCTCGCGATCCAGCGCCAGCCCGACGCCAATACGGTCGAGGTGGTGGACGCCGCGCTCAACCTGATCCCGCGCATGCGCGCGCAGATTCCGGCGGCCATCGAGCTGACGCCGCTGTTCGACCGTTCGACCTCGATCCGCGACGCCGTCCATGACGTGAAGGAGACCTTGGCGATCGCCGTGGTGCTGGTCATCCTGGTCATCTTCCTGTTCCTGCGGAAGCTGTCGGCGACCGTGATCCCGTCGCTGGCGGTGCCGATGTCGCTGGTCGGCACGTTCGCCGCCATGTACATGTTCGGCTTCTCCATCAACAACATGACGCTGCTGGCGCTGACCTTGTCGGTCGGCTTCGTGGTGGACGACGCCATCGTCATGCTCGAGAACATCGTGCGCCATGTCGAAGGCGGCATGCGGCCCTACGAGGCGGCGCTGAAGGGCTCGCGCGAGATCGGTTTCACCATCGTATCGATCACCTTCTCGCTGATCGCGGTGTTCATACCGGTGCTGCTGATGGGCGGCATGGTCGGCCGCGTGTTCCGGGAGTTCGCGGTGACGGTGGCGGTCGCGATCGTGGTGTCCGGCTTCGTGGCGCTGACGCTGACGCCGATGCTGTGCGCCCGCGTGCTCAAGGGCCATCATCCCGGCGAAGAGGAAAAGCAGAATTTCATTCTGCGCGGCTTCGAGTGGGCGTTCTCGCGCCTGCTCGGCGCCTATGAATGGACGCTCGACCGCGTGCTCGCGCGCAAGCCCATCATGCTCGGCGTGACCTTCCTGACGCTGATCGGCACCATCTGGCTCTACGCCGTGGCGCCCAAGGGCTTCTTCCCGACCGAGGATACCGGCTTCCTGACCGGCATCACCGAGGCCAAGACCGATATCTCCTATTCGGCGATGGTCGAGCATCAGCGCAAGCTGGCGGATATCGTGCGCGCCGACCCGGCGGTGGCTTACGTGAATTCGACCGTCGGCATCGGCGGTCCGAACTCGATCGTCAGCAGCGGCCGCATGCTGGTGGCGCTCAAGCCGAAGAAAGAGCGCGACGAGCTGCGTGTCGTCATCGACCGGCTGCGGCGCACGGCCAACGCGGTGCCGGGCATCCGCATCTTCTTCCAGCCGATCCAGAACATCAATCTGGGCGGCCGGCCGTCGAAGAGCCAGTACCAGTACACGATGCAATCGAACGATACCGAGGCGCTGTATCGTCTGGCGCCGGACATGCGCGAGAAGATATCGCAGCTGCCCGGCCTCCTCGACGTCACCACCGATCTTTACGTGACCAATCCGCAGGTCTCGGTCGAGGTCGACCGGCAGAAGGCGGCGGTTTACGGCGTCACCATCGATCAGGTGCGCCAGGAGCTCTACAACGCCTTCGGCACCCGTCAGGTCGCCACCATCTACACGCCGTCCAACGATTATCAGGTGATCCTGCAGGCGCTGCCGGAGGTCCAGAAAATGGGCCCCGACGCGCTCAACAACATCTACCTGAAGACGGCGAGCGGCACGTCGGTGCCGTTGTCGGCGGTGACGCGCTTCGAACGCACGGTCGGGCCGCTGCAGGTCAACCATCAGGGCCAGCAGCCCTCGGTGACGATCTCGTTCAACCTGGCGCAGGGCACCTCGCTCGGCCAGGCGACCGACGCCATCCGCAGGCTGGAGCGTGAGGAGCGCCTGCCGGCGAGCATCACCGCGACGTTCCAGGGCACCACGCAGGTGTTCGAGGAGGCGCAGAAGGGGCAGGGCGTCCTGATCCTCGCCGCCATCTTCGCCGCCTATATCGTGCTCGGCATTCTGTACGAGAGCTTCATCCACCCGATCACGATCATCTCCGGCCTGCCATCGGCCGGCATCGGCGCCATCCTAACGCTGATGCTGTTCAAGATGGACCTATCGGTGATTGCGATGATCGGCATCGTCATGCTGGTCGGCATCGTCAAGAAGAACGCCATCATGATGATCGACTTCGCCATCGAGCGCCGCCGCATCGGCCTGTCAGCGGAGGCGGCGATCCGCGAGGCGGCGCTGCTGCGCTTCCGTCCGATCATGATGACGACTTTCGCCGCCATCTTCGGCACCTTGCCGATCGCGCTCGGCGCCGGCGCCGGCGCGGAGCTGCGTCAGCCCCTCGGCATCGCGGTGGTCGGCGGCCTGTGCGTGTCGCAATTCCTGACGCTGTACATTACGCCGGTGATTTACCTCTATCTCGACCGCTTCGACCGCATGCTCAAGCGCCGCCTCGAGCCGCAACTCGAGGAGGTCAAGGACGCGTCGGCGCAGGTGGCGGCCGAGTAGGTCCGTTCCGGAACGCGTAACCACGTTATCCCCCTGAATGGCCGGGCCTGCGCCCGGCCATTGCCGTGTCACGTTTGGTGCTATGATGACCGGCAAAGGCACAGGCCCAACGGAGGCAACATGGAATCCCTGGTATTTCTGATCGCACTGGTGGTGCTGGCGCTGGCGGTGGTCGCCGCCGGTGTGAAAACGGTGCCGCAGGGCTATCAATGGACCGTGGAGCGCTTTGGCCGCTATCGCACCACCCTGATGCCGGGCCTTAACCTGATCGTCCCCTTCATCGACCGCATCGGCCACAAGATCAACGTTCAGGAGGCCGTGCTCGAAATCCCGAGCCAGGACGTCATCACCAAGGACAACGCCTCGGTGACGGTGGACGGCATCGTGTTCTTTCAGGTGCTGCAGGCGGCGAGGGCGGCCTACGAGGTGCAGGACCTGCGGCTTGCCGTGATCAATATGGCGATGACCAATATCCGCACGGCGATCGGTGCGCTCGATCTGGATGAGACATTGTCCAAGCGCGACGAGATCAACGACCGGCTGCTGCATGTGCTCGACAACGCGACGCAGCCCTGGGGCACCAAGATCACGCGGGTCGAGTTGAAGGACATCAGCCCGCCGGAAAGCGTGGTGAGGTCGATGGCGCTGCAGCTCACCGCCGAGCGCGAACGCCGCGCCGCCATCCTCGCCGCCGAAGGCGTCAAGCAGGCGGCCATCCTCAAGGCCGAGGGCGAGAAGCAGTCGCAGATCCTCGCGGCCGAAGGCCGGCTCGCTGCCGCCAACCGCGACGCCGAAGCGCGCGAACGGCTGGCCAATGCCGAAGCCGAGGCGACACGCGCCGTATCCAAGGCGGTGGATGACGGCAATGTGCAGGCGCTCAATTATTTCGTCGCGCAGAAATACGTGGACGCGCTGGGGCAGATCGGCCAGTCCGGCAATTCCAAGCTGCTGCTGATGCCGATGGAAATGAGCGGAATTGTCGGCGCGGTGTCCGGTATCGCCGAACTGACCCGCAACGCCAAGCTGGGTGACGCCAAATGACCGAGACACTCTCGCCGTGGTTCTGGGCGGTCGTGGCGGCTGTCGTCGCGCTGTGCGAATTGCCGATGCCGGGCAACTATCTGATCTGGATCGCCGCTGCGTCGGCGCTGACGGCGCTGGTCGGCTTTACCATCGACTGGTCGCTCAACGCCCAGCTAACCTTTTTCGCGCTCGCGTGCATGGGCTGCTGCATCGCCGGCTATTTCGTCTACCGCCGGCTGGCCTCGCGCGGGCCTGACACCGACGCCGTCAACCGCCGCGATCTCGACCTGGTCGGGCAGTCGGGTCTGGCCGGCGAAGCCTTCGTCAATGGCCACGGCCGCGTTCGGCTCAATGACACGTTGTGGCTGGCGGAAGGCGACGAGGACTTCCCCGCCGGCACGGCGCTGACCATCGTCGGCGTGCACGGGACGTCGCTGATGGTGCGAAGGAAGACTTAAAGCGTCATAGCGCTATATTGACCGGCCACGCGCTCACTTCACCTCTCCCATAGGGAGAGGTCGACGCGCGTCAGCGCGCCGGGTGAGGGGTCACAAATTATCGAGAGGCACTTTCCCCGTCACCCCAACCCCTCTCTCCGCAGGGGAGAGGGAGCCCGCAGTGCGCACGGTATGCGCTTCTACGTGACTCAAGCCGCCCTAAAGCGCGAAACTGGTGCCGCAGCCGCAGGCCGCGGTGGCGTTCGGATTTTTGATCTTGAACGAGGCGCCGATCAGGTCGTCGACGAAGTCGATCTCGGAGCCGGCCATGTAGTTGACCGACACCTGGTCGATGAGCACGGTGGCGCCGTCGCGGCTGATGACGAGGTCGTCGTCGGCGCGCTCGCGGTCCATGTCGAACTTGTACTGAAAACCGGAGCAGCCGCCGCCTTCGACCGAGACGCGCAGCATGGTGCCGGCGGGCTCGGTCTTCAGGATTTCGCCGATCCGCCGGGCGGCGCGTTCGCTGACCGTAACCGGGGTGGCGCTATCGGTGACTGCGTCCATTTCAGTTCCCAAATAGGTTCCTATACGGCGTTGCCATAGGCTGTGACCGATAGTTAAGTGCGCCGGGCCGCTCCGTCAATGCAGCCCGATTCGCCGGAAAAACGCCCCATGGCCATCGATAGCGGCCGTCCTCGCGCCCCTTATGCCGCCAATCCTCGCCAAAGCCGCGGCCGGCTGGTGGCCGAGCCGGCGAGCCCGACCCGCAACGATTTCCGCCGCGACTGCGACCGCATCATCCATTCGGCGGCGTTCCGGCGGCTCGCCTACAAGACGCAGGTCTTCGTCTTCCACGAGGGCGATCACTATCGCACGCGGCTGACCCACACCCTGGAAGTGGCGCAGATCGCCCGCTCGCTGGCGCGGGCGCTGGGCTGCGATGAGGACCTGGCGGAGGTGGTGGCGCTGAGCCACGACCTTGGCCACACGCCGTTCGGCCACGCCGGCGAGCGCGCGGTGGACCGCATTCTGCGCGATGCCGGCGGTTTCGATCACAACGCGCAGGCGTTGCGTATCGTCACCGATCTGGAGCGCCGCTATGCCGAGTTCGACGGCCTCAATCTGACCTGGGAAACGCTCGAGGGTCTGGTCAAGCACAACGGCCCGCTGATGACGCGCGATGGCGCGCCGACCGCGCGCTATGCCGAGCATGGCGTGCCCAAGCCGATCCTGGCCTATAACCGGCGGCACGATCTTGAATTGTGGTCGCAGGCCTCGGCCGAGGCGCAGATCGCGGCGGTGGCCGACGACATCGCCTACGACGCCCACGACATCGATGACGGCCTGCGCGCCGACCTGTTCACCCTCGGGGATCTGTCCAGCGTGCCGTTCCTGAGCGGCATCGTCCGCGAGATCGAGGATCGCTATCGCAGCCTGGAGCCGACGAGACGCGTCCACGAGGTGAGCCGCCGCGTGATCACGCGGATGATCGAGGACGTCATCGCCGAGAGCGAGCGCCGCATCGCGGCGCTCGAGCCGCAAAGCGTCGCCGATATCCGCAATGCGCCCGGGCCGGTGGTCGGCTTTTCGAAAGAGATGACGGCGGTGGATGAGGCGATCAAGGGCTTCCTCTATCCGCGGATGTACCGCCACAACCGCGTCATGCGGGTGATGCGCGACGCCGAAGGCGTGGTCGCCGATCTGTTCATGCACTTCAGCGCCACGCCCGGCGATCTGCCGGATGAGTGGTGCGAAGGCTTCGCCGCGCTCGACAGCGTCGGCAAGGAGCGCCGCATCGCGGACTTCATCGCCGGCATGACCGACCGTTATGCGTTGGCCGAGCACGCGCGCTTCTTCAAGACGACGCCGGAGCTGCGTTAAGACCGCACGGGCGGCGATTGGACCGACAGCCCCGCCGGCACGATCTCGCCCGCTTTCTGCGGCGCCGCTTCGCCGGCGGCGGCCAGCGCGGCGTAGGCAACGGCGCAGATGTGCGAGTGGATGCGGCGCAGGTCGCGCAGCACGTCAAGGTGCAGCGAAGTTGTCTCGAGGGTTTCTGGCCGGCCCTCGCGCAGCCGCGACATGTGGCGATCGGCGGCGGAAAGTTCGGCACGCTTGAGTTCGGCCTTGCCGGCGATGAGCCGGCGCGCGGCGCCGAGATCGCCCGACATGAAAACAGCGAAGGCGGTCTTGAAGGCGTCGAGCACGCGACCATGAAACGCCACCAGTTCGGCGGCTCCTTCCGGCGAGAACGCGAGGCCGCGCTTGATCTTCTTGACGGCGAGTTCGGTCAGGTTCTTGTCGACGATATCGCCGATATGCTCGAGATTGATGGTGAAGGATACGATCTCCATGGCGCGTGCCGCCTCGCGGTCGTCGAGGTTTCCGCGCGTCAGCTTGGTGATGTAGAGCTTCACCGCTTCATCGAGCCGGTCCACTTTATCGTCCATGCGCGAGACCTGCGCCGCGACCGCGGCGTCGTTGGTCATCATCGCCTGCATGACCTTGCGCAGCATGTCCTCAACCGTGTCGCCCATGCGCAGCGCCTCGCGCGCGGCGTCGCTGAGGGCGAGCGATGGGGTGTCGAGCGCGGCTTCGTCGAGATAGCGCGGCGCGGAATCGTCGGCTGCCGCAGGCCGCGCCGGGAAGAGGCGGACAAGCAGAGCGGCCAGCGGATTGAGCAGGCCGATGAACAGGACCGCCATGGCGACGTTGAAGGCAACGTGGAATAGCGCTGTCATCTGCGCTGCGTTCGGTTCGAAAGCCGCGCACCAACTCGCCAGCGCCGGCAGGAACGGCAGCAGCAGTGCGATGCCGGCGGCGCGGTTGATCAGGTTGCCGACCGGCAGGCGATAGCTCGCCGGGTCGCCGCGGCGGACGCCCTCCAGCACCGGGTTGATGGCGCTGCCGAGATTGGCGCCGAGCACCAGCGCCAGCGCCGCTTCCGCCGTGACAAAATGCGAATAGGCCAGCGACATGAACAGCAGCACTGTGGCGACGCTCGAATGCGCCGCCCAGGTCAGCGCCGCCGCGATCAACACGCACAGCACTGGATCGTCCGTCAGCGCGTTGAACAGCGCGCGCATGGTCGGGGCGTTCTCGGCCGGCGCCAGCGTATTGAGCAGGATGTGCAGCGCCAGCAGCATCAGGCCGAGGCCGATCGAAACACGGCCGAGATCCTTGAGGCGGCTGCGTCCGCCGCTGCGGAAGGAGACGAGGCCGATGACGAACAGCACCGGCGCCACCGCAGAGATATTGAACGACAGCAGCTTGACGATCAGCGTGGTGCCGACATTGGCGCCGAGCATGATCGCGAGCGCCGGCACTAGCGCGATGGCGCCCTCGGCGCTGAACGAGGCCGTCATCAGGCCGGTGGCCGTGCTGCTTTGCAGGAGCGCGGTGAGGCCGAGGCCGCCGGCAAAGGCCGTGAAACGGTTGCCCAAGGCCTTGCCCAGTACGCGTCGCAGGTCAGGACCGAAGGCGCGCAGGATGCCGCTCTGGACCATGTGCAGGCCCCAGAGCAGCAGCGCGACGCCGCCAAGCAAATCGAGCAGCACCAGGGTGCCCATATTGTCCGTCTCCGGTTGACGGCAATCCTGGGCACCGAGTGTAGTTCCATTACGCCGCAGGTCTATACCTGACAGGTGTCAGCGGGCGAACGCATCGCGCATCCTCACCGCCACGGCGAGCGCGATCGGGATGGCGCCGAGATAACCGGCAATGGCGACAATCGGGATCAACTGTCGGTCATGCGCGGCGAACGACGGGACACTGAGAACGGTCATAACGGCGACGCCGGCCAACGTCGTGCCGATCACCATCCAGACAGGCGCTGCGATCTTGAGCATGGCTGATCTCCTGAATGCCGTGACATTCAGAACCGGGGCCGCGGATTCCGCGTTGATCTGGCGCAATACCGTCGACCAATACCGGGGGCCGGTACAGATGTTTATTAAACCTTGAAGCCGATGCGGAAGCCGCCCCAGTGCCGGCCGTTGACCGTGATCGGCGCCGACACGTCCTTCATCAGCACGAATTCGCCGCCGCCCATGTCGCGGCGATAGGTTTGCAGCAGGAACGAGCGCTTGCTGCGGCCGGCGGATAATCCGGTGCGGTCGTTGAAAATGCGGCGGTTGCGGCAGTTGGCGGCGTTCCAGGCCGGATCGTCGCCCTGCGGCTGCGAGTATTTGAGATTATGCGTCGGCAGGAAGCCGTTGCGGTCGATCGCGGCGCAGAACACGACGCGCGGATCGGCCTCCAGAAGCGGCTCCTGAAATTCGGGCAGTGTTTTGTCGGTGAAGGCGACGAACTTCGACATCATCTGCTGCGGATCGGTGCCCGGCACCGGCACGTAGCGTTCATCGAACAGCGCTTCCGCCGTGATCGCGCCTTTGGCGATGGCGCGCTCGAAGGCCGAGGCAATCTGCGCCGCCGTCTTCTGGCACAAGGTAACGATCGGCGTATCCGGTGTCTTGATGCCGCTCTCGGCGATGAACAGCAGGAAGTCTTCGCTGATCGTCAGGATGGAGTCGGTGCGCGCCTTGGCCTGCTTCAGCTTGCCGCCGCAGGCATCGACGGCGCCCACCAGCCCGCCCAGTTCCTCCTGCAGACTTTCGAAACATTGGTTGTTGCTGTCGACCTGCGCGGCCATGGTGCCGATCTCGTGGGTCATGCCCTGCACGGTCTCGACCAGGGCCTGCAACTCGGCGATGGAAGCCTGCGCGCCGCTCGATTCCGCCTTGGCGGCGATGGCGGTCTGGGTGTTGACGTCGGCGCGGCCGACCAGTTCGGCCAGCGTTTGCGTCAGCGTTTCGAGATGCGCCTGCGCGTCCTTGGTGGACTGGCGGGACTGCTCGGCGAGGCGCTTTACCGCGCCGGCGATCACGGCGAAGCCGGCGCCGGCCGTGCCGGCATGGGCGGCCTCGATGGTGGCGTTGAGCGCCAGCAGCTCGGTTTCGTCGGCGATGCGGCGGACCGCGGCGCTGGTCTCCTGGACGCGCTGGATGGTCGCCGACACCTTCTCGATTGACGCCTTCAGCGCGATGGCGCCGTCGCCGAGCGCCTCGATTTTCTCGATGGAATTGGTCAGCGCGGTGGAGACGTGGCTCGAGCTTTCGCGCAGGGTTTCTTCCGCGGCATCGGCGGAGGCCCGGGCGGCGGTCATCGCCGACGACAGCACGGCATTGGTCTCGGCCATCTGCGTGGCGGCCGCCATGGCGCCTTCGGCGCGCTGCGCCTGGGTCTGTCCGAGAGCGGTGAGGTCGCCGATCAGTCCGGCGGCGTCGGCGATCTCCACGCTCAAACGCCCGGCGCGGTCGCCGATATCCGAAAACGACGATGCGCGGCTATCCCTCCGCAGGGGCATTCGCAGGAGTCGTGCGGCCATGCGTCTCGCCCGTATTTCTTCAGCTTTATTTGCGCGGCGACCCTACGGAAATACGGTTAAGACATATTTACCATGATACCGGTTCGAAGCCGGCCCCCGTGCGCGGCTGCGGCGTGTGGGGCGGGGCGGAGGACGGCGCAGCCTCAGGGACGACCTTGGCGACGAGGTTGACGCCGACTATCGCCGTGAAGGGCCGATATGCAGCGTCGAATTGCCCTGGCCGATGCGCGTCTGACCGGGGTCAGGACCGCACCACCACATCGGTGAGGATGCGCCCGACTTCGGCATGGATGGCGTCGAGTTCTTCGGCCGCGGCATTCGAACCGGTCAGATAAATCGCAGCGAACAGCGTGGCGCGTTTCTCGGGACGAATGATGGCGACCACATTGGCGCTGCCATTGGCACCGGTACCGGTCTTGTCGCCGACCACCCAGTTTTTCGGCATGCCGGCG
This sequence comes from Pseudolabrys sp., assembly GCA_017849615.1. GTDB lineage: Bacteria > Pseudomonadota > Alphaproteobacteria > Rhizobiales > Xanthobacteraceae > Pseudolabrys. Next base: position 9,977 of record JAFIGS010000002.1, on the reverse strand, counting down.
CGGACCCGCTTGAGCCCGGTCGTCGCCGCGACCATCCAGTTCTCGAGCATCTGCTGCGAGGCCGGCGCCAGCGCGCTGCCCGAAAGCGTGCGGATCAGCGTTTCAGTGATCGCCTGCGGTGTGGTGGTGTCGCGCGGATCTCCCGGGATCGCCGAGTTGAGATCGGGCTCGATTCGGTCGAGCCGCGTGTCCGGATCGCCAATGGAGCGCGCGAAAGCAGTCACTGCCTGCGGCCCACCGATATTGCGCATGATGACATTGGCCGCCGTGTTGTCGCTGACGGTGACGGTCGCCGCGCACAATTCGCCGAGCGGCAGGCCGCCTTTGGCGACATTCGCCTTGGCCACCGGCGCGTAGCTGAGCAGATCGGACGCGTCGAAGCTGAGCACCTGATCGAGCGACATCTGGCCCTGATCGACGCGCCTGAGCGCCGCGGCGGCGAGCAGAAACTTGAAGGTGCTGCACAGGGGAAAGCGCTCGCTGGCGCGGTGCGCCACCAGCACCCGGCCGGTGATATCCCGGATATAGACGCCGACGCGGCCGCCGATCTTCGTCTCCAGCGAGGCCACACGCTGTCCCGGCGGATCGAGCGCCAAAGCGGGTCCTGAGAGGCCGAGAAGAGGCAAGGAAGAGAGGCCGATGACCGCTTGGCGGCGGGAGACGTGAGAAAGGCCTTCAGACATGGCAGGGAATTCCAATATGGCGGATCGGGCCGGGCGAATCTCCGATATCTTATAGGCTCTTGGCTCTATCATGACTCCGCTTTGACTCGCCCACCGAAATCCCTTACCCGCAGCAACATCATGGCCAAAAAACGTTCCACCAAAACCCGGGCTGCGGCGTCGTCGCGATCCAAAGCGCGCTCCAAATCAGGCGGCAAGGCGAAGGCCGCGCCGGCGCGCGCCAAGAAGGCGCGCAAGACAAACCCGGGCAAATCCAGCGCAAAGAAGGCCGGCTCCAAGAAGGCCAACGCAAAGACCAAAGCCAAGGTCAGTTCGGCGGCAAAGTCGAAAGCAACGTCCAAGGCCAAGACCTTGGCCAAATCAAAATCTGCGTCCAGGGGCGCCGGCCGGAAGGGCGCGACAAAGACAGCAAGGAAGTCCGTGTCGGCACAGGCAAACCGTTCGGTCAAAGCCGCTGTGCGGAAGCCCGCCGTCAAGCCTGTTGCGAAGGCGGTTGCCAAGCCGGCGCGCAAGGCTGTCAGCAAGCCCGCGGCCAAGACCGTCACAAAGACCGTCACAAAGCCCGCCGCGACGCCGGTCGTGACCGAAAGCGGCGCGCCGTCCGGCGCCGCCGGCTTGCTGACCGCTGTTGTCGAACGCGTCCGCGCGGTAGCGGAAGCCGTGCTCGGGCCTTCGACGCCGGGGCCGCACCTGTTCGCCGAGATGCAGGCCCGCGTTCGCGACGCCGCTGGCGCCGTGCTCGGCTCGGGTGCCGATCTCACGCGCATTGTGGTCGAGCCGCCGCGCGATGCCTCGCATGGCGACATGGCGACCAATGCCGCCATGGTGCTGGCCAAGGACGCCGGGCAGAAACCGCGCGATCTCGCCGAAGCCATCGCCGAAAAGCTGCGCGCCGACGCCAAGATCGAAAAGGTCGATATCGCCGGTCCCGGCTTCATCAACCTCACCTTGAAGGGCGAGGTCTGGCCCGACGCGCTGCGCGCCGTGCTAGAGCAGGGCAAGACCTATGGCCGCGGGACCGTTGGCGCCGGCAAGAAAGTCAATGTCGAATACGTGTCGGCCAACCCAACCGGCCCGCTCCATGTCGGTCACGGCCGCGGCGCCGTGTTCGGCGACGCGCTGTCGAGCCTGCTCGTTGCCGCGGGGTTCGACGTCACGCGCGAATATTACATCAACGACGCCGGCGCGCAGGTCGATGTGCTCGCGCGCTCGGCTTTCCTGCGGTATCGCGAGGCGCTCGGCGAGGACATCGGCGACATCCCGGAAGGCCTTTATCCCGGCGACTATCTGAAGGAATGCGGCGCCGAACTCGCCGCCGATTACGGCGACAAGCTCAAGGCCATGCCGGAAGCCGAATGGCTGCCGATCGTGCGCCGTAGAGCCACCGATATGATGATGGCCGAAATCCGCAACGATCTGGCGCGCCTGCGCATCGTGCCGGAAGTGTTCTTCTCGGAGCGCTCGCTGATCGAGGGCGAGGAGCCCGATCCGTTTGCCTCCGAGCCGCCCAGGCCGCCGGCCGACGTGGTGGCCGAAACCATCGCGGCTCTGCGCACGGCCGGTCATGTCTATGAGGGCCGTCTGCCGCCGCCCAAGAGCGGCAATCTCGAGGACTGGGAAGACCGCGAGCAGACGCTCTTCCGCTCGACCGATTTCGGCGACGACGTCGATCGTCCGCTGCTGAAGTCGGACGGCAGCTACACCTATTTCGCCACCGACATCGCTTATCACAAGTCCAAGTTCGATCGCGGCTTCGCCGACATGATCTACGTCTGGGGCGCCGATCACGGCGGCTACGTCAAGCGCATGCAGGCCGCGGTGAAGGCGGTTAGCGGCGGCAAGGGCCAGCTCGACATCAAGCTGGTGCAGCTCGTGCGCCTGCTGCGCAACGGCGAGCCGGTGAAGATGTCGAAGCGCGCCGGCGATTACATCACCTTGCGCGAGGTGGTCGATGAGGTCGGCAAGGACGCCGTCCGTTTCGACATGCTCTATCGCAAGAACGACGCGGTGCTGGATTTCGATCTCGCCAAGGTGATCGAACAGTCGAAGGACAATCCGGTGTTCTACGTCCAGTACGGTCACGCCCGCGGCAAGTCGATCTTCCGCACCGCGGCCGATCAGGGCCTGCTGCCCGCCGATCCGGCGGCGCTGAGGAAGGCGGATCTCGCCCGCCTGACCGATCCCGGGGAACTGTCGATCATTCGCAAGCTGGCGCTCTATCCGCGCATGCTGGAGGCCGCCGCGCTGGCCCATGAGCCGCACCGTGTTGCCTTCTATCTCTATGAACTGGCGAGCGAATTTCACGCGCAGTGGACCCGCGGAGGCAAGGAATCGCCGCATTTACGGTTCATTATCCAGGATGATCCACAAACAACGGTGGCGCGGCTTGCCCTGGTGCAGGGCATCGTGACCGTGCTCGCGTGCGGTCTCGATCTGCTCGGGGTCGAAGCGCCAGACGAAATGCGGTAGGCTCGACGCCGCCGGAGCGCATGACGCGGACTCGCTTGGGAAGCGGGGAGGGCCGCGTGGGGGCCTTGCGCGATTTGTAACTCGTTACCGGGGACGCCATGGCGGACGACCACAATCAGCGGGCTTATCGTGGGGGCGACCTGTCCTCGCGCACAGGTGCCGCGAGCAGCAACGGCAATTCCGGCAACGACCCGTTGGCTGAGCTTGCACGCCTGATCGGGCAGACCGATCCTTTCGCCGAATATGGCCGCAACACCGCCCAGCGCGCGCCGACCGTGCCCGGTCAACAGGCCCCGGCTGCGTGGCCGGACGACAACGCCACTTACGCGGCGGACCCGCAGGTCGCGCCCGACGCGAATGCCTATGCCGATCAGTCTTATGCCAATGGCGGCTTTGGCCGGCAGGCCTATGGCAGCGCGCCGCTGTCGGCCGATTCATCGGAGCTCTATCCGGTCAATGCGCACGCGCCGGGCTACGCCTCCCAGGGCTACGAGGCCGATCCTTATGCGGATGGCGCCGCGGCCGGCTACGACCAGGCGTTCCCGCCGTCGCAGGAGCCGCTGCATGATGTCCATCAGCAATTCGGCCCGGCGCCGACCGACGACTATTACGACGATGTCGCGCCGAGCCGGCGCCGCATCAGCGTCATGGCGATCGCCGGTGTGTTCGCGCTGGCCGTGATCGGTACGGCAGGCGCGCTCGGTTATCGTGCGGTCTTCGGGCCGTCCTCGGTGCCGACAACGCCGCCGGTAATCAAGGCCGAGGCGACGCCGAGCAAGGTGGTGCCGGCGGCGAACAAGGAGCCCGGCAAGGTCACCGACCGCGTTGGCGCCAATGGGCAGATCGAGCGCCTGTTGTCGCGCGAAGAGCAGCCGGTGCCGGTGGCCACGCAACCGAACCAGTCCGCGCCTCCCGTCAGCGCGCCGGGGAACGGCACCATGGCGGCTGCCCCTGCCATGGGCAGTGGCATTGTCGGCGAGCCCCGGAAGATCCGCACCATCCCGATCCGGCCGGATCAGAACGGCGACGCCGCCAATGCGGCCGCGCCGGCAGTGCCTGCGGCTCCGGAACCGTCGGCAGCGCAGCCGCCGGTGCGCGTCGTAAATACCCAGCCCGTCGCCGAGCCGCGTCAGGCTCAGCCGCCCCGTAACGTGGCGCCGCAGGCGGTCGCACCCGCCCAGCAGACGCCGCCGCCGGCAGCGCAGCCCTCGAATGCGCCGCTGTCGCTCAGTCCGAATGCCCCTGCAGCCCGGTCCGCCGCGCCAGCCCGTGTGGCGACGCAGACGCCCGCACCGGCGCCGCAGGCGGCCGCCACGACCGGCGGCTATGCCGTGCAGGTCTCGGCCCAGCGCAGCGAGGCGGAAGCCCAGGCCGCCTTCCAGACCTTGCAGGGCAAGTTTCCGAACCAGCTCGGCGGCCGCCAGCCCGTCATCCGGCGCGCCGATCTCGGCGAGAAGGGCGTCTACTATCGCGCCATGGTCGTTGTCGGCTCCAACAGCGAGGCCGGCGATCTGTGTTCCAGCCTGAAGGCGGCCGGCGGCTCCTGCATCATCCAGCGCAACTAGGCGCGTTGGCGAGCGGCTTTGAGGCCGCTCGCGCCTTGATCAGCCATCAACAGGCTCGCTTGCCCCGTCGGATAGTGCGGGGTAAGCCGCCGGTATGGTTTCCCGCGCATTCATCACCGGGCTATCCGGCCTGACCATCACCCCGCTGGAGCGCGCGTTTCTGCGCGAGGCGCAGCCCTGGGGCCTTATCCTCTTCAAGAGGAACATCAGCGATCCAAAACAAGTCGCTGATCTGACGATGGACTTTCGCGATACGCTCGGCCGCGCCGCGCCGATCCTGATCGACCAGGAGGGCGGCCGCGTGCAGCGCCTCGGCCCGCCGCACTGGCCGGCCTATCCGCCGGGCGCGGCCTTCAGCGCGCTCTACGACCGCAATCCGGCCTCGGGCCTCGCCGCCGCCCGGCTGGGCGCTCACCTGATCGCCGCCGACCTCGCCGCTGTCGGCATCGACGTCGATTGTCTGCCGCTGGCCGACGTTCCGGTCTCCGAGGCCGACCCGGTCATCGGCGACCGCGCCTACGGCACCGAGCCGATGAAGGTCGCCGCCATCGCCGGCGCGGTGGCGGAGGGCCTGCGCGCCGGCGGCGTGCTGCCGGTGCTCAAGCACCTGCCGGGCCACGGCCGCGCGCGCGCCGACAGCCACAAGGAACTTCCCGTCGTCGACACCGACCGCGTCACTTTGGAACAAACCGATTTCGCGGCGTTCCGGCCGCTCAAGAGCCTGCCGCTCGGCATGACCGCGCATGTTGTGTTCAGCGCCATCGATGCCCATGCCCCGGCCACAACTTCGGTGACAATGGTGCGTGAGGTGATTCGCGGCTTCATCGGCTTCGATGGCTTGTTGATGAGCGATGACGTGTCAATGAATGCTTTGTCGGGGACAATTGCCGAGCGCAGTCAGGCGGCGCTCGCAGCCGGCTGCGATGTCGTGCTTCATTGCAACGGCGATCTTGCCGAGATGAGCGAAGTCGCAAGCGTCACGCCGGAGCTGGCCGGCATCGCCGCGACGCGCGCGGCGCGGGCGCTGTCGATGCGCTCGCAAGGCGAGGCGTTCGACGTCGCCGAGGCGCGGCGAATTTTCAATGCGATGGTGGCGTAAAGCGGCATCGCGAGCGAAGGACTGGCAGGCTCATGGCGCCTGAGGATTTCGACAACAAGCTCGTATCGGCGATGGAAGAGGATCGCGGCGTCACCGATCCGGCGATGATCGTCGACGTCGAGGGCTTCGAAGGTCCGCTCGATCTGCTGCTCACGCTGGCGCGGCAGCAGAAGGTCGATCTGCACAAGATCTCCATCCTCGCGCTCGCCGATCAGTATCTCGTTTTCATCGAGCAGGCCCGCAAGGTGCGGCTCGAGCTCGCCGCCGATTATCTCGTGATGGCGGCGTGGCTGGCTTATCTCAAGTCGCGCCTGCTGCTGCCCGAAGCGGCGCCGGGCGAGGGGCCGTCCGCCGAGGACATGGCGCTGGCGCTGGCGCATCGTCTGCGCCGGCTCGAGGCGCTGCGCGAATTCGCCGGCAAGATGATGGACCGTCCGCAGCTCGGCCGCGACGTGTTCGGGCGCGGCCTTCCCGAACCGATCGCCGAGATCAAGAAGCCGGAATACACCGCGACGCTCTACGATCTGCTGTCGGCCTATGCGGTGCAGCGCCAGCGCACCACCTTGTCGCGCGTGCGCTTCAAGAAGCGCACCGTGTGGTCGCTCGCCGAGGCGCGCCAGACTCTGGAGCGGCTGATCGGTTCGTCGAGCGACTGGTCGCGCATCGATTCATTCCTCATCCAGTATGTGGTCGAGCCCGCGCTCGCCGCCACCGTGTTCGCCTCGTCCTTCGCCTCGGCGCTCGAACTGGTGCGCGATGGCCGCGCCGAAATTCATCAGAAGGATGCGTTCTCGCCGATCTACATGCGCAAGCGTGTGAGCGCGAACGGGTTCGCATCGTCGCATGACGCCCAAGAAACCGCATAAGGAGACGGAGTCCATGCCCAGCGCGGCCAAGAAGCTCGTGATCGTGTCGAACGACGAGCCGGACACCGCTGCCGTCCAGACCGACGCACGCATCGAGGAAACGATCATCGTCGAGGCCGAGGCCATCGAGCCGGTCGAGCGTCCCGAGGAACTGCGCCTTCTCGAGGCGCTGCTGTTCGCCGCCTCCGAGCCGCTCGACGAGCCGACGCTGGTCCGGGCGCTGCCGGACGGCGTCGATGTGAAGGCCGGCCTCGCGGCGCTGCAGGCCGAATACGCCACGCGCGGCGTCAACCTCGTTCGCATCGGCAAGAAGTGGACCTTCCGCACCGCGTCCGACCTGTCGTGGCTGCTCACCAAGGAAACCGTGGAGCAGCGCAAGCTGTCGCGCGCCGCCGTCGAGACGCTCGCGATCATCGCCTATCACCAGCCGGTGACGCGCGCCGAGATCGAGGAAATCCGCGGCGTCGCCACCGCCGCCGGCACGCTCGACGTGCTGCTCAAGACCGGCTGGATCCGCCCGCGTGGCCGCCGCAAGGTGCCGGGCCGTCCGATCACCTACGGCACCAACGAGGCGTTCCTGTCGCATTTCGGTCTCGAGGAAGTCGCCGATCTGCCCGGGCTCGACGAGCTCAAGGGCGCGGGCCTGCTCGAAGGTTCGATGCCGGCGGGCTTCTCCGTGCCGATGCCGTCCGACGACTCCACCTTGCGCGATGACGAGGATCCGCTCGAGCCGGGCGATCTCGACCTCGGTCTGGCGCCCGCGCCGGAGGCTGAGAGTTCCGCCGAGGCGGTGGCCGAAGCGCCGGCCGAACCGGAAGCGTCGGGCGAGGGCGAGAGCGAAAAGTAGGGCTTGGTCATTCCGGGGCGCGAACGCAGTTCGCGAACCCGGAATCCAGAGGCGCGTGAGGTCTTCGCTGGATTCCGGGTTCGGCCTGCGGCCGCCCCGGAATGACGAGAGACCCCGCGCCATTTGGCCCTTAACCACCTCCGGTTAACTCCTTGTTTTTGCCGCCCCCGCAGCCTAGTTTCTGATCGAAACACGAGGCGGGACGAGCCGTCGGGGCAGAGGCCCTCGGGGCCTCAAGCTCAACCCAATTTCTCGTTGCCGCGGAGGGAATTGTTATGGGTACGTTTAGCGTCTGGCACTGGCTGATCGTCGCCGTCGTCGTGCTGCTGCTGTTCGGCGGCCGCGGCAAGATTTCCGGCCTGATGGGCGACTTCGCCCAGGGCATCAAGGCCTTCAAGAAGGGCATGGCCGAGGACGACAAGGCCGACGTCAAGCCCGCCGAGCCGGTCAAGACCCTCGAGGCCGGCCAGAAGACCGAGGCCGAGCGCCGCGCCGAGGGCGTCCGCTCCTAGCGCGTTTTCGCCGGACGGCAAGTCTGACTAGAACGCGGGTCGCACCAGGCCGCAGGTCGCGCTAGAAGACAGGCCGCGCTGGCATCTCGCCGGGGCGCATTCGGGACCGTCGGATCATGTTCAATTTCGGTTGGGGCGAAATCGTCCTCATCGGCATCGTCGCGTTGATCGCGATCGGGCCGAAGGAGCTGCCCACCGTTCTGCGCTCGGTCGGCCAGATGATGGCCAAGGTCCGGCGCATGGCCGCCGAATTCCAGGGCCAGTTCCAGGAAGCCCTGCGCGAAGCCGAAATCGCCGATCTCAAGAAGCAGGCCGAGGACCTGACCTCGTCGGTCAAGGACAAGGTCACCGACTTCACCAAGTTCGACCCGTTGTCCGAGACCAAGAGCGACATCGAGAAGGCCTTCGACACGCCCGCCGGCGCGCCGACCTCGACCGCCGCCGACTACAAGCCCGACGCCGCGCCGCTGCTGCCGGTCGAAACGGCTGAAGCCCTCCCGCCGCCGGCCGCGCAGGAAGCCTTGCCGCCGCCACAGACGCACGAGGCGCTGCCGCCGCCGGCTGATCTCGCCAAAATCGACGTGCCGTTGCCCGAGCCGGTGCCGCCGCCGACGACCGAAGATTTCCTGCCGAAAGCAGATGTGAAGACCGCGCAGGCCGGGATCCCTTCCGCCGACAAGAAGGCCGGAGGCGCCGCGTGAGTCACGACGACATCGAGGCCTCCAAGGCGCCGTTGATGGATCACCTGATCGAGCTGCGTTCGCGGCTGATCAAGGCGATGATCGCGTTCGGCGTGATGTTCGCGCTGTGCTTCGTGTTCGCGAAAGACATCTACAACGTGCTGGTCTGGCCCTTCGTCTGGGTCGCGGGCGTCGAGAATTCGAAATTCATCTACACGGCGCTGCTCGAATATTTCCTGACCCAGTTGAAGCTCGCCATGTTCGGCGCGGCCTTCCTGTCGTTCCCGGTGGTGGCCGGGCAGATCTACATGTTCGTGGCGCCGGGCCTCTACAAGCACGAGCGCAATGCCTTCCTGCCTTACCTGATCGCGACTCCGTTCTTCTTCGCGCTGGGCAGCGCGGTCGTTTACTTCCTGGTGCTGCCGATGCTGGTGCGCTTCTCGCTCGGCATGCAGCAGGTGGGGCCGGGCGAAGCCTCGATCTCGTTGTTGCCCAAGGTCGGCGAATATCTGTCGCTGATGATGACCCTGGTGCTCGCCTTCGGCGCGGCGTTCCAGTTGCCCGTCATCCTGACGCTGCTCGGCCGCATCGGCGTTCTGACCTCGCAGACGCTCAAGGAGAAGCGGCGCTATTTCATCGTCGGCGCCTTCATCATCGCCGCGGTGCTCACGCCGCCGGACGTCATCAGCCAGCTCTCGCTCGCGATCCCGCTGCTCATCCTCTACGAGGGCTCGATCTGGTCGGTGCGCCTCGTCGAGAAGAAGGCCGCCGCCGAAGCCAAGGCCAAGGAAGACGCCCAGGCCGAGGCCGACGCCGAAGCCGCCGCCAAGGTCGGCGCCGCCGGGCCCGATTGAGGACATGGTCGTCCCCGCGAAGGCGGGGACCCATACGCCGCAGCGGACAGCTTGGGGCAAAAAAGTGGAGATTGCGGTCCCCTGAACCGCTTCCGATTAGACGCCCTGGATTATGGGTCCCCGCCTTCGCGGGGACGACGGTGATTGTTGTCCCGGGTTGCGGGCTCCTTCGTCATTCCGGGTTCGGCCTTTCAGGCCGCCCCGGAATGACAGTAGAAAATAGTCCTTGACTGTTATTCCTACGATAGGATAGGCTTCATTCGTTCGGCCCGGCCGGGGACGTCATCTAGAGACGTCTTGATGACGGGGCAGGATGTGGCGCCTGCGGGCGGGGCTCGTAACCCCGCTCCCGGGAGGCCGCGGGTAGCCGTCCGGGCCCACTACGGGGCTCTGCCTTCAATG
>JAFIGS010000015.1 GCA_017849615.1 Pseudolabrys sp. | reverse complement strand
AGAGCCCCCTAGTAGGCCCGGACGGCTACCCGCGGCCTCCCGGGAGCGGGGTTACGAGCCCCGCCCGCAGGCGCCACATCCTGCCCCGTCATCAAGACGTCTCTAGATGACGTCCCCGGCCGGGCCGGACGAATGAACCCTATCCTATCGTAGGAATAATGGTCAAGGACTATTTTCTATTCGTCATTCCGGGGCGCGCTGAAAGCGCGAACCCGGAATCCAGACCCGCCCTCATGCATCGCTGGATTCCGGGCTCGCCACTGCGTGGCGCCCCGGAATGACGACCGAACGCCGAGGCTCTGTTGTTCTCGGCAACGACGGTTGATAGGTTGCCGGCAACGATCGATTTTCGGGGAGTTTCACATGGTGGGCAAAGCGTTGCAGGGCTGGATGGACGCTCACGGCCTGCCGGCAATCGCCGCCGTCGTGCTGGCGGTCATCGTCGGCCTCGCTTTGCTGCTGGTGCTCGGCGGCTACTGGCTGGCGACGTAACCCGAAACCCCGCTCATGCCCGCGGAGGCGGGCATCCAGACCTGAGCCATGCTTCCGGAAAAGAGCTGGATCCCCGCTTTCGCGGGGATGACCGGAGCAAGAGAAGCTCGCTCCTCAACTACAACAACCCCAACTGCATCAGTTCGCGGCGCATCTCCTCGGGCATGTTGAGCGCGCCCTTGCCGATCTTGCCGAGATCGCGCGGCACCTCCTTGTCGACGAGATAGCGCCAGCCCTGGAACGCGGCGCGCGGCCGCGGCTCGACCGGAATGCATTTGGGATCGAGCACCAGCTTGCAGCGGTGAATGCCGTCCTTGTCGGTGAAGGGCCGGATGTCGAGGATGACCTCGCGGCACATGATCTGGCCCTTGATCACCCAGTAGATCGAGCCGCCGTCCTTCAGCTCGTCGGCGCGCTTGGGCACCATGCGCGTGGTGTGAATGCGCTCCGGCTTCTTCACGCCGCGCTTCTTCTGCGCCTTGATCTTGTCGTCGATCCAGCCCTGCAGGTCGGCGATGGAGTCGGTTCCGACGGACAGCTTGATGAGATGAAGGGGCATTACTCTCAGCCAACCAGATTGCGTTAAGCGCCTTCCGCAGGCGCAATCGTCATCACTCTGGCGCCTTCGGCGATCTGGGCGCCGACGCTCGCCGCGATGTCCGCCACCGTGCCGTCGAGCGGCGCGGTAAGCGTGTGCTCCATCTTCATCGCCTCGATGATGGCGAGGCGCTGGCCGCGCGCCACCGACGCGCCCTGCTCCACCAGCACCGCCAGCACCTTGCCGTGCATCGGCGCGCGGATCGTACCGCCGCCGCCTTCGTTCGTGTCCTCGCCAAGCGACAGATCGCGCAGCGCCAGCCTGGTCTGGCGGCCTCTCTGCAGCACGTAGACCGCATCGTTGGCGATGATCGCCGTGGCCTCGGCGGCAGGCGAAGCGCCGTTGACGGTGACCTTGGCCGCGCCGCCCTCGTAGGTCACTTCGGCGTTGAGCTTTTGGCCTTCGGCAATCAGCGGCACGATAAGACGCCGCGCGCCGGACAACTGGAAGCCGTCATCGGCATCCCACGGCGAATCCGAGCCATCGCGCTGCTCGGCCAGACGATCGTGCTCGGCCGCCATCAGCGCCTCGGCGCCGAAGGCGACGGCCTCGTTGTCGAGACCATGCGCGCCGACGAGTTCAGTCAGATGCGCATCGATGAAGCCGGTGTCGAAGGCGCCGTTGCGGAAGTCGCCCGCCCGCGCCAGCGCGGCGAGAAAGCCGGCATTGCTGCGCGGACCGGCGACCATGGTGGCGTCGAGCGCATTGGCGAGGATGTCCAGCGCCTGCTCGCGGGTTTCGCCCGTGGCGATCAGCTTGGCGATCATCGGATCGTAGAACGGCGTTACCTCGTCGCCGCTCTCGACACCGGTATCGACGCGCAGCCCTTCGGCCTTCGGGAATTCGAGCGCGACGAGTTTGCCGGTCGACGGCAGGAAGCCCTTTTCCGGGTCCTCGGCATACAGCCGCGCCTCGACGGCGTGACCCTGAAGCGGCACCTGGTCCTGCTTGAGCGGCAAGGCTTCGCCATGGGCGATGCGGAATTGCCATTCGACCAGATCGAGGCCGGTGACGGCTTCGGTGACCGGATGCTCGACCTGCAGGCGCGTGTTCATTTCCATGAACCAGAAGCCGCCGCTCTTGAGGCCGCCCGCCCCGTCGGCGATGAACTCGATGGTTCCGGCGCCGACATAGCCGGCGGCTTTCGCGGCGGCGACGGCGGCCGCGCCCATCTCGGCGCGCAAGGCCGCGCTCATGCCCGGCGCAGGCGCTTCCTCGATCACCTTCTGGTGGCGGCGCTGCAGCGAGCAGTCGCGCTCGTTGAGATGGATGGCGTCGCCCTGCGTGTCGGCGAAGACCTGCATCTCGATGTGGCGCGGCGCGGTGACGTATTTCTCGATCAACACGCGGGCATCGCCGAAGGCGTTCTGCGCCTCGCGCATCGCGCCCGCGAGGGCGTCCTCGAAATCGGCGTGCCTGTCGACGCGGCGCATGCCCTTGCCGCCGCCGCCGGCGACGGCCTTGATCAGCACCGGATAGCCGATCTCGTAGGCCTTGCGCTTGAGCAGCGTCGGGTCCTGGTTTTCGCCGTGATAGCCGGGCACGACTGGCACGCCGGCCTTCTCCATCAGCGCCTTGGCGCGGTCCTTGAGGCCCATGGCCTCGATCGCCGAGGGCGGCGGCCCGACGAAGACGATGCCGTTATCCGCGCAGGCTTTGGCGAAGGCGGTGTTCTCGGACAGGAAGCCGTAGCCCGGGTGGATGCACTCGGCCTTGGAGGCCTTGGCCGCGGCGATGATCTTCTCGATCACCAGATAGCTCTGCGCCGCCGGCGCCGGGCCGATCAGATGCGCCTCGTCGGCCAGCTTGACGTGCAGCGCGTTGGCGTCCGCCTCCGAATAGACCGCGACGGTGCGCATGCCCATGCGTTTGGCCGTGCGCATGATGCGGCAGGCGATTTCGCCGCGATTGGCGATGAGAACGGATTTGAACATGCGAGGGCCCGGCGTTGACGACGAGACGATACTAGCGCGCCGGGGCGATGTCCGCCGGTTCGTTCGGCACCTGTGGACGCTTCGGCGGCACCGGGGTGCGCTCGGGCTGCGGCGGAGCCGGCGGCGCCCGGTCGCCCAAAGCGGCGCCCTGCGCGGCGGCGGCCTGCCTGGCTTCGGTCGCCTCCTTCGACAGAGGCGGCTCGGCATTCATGATGCTGACCGGCGGGATCGAGGCCGCCGAGGGGAAATCGTATTTCGACGACACCTGGCGCGCTTCGCCCCCGGCGGGAGCACCGGCTTGCAGCGGCGGCGGCGCCGCCGGCGGGACCGCCGCGACCGGCTTGTCCGGTGCGGCCTGCACCGGGCCGTTCCAGGCGACCGAATGGCGGGAGACGTATTGATCGAAGGTGCGCGCCTTCAGGTTCGAGCGCAGCATGCTGGAGTCGGTCACCAGCGCAAAGCCGGTGCACTGCGCGGCCGAGCAGCCGTCGCGCTGGCTCAGCACCTGGGCGGCGATACCGAAGCGGTCGACCTCGATGGCGCGCCGCGTCGTGGCAAGGCGCGGCGCCAGCGCCGGCACGTCCCTGCCGTCGGCGAGCAGCGCCATGCGCGCGCCGATATAGGCGACCGCGGCGGCGGTGGCCTGCGGCGAGCCGAATACGGCAGCCTCGCAGGCGGTCTCGGTGGCGTCGCCCGGCGCGGCATCGAGGCAGGCCAGCGCCGACCCCGGCGCCATCGCCCGCGCGGTGAGTTCGTCGCTGCGCGCGATGACGGCGCGTTCGTGCGCCGCGCGGCGGTCCGCGGCCATCTGGTCGGCAATGGCGAAGGCGCCGACGCCAAGGCCGAGCAGCACCGCGAGCGGCGTCGCGTAACGGGCAAACAGAACGGATATGGGAACGCGGCCTGACATGGCTCTACCGACAGGGCAATGGTGGCGGCATCAAGGTCGGCGCTCCCGGCTCGCTCACAGCCCGCCCGGCGCGCGGAAGCCGGGGGCGACATCGCTTGCGGCGGCAAAGGCGCCCTTGGCCTCGATCGAGGTCATGGCCACGGTGGTTTTCAGATCGGTCACGCCGGCGCTGGCGCCGGCCGACAGCAGCACCGCCGCCATCTGGGTGTTGTCCGGCGCGTCCGCGATCAGCATGAAATCGTAGTCGCCGAAGGTGACGTAGTAGCCGATGAGCTTGCCGCCGACCTTGGCCAGAAGCCGCGACACCGCCTCGGCGCGGTCTTCGGGCTTCACCAGCATGCCCTTGATGGCTTCGCGGGTGTAGCGCCCTTGCGTGATGTAGATCGGCATGGAATTGGCTCTCCCCGCGACGAAGCGATTCACGAGGCGCGACTATACGTCAAAGCCGGAGCCGGCGCGCACGGAGCACGTGCCGGCGCGCGAGCGGATCAGATGCGCTCGAGCTGGCTTTCCTTGGCGACCCGCTCGAAGGCCTCGACCGAACTCTTGATCCGGTACTGGCGGTCCTCGCCGTCCGACGGCAGCACCTTGATCACCGTATAGGTGCCGCTGGCGGCGGCGCGGCCAAAGCTCGGCGAGGTGAAATACACCGCATCGCCGACCTGATACTTGTGCGCCTTGGCCGGCGCCGCCTCCGGCGCCTCGATCGGCTGCATCGGCGGCGAGAAGGTGCGGATCATGCTGAGCGCGGCAAGCTCGCTCTCGGACAATTCGATGCGCTCGCTCCTAGCCGCGCCGGGCTTGACCACGGCGGCAGCGCTCGTCAGACCGTTCCTGGCCTTGATCGCTTCCTTGGCGGCAGCCTTCGCAGCGATATCGGCGGCGATGCGCGACACCTGCTTGGAGACGGCCTTGGTGACAGGCTTCTCCGCGGGCTTCGCCACTGGCTTGGCGGCCACCGGCTTCAGCGCCGGCTTTTCGATCGGCTTGGCGACAGCCACCGGCTTGGTAACAGGCTTGGTAACAGGCTTGGTAACAGGCTTGGCAACAGGCTTGGCAACCGCGGTGACCGCCGCTTTGGCCAACGTCTTGTCGATGGTTTTGACAGGCGCCTTGGCCTTGTTCGCCGCCGGCTTCACCGCAGCCTTGCTGGCGGGCTTGCTCACAGGCTTGTTCGACGATTTGGACGCCGCGCGCGACGAACGCGCAGTGGCGCGCCCCCTCGACGAGTTCCCGGCCTTCCGGGCGCTCTTGGCGGACTTTTTGACGTTCTGCCGGGAGGACTTCTGGGAGGTCCGACCGGCGGCCTTGCTCGACTGTGTACGCATATTTGTAATATAGCAGATAATTCGCCTTATGCCCGTCTTTTTTTATTATTTTATCCTTTCATTTCAATCTGTTAGAGGGTGCTCCGAAACGGGCCAATTGTTTTTACGCAAATGCCGCAGGCCACCCGCCTTGGCCGGCCGGCGGCCCTTCGCGAGGCGATTCCGATGGAACTTTTATTCGACAAACCCGTTCGTTAGCCGGGAATACGGGGCGTCAAACCTTCGGGACGGAGAACGGCACATGCGACTTCTGTTGGGCATCATTCTCGGCGGCGCTCTCACGATCGGCGGCGCCTACATCTACGACAGCAACCATGCCGGCGTTGCCAGCAGCGACACCACCGTCACCGCCGCGCGGCCGATGGTGAACTGGGATGTGGTCGGCGTGAAGTGGCACGACCTCTCCGAGGGCGCCAAGCAGCAGTGGGACCGCGTGACCGCCAACGTCCAGCCGGACCGCGCCACGCGCGCCAACTGACCGGCGACAGTCTCCACGCAAAAAAAAAGCCCCGCCGGACGGCGGGGCTTTTCCTTTTCGATCCTGTCACGCCGAGCGGGCGAAGGGCGTGACGCTGATCGCGGCGCCGATGGCGCGGCGGTCGAGCCGGCTGCCGTCATCGCCTTCGATGAACAGCGCAACCCTGCCCTGCTGACGCAGATGGCTCGCCCACCACAGCGCCTCGTCCATCGACATGAACTCCTTGTACAGCATGCGCTGCTTTTCCATCGGCGACGGATCCGGCGCGCCCTTCGGGCCGCTGTAAACACGAAATGTCATGGTTTCCTCCGTGAAGGTCGCTCCCTGCGAGCGCATTCTAAATTGCGTTCCGCTGATGGCAACGTCTGCACGCTTGTTCAGGTTCCGCGATGCAGGCATGCTCGCGCGCGGCGCTGACCGACAAGCGCGGCGTCGATGCCGTGGTCGAACTCAACATTACCGCGAACGCCATCGGCATCCAGTTCTTCCTGGTGTTCGAGCTTGACGCTGCCGAGCGCGCCCGCGCCGTGAGCGGCATCGGCGCCGCGCTGGCACAGGGCAAGCCGATCAACCGCGTCGACCCGCGCACATTCGGCCTCGACGACGCCGCCGCCGCGCATGAGGCGGTGGAGCAAGGCGCGAGCGCCAAGGTGGTGGTGACTTTGTAGCGCTCAGTCGTCGAGCGGCGCCACCGCGGCATCGACGAACCCGGCGGCATCGAAGGCGCGGCGGGCAAGCCCGTTCGCCTTCGCGGTCTCGATGAGTTGCCGCGCCAAGGCGAGCGCACCCGGCCGCCCCGGCGGCACGGCGACGCCGATGCCGGTCTGCTGGAATTGCCCCGGCAGCACGCGCGCGCCGGGAATGCGCGGCAGCAGGCCGATGAAGGAATCGTGCGACAGCGCGAAGGCATCGGCCTCGCCGCGCTGCGCCATAGCGGTCATCAGATCGACGCTCGAAACCTCTTCGACCGCGGCCAGCGGCGCGGTGCGCCGCGCGGCGCGCGCCGTCGTGGTGCTGGCGATGGCGACGATGCGGATGCCCTCGCGATTGACCTGCTCGATGGTGAATATCTCGGAGCCCGCCGGCACCAGATAGGTGCTGCCCATCAGATAAAAGGACGGGCCGAAGGCGACGCGCGCCTCGCGCGCCGCATCGCGCGGCATGAAGCCCATATCGCAGGCGCCCTCGGCGATGGCATCGGTGAGCTGCCCGGAGTTCGGAAACTCGGCGAGCGACAGCGGCACGTTCAGCAGCGCGGCAAAGCCGTGCAGCAGATCGACCGGCACGCCCTGGGCGACGCCGTCACCGGATTTGGTGGCGAAGGACAACGACTTGGCCGGCGCGACGACGATGCCGCCGCGCAAGGTGCCGGTGGGGGCGAGATCAGCGAGATGAGAGAGATCGAGCATGGACGGCGTTTAGCGCGCGAAGCGGGTGATGAAAAGACTTCTGTCATTCCGGGGCGCGCATGAAAACGCGCGGGCCCGGAATCCATACTCCGCAGCGCTGGGGATATGGATTCCGGGCTCGCACCTTCGGTGCGCCCCGGAATGACGGTGCTAGAACTTCTCCACCCACGGCCGCAGCTCGACCTCGAAGCTCCAGGCGCTGCGCGGCTGCCTGAGGACCTGCATGTAGCTCTCGGCGATGGCGTCGGGATCGAGCAGCGCATCGGGCTTGGCGGGATCGGCCGGGCGGCGCGCGCTGGCGATGCCGCCGTCGATGACGAAATGCGCCACGTGAATGCCTTGCGGGCCGAGCTCGCGTGCGAGGCTCTGCGCCAGACCGCGCAGCGCGAACTTGCCCATGGCGAACGGCGCCGACTGCGCATAGCCCTTCACCGACGCCGACGCGCCAGTGAACAGCAGCGCGCCCTTAGCCTTGGGCAGCATACGCCGCACCGCCTGCTGCGCCACGATGAAGCCGCCGAAGGCGGTGATGGCCAAGGTCTTCTCGACTTCCTTTGGATCGAGATCGACGAAGGCACCGCGCACGCGGTAGCTCGGATTGTAGATGACGACATCCGGCGTCAGGTTCGCGGCGTCGAGGTCGTCGAACAGCGTCTCGACCTCGTCGCGTTTCGCAGCGTCGCAATCGAAGGTGCGCGCGCCAGTGGCGTCCGCGAACTCCCTGAGCTTTTCAGCCGAGCGCGCCGCGAGCGCGACCTGCATCCCCTCTTTCAACATAAGCCGCGCGAGCGAGGCGGACAGGCCTGAGCCGGCGCCGACGATGAGAGCGGAGGTGTGTTTCATGAGGACGTGCATAGCATGGTCGAAGCGCCTCGTCCGCCCTCATCCTGAGGAGGCGCGGCACGCACCATCTCGAAGGATGGCGCGGCCCCATGCTTCGAGACGCATCGCTGACGCGATGCTCCTCAGCATGAGGCCGGGACAGGCCGCTCATATCTCCGCATCCGAGCGCACGACGGCCATGATCTCGAACTGGTCCTTGTCGTCGTCGTTTTTTGCATAGGCATTGAGCGCATCGCGCGCCTTGGCGATCGCCTCCTCAGCCGTCCAGCAGCTTTCGATCTGCAGGCTGTCGTCCTCGCCATCCTCGAGATAGCGGATGAAGACTTCCCAATCGTGGCCGATCTTTTTTGATTTGGCGGGCATGGAGCAACACGTCGGAATGGCTTGTAGGGTGGGCTGAGTGCAGCGAAGCCACAGACAATGGCGGACTACGCTGCGCTAATCCGCCCTACGGGCTAAGCAGGATCAATTACTTCTCCACGCTCGTTTCTATACACCGCCCTTCCGTTTTCCTTACTAATCCGAACGCTCCCCCCTGGTGGAATGACAATGTTCCATTCCGCGCACCTGTTCTTCCATTCGATACACCCAGCGGGACTAAAGGCGTCAGCAAAATCAATATGTTTATTCTCATAGGTAACGTATTTTCCGTCGACTTTTCGATCAACGACTTGATTGTATTCCACCTGCTCAATCGCCAGATATCTGTCTACGATCTCCGGTTTAAAGACCAGATTGTCGCCATGTCCAAGCACTGCGATCGCAGGATAAAGCAGCCCGGCCACCCTGTGATCTCTAACCCCTTCAATTTTTTCGTCTTCAGCCACGTCGTGCAGAAATGGCAGCGTGATAGCGACCGACATTTTGTATAAGTGCTCTTCTCCCGCCGGCACTTCGCGCGTAAATTCTTCATTGAAGAATTTATCTAGCAATCGCGCTGACGGCGTTTGAGGATTTTGATCGCGCCGTATCCACTGCGGTATCGAACTTCGATCTGATTGAAGGCGACTAAATACTCGGTCGGTGAACCCCAAATTGTTTACAATAAGCCGCTCGGTGACCCTCCACCGGGATAGAGCAAAGAAGTCCCCTTTCTCTAAGTGAAGCTCAAACTGAGGAGCATTCCAGCCTACGCTGCAGTAAAACAAGGACTGTCCAATGGTGTTCGCTCTACCGAATTTTGAAATCTTCTCTGGCGGCGGATAGCCCAATCTCGCAGTCAGATCGTATTTTTGATCCCACTTAACGGCTCTATAAACTTTCGTGCCGGGCTCTAGGATAGGCGTTTGGATAACAAAGCCATGGAGCAGATACTGAACTCGGCGGGAAAGAGCAGCAACGTCTGCCACTTTTAGGTCAACTCTACGAATGGCCGCGACTATCTCTCGCAATTCACCAAGCTTTATAGAGACACCAGGTCGCATAGCTCACATCCTGAACACCCCAAACTTCGTCTCCGGCACCGGCGCGTTGAGCGCCGCGCTGAAAGCCAAAGCCAGCACGCGGCGCGTTTCGCTCGGCGCGATGATGCCGTCGTCCCACAGACGCGCCGTGGCGTAATAGGGATTGCCCTCTTCCTCGTATTGCTCGCGGATCGGCGTCTTGAATTCCTCTTCCTCGACCTGCGACCATGATCCGCCGCCGGCCTCGATATTGTCGCGCTTGACGGTGGCGAGCACGCTCGCCGCCTGCTCGCCGCCCATCACCGAGATGCGCGCGTTCGGCCAGGTGAACAGGAAACGCGGCGAATAGGCGCGGCCGCACATGCCATAATTGCCGGCGCCGTAGGAGCCGCCGACGATGACCGTGATCTTCGGCACCTGCGCGCAGGCGACCGCGGTCACGAGCTTGGCGCCGTCCTTGGCGATGCCGCCGGCCTCGTAATCGCGGCCGACCATGAAGCCGACGATGTTCTGCAGGAACAGCAGCGGAATCCGGCGCTGGCAACACAGTTCGATGAAATGCGCACCCTTGAGCGCGCTCTCCGAGAACAGGATGCCGTTATTGCCGATGACGCCGACCGGCATGCCGTGAATGCGGCCAAAGCCGCAGACCAACGTCGTGCCGTAAAGCTGCTTGAACTCGTCGAACGCCGAGCCGTCCACCAGCCGCGCGATGACCTCGCGGATGTCGTATTGCTTCTTGAGATCGACCGGCACCAGGCCGTCAAGTTCGGCGGCGTCATACAACGGGTCGCGCGGCGTCTCCAGCGCGATGTCGGGCGACTTGCGGCTGTTGAGATTGGCGACGATGCGCCGTGCAAGGGAAAGCGCGTGATGATCGTCCTGCGCCAGATGATCGGCGACGCCCGATTTCCGCGCATGCAGATCGCCGCCGCCGAGATCCTCCGCGCTCACCACCTCGCCGGTCGCGGCCTTCACCAGCGGCGGGCCGCCGAGGAAGATGGTGCCCTGGTTCTTGACGATGATGGTCTCGTCCGACATCGCCGGCACATAGGCGCCGCCGGCGGTGCAGGAGCCCATCACCACCGCGATCTGCGGAATGCGCAGCGAGGAAAGCGTCGCCTGATTGTAGAAGATGCGGCCGAAATGCTCGCGGTCGGGAAACACCTCGGTCTGGTGCGGCAGGTTGGCGCCGCCTGAATCGACGAGATAGACGCAGGGCAAGCGGTTCTCGCGCGCGATCTCCTGCGCGCGCAGATGCTTCTTCACCGTCATCGGATAGTAGGTGCCGCCCTTGATGGTGGAATCGTTGCACACCACCATGCATTCGCGGCCCTCGATGCGGCCGATGCCGGCGATCATGCCGGCGCCATGGATGGCGTCGTCGTACATGCCGTAGGCGGCAAGCGCGCCGATCTCGAGGAAGGGCGAGCCGGGATCGATCAGGTTGTTGACGCGGTCGCGCGGCAGGAGCTTGCCGCGGCCGACATGGCGGGCGCGCGCCTTCTCGTTGCCGCCCAGGGCGGCTTCGGCGCGGCGAGCGCGCAGCTCGTCGAGCAGCGCCCGCATGCGAACGGAATTGCCGGCGAATTCCGGCGACGAAGCATCGATCGCCGATTTCAGGATCGTCAAAGTCAGGCCTCCCCGGCCCGCGGAATCGCCGGCCGTCTTGTCTGCGGCGGCAAGGTGCCCCGGCCGGAACCGCAAGGCAATGGACCTCCGGAACGGCGGCGGGGGCACGGCGTTGAGGGGTTTGGAATGTTCGGGGCGGTATCAGAGAGGAACTCGCTATGACCAGAACCCGACTGCTCACCACCGCCGCCGTGGCGCTTGCATTGTCAGCCGGCGCCGTCCATGCGCAGACCAATGCCGCGCCGCCGGCCTCGCCCCCCGCGGCGCAGCAGAAAGCGACGCCCGACAAGGTCGCCCCGCCGATGAATGCCGGCGAGCGCAAGAACGGCATGCCCGAGACCACCGGCCAGGGCGCGCCGCCGAGCGCCGGAAGCGCCGACAAGCCCCGCGCCGGCGACAAGCCCAGCGCTGCGTCGCCGCAGAGCGGCAGCGGTTCGGCGGCGGAGCCCGGCATGAAGGACGACAAGAGCGGCATGAAGCCCGGCAATGCCGGCGCCGACGGTCGTGCCGACGACACCAAGGCCGCACCTTCCACCAGCGGTCAGGGTGCGAGCGGCGCACGCGCCAACCTGACCACCGAGCAGCGCACCAGGATCACCTCGGTGATCAAGCAGCAGAAGGTCGAGAAGGCTAACGTCAACATCTCGATCAGCGTCGGCACGCGCGTGCCGGATACCGTGCGGTACTATCCGCTGCCCGCCGAGGTGGTAACGATCTATCCGCGCTGGCGCGGCTTCAATTACATCCTCGTCGGCTCGAACATCCTCGTCATCGACCCGGCGACCCGCGAGATCGTCGCCGTGCTCGACGCCTGACGCACACGGCACCCGATGCGACCGCGGCGCGGAACCTTCGCGGTTCCGCGCCGCGGCATTTCAAACGGCACCGTGTTGAGAAATCACACAGGTTCCCGGAACTTGAATCTCGGAATGCTCGTTGTCATCGCGTGTTTGCGAAACAACGAAAACCGATCAACGAACAAACAGGAGGACCGTGATGAAGACGCTGACCATCATGACCGCCGTTGCCACGATCGTTGCCGGCGTGTCGATCGCCAGCGCGCAGACCAACGACGGCAAGACCACCGCGCCCGGCAGCATCAATGCCGCGCCGACGCAGGAAGGCAACATGGGCAAGAGCGGCGCGCAGCCGAAGGGCACCGCCGACATGCCGGCCGGCACGGCGCCGCGCGCGACCACCGGAACCTCGGCAGACCAGCCGACCGCCAATCCGTCGTCGCCGTCGGCCAAGCCGAATGATAATGCCGGCGGCACCGGCAAGTAACTGAACTACGAGTAACCGAGCTAAGAGCGGCCACCAACCCGGCCGCTGGATGCGAGGCCCGCGACAGCGATGTCGCGGGCCTCTGCTTTTTCGATTCCGTCACGGACAGAAAATAACGTGAGGAACATCCCACGGCGGCGGCGCGTTGTTTTCGCGAGATCCCGAAATGACCCAGCAAGGAGCAACCATGAATAAAGATCGTGTTGAAGGCTCTCTGACCCAGGCCAAGGGCAAGGTGAAGGAAGTCGCCGGCAAGGTGACCGGCGATGCCAAGCTCGAAACCGAAGGCAAGGCCGATCAGGTTGCCGGCAAGGCGCAGAACGCCTACGGCGGCGCCAAGGACAAGCTGAAGGAAGCGCTCGACGACTAGAAAACGCCTTCCAGCGAGCATGAAAAGCCTGGCGCCTGCGCCAGGCTTTTTTGTTGTGTCAGACGCTGGGCCGCAAGTCCGCGATCACCGGCAGATGATCGGACAGCGCACGGGCGCTGCGATCGACAAAGCTGCGCACCAGCGCCGTCCGCGGCCGGCAATAGACGCGGTCGAGCTTGAGCAAGGGACACGCCGCCGGAAACGTGCGGAAGTGAGTGCGCCCGGCGAGGATGCGCGACAGCACGCCGCGCACCGAGCCCGGCCAGAACCAGTCGTTGAAATCGCCCAGCACCACGGCGGCGGCATCGCCGGCGGCGAGTTCGATGAGCATGCGCGCCTGGCGGCGGCGCTCGCCGATGCTGAGGCCGAGATGCGTCGCGACCACGGTCAGCGGACCGAACGGTGTCTCGACCTCGGCGCGAATGGCACGGCGCGGCTCCCGCTCGCCGAACGAAATATCGCGGATCTCATGGCCGGCCAACGGAAAGCGCGAGATCAGCATCTGTCCGTAGTCGCCGTCGGCCCCGGTCAGGGACTTGGCACCGATGCCGTAGAGCCCGACCGCGCCGGTGAGATATTCAAACGGATTGGTGGCGTCGGCCAGCGCGCGCCTTGAATCGACTTCCTGCAGCGCCACGATGTCCGGGTCCCAGCGGCGAATGAGATCGGCGACGCGCACCAGATCGAAACGCGGATTGCGCCCCAGCGTGCCGTGGATATTCCAGGTCATGACGCGGACGGTGCCCGCCCGCTCGGCGTCTCCCCTCACCGGCCGCCGCTCCAGTAGCGCGACACCGCCGCCTGCACGCCGATCGACAGGCCGACCCAGGCGCCGACCGCGAGCACCAGCACCGCGATGTCGAGCGGCGTTGGCGATGTCAGGATCCGCGCGAACTGGTTGCCCACGGCCGAGATCATGATCATGCCGGGCAGCATACCGATTACCGTGCCGGCCATGTAGTCGAACACCGGAATGGAGCTGGCGCCGGCCGCCAGATTGACCACGGTGAACGGCGCAACGGGCACGAGACGGATCGCGGCGACGGACACGACCCCGCGCGACGCGATCTTCTGGCGGATTCGATTGAGCCGCGCGCCGAGCAGGTCCTGCACCGTGCGTTTGCCGATCGCGGCGCCGATGGCGTAGGTGGTGAGCGCACTCGCCAGCGCGCCGATGAACGCATAGGTGAAGCCGGTCCACGGACCGAACGCCGCCGCGGTGGCCGCAATCAGCACCGTCACCGGAAACATCAGCGACCCGGCGACGACAAAGGTGCCGATGACGACGAATGGCGCCCAGTAGCTGCCGGCAATCTCGCCGAAAGCTTCCTTGACGGATTTTGGATCGGCGAGCGGCACGAACTGCCACGCCATCGCCATCCCGACAATGACGAGGCCGGCCACGATCACCCTGAGCACGGTCGAATAATGGCGCGCCGGCACGTAACCTCCCAACATACTGCTGAGAAACTCCTCGGCGCCGATGGGCTTTTCAGGATCGGCCACGCCCTGAATCAGCGCGAAAGCCTCGGATGACGCGGCCGGATCATCGACGATCGGCTGCAAGCTATGGCCGTTGAGCGCCAGCTTTCGCGCCGTCCTGACCAGCGAGCCGCCATTTTCCTCTAGCGCTTTCGCGACCTCGTCCGCCGTGGCGCCGCAATGGTCGCCGATCAGCGTGTTGCGCAGGCGAACAACCGTGTCGCGCTGCTCTTCGGAACCGGCGACAACGACCAGATCGCACTCGGTGTCGGTGCCCATCGAGCGGTTGTTGAGATTGGCCGAGCCGATGCGGAAGACGCGGTCATCGACCGCCGTTACCTTGGAGTGCACCATGGTGTTGGCGGTTACGCCGCCGGTTTCGACATGCGGATAAAACAGCGCGACGCGGTCCTGCGGAAACCCGCTGAGAATTGCGGCGAAACGCGCCCGTCCCGTGCGCATGCTTTGCGCCTCGAGCCACGACACATGAGTCTGCGGAGACACGATCAGCGCCTCGAGTTCGGGACGTTCGCGCAGCCGCTTCGCCAGTCTTTCGGCCACAGGCAACGCGGTGAGAAACTGGTTCTCGATGTATATCGAGCGTTCGGCGCCGTCGATCATGTCGAAGAACAGTCGCTCGACCTCGCGCGCTTCCTCGCGGCCATCGAAACGCGGCTCGGTGCGGGCGATGCCGATATCGATATCGGTGAAATCGGCCGCCACGCCATCGGGCCACGCGTCGCCACCGACTTCGACCGCCGCGACCTTCTCCGAAGCCGCGCAGGCCCAGCGCTGTCGTAACAATTCGCTCAGCGCGCCGGCCGCGTCGCCATCGACCACCATCTGCACGTCGTGAAAGGGGCCGTAGGGCTTGCCGGCCGGATCGACGCGGTGCGTGTCGTTGGCGGTGTGGGCGCAGGTGTCCCAGCGGCGGATAGTGATGTCGAGCCCGCCTGAGAAGGCTACCTTGTCATCGACGCAGACCAGCTTCTGGTGCTGCGACGAGCCGACCGGCACGCAATCGTCGAGGCAGAAATGAATGTTGTGCGGCGTGCTCCATTGCAGCGTCGCGGTCGGGAACGGATCGCGCTCGCCGGCATAGAGAACGGAAAAATCCCACAGCAGCAGACGGATTTCGAGCTGCGGCTTCTTCGTGACCAGCGCCGCGAGAAACTCGGCGAAGGTCTCGGGATAACCGTCATTGGCGCAGCAGTCCGGGCCGACCAGCCGGGTCTGGCTGTGAATGTCCCAGCCGGCGATCAGGATCGACCGCTCCGCCTTGATCATGGCGCTGCGCACCGCCGCGAAATAATTCGCGGCATCGACCAGCATCGAGGCGCGTTTCGCGCGCGCAATGCGCCAGACGTTGTGATCCTTTTTGAGCAGCATGCATGTCCCCGCGTGAAGGACACGGAACCCGGACACCGGGCTCGGCCTTCAGCGGCGGATCAACGCGTGAATGGAACTTTGGTTGCGATGCGGCGCGCGCCGCGCTCACGCGACCTTGACGCCGCGCACCAGCGGCCACTCCGGCTCGTTGTGCTGGAGCACCCAGGTTTCCTTCATGCCGGCGTCCACCCATTCCTTCCAGGCCGGCGTCGCCATCACGGCGTCCATGTAGGCCAGGGTCGCCGGACCGACGGGCAGACCGTAATTGTGGAAGCGACCCACGACCGGCGCATACATGGCGTCGGCATTGCCGAACCGCTTGCCGAACAGGAACGGTCCGCCCTGCCCGAATTGCGCGCGGCATTCGGCCCAGATCGTCTCGATGCGCTTCATGTTCGCGTAGACTTCGTCCGGCATCGGCCGCGGCTTGGGCGGCAGCCAGAGATTCATGGTGCAGTGCTGGCGCAGGGCCTGGAAGCCGGAGTGCATCTCGGCCGAGACCGATCGTGCCCGGGCCCGCGCTTGCGCATCCGCCGGCCAGAGCTGCGCGTCCGGAAATTTCTCGGCGAGATATTCGAGGATGGCGAGCGAGTCCCAGACAGCGAAGTCGCCGTCGTGCAGGATCGGCACCTTGCCGGCCGGCGAATATTTCAAGATCTGTTCGGCGCTGCCCGGCCCGTAGAGCGGAATGAGGATTTCCTCGAAGGCAATGCCGGCCGCCTTCATCGCGATCCACGGCCGCATCGACCAGGACGAATAGTTCTTGTTGCCGATCACGAGCTTGAGCGTCATGGCTTCCCCTGCCGATTAAACGGATGCGCGCCGTTCGGCGCGGTGAATCTCCGGCCAGTCAACTTCGTCTTCGGCGAAAATCCACGGCTCGGCAATACCGGCCGCGGTCCAGTCCTTGTACGCCGGCAACGCCATGACCGCATCCATGTAGGCGCGCGTGCCGGGCGTTACATCGACGGCGTAGGTGTGGAAGCGCGACACCACCGGCGCATACATGGCGTCGGCATTGGTGAATGCGCCGAACAGAAAAGGTCCGCCATTCTCCGCCCGGGCGCCGAAGCGCGCACGGCAGTCGGCCCACAGCGCCTCGATGCGGCGAATATTGCCGAGGACAGCCGGCGGCAGCTCGCGCTTGATGATGCGGCGGGCGAAGTTCACCGGCAGATGATTACGCAAGGCCTGGAAGCCGGCATGCATCTCGTTGGCGGCGACGCGGGCATGCGCGCGGGCCGCCGGATCTTTCGGCCATAGCCCGGCCTCGGGAAATTTCTCGGCAAGGTATTCTAGAATCGCCAGCGACTCCCAGACGCGGATGTCGCCATCGACGAGCACCGGCACGCGCCCCGAGCCGGACACCGCGGGAACGATGGTCCGGAAATCCTCGGTTTCGAACGGAATGAGCTCCTCGTCGAACGCAATGCCAGTCGCCTTCATGGCGATCCACGGCCGCAGCGACCAGCTCGAATAGTTCTTGTTGCCGATGATCAGTGTCAGCGCCATTTGCCCCTCGGATTCGGGGCATGGTGCGGAAAGGGCCCGGCAGCGGCAAATGAATTTTGACGATGAGCGCCAGCAGCGGCGTTGATCGGTTCCGTCAACCCTTGGCTTCCGGCGCCTCGATCGGGCCGCCCTGCTTCTTCCAGGCGCCGAAGCCGCCGCGAATATGGGCAACCGGCTTGAGGCCCATGCGCTGCGCCGTCTGCGCCGCCAGCGCGGAGCGCATGCCGCCGGCGCAGAAGAATACGAATTTCTTGTCTTGGCCAAACACCGGTTTGTAATAGGAGCCGTTGGGGTCGATCCAGAATTCCAGCATGCCGCGCGGACAGTGGAAGGCGCCCGGCATCTTGCCGTCGCGCTGCAACTCGCGGATGTCGCGGATATCGACGAAGACCACGTCGTCGCGGCCAGCGAGCTTGATGGCCTCGGCGGTATCGAGCGTTTCGATCTCGCGCTCGGCCGCCTCGCACATCTCCTTGTAACCGATGGTGATATTCTGCGGCATCGCCCGGATTCCCCTGTTCGGCCGCCACGCCCGGCCGTTACAATGGCGGTGTAACGGAACGGCGGCAGCGCCACAAGCGCGCCACCAGGCGGCCATGAGGAATGCGATGGTGACACTGAGCCTGCCGGATGCGCTTGCGCTCGGCCTCTTCCTCGCGGCCTGGATCGGCTATTCGATCGTCATCGAGAGTACGGCGCATGGCAGCCGCAGTCTCAATTCGCTGATGCATGTCTATCGGGACGAGTGGATGAAGGAACTGCTGGCGCGCGAGGTGCGCATCGTCGACTCGCAGGTCACCGCGGCCTTGCAGAACGGCACGGCGTTCTTCGCCTCCACCAGCCTGATCGCCATTGGCGGCGCGCTGACCTTGCTGCGCGCCTCCGACGAGATCGTGCATGTCATGGGCATGCTTCCCTTCGCCGTGCCGAACACACCGGAGATGTGGCAGGCCAAGATCGTCGGCCTGTCGGTGATCTTCGTCTATGCCTTCTTCAAGTTCGCCTGGTCGTACCGGCTGTTCAATTATCTCGCCATCATGATCGGCGCGGCGCCGCCGCATACGCAGAAGGACAGCGAGGCGGCGCGCATCTTCGCGCATCGCGGCGCGCGGCTGTGCGAAGACGCCGGCCGGCAATTCAACCGCGGCCAGCGCGCGTTCTTTTTCGCGCTCGGCTATCTCGGCTGGTTTCTCGGCCCGATCGAACTGGCGCTCACCACCGTCGGCGTCGTGATCGTCATGTGGCGGCGGCAGTTCGCCTCGAATTCGCGCCGCGCCTTCGACGCCACCTAGCCAGCCGCGTCAGGGCATCCCCATCAGCAGCGCGACCGCGGCGACGATCGTCAGGCCCAGCGTCACGGCGACCGCGGTGATGATCTTCTCGCCCCAATGGGCGCTGAGATTGAGGTCGTCGTAGAAGTCCGCCGCGTCGGTGTCGCGCGGGCGCAATGCAGGCGTCTTGTCGACAGCCATTTGCGATTCCCCCTTGTGTTGAAGGCATCACGCGGAAAAAACACGCGGATGGTGCTCGAGAACGCTGACGCGCACTCGGGCGCACGAATCGCCCAATGATTGAAATTTTATCGGGCGGTTGCGGCCATCACAATATCGGCGCCGGCGGCTACGGCGCCGGAAACAGCGCCGAGCTTCGTCCGGTCGCCCAATAGGCGATGACGCCGATCCATTCGTTCACCGCCCGGTCGAGACGGGCGAGATTGTTGCCGACCGTGAAGCCCGGCCGCAGCCGCAAATGATGCTCCACCTGGAACGCCACCGGATAGGCCTCGACCGGAAATCCCGCCGCCCGGAACGAGCCGATCGCGCGCGGCATATGTTGCGCCGAGGTCACCAGCAGCCAGCGCTCGCCCGGCTTGGGCTGCGCGATGTCGCGGGTGAAGGCGGCGTTCTCCGCGGTGTTGCGCGAGCGGGTTTCCAGTTCGACGCGCGCGCGCGGCACGCCGAAATCGTCGAGCAAGGGACCGATGAAATCGGTCTCGGGATGTTTGTTGCCGAACAGGCTGGGGTCGCCGCCGGAATAGACGATGCGCGCATTCGGGAACGTGCGCGCCAGATGCGCCAGCGCAATGACGCGGCCGGCGTCGCCATTGACCGATGTCAGGCCGGTCTGCCGCGTCAGCAGCGGCGAAATCGCGCCGCCGAGAATGATGATGCCCGTCGGGGGGCCGCGCGACAGCCCGCCGGCCTGCTCCCACGGCGGAAAGCGCCGCTCCAGCGCATGCGTGAGGTACGGGCCGACCGGCAACAGCCCGGCGATGAACAGGAGGATCACGCTGGCGATCACCAGCCGGGTACCACCGCGCCGCCAACCCATCAGCATCAGCGCCAGCCCCGCCATCCCGATGAGCAGGATCAGGTTGGACGGGTGCAACAGCACCGTGACGGTTTTCGAGAGGATATAGAACATGACGGCTGACGGGCGCCCCTTCCAGCCGTCACCGTATCATACCGGATGCGGCCCGCGCGTTGGCGCACATCGTCGCGTCCCGGTCGTCACGAAATTACCGCGACTTCTTCCAGTCCTCGTAGCGCTTCTTGTTCTCGTCGTTCGGTGGATAAAGGCCGGGCAGCTTCGCGCCCTTCTCCACTTCCTGCACCAGCCAACTTTCCATCAGCTCGTGCTCGGCACCTTCATGCGCAACGAATTCGACTAAATCTCTCGGGATCACCACCGCGCCGTCGTCGTCGGCGACGATGATGTCGTCCGGGAAGATCGCAGCGCCGCCGCAGCCGATCGGCTCATTCCAGCCGACGAAGGTCAACTGGTTGACCGACGCCGGCGCCGCCACGCCCTGACACCACACCGGCAGGCCCGTGCCGAGCACGCCGTGCCGGTCGCGCATGACGCCGTCGGTGATCAGCGCCGCGACGTTGCGCTTGACCATGCGCATGCAGAGGATGTCGCCGAAGATGCCGGCGCCGGTGACGCCCATGGCGTCGGCGACGCAGATGCAGCCTTCCGGCATGGCCTCGATGGCGGAGCGCGTCGAGATCGGATTGAGCCAACTCGCCGGCGTCGCGAGATCCTCGCGCACCGGTACGAAGCGCAAGGTGAAGGCCGGGCCGACGATGCGCTTGCCGGTGTGGCCGAACGGCATCGCGCCTTTCATCCAGGCGTGGCGAATGCCCTTCTTCAGCAGGATCGTCGTGACGGTGCCGGTCGTGACCGTGCGCAGCACGTCGAGCGTTGCGGCGCTCACCGTCGCGGTGGCGGGCGAAGTCATCGTCATTGGCTTTGTCATGAATGTCTCGCTAAGGGCTCAGGCCGGCGCCAGGCCGAGGCGTATGTCACGGCGGCGAAGATAGGCCACCAGCGGAATGGCGAACAGCACCATCCAGCTCTTGCCGACCACCTGTCCGACCAGGAATTCGAGCGAGCCGAAGGCCAGCCACAGGAAGATGATGGAATCGAACACCAGCCCGACCAGGCTGGAAGCGACGACCGCCGTCACCAGCCGCCGCCGCGCCAGCGGCGTATAGACGGCGAAATCGGCCAATTCGGAAAGAAGGAACGCGGCGGTCGATGCCGTCACCAGCGACGGCGGCGCGATCACGGCGGAGATCCCGGCGCCGGCGATGATCGCGGCAATGCCGAATTCGACGCCGAGGCGGCGCTGCACCAGATCGCGCAGCACCAGCGCCGCGCCGATCATCAGGACGCCCGAGGGCGCCATCAGGCCCGGCGCGACCGGGATCAGGCACGGACCGTCGGCCGCGCAGACCGTGCCGACATGGCCGATCATCCAGTTGGCGGCGGGAATGGTGAGACAGAAGAGCACGAGGAAAATCGCGCCTTCGACGTTCTTGCGCTTTTCGATGGTCATCGCGATGAAAACTCAGTTCGGACAGTCGGCGAGAAACCGGGCGTAACCCTGCCGGCGCAGGTCGCAGGCCGGGCAGGTGCCGCAGCCATACCCCCACGCATGGCGGTGCGAGCGGTCGCCCAAGTAGCAGGTGTGGGTATGTTCCACAACAAGGTCGAGGAAGCCCTGCCCTGCGATATCGCGCGTCAGATCACGGGCCATGGCAAAGGTTCCCGCCTTGTCGACCCACATCAGCGGCGTATGGACGGTCACCTTCCTGTCGAGCCCGAGGCTGAGCGCGACCTGCATCGCCTTGATCGTATCGTCCCGGCAGTCGGGATAGCCGGAGTAATCGGTCTCGCACATGCCGGCGACGATATGACGAGCGCCGCGGCGGTAGGCCACCGCGCCGGCGAAAGTCAGGAAAATGAGGTTGCGCGCGGGCACGAAAGTGTTGGGCAAACCGCTATCGGCGAAGGCGATCTCGGTGTCGCGTGTCAGCGCCGTCTCGGAAATGGCGGCCAGCGCGTCGAGGGTTACCATATGATCGTCGCCCAACCGCTGCTTCCATTGCGGCTTGAGCCCGGCCATCAGTTCGCGAATGCGCGGGCGCACTTCGAGCTCGACTGCATGGCGCTGGCCGTAGTCGAAGCCGACGGTCTCGACGCGCGCGAAGCGCTCGAGCGCCCAGCCGAGGCAGGTCGTGGAATCCTGCCCGCCGGAGAACAGGACGAGCGCGGCGTCATTGGCGATGGTCATCGACCGAATTCCTCAGACGTCATCGGCCGCGAAGGCGGGCGATCCAGCGCTTGAAACCAAGAGCTGGATGGTCCGCTTGCGCGGACCATGACAGCAATATGGGTCGTTGCGACTTCTCACATTCGCCGAGCCGCTTCAATCCCATGCCGGCGACCACGCCAGATTGACGATCCGTTTCTGCGCCGCCGAAAGGGCCGCAATCTCGGCCATTTCATCCGGCGACAATGTGAAGTCGAAGATGGCGAAATTCTCCTCCAGACGCTCGCGCTTGCTGGTGCGCGGAATGACGACGATGTCCTGCTGCACCAGCCAGCGCAGCGACACCTGCGCGGCCGACTTGCCGTGAGCGCGGCCGATGCGTTCGAGCGTCTCATTGCCCGAGGCCGAGCCCCGCGCGATCGGGCTGTAGGCCACGACCGCCATCCCGTGCGCCCTGGTGGCGGCCACGACCTTGGTCTGGTCGAGAAAGGGATGATACTCGATCTGATTGCAGACCAGCGGCTCGTCGGTCGCCGTCACCGCTTCGTCGAGCAACTTGACGGTGAAATTCGAAACACCGATCTGCCGGACATAGCCGGCCTGTTTCATCTTCGCCATGGCGCCGAGGGTCTCGGCCAGCGGGATGCGGTCGTTCGGCCAGTGGATGATCAGCAGATCGATCTCGTCGATATGCAGCTTGCGCAGGCTCTCCTTGACCGAGCGTTCGACATCCTGCGGCGCCATGCTGGTATGCGCGACCTTGGTGGTGACCATTACCTCGGATCGCTTGCCTGACTTGCGCACGCCCTCGCCGACTTCGGCTTCGTTGGCGTACATCTGCGCGGTATCGATGTGACGGTAGCCAAGGTGGATGGCCTGCTCGACCAGGCGGGCGCAGTCGCGGCCGCGCAATTCCCAGGTACCGAGCCCGATTACCGGTATCCTGAAACCCTTGGCTTCGACGGTCTGCATAGGGACCCTCCTCGACGCGTATCCGATCAGCCGCCGCAATCATGGGGCCTGAGCCGGGAGCATGCCGCTGCAGGCCGTCACTGCCAACCGCCAAAGCCGGGCGGCGGCCCGGCCGTACCGGTCATTGCTACGATTTAATGTTGCGCCAAAGGCCCGACATTTCCCCGCCTCCCAAGGAGTTGGGGCCGGATCCTCCAATTAGAATATTTCCAAACAAAATTAAGGGCTTGCGCCTAGGCTAAATCGTGGCTTTGTGGGTGCGACAATCTGCACACCGAGGATCTCATGCGCCGCCTTTTAGCCTTTGCCGCCCTCGCCGCCTTCGTGATCGCGGCTCCGCTCGCCGCGCAGGCCGCGGACGACTTCACGCTCACCATCAAGGACCACAAGTTCTCGCCGGCCGAGCTCAAGGTTCCGGCGAACAAGCGTGTCACCATCACCGTCATCAACAGCGACGCCACGCCCGAGGAGTTCGAGAGCGAAAGCCTCAAGGTCGAAAAGGTCATCGCCGGCAATGCCAAGGCCACGGTGCGCATCGGGCCGCTCAAGCCCGGTCGCTACAATTTCGTCGGCGAGTTTCATGAAAGCACCGCCAAGGGCGTCGTGATCGCAGAATAACCGGAACGAAACCTCTCATGCTCGGCGCCCTCGTCATCGTCTTTCGCGAAGTTCTCGAAGCCGGTCTGATCATCGGCATCGTCATGGCGGCGACGCGCGGCGTCGTCGGCCGCGGCCGCTGGGTGACGATCGGCGTTGTCGCCGGCATTCTCGGCGCGGCCATTGTTGCCGCCTTCGCCGGCGTGATCGCCGAAGCCTTCGAGGGCATCGGCCAGGAGCTGTTCAACGCGCTGGTGCTCGGCGCCGCCGTGGTCATGCTGATGTGGCACAACGCATGGATGGCGCGTCACGGCCGCGAGATCGCGATGGAAATGCGCCAGATCGGCACCGCGGTGAGCGAAGGCTCCCGATCGCTGACGGCGCTCGCGGTGGTCATCGGGCTCGCGGTGCTGCGCGAAGGCTCGGAAGTGGTGTTGTTCCTCTACGGCATTTTCGCGCAAGGCACGTCGGGCCTGTCGCTTCTGACCGGCGGCCTGCTCGGCATCCTCGCCGGCGCCGCCTTCACCGGACTGACCTACGCCGGCCTGCTCGCCATTCCGCAGCGCTACATCTTCGCGGTGACGAGCTGGCTGATCGCCCTGCTTGCCGCCGGCATGGCGGCGCAGTCGGCGCAATACCTGTACGCCGCCGGCATCATCAACCATCTGGGCGAGACGTTGTGGGATACGTCGTGGCTGCTCAGCGAAAAAAGCCTGTTCGGCCAGTTGCTGCACACCCTGGTCGGTTACGTGGCGCAGCCGACGGCATTGCAGCTCGTCGCCTATCTCGGCGCTCTGGCGGCGATGTTCGTCTTGATGAAGATCGCGCGGTATCGCCCGCAGGGGCGGCCGGTGGAAGCCTAGCGCCTGCCGCCGAGCGCGGCGAAGGCAACGTCGGGCGAGCGGTCGATGACCTTGAGCAGCGCTCTGGCCGGGCCACGCGGATTGCGCTTGCCCTGCTCCCAGTTGCGCACAGTCTCGATCGGCACTTCGATCTTTTCGGCAAAGGCCGCCTGGGTCAGGCCGCAGCGGGCGCGCACCTGACGCACGAAAACAGCCGGATCGCGGTGCTCGACGGAAATTTCGCTGCCGTCGGCGGCGATTTCGACAATGCGTCCATCCGCCTTCAAGCGTACCCGCATCATGGCCGTGAGGTCCCCATTGGCTGCTCGTCCAATGGGCTAGGCGATTCGCCCGAAGCAAAAGTTAATGCCGGCCAACGGGCCAGCTTTTCACTGCGGCTTTTTGACCGCCATCAGCAGGTTCGACTGCCCCGGCCGCCAGCGATAGCCGAGGCCGAAGTCGATCTTCGGCGCCTTCGCGAAGACCTCGCGGGCGATCTTCGATTGGCGCCCCTCGGGGAAAATATCGAGCGGCTCGAGATAATTGCCGAACGGATACAGGTCCCACGCCGCGCGGTCGAAGTAGCGCAGCGGAATGCCGCTGTCGTCCTGCACGATGATTCTGGCCTGAGCCAGCAGGAAGGACCGTATCTGCGAGAAGTTGTCCTTGTGCATCAGATAGGACGCGCTCTTGTGGAAGGCGTCGGACGGCCCGAGCCTGGTGACAAATTTGAGGAAGCCGCCGCGCCTGACGCCGCCATTGGATAGATCCGTGGTCAGGTAATAAAGCGTGCGCGGACGCGCATCGAGCCCGGCGAAGGTGATCCGGACGCCGCGCGCCGACGTCCTGCCCTTCCTGTCGTCCGGCTTCACGTCGCCGTCGTCGTCGATCATCACAAGCGCGGCGTCGCGAACCTCCATGCCGGCGCGTGCCAGGAAGGTGTAAAGAATCGGGATGGTGCCCTGAAGGTTCGATCCGCCCAGATGCTCACGCATATCTTTGGTGATGAAGAAGCTCACCGCGAGCAGCGTGCGCATCGAATTCTCGAGACTGCCAAGCCCCGGCACCTCGCCGCGGCGCTGCATCTTCATGAGGTCGGGAATGTCGCCGGTCGGCTCGAGCCCGACCAGCACATAGGTCGAGGCCTCGGGATAGAACGCATTGGCGAACAGGAAGTCGGGACCGCCGAACATGTAGAGCAGCGTCGGCTGCGGCGACTTGATGGTGTCGCGCGACCAGGCGCGGATTTTCGACAGCGTATTTTTCTCGACGGTGCCGAAGGCGCCGTCCATCACCTTCGCATGGGTCTGCCACTGCCGGCTTTTGGTCAGGGCTTCGATCGG
Organism: Pseudolabrys sp.; assembly: GCA_017849615.1. GTDB lineage: Bacteria > Pseudomonadota > Alphaproteobacteria > Rhizobiales > Xanthobacteraceae > Pseudolabrys. Next base: position 22,868 of record JAFIGS010000015.1, on the reverse strand, counting down.
CGAGCCGGCCGATGGCGGCATGCCGGCGAGAAAACGCGCGGTGTCGGCCGGCGTGGCGTCGTCGCCGTAAGCGGGCGCGGCAAAGAGGCCGAGCAGGACAGCCCCGACGAGAGCAAAGCGTTTCATTGATCGACCCCGTCCGCGGCCGGCCCGGCCGCGCCGTTTTTCGCGAAAAAATAGATGATGAGCCCCGCCAGCATCAGCGCCACGCCGGCAAGCGCCTGCACCGGACGATTCACCAGGAGGTAATACAACATGAAGCCGGTGACGGCGAGAAACACAAGCGGCGTTGCCGGATAGCCCCATGTCCGGTACGGCCGCGGATGATCCCGCCGCGTGAAGCGCAGCACGATGACGCCGGCGACCGCGCAGAACGAGCACAAGGTCAGGCTGAACTGGATGAAGTCCAGCACCGCCTCGAAGCTTTGCGTCAGCAGCAAAAGGCTTGCCACCGCGAGTTGGAAGCCAATGGCAACGGACGGCACGCCGAAGCGCGAGCGATGCGCGAAGAAGCGCAGCAGGCGAAAATCCTCGCCCATCACCATGGTAACGCGCGGCCCGATCCACATCATGGCGCTGACCGAGGAAATCAGGCCGACGCAGATCAGGCCCGAGACCAGATTGCCGCCGAACGGCCCGAACACATGGGCGCCGACGATGGTCGCGACCTGGATCTGGCCGGCGTATTTCTCGACCGGCGTGGTGTAGAGAAACACCGCATTGAGCGCGACATAAAGCACCACCACCACGGACACGCCGAAGAACAGCGCCAGCGGCAGCGTGCGGGCGGGATCCCTGATCTCGCCGATGATGTAGGTCGACGCGTTCCAGCCCGAATAGGCGTACATCACGAAGGCCAGATTGATGGCGAAGGCGGCGCTGAAAATCTGGCCGACGTCGCCGGCAGCCGGCTTGAAGGAAAGCGGCTGCGGCTGGCCATAAGCGAGCCCGGCGACGATGAACACCGCGATCAGCAGCAGCTTGATCACGGTGGCGACGTTGTGAAACGCCGCGCCCGTGCGCAGACCGGTCAGGTGAAAAGCCGTGGCGACCCAGATGACGGCGAAGCCCAGCAGCAGCGGCGAAATGCCGGGCAGCAGAGGCCGCGCATATTCGCCGAAGGCCATGCCGGCGAGCGCGACCGGCGCGGCGAAGCCGACCGTCGCCGACAGCCAGCCGGCCATGAAGCCGACCGCGGGGTGATAGGTCCGGTGCAGGAAATTGTACTCGCCGCTCGAGCGCGGAAACATGCCGGAGAGCTCGGCGTAACAGGCGGCGCCGCACAGCGCGACGATGCCGCCGACGACCCATAGCAGGATCAGCGCGAAGCCGGAGCTGAGGGGCTGCACCTGAAAGCCGAGGCTGGTGAAGACGCCGACGCCGACCATGTCGGCGATAACGAGCGTCGTCGCCGCGAACAGCGTGATCCCCGCCGGCGCGGCCGAAACCCCTTGCGACTCCGCCAAAAAACGCCCCCGCGCCCGTTCGAGTCGTTAATTCTTTGTTGATCATATTGATATGACCTCGGGCGCGGCAACAGCCAAGATTGACGGCGTGCGCTGTCTTGGCTCTGCCGCAATGTCAGCCCAGAGCGGTTGGGCCCGCGGGCGGGCGATACCGGAGAACGATCCGACCTTGCGTCACCGCAGCGCAGGTTTTGAGGTTCGCGCCAGGCGCCAGTTGCGGCGGCTGGCGCCGCTTGCGTTCTCGGCCCTCATGCTCGCCGGCGGCGCGGTCCATGCGCAGTCCGGCGGCGATGTCTTCAGCGCACGATGGCCGGCCAATGGCGCAACCGGCAGCGTCGGCGTCAAAACCGTGCCCCTGCCCGCACCGCGGCCACAGCCGCGCGCCGAACGCCAGGCCGCGCTGCCGCCGCCGCAAAGCCAGCCGCGACCCGCGCCGCGCACCGCGCTGGTCAAGTTCGCGTCGGCACCCTTTCCGTACAATGGCACCGTGCCGACAACCGGCGAACCGTTCCTCAACGTCAACGAGAACGGCCGCAAGGGCCACCGCACCCCGCGCGGCGTGCTGTGGGAAAGCACCACCTTCGGCGACAACCGCGTGCTGCTCCACATCCCGCGCGGCTTCGACGTCACGCGTCCCGCCGTCATGGTGGTGTTCTTCCATGGCCATGGCGCCGAGCTGACGCGCGACGTGCTCAACCGTCAGAACGTGCCGGAGCAGATCACGGCTTCAGGCATGAACGCCGTGCTGGTCGCGCCGCAATTCGCGGTCGATGCCGCCAATTCGAGCGCCGGCCGCTTCTGGGAGCCCGGCGGCTTCACGCGCTTCGTCAAGGAAGCAGGCGCCAAGCTCGCCGCCCTCGACAACAACCCGGCCGCGGCCGTGCGCTTCGGCAACCTGCCGGTGATCATCGTCGCCTATAGCGGCGGTTACGTGCCGGCGGCCTACGCCATCCGCCAGGGCGGACTCGGCAAGAAGCTCAAGGGCCTTGTGCTGATGGACGGGCTCTACGGCGAGATGGACGACTTCATCCACTACATCAAGAACTGGAAGTCATCGTTCTTCATCTCGTCCTACACGGCATCGACGCGCCGGCAGAACGCGGCGCTGGCGCAGACGCTCAAGGCGCAGCACATCCCGTTCGATACGTCGATCCGCAAGAACCTGTGGCGGCGGGGCGGCGTGGCGCTGATCGAAACCGAGGACAATGTGCGCCACCGCGACTTCGTCACCGAAGCCTGGACCGGCAATCCGATCGCGGACATCCTCGACAAGCTGGATTGAGCGGCGGCCCTACCGCGTCTTCTCGAAAATCTCCCGGCCGATCAGCATGCGGCGGATTTCGCTTGTCCCCGCTCCGATCTCGTACAGCTTGGCGTCGCGCAGCAGACGGCCGGTCGAGAAGTCGTTGATGTAGCCGTTGCCGCCGAGGCACTGGATCGCCTCCAGCGCCATCCAGGTCGCCTTCTCGGCAGCGTACAGGATCGCGCCGGCGGCGTCCTCGCGCGTGGTGCGGCCATCGTCGCACGCTTTCGCCACCGCGTAGACATAGGCCTTGGCGGAATTCATGGTCACATACATGTCGGCGAGCTTAGCCTGGATCAACTGGAAGCGGCCGATGGCCTGACCGAACTGATGACGGTCGTGAACGTAAGGGATCACCACATCCATGCAGGCCTGCATGATGCCGAGCGGGCCCGCCGCGAGCACGACGCGCTCATAATCGAGTCCCGACATCAGCACGTTGACGCCGTTGCCCTCGACGCCGAGCACGTTTTCCTCCGGCACCTCGCAGTCGGTGAACACCAGTTCCGACGTGTCCGAACCCCGCATGCCAAGCTTGTCGAGCTTCTGCGCCGGGGCGAAACCCTTGAAGTCCTTCTCGACGATGAAGGCCGTGATGCCGCGCGAACCGGCGGTACGGTCGGTCTTGGCGTAGATCACCAAAGTGTCGGCCACCGGACCGTTGGTGATCCACATCTTCGAACCGTTGAGCACGTAGCGGTCGCCGACCTTGTCGGCCCGCGTCTTCATCGACACCACGTCGGACCCCGCGCCCGGCTCGGACATCGCCAGCGCGCCGACATGCTCACCGGAGACCAGCTTCGGCAGATACCTCTTCTTCTGCGCCTCGGTGCCGTTGCGGCTGATCTGGTTGACGCAGAGGTTTGAATGCGCGCCGTAAGACAGGCCGACCGCGGCCGATGCGCGAGACACCTCTTCCATGGCGACGCAATGCGCCAGATAGCCCAGCGCCGAGCCGCCGTATTCTTCGCTCACCGTAATGCCGTGCAGCCCGAGCGCCCCCATCTCCGGCCACAGTTCGCGCGGAAACTTGTTGCTGCGGTCGATCTCGTCGGCACGCGGCGCGATGCGATCGCGGGCGAAATCGGCGACCGACTGGCGCAGCATGTCGGCATCTTCGCCGAGCCCGAAATCGAAGCCCGACCAGGTATTGGGGATCATGTCAGTGTCTCCGGCACGTTGGAGCGTAACTCTAGTCACAAACACCGCTCGGGCGAAACGGCCATGGCGCGGGAGTTTTATCGTGTCGCCGGCGCCGGAACCGAGCCGGTATCGGCTTCGCCCAAGCGCGCCTCGGCGACAGAATATTAGGCCGACAGCGCCTCGTTCTCGGCCGGTGCCTGGCCCGCCAGCGCCTTGCCGCCATTCTGCTTCTGCTGATTGAGCAGGCGGTCGATGGCGGCCGCCGGCGCCGGCTTGGCGAACAGGAAGCCTTGCATCTCGTCGCAACCGGCGAGGCGCAACAGGACGCGCTGCTGCTCGGTCTCGACGCCCTCGACCAGGATCGACAGGCCGAGCGCGCGGCCAAGCGCGACAATGGCCTGGATGATGACGCCGCCGTTGGCCGACGAGCCAAGCGCCGTGACGAAGCCACGGTCGATCTTGAGCTTGTCCAGCGGGAAGCGCTGCAGATAACTGAGGTTCGAATAACCCGAGCCGAAATCGTCGAGCGCCACGCGGACGCCGAGCGCGTGCAGGTCCTCGATGCGGCGCACCATCTCCTCGGGATTGTCGATCAGCACGCCTTCGGTGATTTCCAGCATCAGCCGCGACGGCGGCACACCGCTCTCCGCCAGCGCCGAACGCACCGTGTCGACGATCGAGCCGTCGCGCACCTGCAGCGGCGACAGGTTGACCGCGATATAGAGGTCCGGCCAGCGCTTGGCTTCCTGGAGGGCGCGGCGCAGCACGAACGCACCGATCGCGTCCATCAGACCCATCTGCTCGGCGATCGGAATGAACACCGCTGGCCCGATTGGCCCGCGCTGCTGATGCGTCCAGCGCAGCAAGGCCTCGACGCCCACGATACGGCCGCCATGCGCGGCCACGATGGGCTGGTAGTGCAGTTCAAGCTCATGGGCGCTGACCGCGCGCGGCAATTCGCGCTGGATGAATTTCTGATCGGCCGACACGGTATCGAGTGAGGCCTCGAATGCAACGCAGGCACCCGGCCCCTTCTGCGCAGCGGTCCGCAGCGCCAGTTCAGCGCGGCGCGTCAGCTCGCCGCGGGTCGCGGCATGGTGCGGCGACTGGGCATAGCCGGCATGGGCGCTGACGCGAACCACGGTCTCGAACCAGTGCGGCCGCATGAGATTTTCGATCACCGACGCGACGGCCGCGGAAATATCGGTGCTGTCCGGCGCGGTGAGCAGCATGGCGAATTCGTCGCTGCCGATGCGCGCGCACACTGCGCCCGCGGGAGCGGCCTCGCGAATACGGCTCGCCAGGGCGATGATCAGTTCGTCGCTGCCGAGCACGCCGAAATTGGAGGCGACGTCCGCGATGCCTTCGATTTCAAACACCGCGAACGTCGTGATCTCACCGTCCATGCGCTCGGCCAGCGCAAGATCGAGCAATTCGAGCAGCTTGGCATGGTTCGGCAGGCCGGTGATCTTGTCGATATCGGCGGCCCGGCGCGCCAGCGCCTCGCTTTCGACGAGATCCCGGCTCGCGCGGCGCAAATGCCAGACCGAAAAGCCGGCGAAGCCGACGAGCGCCATCGCCAGAACGGCCGCGAAAGGCATGATGGCCTTTGCCGTCTCGGCCATCGGCTCGGTCTTCTGCCAAGTAAAGAAGCCGGCGATGCGCCCGTCGGCATCAAGGACCGGCTGGATTTCGCGGCCGTCGTCGGGCGGCGCCACGTCGAATTTCAGATCCTTGAGCCGGGCGCTCTGCTCGACCATGCGCACGAAACGCGGATCGATTTCGTCGGAATGCCCGAAGACGGCGCGGAATTCGGCGACGGCGTTGCGCAGCGCGGCGCGTTGGGCCGCGACCTGGGTTTCATCATGGTGGCGTGCCAGTTGATAGCCGACGCCCGTGCTGACGAGGGTTGCGACGAGCGCCACAAGCGCCAGCAGCACGATCATGCGGCGCGACGACGAACCGATTGCCGCAGGCATGCGCACGGCAGCCGCGAGCGTCCGCAGCTTGCCGCTACCTGTGCCGACGCCCGGCAGGTCTGTCACACTCATACGCGACACCACACGACTTCTCCGCGGACAGGCCGCGGTCACCCGTAAAGGCTTACCCCAGCAGGCTTAATGCCGGGTCAGCAAACAAGGTGAATGAAGCGTAACCGTTTGCGGCATTCCGAACTAAACAACAGCAAATGCTCGCATTTTTGGTTCGCGCCGGCGGCGCTTGACGCGGCGGACGACCTCCACCTAAACGCCTCAACGGAGAGTCGGCCAAATGGTGCTCGGTCAGGGAACTCGATGCGCGGTGTTACTGCATTCCTGCTTGCTGCCATCGGTGCGCTGAGCGCGCCGTCGATCGCGGCCGCAAACGAAGCCTGCACCGGGCGGCCGGACGCGCTGGGCACGTTCCGGGTGCTCAACGTCGATGCTGCGACCACGCCCCGCGTCGGCCGCAAGCATTTCCCCGATACCCTGCCCCTTGCCGACAAGGAATTGGTCCTGACCTTCGACGACGGTCCGTGGCCGACGACCACACCGCGCGTGCTCGATGTGCTCAAGGCCGAATGCGTGCGCGCCACCTTCTTTCTGCTTGGCCGCAACACAGATGCCCATCCCGGGCTCGCACGGCGCGCCCGGGCGGAAGGCCACAGCATCGGCCACCACACCTACTCCCACCCGCTGCTCAGCCACCTGCCTCTTGCCAAGGCCGAAGCCGAGATCAATCGCGGCATTTCGCGCGATGAGTTCGCGCTCACCGGCGTCGCCCGCAGCACGCCGTCAACGCCGTTTTTCCGCTTCCCCGGATTTGCCTCGAGCCAGCCTCTGCTCGATCGGCTGCAGGAACGCGGCATCGTCGTTTTCGGCGCCGATGTCTGGGCCAGCGACTGGGAGCCGATGTCGCCGGATGTGCAGTTGCAAAAGCTGATGCAGCGCATCGAGCGTGTCGGACGCGGGATTGTGCTGCTGCACGATACCAAGGCGCAAACCGCGGCGATGGTGCCGCGGCTGCTGCGCGAACTCAAAGCGCGCGGCTATCGCATCGTCCACGTCGTCGCGGCGCACGGCGCCGTCACAAACTGACACAAGCCTCTCCGCCCCTGTTCTGTTTTTGCCGCAGCGGCAAAAATACAACTGTGCAAAACCCCCACCGCGGCCGCCCTCGGCCAATTCCTGCTTAAGGCCTCGGCACTCCGCCGCTAGGGTCTCCGGCGGGGCTCCGCAGCGCGTGCAACGATCATTCGCGCGGAGCATGGGTTATTCGGGTGGTGCTTTCGATGTCTCGTTTTTGTACGGCGCTGCTGCTGGCCGGCAGCGCGCTGGGTCTTGCGGCTTTTTCGACGGCGGCGAAGGCCGAGGGTTGCACCAATCCCGACGCGCTCGGCACCAGCCGCACCATCGCGGTCGACAGCAACGAACTGCCGCGCATCGGCACGATGCAGTACCGGCAATCGCTGCCGCTGGAAGACCATGAAGTCGTCATCACCTTCGACGACGGCCCGCTGCCGCCCTACACCAACCGCGTGCTCGACGCGCTCGCCGCCGAATGCGTCAAGGTCACCTACTTCCTGGTCGGCACCATGGCGCGCGCCAATCCGGACATGGTCCGCCGCATCTACAATGCCGGCCATGTCGTGGGTACCCACAGCCACCGCCATCCGCTGCGGATGAATCAAATGGCGCAGGCGCGCGTCGCCGGCGAAATCGGCGATGGCATTGCGGCGGTCAAGGCGGCGCTCGGCGACGAACGCGCCCTGGCGCCGTTCTTCCGCGTGCCGGGACTGTCGCGCTCGCGGCAGATCGAAACCTATGCGGAGTCCCAATCGCTGTCGGTGTGGAGCGCCGATGAGGTCGCCGACGACTGGCATCGCGGCATTACCGCCGAACAGATCGTGCAACGCGCGATGGCGCGCATCGAGGCCAAAGGCCACCGCGGCGTGCTGCTGCTTCATGACATCCATCCGGCGACCGCCCGCGCCGTGCCGATGCTGCTCAAGCGCCTGAAGGCCAATGGCTACCGGATCGTGCAGGCCGTCCCCGTCGGCGACCGGCCGGCCTCGGTGCCGGAGCGCGGCCAGGCCGACGTCGCGGCCACGGAAAAGCCGGGATGGCCCCGGGTCGTTTCGACCGTCATCAGCCCCTGACGGCATTCGCCGGCCGGCGGATTGTCAGAAAGCGCCTGTCGGTGCAGCATCGCCGGCGAAACGGGGCTGGAATCCCTTCGACATACCAGGAGCGCTTCATGGACAAGCTTCGTATCACCGCCGGCTCATTCGTGTTCGACGCGAAGTTCGAGACCGAGCTCGCGCCCAAGACCGTCGCGGTGTTCAAGAAGCTGCTGCCCTATGAGGAGAAGGTTATTCACGTCCGCTGGAGCGGCGAAGGCGTCTGGGTCCCGCTCGGCGATCTCGACCTCGGCCTCACCTACGAAAACCACACCAGCTATCCGCATCCCGGCCAGATGATCGTTTATCCCGGCGGCATCAGCGAAACCGAAATTCTGCTGTCCTACGGCGCCGTGCATTTCGCCTCGAAGCTCGGCCAGCTCGCCGGCAACCACTTCATCACCCTGACCTCGGGCATGGACCGGCTCTACGAATTCGGCCGCGCCGTCCTCTACGAAGGCGCCAAGCCGATCCGCATCGAAGCGGTGTGAGGCCCAAATCGGCCGCCCGGCTAACGGATTGACGGGACGACGAAAAATCCACCGGCGAAGGCCCGGGAAAGCGCCTTCGGCCCTTGTGTGGCGGGACCCTATTTGATACAGGACCGCCGCTGAGGGTGATTTCGGTCACTCACGATATGCGGCCGTGGCGGAATTGGTAGACGCACTGCCTTGAGGTGGCAGCGGGTAACACCGTGGAAGTTCGAGTCTTCTCGGCCGCACCAAAATCCGAAGTGATTTTGCAAAAGAAAAGCCCCGCTTGCGGGGCTTTTTTTTTCGTCTGTGTGCGACTTGGGTGCGTGTTACCGCATATCCGGCGAGCGCGGCAGCAGTTCGCCGACCTCGACCGCAATGCGGTTGCCGTTGACCACGACGGTGCCCTGCGCCACCGGCATGTTGTTGGCCAGCACCTTGACGGCGTCGTCCTCGGAAGCGTCGAGCTCTATGATGGCGCCGCGGCCGAGCCGGAGCACCTGATGGATCGGCATGGTGGTCGTCCCGAGCACGACCGTTATGTCGACCGAAACCTTGTCGAAAGTGGCCAAGTTCCCAAATTCCTGTATGTCGTCTCTGCCCGCCCCTGTGACTGGCCTGGTTCAAGGTCGCCTCACTATGGTTAACCGGTGATTAACGCGCGCGATCTCCTCGATGTCGGCATGCTGCCCGCCCCCGGCGCGCGGCCGGTCGAATGGTGGATTTCCGAGGGTTTGACGCCTTATCCGGAGGCCGTGGCCTTCATGGAGGCGCGTTCCGAGGCCATCAGCCGGGGCGAGGCGCCGGAACTCGTCTGGCTGGTCGAGCACCCTCCGCTCTACACCGCCGGCACGTCCGCCGATGCTGCCGACGTCCTCGACGCCCGATTCCCGGTGTTCGATTCGGGCCGCGGCGGCCAGATGACCTATCACGGCCCCGGCCAGCGGGTCGGCTATGTCATGATCGACCTGCGCCGGCGCGGGCCTGATGTGCGCCGCTTCGTCGCCACGCTCGAGGAATGGATCATCCGCAGCCTCGCCGCCTTCAATGTGCGCGGCGAGCGGCGCGAGGACCGCATCGGCGTCTGGGTGAAACGGTCCGACAAGGGAGACGGCTTCGAGGACAAGATCGCCGCGCTCGGCATCCGCGTGCGCAAATGGGTGACGCTGCACGGCGTCGCCGTCAATATCGAGCCCGACCTCTCGCACTTCGGCGGTATCGTGCCCTGCGGCGTCTCGGTGCAACGCTACGGCGTCACCAGCCTCGCCGATCTCGGCCACACGACGACCATGCCGGAATTCGACATCAGCTTCCGGCGGGCGTTCGAGGAATTGTTCGGGACGACTGTAAACGCGCAAGCTGCGGACGCCGCCGCGCCCTGATGCTGATACCATTCTCTCCCTTCCGGTGAGCATCCCGATTTAAAATAAACAGCCGTCAGGTTTTGACCCACATTTCATTTAACAGAGTTTTCATGTCCATTGCGCAATGAAAGGACAAGGGGCGGCTGCAGGAGAAACGCAATGAGCATTCCAGCTATCGGCTCAGCGCCGATCATGCCGTCAAGCGGCATGGAGCGCGCAGAAGGCACTGGTCCTGACGTGGATGGTGACGCGGACGATACGGGGGCGCAGTCCCCGATCCAGGCGGCGCCGGCGCCAGGCACCGGCCAGACGATCGACAAGACCGCGTGAGAAACTGGAAAGGCCGCCGCAAATGGCGGCTTTTTTTTTCGTCTGCCATCACAGTATCCGGATAAAACAAACGCCGCGTTCAGATCGTCGGCAGCACCGAGAACACCTGACCCGGCGCACGCTCTTTGAGCGACGAGGCATGGCCGTCGGACCGATGGATGGCATCGACGCGCGCGCCGAACGGTCCGCGCTTGCAGACGGCGGTCATGTCCTCAATCAGCGCCGCATCGCCGGCGAGCACGGCCTCGACGGTGCCGTCGCGGCAGTTGCGCACCCAGCCGTGAAGACCTCGCGTCCGTGCTTCGCTCTCGACGAAGGCGCGGTAGACAACACCTTGGACACGACCGTGGACGACGAGATGGACAATCACCGCTTCGCTCACCGCGCTTCCCTCATGCCTCGCCCTGCCCGATCAGCCGGCTGCCGGTCCAGCGCGATATCGACCACCGCGCGATGACGCGGACATGACGCTCCGGCAGGCCCCAGCTCCGCGCCGCCGCCGCGCACATTTCGGCATAGCCGGGCTTGGGCCGCCCGGCGCTGGTGCGGCGCAGGAGATAGACCATGGACAGCACGGTGCGCGAACCGACCCGGACCGGAAGATAGCGCACCAGATAAATTTCCTTGTGGAGCAGTTCGTAGGCGTGAAGCGCTGCGAGATCCCGCGGCGTCAGCCGCCACAGCACGCCATGCACGGTGCGCCCCGGCGCGCGGCGCACCGACCCCCAGCCATCGACGCCGATAAAGAACTCATGGCCGTCGAGCCGCGCGGCGCCGACGGCGTGGGCAGCGGGACAGCGCGCCGTCATGGCGGCGCGGTGCATGTTTGAGCCGTAAGCGAAATAGAGATTCACCCCGGAACTATAGCAGAGCCGAGCCGCGCGTCAGTGCACCGTGTCGTCCTCTTCGATTTCCTCGTCGTCGTCCAGCTCCGCGCCGTCGATGCTGTCGATCTCGCGCTCGTAATCCTCCGGCATCATGTCCTCCTCATCCTCGTCATGGACAGGATGCTGCGGATTGCCGCCATCTTCGGGCGGCGTGAAGCCACCGCCCGCCGGCACCTCCTCGCCGCGCCCGGTGCGCTCGCCGAGCGTATCGGGCCGCGTCTTCGGGAGGTCGCGGCGCCGGTCCTCGTCGATGAGGTCCGGCGCGGTGTTGCTCTCGAGATCGGGGTTGCGTGGCTTTCGGGGCATCGGCGATCTCCTTCGATAGGCATCAGGGCCCCAACGCGCGCGAGCGAAACGCGGTTCCTGCGCGGCGTCATTTGCGTGAAATTCGCGGTTGCCACCTCCGGGCGGCGGACCTACAGCAGCACGGAGCCGACCGCCCTTCCGCCCGCGCCCTGACGGGATAGCCGCCAATGTTTCCCATTCGCTCGGTCCGTCGTATGCGCCAAATGAAAGTGCTGTCGGCGCGCTGGCGACGACGCCTGCTGTTCGTGCTCGGCGGCATCGCCGTCGGGGGCGCCGCGGTCGCGCTCGCCGCGCTGGCCGACTGGGCGCAGCGCGGCTTTGCCATGCTGCTCGGCTATTCGCACTATATCGCCCTCGGAGTGACCCCCGCGGGCTTCGTGCTCGCCGTGCTGCTGACGCGGCAGTACTTTCCGAGCGCGCAGGGCAGCGGCATCCCGCAGGCGATCGCCGCCCGCCAGTTGACCGATCAGGGCGCCCGCGCGCGGCTGGTGTCGATCCGTGTCGCCATCGGCAAGGTGCTGCTGACCTTGCTCGGCCTCCTCTGCGGCGCCTCGGCGGGCCGCGAGGGACCGACCGTGCAGATTGGCGCGTCGATCATGTTTGCCGCCGGCCGCCTGTCACCGCGCCGCCAGCCCGGCCTCGTTCTGGCCGGCGCCGCGGCCGGCGTTGCCGCCGCGTTCAATACGCCGCTGGCGGGCATTGTGTTCGGCATTGAGGAATTGAGCCGCAGCTTCGAAACGCGCGCCAGCGGCCTCATCCTGTCCGCCGTCATCGCCGCCGGCCTCACCACCCTCGCCCTCGTCGGCAACTACACTTATTTCGGCAGCACGCCGATGATGCTGCAGAATGGCGCCGACTGGCTGGCGGTGCCGATCTGCGGCGTGATCGGCGGATTGTGCGGCGGCCTGTTCAGCCGCTTCGTCATCGCCGCTGCGCGCGGCCTGCCGAGCCTGGCCGGCACATTCTTGAAGAAGCGTCCGCTTGTCCTCGCCGGTCTGTGCGGCCTCGGTGTCGCGCTCTGCGGCCTGACTTCCGGCGACCTCGTCTATGGCACCGGCTATGAGCAGGTGAAAACGGCGCTGGAAAACGGTACGCCGTTGCCTGAAAGCTTCGGGCTGCTGAAGTTCGCCGCCACGGCGCTGACCGCCATCAGCGGCATCCCCGGCGGCATCTTCGCGCCGTCGCTCGCGGTTGGCGCCGGCATCGGCAGCAATGTGGCGCAGTTTTTCCACGGCGCGCCGGTCGGGCCCATCGTCATTCTCGGCATGGTGGCTTACTTCGCCGGCGTCGTGCAGGCGCCGATCACGGCTTTCGTCATCGTCACCGAGATGACCGGCAATCACGCAATGGTCGTGCCGGTGATGGCCGCGTCACTAATCGCCTATGCGTGCTCGCGCGCGGTCTGCCCGGAGGGCATCTACCACGCGCTCGCCAAGGGTTTCGTGCAGGCCAGCTCGGTGCGGGCCGACGGCGCCGCCACGCGCTGAGGCGCGTCAGGCGAACTCGATGATCACCGCGTCCACCGCCAGGCTGTCACCCGGCTTGGCGTTCACCTTCTTCACCGTGCCGTCGATCTCGGCGCGCAATACGTTTTCCATCTTCATGGCCTCGACCACCGCCACGGTCTCGCCCGCCTTCACTTCCTGGCCTTCGGCCACGGCGATGGAGACGACGAGGCCCGGCATCGGGCACAGCACCAGCTTGGCCGTATTGGCCGCCTGCTTCACCGGCATGAGCCGGGCGTAAGCGGCCTCGCGTTCGGTGAACACGAAGACCTTGGCTTCGACGCCCTGATAGGACAGCGCAAAGCCGTTCGGAATGGTCCGCACCTGCACGGCGACCGGTTTGGAGTCGATGGTGCCGGCCCACAGCGGCTCGCCCGGCTTCCAGCTCGATTCCAGATGGCGCACGGCGCTCTTGTTGCCATCCTTGCCGTCGAAGCGGACACCGATGGTGCCGTTCTCACGCTTTACTTCCAGGCGGTATTCCTGTTCGCCGAGCCACACCGCGCGATTGGCCTCGCGCGTCACAACGCGGCCGTTCATCTGGCCCGAGATCTGCCGCTTGCGCTCCCCAAGCACATGATCGATCGCGGCGGCGACGGCGGCGATCACCTCGGCGCGCCCGCCTTCCGGCGCCTGCGGATGGAAGCCTTCGGGGAACTCCTCGGCGATGAATCCGGTCGAGAGCTTGCCGGACTTCCAGCGCGGATGCGCCATCAGCGCCGACAGGAACGGAATGTTGTGACGGATGCCGTCGATGACGAAAGCATCGAGCGCATCGCCCTGCGCCTCAACCGCTTCGGCACGCGTCGACGCGTGCGTGACGAGCTTGGCGATCATCGGGTCGTAGAACAGCGAAATCTCGCCGCCCTCGTAGACGCCGGTGTCGTTGCGGACGGTGACGCCGTCGATGACCTGCTCGACCGGCGGACGGTAGCGCGTCAGGCGCCCGGTGGACGGCAGGAAATTGCGATACGGATCCTCGGCATAGACGCGGCTCTCGACCGCCCAGCCTTTCAGCTTCACGTCCTCCTGCTTGATCGACAGCTTCTCGCCCGCGGCGACGCGGATCATCTGCTCGACGAGATCGATGCCGGTGATCAATTCGGTCACCGGATGCTCGACCTGCAGGCGCGTGTTCATCTCCAGGAAGAAGAAGCTGCGGTCCTGCCCGGCGACGAACTCCACGGTGCCGGCGGAGTCGTAGCCGACGGCTTTCGCCAGCGCGACCGACTGCTCGCCCATCTTCCTGCGCGTCGCCTCATCAAGCAGCGGCGACGGCGCCTCCTCGATGACCTTCTGGTTTCGGCGCTGGATCGAGCATTCGCGCTCGCCCAGATAAATGACATTGCCGTGCTTGTCGCCAAGCAACTGGATTTCGATGTGGCGCGGATCGACGATGAACTTCTCGATGAACATGCGGTCGTCGCCGAACGACGACTTGGCTTCCGAGCGCGAGCGGGCAAAGCCTTCGGCGACTTCCTTCTCGGACCAGGCGATGCGCATGCCCTTGCCGCCGCCGCCGGCCGAGGCCTTGATCATCACCGGGTAGCCAATGTCGTTGGCGATCTTCACCGCCTCCTTCTCGTCGGCGATGACGCCGAGATGGCCGGGCACGGTCGAGACCTTGGCGGCGGCGGCGGCCTTCTTGGACTCGATCTTGTCGCCCATGGCGGCGATTGCCTTGGGGTTGGGCCCGATGAAGACGATCCCGGCCGCCTCGAGCGCCTTCGGGAAGGCCTCGCGCTCGGACAGGAAGCCGTAGCCGGGGTGCACGGCCTCGGCGCCGGTCTCCTGACAGGCGGCGATGATCTTCTCGATGATCAGATAGCTCTGCGCTGCGGGGGGCGGGCCGATCAGCACGGCGGTATCGGCCATTTCGACGTGGAGCGCGTCCTTGTCGGCCTCCGAATAGACCGCAACGGTCTCGATCCCCATCTTGCGGGCGGTCTTGATGATCCGGCAGGCGATTTCGCCGCGGTTGGCGATCAGAATGCGCTTGAACATGTAGTCGAGGGTCCCCGCCGCTTAATGGCCTCACTCTGCGGCACTGCAATAAAATGTCAATGTGGGACGGCGAATCCAGCCGAGGTCGCCAGCCACAAGCCAGCGCCGCCAGCGAGCCAGCACAGCAGCGTCATCGCCGCCACCTCGACGGCGAAGCGTCCCCGCCCCATGACCGCCGCAAGTGTCAGTTTACTGGCGGTGTTGGCGACCACAGCGAGCAAAATCGTCATGCTGGCGGCGCGCTCATCGAGCGGGACCGGCACCAGCCGGCTGGTCGCCGCCGTCACGGCGTCGACATCGAACAGCCCGAGCGCGACGGCACCGATAAAGCTGGCCTCCGTACCGAAGGTTTCGACGACCAGCCGCCCGGCCACCATCGTGGCGCCGAGCAACACGGCAAAACCGACTACCGGCCAGAAGCTGAACGGATTGCTGAAGCCGTCAGGCCGGACCCGGCCACCATGGTCGGCACCGCGCCAGTATACGGTGACGATGGCGTAGGCTGCCGCGGCCAGCGCGGCCGCCACGAGCGCCGGCGCAACCAGTACCAAGAGGCCGGGCTGCAGCGCCGCGACGATGGCCGTGACGCGCAGGAACGACAGCGCCGTGGCGATCGCGACGCCCGAAGCCAGCACATCCACCGCGCCCTCGCCCGTGGCCGCGCGCCGGGCATTGGCCACCGTCACCGCCGTCGACGATACCAGCCCGCCCGCCAACGCGCTGACCAGCACGCCGCGTTCGGCGCCGAACATCTTGACCGCGGCGTATCCCAGAAACGACACGCCGGCGAGCACAATGGCGATCAGCCAGACCTCGCGCGGGTTGACTCCGGGATCGCCGCCGATGGTCGTATCGGGCACCACCGGCAGGACGATGAAGGTCATCGCGAGCAGCACCAGCGCCGAGCGCAGTTCCGGCCAGGTGATGCGGTCGAGCCAGCCATGGATCTCGTTGCGGATCGCCAGCACGCCGGTCATCGCCACCGCGGCAGCCGCCGCCACGCGGCTGTCGCCGGCTACCGCGAGCGCGCCAAGCGCAAATGTGAGCAGCCCGGCAAAGACGGTTGTCGCTGAAAAGCTTCCCGCGGCGCGATCGGCGTCACGCTGAAGAACCGTGAAGACCGCGGCATAGACGGCAAAGCCCAGGCCGATGACAAGGCCGGCGCCGTAGCCCGTGCCAACATATTGCGCCAGCGCCGCGATGACGCCGCCGAGCAGACCACACAAAATGAAGGTGCGAATACCGGCAGCACGCGAGCCAGGCGTCATGGCGCGCGTCTTCCAGCCGCGCTCGACGCCGACCAGCAGCCCGATACCGAGAGCAATGGTCAGACGCAGGAGAAGATCACCGATCGACATTGCGAGACCCGGCCCGGCTCCCTTGCACGGCGGATGAATATGCTGCCGCGGAGACGATATGTAAAACCTGCATTCTCCCCCGACAGGACGCGAAGGTGAGATTTCCCTTTTAGTTCCGCCGCTGTTTCGCCTCGAAGGCCTACCTTATATAAAGCGCGACGAATCCTAACCAACTGACGTTTGGAGACTGAAATGACCCTGGCAATCGGCGACGTCGCCCCGGATTTCGAAGCGGAAACCACCGAAGGCAAGATCCGCTTTCACGACTGGCTCGGCGATTCCTGGGCGGTGCTGTTCTCCCATCCCAAGGACTTCACGCCGGTCTGCACCACCGAACTCGGCACCATGGCGCGCCTCAAGCCCGAGTTCGACAAGCGCAACACCAAGATCATCGGCCTGTCGGTCGATCCGGTGGACAATCACAAGAAGTGGTCGGTCGACATCAAGGACGTGGTCGGCTTCGCGCCGAACTATCCGATGATCGGCGACACCGACCTGTCGATCTCGAAGGCCTGGGGCATGCTGCCGGCCGCGACCGGCGGCACATCGGAAGGCCGCACCCCGGCCGACAACCAGACCGTCCGCAACGTCTTCATCATCGGCCCGGACAAGAAGATCAAGCTGATCCTGGTCTATCCGATGACCACGGGCCGCAACTTCGACGAAATCCTGCGCGTCCTCGACTCCCTCCAGCTCAACGCCAAGCATCGCGTTGCGACGCCCGCGAACTGGAAACAGGGCGACGACATCATCATCACCGGCGCGGTGAGCGACGAGGAAGCCAAGAAGATCTGGCCGGGCGGCTACAAGCAGCCCCGCCCCTACATTCGCATCGCGCCGCAGCCCAAATAGGCCGCGACAGCGCAATACCGGTGTGGCTATAGATCGAGGGCGCGGGCCGGTCCCGCGCCCTTTTCTTGTGCCCTGCGGAGCCCGCGCATGTCCGACGTCAACGAAGCCGCCTTCAAGCAGCCGCCCTTTGCCGAGCATCTCGGCCTGAGGATCACCCACATGTCGGCCGAGAAGGTCACGGCCGAGCTGCCGATGCGCGAGGAGCTGAACAACCGTTTCAACATCATGCATGGCGGCGCGATCATGGCGCTGGCGGACAATCTGGGCGGCACCGCGACCTCGGCCAATCTCAAGCCCGGCCAGACCACGACGACGATCGAGAGCAAGACCAACTTCTTCGCCGCCATCCCCGTCGGCGACACCGCCTATGCCGAATGCACCCCGCTGCATCGCGGCCGCACCACCATGGTCTGGCAGACGAGGATCACCCGCGCCGACGGCCGCCTGTGCGCGCTGGTCACCCAGACGCAATTGGTGATGGAGAAGAAGTAAGCCGCCGCCTATTCGGCCGCCGGCCTGGGCCGGCCGCCGCGATTGACGACCAGCACGCCGGCGGCGCAGATCACCATGCCGAAGATCGACAGCGCGTCGAGCTTCTCGCCGAACAGAACATAGGCCATCAGCGCCGTGGTCGCCGGCACCAGATAGAACAGGCTGGCGAAGCTGGTCGCCGCCGACCGGCGGATCAGCCAGTACATCAAGGCGACGGTCGCGATCGACAGGACGACCACCAGCCAGACCAGCGCGCCGATCAATTCGCCGGTCCAATGGATGACGCGGGTCTCGAAGGCGAATGCGATCAGCCAGAAGGCGACCGCGACGCCGAGATACTGGATCGTGTTGCCGCTGCGCCAGTCGATGCCGCCGCCGAAGCGCTTCTGATAGAGCGAGCCGAGCGTGATGCCGATCAGCGACACGACGCTGGCGGCCCAGCCGAGGATGCTGGCGTCGGCCAGCATCTGACGGTCGTGCAGCACCAGCGCAACGCCGACAAGGCCGAGAACGAGGCCGGCCCATTGTAGCGGCGATACCTTCTCGCCCATGAAGCGATTGGCGATGGTGGAGGTGAGGATCGGCTGCAGACCGGGGATCAGCGCCGAGATGCCGGCCGGCACGCCCTGACTGATCGCCAGAAAAACGCCGCCGAGATAGACGCCATGCACCAGCAGACCGGTGACGAAACTGTGGCCGATGCCCGCCCCGTCCGGCAGCCGCGCGCCGAAGATTACGGCGATCAGCGCCATCAGCACGACGACGGCCGTCATCCGCACGGCCAGGAATGTCATCGGCTCGATATAAGGCAGGCCATAGCGGGTGCCGATGAATCCCGTGCTCCACAACAGCACGAACAGAATCGGCGCCGACGCGACAGCGACGTTCGATAACCGCAAGTCCGGCATGATGTAGCGAAACCCGACGACGTGATGCCCGGCATGGGCGGGAACCGGCGCTATAGCATCCGCATCGCGGCGACGCATCATGGTTCCATCGGAACCCGGTTCTTTGCGGGTCGGCCATGCGCAACTTTTGCGACGTGCGCACGTTCACCGAGCAAGCCAATGCGCGAAGCTGGAACCAGGAGGAACTGCCATGAGCGACCCCCGTTTGAACGATCCGCGTTTTGACACCCGCCCAACGCATGATCCGGCGCTGCAGGAGTCGGAAATCCAGCGTCCCGGTTCGAGTTCGACATGGGCGTGGGTTGGCGGCATTGCCGCTGCGATCCTGATTGCCGTTCTCGTGATGGGGAACTGGCATACCGGCAACGACGCCGGCACGCCCGTGACCGCGAATAATCCGGCCATCACCTCGCCCGCCGGTGCCCCTCCGGCCCGCAACGTGACGCCGCCGAGCACGACCGGCTCGGGCGCGACCTCGCCGATGGCTCCGGCCCCCGCGACCCCGCCCGCTCAGAACAACCAGTAACCTGAGCGGCGACCATCGAATGAAGCCGTGCCCTCCCGGGCACGGCTTTTTCATGGGTTGAAGATCAGCACCATGAACGTCGCGAACACGACGATGTGCACGCCGCCGAGCAGGATGTTGGTCGGCGCGCCGGAGAACGTCATCTGCGCGATCAGCAGCGTGAGCCCGAGCAGGATCGCGTCGGCCGGGGCCAGGCCTAGCTGCAGCGGCGTGCCGGTGAACAGGCTGATCAACAGCATCGCCGGGATGGTGAGGCCGATCGTGGACAGCGCCGAGCCCAGCGACAAATTGACCGAGCGCTGCAGATGATTCTGCGCCGCCGCCCGGAATGACGACAGACCCTCGGGCGCGAGAACCAGAATGGCGATGATGATGCCGCCCACTGTCGCGGGGGCATGCAGCGTGTCGAGCGCGAAATCGACGATCAGGGCCAGCGATTCCGCCAGCAGCACCACCGGCAACAAGGTCAGCAACAGGAGAATGGCGTGCACCCAGGCCGGATAGACCGGCGCACCGCCCTCGCCCTCCGCGCTCTCGTCGCCCGCATCGGCCTCGACGAAGAAGGTGCGATGCCGCATGGTCTGGATCACCAGAAAGCCGCCATAGAGCATGGTGGTCAGCACGGCGAAGGCGAGCGCCTGGGCGTGCGTCACCGAACTGTCCGGCGTCGATTTGGTGAAGGTCGGCACGATCAGCGAAATCACCGCCAGCGTGGTGATGACGGCGAGAAAGGCGACCGCGCCCTGCAGGCTGTATTGCTGCTCGCGGTGGCGCAGCGCCCCGACAATGACCGAAATGCCGACCATGGCGTTCAGGACGATCATCACCGCCGCATAGACCGTGTCGCGCGGCAAGGTCGGGTTGGGATCGCCGGTCAGCATGATCGTGGCCATGATGGTGACCTCGATCGAAACGACCGACAGAGTGAGGATCAACGTGCCGTAAGGCTCGCCGCAATAATGCGCCAAGACTTCGGCGTGCCGGACGACGCCGAAGGCGCACCAGATCATCACCACGAACAGCACGGCGAAGATGGCGGCGGTGAAAGCCAGATTGGAAAAATCGCGGGTCCAGCCGTGGCCGAAGGTGACCAGCACGGCGGCCATCGCGAGGCCGACGATCATCGGCAATTCGGCGCGCAACGCGGCGCCAAGGCGATCCGCGCCAGGACGAGCAGTGGTGGTCGCCATCAGTCACAGCCCCGAAAACGATGATCGGGGGCAGTCTAGCCGACCTTGTCGATTCGTACCGCCGGATCCGCCGGCCGGCCTGCGCCCTCGAGCGCCGCCATGGCCGCCTGCTCCTCGCCGATGCACCGGCGCACGAAGCTGCGCTCTTCTCCCGACAGCGGCGTACGCAAAATCTGCCGGTAGCGCTCGATGTTCGTCCGATGGACCCACCGCAAGGTGTCGTCAAATCCGGATGCCATATGCGCCTCCTCAACACACACGCGCGTCCTGAGGGGAACCATACCACACGCAACCGGCTGTGGTATGCGCCCAACTCTGAACGCGGGCTGATACCTGACGAATTTATACCGCGTTTGTTTTGGGCGGCCGCGCGGGCGCTCGCCCCATAAGCTATCGCAATGCGACCACTGCGCCGCAGCATGTTCTTTCGTTCACAGCACACGACTCTCCCGCTAGCCTCACCGGACAAGAACAGCGCCGCTGCGATGCGGCCATCAGCCGGGAGGTCCTTGCGATGTCGTTGCGTCTGTCCCCGTCGTGCCAGTGCGGTCAAGCGCACGGCCCGCATCTCTCCCGCCGCGCGTTGCTCGCCGGCGGCGCCGCGGCCTTGCCCTACGCGGTAACACCGCTTGCCGGCTTTCTGCCGAAGGCCTATGCGCAGGCCAAAGGCTCGATCATCGACGTGCATCATCACATCTCGCCGCCGAGCTGGGTGACCGCGCTCAAGAGCGTCAAGCAGGACTCGCCGCCGGTGAACAACTGGACGGTCGAGAAGACGATCGAGGACATGGACAAAGGCGGCGTCGGCGTCGCCATCACCTCGCCGACCACGCCGCAGCTCAACCCCTTCGACGCACCGACGGCAGCGCGCATCGCCCGCGAGTCCAACGAGTTCGCCAAGAAGCTGGAGACGAGCCATCCCGGCCGCTTCGGCACCTGGGCGATGCTGCCGCTGCCGCATATCGACGAGAGCCTCAAGGAAATCGAATACGCCTTCGACACGCTCAAGGTGGACGGCGTCGGCGTGATGACCAGCTACGGCGACAAGTGGCTGGGCTATGCCGAGCTCGAGCCGGTCTGGGCCGAGCTGAACCGCCGCAAGGCCACCGTCTACACGCACCCGACCGCGGCGAACTGCTGCGTCAACCTGGTGCGCGACATCGACCCGGCGCTGATCGAATACGGCACCGACACGACGCGCTCGATCTTCACCGTGATCTTCTCCGGCTTCGGCGAGAAATATCCCGACATCAACTGGATCTGGTCGCATGGCGGCGGCTCGATCACGTCGTTCTACGAGCGCTTCACGGTGCAATCGATCGCCCGGCCGCCTTTCGCCGGCAAGGTGACGCGCGCGCAGATCAACAAGCAGATCAACCGTTTCTATTACGACACCGCCGCCATCCCCAATGAGGTGACCTTGTCGGCGCTGGCGAAAATGGTGCCGGCCTCGCAGATCGTGTTCGGTTCGGACTATCCCTATCGCCGCTCCGAAGAATATGTGAAGCCGATCGACACCTTCTTCAAGCCGGACGAAGCCAGGGCAATCAAGCGCGACAATGTGCTCAGACTGGTGCCGCGTTTGAAGACGGCGTAACGGGCTCGTAGCCCGGATGAGCGTGAGCGAGATCCGGGACAACCGTCCCGGGTTGCGCTTCGCTCCACCCGGGCTACAGTTCATTTAATTCCCGCCGGGCATGCGCGATCCGCAAGGCGCGTGTCGCAGACGCCGACCTTGCGCAGATATTGCGTCCAGGTCGCGGTCTGCTCCTTCGACGGCGCCGCCTTGAACGCCTTCTGCACCACGTAGAAACTGTCCTTGCCGGCGATCGCCTTCATGAAGGTGAACTCCGGCTTGCCGGTGTCCTTGTTGTGCGGGCAGGACGACAGCCACATCGTCACCGGATAGCCGTTCTCCACCGCGCTGACGATCGGCGCGCTTTCGGCGCCCGGACACGACTTGCCCCACAGCCCGGCGATGCGGTCGCGAAACTGCTCGGGCTTCGCCTGGAGACCGTGAAAGACCTGCACCGTGACCATCTCGGTCCAGCCGTTCACACTCTCGGCCTTAGGCACCATCTCGGTGATCTGCGTGTTGCCCTGCTTCTTCTGGAAGTCGATCTTCCAGCCGTCGGGCAGCGACACCAGAAGGTTCTCGCCCACATAGGCGAGCGCCGGCGACGACAGCGCCAGCAGCAGCACAATGGCAGAGAAACGGAACATCGCGGGCAGCCTCGCTGGTCGATCGGATGACGCATGTGCGCCGCCGCATTCGGGCGGACATGCGACGGCGCCCGTATTGTTTGAACGGCGCCGGGTGCGCCGGACTTCCCCTCTCGCGCCTCACCGTATCCGGTGAGGGAATGGAGCGCCGCGCGGCGCCCGAACGGTGCACCTTTCGGTGCGGCCTCTCCTTGCGATCGGAGAAGGCCTGCGCCTCGCGGCGCTCCATGCGGTGTCGTTACGATGCCGGGCCGCGCTTCTGGCGGCTGATCCGCTCCCGACCGGGGAACGGGTAGCGCTCACCATCAGCGAGCTCCTCGCGGCCGGTCTTAGTGCCGGCGAGCGGTGCCCCGGCGCCGCCCGAGCCCGGAGGTTGCGT